>JBEIGD010000016.1:0-82774 GCA_040382075.1 Opitutaceae bacterium
CGAGACCGACTTCAATCGCACGGGGCGAGGTCTACTCGCTCCGAAAAGCGAAACCGTCGCACGCTCTGGAACAAAGGACAAAGCCTGACCCTCTCCTGAGAGAGCCCCTCCTTCGTTGCTCAAGATACAAGGCTTTGTCCTTTGTCATTGCCGCTCCAAATCCACCCCACCGAAGGCAAAAACGAGACCGACTTCAATCGCACGGGGCGAGGTCTACTCGCTCCGAAAAGCGAAACCGTCGCACGCTCTGGAACAAAGGACAAAGCCTGACCCTCTCCTGAGAGAGCCCCTCCGCAGACGGCACCCCGCCCGCGGACCCGACCTGAGGTCGGACGCCCGGAGTCGGGGCAGTCTCCCCCGCTCTCCTGCGGTGCTGGCGAGTCGGGGGTATCGGCCGGATCAGGCGTGCCATCGATCGCGCGCCGCTCCAGCGGAGACCTCACTCCTCCACGACCCACAGCGAGTGCCGGGCGCTGACCCGGCGGCTTTCGCTGTAGTGATGCACGGAAACGCCGGTGTCCTCGAGCGGCGTCGGCCGGCAGACGAGGAACTCGGCCCAGTCGCCGCCGAGGTGGGCGACGTAGGCGAGATGGAAGTGCTCGACCGTTTGGGGTCCGGTCGGTTCGCCGAAGAACAGCACCGGGCCCGTGTCGACCTGGAAGTAGCGGTGCCGGTCGCTGTAGTTCACGGTTCTGACCGGGTACTCGACCGTGACCTCGCCACCCGGGATGGCGTGGGTCGTCCGCGCGACCACCTCGCGGGAGCCCCGCAACTCGGCGATGACGTCCTCGATCGCATCGAGCCGGCGGGCGGGCCGCCGCCGCAGGTCCAGCGAATGACTCTCGAAGGCGGCGACCGGATCGACCGCGGCGCGCTCGGGCTGCCGCCCGAGGCTGGGCGGGCTGAGCATGACCCCCTTCTCGGAGCGGTCGAAGCGCTTCAGGATGAAGAACTGCCCGGCGCCGCAGATCGCGAGCATGTCGGCATTGGGCTGGTGCCAGACATCGCGCTCGACGAAGACCTGCTCGGTCTTGCAGGAAACCCCAAGGCCGAACACCTCCTCGCGGCCGCCGCGCGAGACCGTTGCGATGCAGTCGAGCGGCATCCGCACGTCGTTGAGCGTGGTTGGCGGCGGACGCGAGACCGTGGTCGGCATCCGCTTGGTGGTGTCGATGCGCCAACGGATGAACGAACGCGTGAAGTGGCAGACTTCGCTGCGGGCGGACGGCGGGGTCATGTCGGGAGCAGGAGAAGCAACGGGCGGATGCGGCGAGGATCGGGACAGCCGCCTCGGCGACGGGAACCGCGAGCGTGACGTCACCCTTACGGTGCGGCAACCCCCGCGCACTGGTAAGCACACATGAGCAGCCCACCTGAGCCGTCGGCCCTCCCGGGGCGGTCAACGCGGGTCCCGAACGCCCACCGCCGCTCAGCGCGCCGCCGGCATGGAAGGCCCGAGGAGCAGCACCGTCACCACGATCACGACCCAGCCCACGACATCGAGCCAGATGCCGTGGCGCATCATGGCGCGCAAGGGCACGCAACCGGTGCCGTAGGCCATGGCGTTGGGGCCGGTGGAGACCGGCAGGAGGAAACCCATCGAGCACCCGAGGCACGCCGCGAGCGCGGGCTTGAGCGGGTCTACGCCCGCCGCCTGCGACACCGCGATCGCGATCGGCACCACCATCGTCGCCGAGGCGGTGTTGGTCGTGGTCTCGCTCACGATGATTCCCACTGCCGCGAAAAGAAGCGTCAGGCCAATGACGGAATGGGTCTGGAAGACCCCCGCCAAGCCCGCGCCGATCCAGTGCGCCAAGCCCGTCGAGAACATCAATTCGCCGAGTGCCATGCCGCCGGCGAAGAGCAGGATGGTCCCCCAATCGATGCCCGCGGCATCACGCCACTCGAGGGTGAACGACTCCCGCTGCCGATCCGCCGGGAGGAAGAACAGCACCGACGCGGCCAGCAGGCCCACGATGCTCTCCGGGAGGTGCGCCGTGATCCAGGCATAGGCCGGGCTCGCCACGCCGCGAGGGTCGAGCGCGGAGACCACGCCCGGGAGCATCCAGAGAACCACGGCGGCGGCGAAGAGGATGACGACGTTCAACTGCCCGCGGGTCCAAGGTCCGAGCTTCGCTCCCTCCGCCTGCAGCCAGGCGCGGTTATCCGACAGCATGAGCGTCGGAAACGGGCACTTCCGGCTGAAGCGCCAGACCAGAAAGATCGCCAGCACGATCGCCACCGGCAGGCCGAGACTCATCCACTGGAAGAACGTGACCTTGTAGCCCAGCAGCCGCTCCAGCGCGCCAATGCCGATCAGGTTGGGCGGCGTACCCACGGGTGTCGCCATCCCGCCCACCGACGCCGCAAACGCCGTGATGAGGATCAACCCCGCGGCGTACGGGGTGGCGCGGAAGTTGGCCGCGCCCTGGCGCGCCCCCACCTCGGCGAGGATCGAGAGCGCGATGGGCAGCATCATCGCGGTGGTGGCGGCGTTGGAGACCCACATCGAGACGAGGGCGGTGATGCCGGCGAAGGCCGCGTACAGACGCATCGGGCTGGCGCTGACCCAGGGCATCGCCAGCAGCGCGAAGGCAAAGCGGCGGTTCAGCCCGTGCTTCAGCATCGCCTGACCCATGAAGAAACTGCCGATGAACAGAAAGATCACCGGATCCGCGAAGGGCTTGAACACCTCGCGCGCCGAACCGAGGCCCGCGACCACGCAGAGTGACGGAGCCAGCAGCGCGGTGGCGGCCAGCGGGATGGCTTCCGTCATCCACAGGACCAAGGCCATGCCGACAATCGCGAAAAGGTGCCGCGCCGGTTCCGACAACCCGGGAAAAGGGATGAACCAGAGCACCACCAGCACGACCGGTGCGAGGTACCACCCGAGGCGCTTGCGCCAGCGCTCGAAGCGTTCCTCCGCCTCCGAAAGCTGCGCGTGATAAACGGGGTCTTCGTGGGACGATGACATGGTCTTCGTGGGGTAGCGTCGGGGACTGGGGACCGGAAGCACCGAGGCAGTGCACCCGCCTTCGCTCTGTCAACGCACGGTTCGCCGCCGCAGGCGGAACCGCGCCCGCTGCGCCGCTCCCCGAGCCGACGGACCCACCGCGATCAAGGGACCACAGCGATGCGGTAAATCTCCGCGTCTGCGGTCCAGTCCCTCCGCTCGTCCTGCGAGCGCGCAAACAGCCGCGTGAGGTGCAGCACGATCTCGCCGGTAACCCGGTCTTCGCGGGCCGAGAAGTTCGAGAGCGCCAGATCCGCACTGTCCCCGGGCCGACGGTCATCGACCGCCCGCACAGAACCCTCGATGAGGAGTCCGCTGGACCGATCGACCTCACCGACCACGAAGGGGTAGCGCGGCCGGTTGCCGCGGGGGTTCTCCGGCGTGAGGTTGCCCAACCAGAAGATGCGCCCGCTCGAGTGGGTCAGCAGTTGAGAACACGAGGCCGGGGAAAAGAACCCACCCCCATTCGCATAGGTCCAGGGCACCGGGGCCGTCCACGTCCAGCCGCGGTCGGGAGAGAAGGCGACCCAACGGTAGCCCGGCAAAGCGGGCTGCCGATCATTCGAACCGCGCAGCACCATCAGCAACCGCCCATCCGCCAGCTCCGCCAACGTGGGCTCATCCATGCCGCGCGTGGACCGGGCCGGATCAGCCGTCACACGGGACGACATCTCCCACTCGAGACGCGAGTGATCCGCCATCCAGCGTCCCCGCAGCACCGCCGCGTCGGTGTAGGTGTAACCGCCGCCCGGATTGACGTAGCGACCGTCTGGTCCGGCGGGGGTGAGGATGATCGGCAACAGCAGCGTGCCGTCATCGAGAAAGAGCGGCACCGATGCGGTGTCGCCCACCATGTAGCAGGTCTTGCCGATCTCGACGCCGGGCAGCGGGCGCTCCGCGGAAAACCCCGCGCCGCGATGGATGATTTGTTCATCGACGAACCAAGTCCGTCCCCCGTCCCGCGACGCACTGTAGTGCACCGCCCACTGGCGCAGCCCCTCCAGCGGATCGTCCGTCGGCAGCACACCCTCGATCCGGAAACGGACGAAGATGCCGGTGTGGGGGTCCACGCACCCTCCCCGCAGCATGCGCCGCAGCGTGCCGTTCGGGCGGCGCTCCTCGGTCCGCACTTCCTCGGCCGGCGTCCACGTCGCGCCGTGGTCGGCGGAAAGGCGGAGGTACGCGACGTCGGTCGTGTCGGACCGCGACATCCATTGGTGCATGGAAATCAAGTCGAGGCCGGTGGGACGCGTGTAGTACGCGCTGGCCAACACCGCCACGCCCGCCTTCGGCGAAGCCACGAAACGCTCGCGCCGGATCTCAGCGGGGTCCGCGGAGAGACCGGTGGCCGGCAGGGCGTGAGCGCAAACCACCGCGGCAGCGATCCAGACGGCAAGCCGCGCCCAAAAACAGCCCCCCGCGACGGAACCTCCGGATTGATCCCGCCGGCAATGGCGAGGAAACCCGTCGGCCGATGACGGATGGGATGGCATACGACGAACCGCATCCTGACCGGTTGAGATCCTCCCGTGTCAAACGAGATCGGAGAAGAGCTTGCGCCATCCGCCGCCCCGGAGGCAGTCTTGGGTCCGAACCAGCCGATCGGCCATGCGGGCGTCCGGCTTGGTTCCAGGCCACCCACCCCGCGCCCCGCGCCGTGTCGCCCGCTCCCCTCCGCTCGCGAGTCCCGATGAATTCGCCCGTCCTGACCGACTCCCTCCGCCCCGCGATCCACTGGCTCCGCCGACGCGGGAGGCTGGGGCTCGCTTCGATGGTGATGGGCCTGACCGCGTGCTCGGGCGGGGTGGTCACCCATCCCCTGCCTGACCCCCTGCAGCGACCTGACGGCAGTCGCATCACGCGGGCGGACGAGTGGACCGGGACGCACCGTGAGGCACTTCTCGCCACCTTCGAGCGGGAGATCTACGGCCGCGCTCCCGCCACGGGCGTGGCGATGACGGCGGAGATCCGGGAGGACACCGTCGTCGAAGCCAGCCGCGTCCGGCGCAAGCAGGTGCGTCTCACCTTCCGGTCGGATCTGGGAAGCGCGACGGCGGACCTCCTCATCTATGCCCCGGCCGACGCGCGCGGTCCGGTCCCGGTTTTCCTCGGGTTGAACACCGGAGGAAACTGGACCGTCTCCACCGACCCCGGGATCCATGCGCCCGAGGGCCGCAAGCGCGGGCGGCACGAGCGGCGCTGGCCGGTCGAGTTCGTCACGCAGCAAGGCAGTGCGATCGCGACGCTCTGCTGCGACGACTTTTTCCCGGACAAGGATCTCGCGAGTTATCCGCCAAGCGTGCAGCGACTCTTTCCCCCGGACCAGCGCGGGCCCGGGAGTGATCGCTGGGGGGCGATCGCCACGTGGGCGTGGGGGTTGAGCCGGGCGATGGATTACCTTGTCACGGACGCGCTCGTGGATGCCTCGCGCGTGGCGGTGATCGGTCACTCCCGGCTCGGCAAGGCCTCGCTCTGGGCGGGAGCGCGCGACACCCGCTTTGCCTTGGTCATCGCCAACAACTCCGGCTGCGGCGGCGCGGCGCTCTCGAAGCGGATCGCGGGCGAGACGGTGCGTGCGATTAACACTGGCTTCCCGCATTGGTTTGCCGGGAACTTTCGGGCCTACAACGACCGCGAAGAGGCGCTGCCGGTCGACCAGCATCAACTGGTGGCGCTCGTCGCGCCCCGCGCAGTGGCCGTCGGCAGCGCGTCGCAGGACGCTTGGGCGGACCCCGTCGGCGAACGACTCGCGCTGGAACTCGCCGAGCCCGTGTTTGCGCTCTTCGGCGCGTCCCCGCTCGCGGCGCCGCCGACGACCCCGGGCCGACGACTCAACTACCACCTCCGCGAAGGCGAGCACGACATCCTGCTGGCCGACTGGCAGGAGTACCTGCGCTTCGCGGAGCAGGTCTGGGGCCGCCCCGGCAAGTGAGCGCCCCGGTGCCGTCCCGGCACCCGACACCGACTCCACCATGAAGTCCACCCGCATCCTCCTCGCCTTCCTCGCCGTCGCCGCGACGCTGGCGGCGGATCCCATCGACCAGAGCGCCGCCGACATCGACACCACGCGCGGCTTTCGCTGGGGCGAGCTTGGCCCCTCGACCCAGGCGATCGATCTCGGCGCCTACGCTGCGGTGCGGTACGTCAGCCGGGCCGCGCCCGCCGGGCCGGCGGACGGCTCGCGCCAGCGTCCCTGGCCCGATCTCCGCACGGCGCTGGAAAACGCGCCGGCGGGGAAACGGACGGCGGTGCTTGTCGCGGCCGGCACCTATGAGACAACGGCGCTCGCCCTCCGGAGCGGAGTCGACCTCTTTGGCGGGCATGATCCGGCGGACTGGAGCCGGGAGATCTTCCGTCATCCCACGCTCCTGCGCGGCACGGGAGCGGACCGCATCCTCGTGGGCGGGGACGACTGCGCCCTTGACGGCTTCGTGATCGAGCAGGGCGTGAGCCGGGGCCATGGCGGCGCGATCCTGTGCGACGGCACCTCCCCGCGGATCACGAACAACGTCTTCCGGAACAACCGCACGGCGGAGCCCCCGGACCATCCGCACGGCCTCAAGCGGCGCCGCGTGCGGGGCTGGGATGGAGGCGCGATTGCCCTGCTGAACGGGGCGAGCGCCGAGATCCGCAACAACGTGTTTTTTGCGAACGAGACCGGCATCGGCTACGGCGGCGCGATCAATGCCGCCCATGACTGCCTCCCGGCGATCGTGTCCAACGTCTTCTGGGGCAACCGCGCCGGCGTCGCCGACCGGAACGTGACCCGCTCCGGCAACGGCGGCGCGGTGGGCCTGATCTTCAGCTCGCACGCCGCCCTCGTGCACAACCTCTTCGTCGCGAACGGCACCCTCGGCAAGGGCGACGGTGGCGCGGTCTTCATGGAGTACTTCTGCTGGCCCGAGGTGGCGCGCAACGCCTTCCTCGGCAACCGGGCGGAGGACGACGGCGGCGGCATCGATCACCAGAAGCTCAGCTACCCCAAGATCCGCGCGAACCTCTTCTACGGGAACCGTGCCGGCAAGTCCGGCGGCGGCGTGCACAGCGACGACTCCAGCGCAGAACTGGAGAACAACCTCTTCGCGTACAACCGGGCGGCGAAGCAGGGCGGCGGCGTGGGCGGGACGCACAGTTGGGCCCGCCTCCTCAACAACACGCTCGTCTTCAACGAGGCGACCCAGAACGGCGGGGCGATCCACTTCGTCAACGTGAAGAACCCCTTCTTCCGTCCACCGGTCCTCCGCAACAACCTCATGGCCCTGAACAACCCGGGGCAGGTCCACTTCGACTCCGACGCCGAGACGGCCTACAACATCATGCACCCCGGGGGCTACAAGGAGGGGTACTACAACCGCGATGCCCCGCCCGGCTTCGTGGACGACGGGCGAAGCCTCACCGCCGGCGCGGCCCATCATGACGAACGCGCGTTTGTCACCACGATCGCGGTCGCGGAAACCCTCGTGCCGGAGTCCCTCGCCGGTCGCGTCGTCCGCGTCGGGGACCACTGGTCCCTCGTCCGCTCCAACACGGACCGGGCGGTTGAAATCTGGGGTCCGCCGCCCCCGGCGGGTGCGGTTGAGGTCCTCCCCACCCTGCACCTCGCCGCTGACTCGCGGGCGATTTCGGCGGGGACCCATCCCGAGTTCCCGCTGTTCGACATCGACGGCGACCTCCGGCAGTTTCCGGCGATCGACGTCGGGGCGGACGCCTTCCGCGGCACCCCGGCTCCGCGGTGAGCGCGGCGAACTTCCCACCATGAAATTCTTCCTTCTCGTTACCGCCGCGATCGCCCTCTGCCCCGCGCTCGTCGCGCAGTCCTTCAACGATCTGCCCGTCCACTCGCAGAAGCCGCCCCTGCACGGCCGGCACTGGATGGCGATCACGGGCAAGCCCCTCGCGGCGACGGCGGGCGCGATGACCTTCCAGAAAGGCGGCAACGCGGTCGACGCGGCCTGTGCGATGCTCGCCGCCACCTGCACCATGTTCGACGTCCTGAGCTGGGGCGGCGAGACCCAGGCCCTGATCTACCATCCCAAGACCGGGAAGGTGATTGCGATCAACGCACTGGGCGTGGCTCCGACCGGGGCGACGGCGGAATTCTTCCGGCGGCAGGGGATGAACTATCCCCCGCAGTACGGACCGCTGGCGGCGGTGACGCCCGGCACGCCGGGCGGGCTGATGGTGATGCTGGCGGAGTACGGTACACTCTCGCTGGCCGACGTGCTCGCGCCGGCGATGCAGATGGCCGAAGGCTACCCGATCGAGGCGCAGGCCGCGAACAGCTTTGAGAAGGACAAGGACCGTCTGAAGGAGTGGCCCTACTCGAAGGCCGTGTTCCTGCCGCACCTCGGAGAGGCGCGCGAGGCTCCGCACGCCGGGGAAGTCTTCCGCCAGCCCGACCTCCTCGCGACCCTGCAGAAGCTGGTGGAGGCCGAGAAGGCCGCCCTGCAGCAGGGCCGGAGCCGCAAGGAGGCCATCATGGCAGCCTACGACCGCTTCTACCACGGTGACATCGCGACGGAGTTTGTCCGCGGCTGCCGCGAGCAGGGCGGGCTGATCACCGCGCAGGACCTCAGCAACTGGCAAGTCCTGATCGAGGAACCGGTCTCCGTGAACTACCAGGGCATCGACGTGTACAAGCTGCAGCAGTGGACCCAGGGGCCGATGATGCTCCAGGCCCTGAACATCCTCGAGACCTTCGACCTCAAGGCGATGGGCTACAACTCGGCGCGGTACCTGCACACCCTCCTGCAGGTGATGCACCTGACCTTCGCGGACCGCGACTTTTACTACGGCGACCCCTACTTCCCGCCGGAGGAGCCGATCCGGGGCCTGCTCTCGAAAGCATACGCCCGGGAACGCGCCAAGGCGATCGACCCTGCGCGCAACGAGCCCCATGTCGCGCCCGGCGATCCGTATCCTTTCGAAGGTCGGGTCAACCCGTACCTCGACCTACTCCCAACGCGGGCGAAGCCCGCGGCTCCGCCCCGGCGCGTGGCGTCCCACGCGGAGTTCCTGCGCGATCTCCAACTCGGGACCACCTCCATCGAAGCGGCGGACCGCGAAGGCTGGGTAGTCTCCGTCACGCCGAGCGGCGGCTGGAACCCCGCCTGCATTGCCGGCCGGACCGGCATCGGCATGAGCCAGCGCATGCAGAGCTTCGTCACTGATCCGGCCGAGAACCCCTTCAACGTCGTCGAGCCCGGCAAACGCCCCCGCGTCACGCTCACCCCCACGCTCGCGCTCCGGGACGGCAAGCCCTTCCTCTCGTTCGCGGTGCAGGGCGGAGACGCGCAGGACCAGAACCTCCTGCAGTTCTTCCTGAACGTGGTGGAGTTCGGCATGACGGTGCAGGAGGCGGCCGAGGCCCCGAATGTGAACACCGACCAGCTCTGGCTGTCGCTCGGCGGCGAGGACCGCCGGCCGCGCCCGGGCAGCATCGTGCTGCACGATTCCACGCCGCCGTATGTCCGGAAGGAGCTGTCGCGCCTCGGTTACAAGCTGCGCTTCGATGACCGGACTTCCGGTCCGATCAACGCGATCTGGTTCGACGCGCGACACGGCACCCTCTGGGGCGGGTCCAGCAACCACGGCGAGGACTACGGCATCGGGTGGTGAACCGCGCGCGCGGAAGTGGATGACGGCGCGTGCAGCGCGCCCGGGCGGCCGGTGGCGGGCAACCTCAGGTGCGGACGAGGGTGCGGATCGCGTCGACGAAGAGGTCGATCTCGTCGAGCGACGTGAAGACATTCGGCGTGATCCGAATGCACTCGAACTCATCCTTCACGCTGCGGCGGCGCACGTGGATCCCCCAACGCTGCTGCAGTTCGGCGGTCAGCGCCCGCGCATCCATGCCCTCGATCGACATTGAACCCAAGGCACAGGCCTGAGCCGGGTCGAAGCTCGTGAGGAGCTTCACGCGGGGGACCGACTGGAGGGCCCGCATCCAGCGCTCGCGCAGGAAGCGGAGCCGGGCGGCCTTGCGCTCGCCGCCGATCTCGTGATGGAAAGCGATCGCATCTGACACCGCCGCGCGCAGCGCGATCGGGTGGGTGCCGATTTCCTCGAACTTGCGGATGTCGCCGCGCTTCGAATCGCCCGCCGCCATGAGCGGCCAGATGTCCGGGATGACCTCCCGGCGCACGTAGAGGATGCCATTGCCGACCGGGGCGCAGAGCCACTTGTGCAGGCTTGAGCCGAAGACATCGCAGCCGAGGTCGGCGACGGTGAACGGGAAGTGGGCGAACGTGTGGCCGCCGTCGACGATGGTGATGATCCCCCGCCGCCGGGCTTCGTCGCAGATCCGCCGGACCGGGAAGATCTGCCCGGTCGTGTACGTCATGTGGCAGATCAGGATGACCTTCGTCCGCTCCGTCACGGCGGAGAAGACACGCTCGTACAGCGTGTCCATCGACGGAGGCGGGGTCGGGAAGTTCACCAAGCGCAGCACCACGCCGTCGCGGCGCTCGCGCTGTCGCCACGCCGAGAGCATCCGCGGGTAGTCCTGATTGGTGCTGACGATCTCGTCGCCGGGCCGGAGGGTAAGCCCCATCTGGGCGATCTGGAGCGACTCGCTTGTGTTGCGGGTCAAGGCCAGTTCGTCGGTGCCGCAGCCCAGCATCGCCGCCAACCGCTCGCGCACCCGCTCGACCCCGGGCTGGATGAAGTCGTCGACGAAGAGCGACGGACTCATGTTGGTGACGGTCCAGTAGCGCGTCATCGCGTCGAAGACGGCGCGCGGTGCGGGGCTGACGCTGCCGGAGTTCAGGTTGACGTGGTTGGCGTCGAGGGCGAAGGCGCGGCGGATGCCGAGCCAGTAGTCCTCGCGGGCGGCGACCTCACCGGGGGCGACGCCGGCGACGCTGGCGGCCGCCTCGCGGGCCTGGGCGGTGGCGCGGGCGTCGAGGATGACGGAAGCGCCACCAAGGGTGGCGAGGAAGGCGCGGCGGTCCATGAGATCAGATCGGGCGGCCCCGGCGGACGACCGCGGGCCGGCGGTCAGAAAGTATAGTCGACGCCGACCCGGAACTCGCGGCCCAGAAGCCGGGAGATGCGCAGGAGGTTGCGGACACCGAAGCTGAACTGTTCCTTTTCCTCGGTCAGGTTGCGGACCGAGAGGGTCGCGGAGAAGTGCTCCGTCACCTTCTGGCGCATTTGCAGATCGAACTGCTCGCGCGGGCGCAGGTAGACGTCGTTGAGCACGTTCGAGCCCAGCGTGTACAGCTGCTCGTCGGTGCGGTTCCACGCCAGACGGGTCGAGAACCGGCCCCGCTCAAAGAACAAGGTCGCGTTCACGATCTCCTTGGGCTGCCGGAAGAACAGGAGGTCCTCCCCCGGCCGGGTGGGAACCTTCAAGTCGGAGCTGATCTTGGTGTAGTTCACGTCGATTCCGAGACCATCCAGCGGAGCTGGGAGGAACTTGAAAGGCTGGTAGACATTGAACTCGATGCCGCTGATGAGTCCGTTGTCGGCGTTGCGGCGGCTCGTGAGGCTGAGCGTTTCCAGACCGAAACCGTTGTAGGTGACGTTCCGCTGGGTTTCGGAATAGGTGTAGATGGGGTCCTGCACGTCCTTGCGGAAGGCGGCGACGGAGAGGATGCCGGCCCACTGACTGTACCATTCGACCGACAGATCGAGGTTGCGCGAGTCGAAGGGCTTGAGGTCGGGATTGCCGATGTTGAGGGTGCCGGAGAACGGGAAACGCGCGGGGTCGAGGGCCGCATTGCCCAGCGGGTCGCGGCGGAAGTTCGCCAGCGGCCGGGCGTCCTCGTAAGCTGGACGCCCGATGGTCTGGGAGACCGCGGCGCGCGCGACGAGCCGCTCGTTCGCCCGGTACACCGCCTGCAGGTTCGGGAACGTCTTGTCGTACGATGTCTCGCCCGAGCTTGGGAAGTGACCGAGGAAGGTGTTGCCCTGGAAGCGGGCCTCCACCGCGCGGATCCGCGCGTCGGTCCGCTCCCAGCGCAGCCCGCCGAGGATCGTCAGTCGGTCGTAGGTGACGCTGCCCATGGCGTAGCCGGCGTAGATGTACTCGGCGATGTCATAGTCGTCCTCGATGGAGTTCGCGGCCGAATCCACGGGATCCGAGATCGTGAGCGCCGGGTTCGCCTGCAGGTAGGCCCAGGTGGCGTCGGTGTTGATCAGGAACCCGCTGGTGTACCGGCCGCCGTACACCGGCACAGCCGGGCTCACGCCGATCGCGCCGAGGCGCCAGTTGCCGACGGGGACGAGGCGGCGGGACTCGAGGTCGGTGATGCGCTCGCGCTGCGTGTACTTGAATCCGGTCTTGAGGAAGCCGGACTTTCCGCCGAAGAGCGACGCGGGCGACCAAGTCAGGTCCACCTTCGCCGTGTAGGTGTCTTCATCGACGATGCCGAAGTCATCCCGCGTCCGGCGGAGCGAATAGTTGCCCGGGATATCGAGCGCGTAATCCACGTCGAAGCGCTTGAACTCGAACATGTCGCCGAGATCGAAGCTCACGGGACCGGACACCCCGTTGGCGGGGCGGAACTGGAGCCAGCGGTCGCTCACGCGGTTCTCCTTCGCATTCGAGAACGTCACCATCGGCTCCAGCTTGAAGTCGCCGAAGCTGGCGTCGAATCCTGCGCTCACGCTGAAGAGATCCTGCTCGCGGGTGCCGTAGTAATCCCGCCGCTCGGGGCGGTAGCCCGACGCGAGAAACGTGCCCGTCGTCGGCGAGGTCAGCGTGGTGCGCGCCGGCGAACTGTCCACGTTCAGGAGGATTTCCTGCAGGCGCTCGAAGCGCTCGTTGTGGGAAAAGTTTGGTCGCAGGTAGAACTTGAGCGACGACGAGGGGCGGAACTCGAGCGCCAGGTTTCCGCCATAGCGCGTCTGGTTGCCGACCTCCGGCTTCAACTCGAGCGTGCTCGGGAGGTAGACGTTGCCGACGGAGGGGAAGGTGCGGAGCGCCCAGGTCGTCTGCAGCGAGTGGTTCGAGTAGTCGCGCTGGTCGAAGCTCGCGCCCACCGCGATACCCCACGTCTGCTCCGGACCGAAGAGGTCGGAATAGAGGACCCTCGACTCAAGGTTCTGCTTGTCCGTGTCCTCGCTGTAGTTCGTGCTCACCGACGCGGACGCGAAACGACCGTTCCGGTCGAACGCGCTCGCCGTGCGGATCTTCAGGGTGCCGCCCAAGGAGTTTGCATCGAGGTCCGGAGTCACCGTCTTCACGACCTCGATCTGCGAAACCTGACCCGCCCCGAGCGTGTCCAGCGGCACGGCACGGCCCAGACGGGTGCCGCCCGGCGCCGCGGCGATCGCACCGTCAATCATCACCTGGTTCAGGTTCGGCTCCACGCCGCGGATACTCACGTAGCGCCCCTCACCCTGTTCCAGCGACATGTTCACGCCCGGCAGGCGCGCGACAGCCTCGGCGACGTTGCGGTCCGGCAGGTTGCCGATGGCATCGGCGGCGATCAGGTCGGAAATGTTCGTCTGGTTGCGCTTATGCTGCAGCGCACGCGAACGGCCTTCCCGATAGCCTTCCACCGTCATCGCGGAAAGCTCCACCACTTCGGAACCGAGCGCGACGTTCACCGCGCGAGCGCCCGACTCCGTCACCGCCACCGACTCTGAGCGCACTTCGTACCCAAGGTAGCGCACCTGGAGGGTGTAGGTGCCCGCGGACAAATCCGTGAGTGAGAAACGCCCGCCGGAATCCGCCGTCACCGTGCGGCCGGACTCCACGACCGTGACGACCGCGCCCGGAAGCGGGGCGCGGCTCTGGGCATCGGTGATCTGCCCGACGATGTCGCCGCCAAAGAGACGGCTGCTGCAGAGGCCGAGAAGAGACACCACCGCCAAGCGGCGGACGAGGGACGAACGCAGGGAGTTCATGGGCGGGAGGAAGGAGCCTAGGAAGGCGAGGCACAGGGGTAGTTGGGCCAGCAAAGCCGGACGCGGGGAAGGCGTCGACCGACGCCCCGACGAACGATCCTGAAATATGCTCTGTCCAGCTTGAAATAAGTGAAATACCGACCGGGTGCGCTCCACGCGCTCGCTCCGGGCCACGCGCCCGTCGCGCACGCACCAGAGAGCCCGGTCGAAACGGACATGCGGAAGCTTCGTCAGCAACCCTCGGGACCACGTCAGGAAGGACGTGTCTCGGAACACGGAATCAGGGGGGGAAATCAACGGCGCTCTCATTGGCTACTTTATTAATGTACATTAAACTGGTGCTGTTTATGCAAGCCCAATATCAGTATCTTGATCCAGATGATCATGAAATCACCGTAATACCTGTCCAGCAACGTCCATGGAATCCGTGCAATCGTTGCCTTCCCGTGACCCAGAGCTGCCGATGGCGCGTGGGATAACCCTATTTCAGAAGCCGATCCGCCAACGTGGCCCAGACCCTCGTCGCACCATAGGCACCCGGCTTGGTCACCGCGATCAGCGGCGTCGGAGCCGAGGGGCGCGGGAGGCGCGAGGCGACGATGCCGGGCTCGATCTCCGCAGCGATGTCGAACCGGGACACACCGAGGGCGGCCGCCGCTGCGGCCGCAGTCTCGCCCCCGGTCAGGAAGAGGCCATCAAGCGGTCGAGCCGCGTCGAGTTGGGGCAGCACGCGACGGATCCACGCCGGGATGCGGTCGGTTCCGGCCTGCGGCGGCAGTCGGAGTCGCGCCGCCACGCACCGCGACTCCCTGCGCGCCCGGGTGAGTGCGCCGACGGTATCGTCCGGGGAAGCGTCGAGGTCGATCTCCACGACCTTCCAGCCCAAAGCCTGCGTCAACGCCTCCAGTTGCGCGGCGGCGGCGGGATGCCGGCTGCCGCAGAGGAGCAGCACTTCGCCGAGCGGCGGCACGTCGTGGGCCGCAACGCGGTTCGCGGGCGGGGGGAGTGCGTCGGCGAGCGCGGTGCCGAGGGCACTCGATCCGACCAGCAGCCAGCGTCCGGCTTCCTGCTGTGTCTGGCGAACGAGGGCGCCGATATCCGCCGCTGTTGCCGCGTCGCAGATGCAGACGCGCGCCGAGCCTCCGGTGCCGTGTCCGATCTCCGTCGCCGGAATGCCCTGCGTTTCCAGCAGCGCGCCGATGCTCTCCGCGACGACAGGCGAGCCGGGATCGCGGGCGAACGCGGTGGTGTGCACCGGGCGCCCGTCCACCCGGAGCACGCCGCCGCGGACGGTGCGGCCGGTCAGGGGATTGGCCGGGGAGAACAGTACGCGGTGGCCGGGAAACGCCGCCAGCAGCACGGCGAGTTCCGCGCCGACGGCGCCGCGCAGCGTCGAATCGATCTTCTTGAACAGCGGAGCGCCGGCGGCAGGTCCGAGGGCCGCGAGCAAGGCCCGCACGGCCGCGGCCGCCTCCCCGGGGGGCAGGTTGCGCGACTCGGTGGAGAAGACTCGGAGTCCGGGATCCGCGCCGGAAACCGGGCGGGAGCCATCGCCGAATTGCACCGCAACCGTCCAACCGCGCGAGTGGAAGGTCGCGCCAGCCTCGAGCGCGCCGGTCAGGTCATCCGCGATCAGGTAGGGAGTGGCCATTTCGGTTCAGCGGTCATCGGGCACGGGAGCCGCGCCTTCCGAGGTCAGGCGCGAGGCGGGGTGAACAGGCAGCAGGGAACATGCATGATCAGGCGCGGGAAACGTCGGGCCGGAATCCGGGGGCGACGGCACATGCCCAGGCAAACCGGAGTTCGTCGGCGGATCGCGCGGCGACGCTGCGCCGCCCGGGAGGCGGTCATGGCTGGAGCGGAAACTGGATGGCGTAGAGGGAGGTACCGCGCAGCCGGGCGACCAGTCGCAGCGTGCGACCGCGCAGCTCCGTCAGGTCGCGACGCAGCGAGTCGTCGGGATTCAGCCACGCCACCTCTTGCTCCACCGCGTTGGCGTTGACGTAGACGCAGTCGTCGACGGAGAAGCCGGGGACCGGGCGCCCCGTCTCGTCCTCGAAGCCGAACTGCGCGTAGCCCGTGGCTCCGGTGTCGATGTTCACGACCAGACGATTGCCGGCAAAGCGCAACAGATGGGAAGTGAATCCCGACTCGCGGCCGTAGGGGGCGTCGATCGAGACGAATCCGTCGAGCCGCTGCGAGAGTCGCTGGACGACGGCGCCGGGAACACCCGGGGGACCCTTGGTGTGGGGCGAGTGGTAGGAGGAGCGGGTGAAGACGTACTGCCAGATCTCCGCACCGCGCCGGATCATGCCGAACGCAATGTAGGGCCGCCGCATCGGCAACCCCTTGAAGTCGCCGACCGGGACGTAGGCGGGGCGTGGATACCGGGTCCAGTCATGCCCGTCGCGGCTGACCGCGAGCTGGGTTTCGACGATCCCGCTGCCGAGCCCGAGTTCGGGCCGGCCGAGCACGCGACGGGTCCGCGGCCCAGCGTCCTCGTAGTGGAAGTACAGGAGGGGGAAGGCGAGGTAGGTGTCGGGCGCCCACGGATACTTGATTGCGCGCGTGTTGTAGACGTCGGTTGCCTCGGAATCGATCAGCGGGTCCGGCCCGAAGGCGATGGGGTACTCGATGCTGAAACCGCCCGGCGCGAGTGGCCCGTTGTCGAGCCACCACGGGTCGAGGACGGAGTCGCCCAGACGGATGACGTTCCGCATTTCGGACTTGCGGGCCTCGGTGACGGGGGAAAAGGGCCAGGCGTCCATCAGGTCGGTGACCTCGGTGCGGAGGAAGTAGCGCTCGGTCCGGCCGGCGGGGGTGCGCGCGTAGTCCATGCGGTGGTGGCCGACGTAGACCTGCCGCTGGTCGTCATAGAAGACCGTCGATGCGGACCCGGCCCAGAATGGGAGCGCGGTGACCTCGTTGCGCTGGAAGGTCCAGCCGTCCGGAGAGGTGAAGATGAAGAAACCGCCGCGTTCGTGGAGCCCGACGAAGAGCTTCCAGCGTTCGGCCGGAGGTGCGTTGGGATCGATGAAGACCGATCCCCGCTTGGCCGGCGGAGGAGCCACCTGGTTACCCCGACCGCCCCCGAGATCGGGCGCGGTGAAGTGGATGCCATCCTTGGACGTCCAAACCGCCACTCCCTCCTTTCCCTCCCCGTAAAGCCGGATGAGTCCGTCATCGTCCTCAACCACCGTGGACCATCCCGTGCCGTAGGGCAGCACGGTCTCCTCGATCCGCGCCGGGTGGGCGGTGAAGGTGAGTCCGTCGTGCCTGGCCAGCAGGGCGCCATCGATGAAGAGGTGCTTGTGCGTGCCCAGCTCGACGACCGGTCCCGAGGGCCGGCCGGCGGAGAACTGCAGCGGCGGCCCCGCTTGCAGCACGGGCGGAGCGGCGGGTTTCCCGAAGCGCCGCGAGACGCTGCCCGGGCGCGCGAAGGCCTCGCGGTAGAGAGCGCCGCGGGAGATCCGGAGTTCGTCGATCGCGCCGGCCAGGGGCCGCCCCCAGCGACCGTCGCGGGCGAGCGACACGTAGTCCTCGTCGCCTTCGGGCAGCGGGCGGAGCCGCGCGGACGCACGGGAGGCGGGAACGCCGTCCACGAAGTGGCGCACCTCCCCCGCCGCCGCATCGTAGACGAAGGCGCAGTGCACCCAGCCGGACGCGAGGCGCCGCGCGTCGGAGGGGAGCACCACCCGGGAACCGGACGGTTGGTTGACGAGGGTGAACGCCGCGCGGGCGGGGTCGTAGCTGAGCCGCGTCACGACGTCGTTCTCGCCCCGCGGGCCGCTGCCGATTTCCAGCACCACGCCCTCCTCGGCGGACGCGCCGGGGGCGTCCGCCTGCAGCCAGAATTCCACCGTGAAGTCCGTCGCGCCGAGGTTCAGCCTGCCGCGCGTCGGATGTTCGAAGGGCTCGCGCCGGAGGTGCTGGTCGCCGTTCACGAACGCGGCGGCGAAGGTGGCGTTGAACCAGGTCATGGGCTCCATCGTCCGTCCGGGCTGGCGGGGCGGTTCGGAGAGGCCAAAGGCGAACTGGCCGGCGTTGGTGAACTCCTCCTGCGAGGCGCGGCCCTTGAACGAGGGTTCGAACGGCGCCGGCGGACGCGCGCGAAGGGCGCGGCCAAACCGCCCCGGCACAATCTCCCCGCCGCGGCCGAGGACCATGAACCAGGAATCCGGACCCGCATCGTTCAGGATCGAACTGGGGTAGAGACCGATCTGCTCGTCAAAGAGCCAAAGGGCCAAGGTCTCCGCCCGCGCTGCGGGAAGGAGCCCGGAACCCATCGTGAGGCCGAGCAGCCAGGGGAGGACGGAACGGATGCGCAGGGGGGGCATGGGAATCAGCGGGGCGGGATCGGACGGAGGGCGGAGCCGGTGGACTGCAGTCGGTGGCGCGCCGTGGTTGCGGCGAGGAGCAGTGCCTGGATGAGGGAACGTGGATCACCGCGACCGGTGCCGGCGTTCTCGAAGTCCGTCCCATGCTCGACGGAGGTTCGGATCAGCGGCAGGCCGAGGGTCACGTTCACCCCGCGCCAGATTCCCAGCATCTTCGCCGCGATGTGCCCTTGGTCATGGTACATCGCGATCGCGCAGTCGAACTGCCCGTCGGCGGCGCGCGCGAAGACCGTGTCGCCCGCATAGGGACCGCTGACGCGGAAGCCGTCCGCCTTCGCCGCTTCGATCGCGGGCGTGATGAGGCGGATCTCCTCGTCGCCAAAGATCCCGCCCTCGCCCGCGTGCGGATTCAGTCCGGCCACGGCGATGTGCGGCTCGGCGACGCCGAGTTCGCGCACGCCGTCGCGGGCCAGTGCGATCACGCGCCGGATGCGCTCCGGACGCACGCGTTCGATCGCCTCGCGCAGGGAGACGTGCGTGCTCACGTGACACACGCGGAGGCGGTCGGCCACCAGCATCATGGTGACGTCGGTGACGCCGCAGAGTTCCGCGAGGAGTTCGGTGTGGCCTTCGTGACGGTGACCGGCGGCGTGGAGCGCCGCTTTGTTCAGGGCGGAGGTCACGACGGCGTGAGCATGCCCCTCGAGGACGCAGGTGACGGCGCCCCGGATCGCCTCGTAGGCGGCCTGCCCGCAGGCTGGACTGACCCGGCCGCGGACGAGGCGGCTGAGGTCGACGTTGGCGAGATCGAGCACCTCGATGACGCCCTCGCCGGCGCCCGCCGCCGGGTCGATGCGCGGGATCGCCACCACCGGAACGGGCGAGCCGACGATCGCGGCGGCCGCGCGGAGAACGCCGGCGTCACCGACAACGACGGGTCGGCACACGGTCCGCACCGCAGGATCGGCGAGGGCGCGGGCGAGCAGTTCAGGGCCCGTGCCAGCCGGGTCCCCGAGCGTGACGGCGAGGATGGGTCGCCGCGTCATGACACCACCCCCAGGGCCTGCAGGTCGCGACGGATCGCCTCCACTTCCTCGTCGCTGGCCGGCAGGAGAGGCGGCAGCACGTGACGCCCGCACAGCCCATGGATTTCGAGGATCGCCTTGAGGGCGCTGAAGAGCTGGCTGATCGTCCGCCCCTTCTGGTACGTGGCGTTGAGGGCGTTGATGCCCTGCTGCGCCGCTTCGGCGTCGGTGTACCGCCCCTCCACGACGGCTTCGAGGAGCGCGGAAAAGCGGGCGGGGGCGAAGTTTCCCGCGCCGGGGATGATGCCATCCGCCCCGGCACGAAGGGTCCGCACGCTGAAGGCGATCGAGCCACAGAAAACCGCGAAGTCCGGGCGGTCGCGGAACATCGCCGCGAGGCGCTCGAGCCGGTCGCCGTCGGGCTCCGAGTCCTTGATCCCGGCGATCCGCGGATGGTGGCTGAGTCGCTCGATGACCGCGAGCGGGATCGTGTGGCGGGTCGTCTGGGGGATGTTGTACAGGTACAGCGGCCCCGGCACGGCGTCGGCCAGGCTGGCGAAGCTGCGCTCCATCATCGTGTCGGTGAGCGGGTAGTAGGACGGCAGATT
The DNA here is from genome assembly GCA_040382075.1 of Opitutaceae bacterium. Classification (GTDB taxonomy): domain Bacteria; phylum Verrucomicrobiota; class Verrucomicrobiia; order Opitutales; family Opitutaceae; genus UBA6669. The sequence continues at coordinate 19,841 of JBEIGD010000016.1, forward strand.
GGCGACGAGGGCGTCGGCGCCGGCGCGGAGCGCCTCGTCCGCGAGGCGGAGCGAATGCGCCTGGGAGGTGTCGCCGATGCCGGCGAACACGAGGCCGCGGCCAGCCACCGCCGCGGTGGCGAGGCGGAGCACGTCGCACCGCTGCTCCACGGACATGGAGGCGAATTCCCCGGTCGTCCCGCAGACCATGATCCCATCACTGCCGCCGGCGAGGATGTGTTCCACGAGGCGGGGGATCGCCGCCGCGTCGACGCGTCCGTCGGCAAGGAACGGGGTCAGCATCGGCACGATCGACGTGCCGGCAAGTTGCGGCCGGGAGAGGTTTCGGGTCGTCAGCGGCTTCATCTCAGTAGGCCTCCTCGTAGATGCGCAGGGCGTCACTCACCGCGAGTTCGCGCGGGTTGTTCCGCAGCAGGCGGGTCACCTTCATTGCCTCGGCGGCCAGTCGGGGCAGGTCCCCATGCGGGACTCCCACGTCGCGGAGGCGCTGCGGGATGCCGCAGCGGGCCGACAGTTCGCCGAGCCTCGCCGCGCCGCGCTCGGCGGTGGCGGCGGCGTTGCCCGCGTCGGGGCACCCGAGCGCGCGGGCGATGTCCGCGTAGCGCTCCGGCATGGCGGGAAGGTTGAACCGGACGACGTGCGGCACGAGGAGCGAGTTGGCCACGCCGTGTGGGATCCGGTACTCGCCCCCGAGCGGGTACGAGAGGGCGTGGACCGCGCCGGTGTTGACCGGACCGAGGCAAAGTCCGCCGTAGAGGGCCCCGAGCATCACGTCGGCCCGGGCATCGCGCTGGCTGCCGTCGCGGACCGCGCGCTCGATGCTCCGCCCGATCCTCCGGATGCCCTCAAGGGCGTAGACGTCGACGATCGGGTGAGCAAAGCGATTGGCGTAGGCCTCGAGGCAGTGAACCAGCGCGTCGATGCCGGTGGCCGCGGTCACGGCGGGCGGCAGCGAGTAGGTCAGCTCCGGATCGCAGATCGCGAGGTCCGGCACGAGGAACGGACTGACGACCCCCTTCTTCAGTCGCTCGGCTTCGTCCAGCAGGATGGCGTTGGGTGAGACATCCGCGCCCGTGCCGGCGGTGGTGGCGATGCACACCAGCGGACGGGAGCGACCGGAAAGGAGGCCGATTCCGAAGACGGACGCGACCGGCGCGGCGGAGTCGAGGAGGGCGGCAACGAGCTTCGCGACGTCGAGGGGGCTGCCGCCACCGAAACCGACGATCGCATCGGGCGCAAAGGCGCGCGCCTCCGCCAGAACGGCCTCGAACAGGGCGATCTCCGGTTCGCGGTCGACCCGCGCGCAGACTCCCACCTCGAGTCCGGCGGCGCGCCACGCGGCGAGGAGGCCGCCCTGGGCCTCGGCCACGGGCGGGCTGGTCACGACGAAGATTCTCCGCCAGCCACGCTGGGTGAATTCAGCGGGGGCACTCCGACTGGAGCCCTCGCCGAAGAGGATGCGTTGGGGTTGCTGCAGGATGACGGGTTTCATTCTCCGAAAGGATTGACCGGATCGCCCGGCGGCGGCGGGGCGGTGGCGGCCGCGGCGGCGGGATCGAAGCGCGGATTGGGTGTCATCTCCTGCGCGCCCACCCGCTTGCGCCATGCCCGAAGCCGTTGGAGCAGTGCAGCGCAACGCTCGGGATAGTCGGCGGAGAGATCGCGGGTCTCCCCGGGGTCCTCCTCCAAGTGGAACAACTCCCACGGCGGTCCGTGCCCGGCGCCGCCGATCGTGCGGTCGAACCACTCCACCAGCTTCCACGGTCCCACCCGGATGGCCCCGCAAGGCGCGAGTCCCAGGTGGTGGTAGTGGGGAAAGTGCCAGCACAGTTCCTCCCTCCCCTCGCCCGCCGCGCCGCCCTCGCGAAGGCTGCGGGTCAGGCTCACCCCGTCGAACTCCGCCGCCGCGCCGGTCCCGGTGAGCTCGAGAAGCGTCGGTACGAGGTCGGTGCCGAAGGCCACCCCGCCGCGATCGCCGGGTTGGATCACGCCGGGCAGGGAAAGGATGAGTGGAACACGGATGCCCCCCTCGTAGAGGTCAGCCTTGGCGCCGCGGAGCGGCTTGCGCACGCCGCTGCGCCCGAGCGCGCCGTGGTCGGAGACAAACGCCACCACGGTGTTCCTGCGGAGCCCGTCGCGATCAAGGGCCGCGAGCAGGCGGCCGACCGATTGATCGACGTGCGAGGTCATGGCGGCCAGGACGGGCCGGCGTGAGTCTTGGTCGACCCCGGGCTTGGCGGAATAGTGCGCGCAGAGGGCGGCCGGGGCCAGTTCGGGCCGGTGGAGCGCGTTGTGGGCGACGACGCACAGGAACGGTCCCTCACGCGGCGTGCGCATGAAGTCGAGCGCGGCCTCGGTCAGACGGTCGATGTGATGCGGATCGGCCTCGGGATCGGCCGTCGCGAGCGGCTTGCGCGTGACGACGACCGATGCGAAGCCTTGGGACTCGGGATCGGTGGGGCGGCCCGGCGCGTAGTTGTAATCGTGGGCGAGGTGCCACTTTCCGAAGTGTCCGGTCGCGTAGCCCTGACGCTGCAGCCGATCCCCCAGCGTGTCGACCTCGACGGGGAGGTGGGCCCGCCACGGCGGCGTCGCGAGCCGGGCGTTGGCCGGCTCGGTGCCCGGGATGTAGTTGGTGAGATGGAGGCGCGCCGGGTGCAGGCCCGTGTAGAGCGCCGCCCGCGCCGGGGAGCAGACCGGGCTGGCGCTGTAGGCGGTCGCGAAGCGTGCGCCTTCGGCGGCGAGCCGGTCGATGCAGGGAGTCTCGTAGAACGACGAGCCGTAGCAGCCGAGCTGGTGCACGCCCATGTCATCGACGATGACGAGAAGGATGTTCGGACGCTCACCCATGGTTTGTCCGGGCACCGGCGGTGGGAGCCGTCCGCAGGCTCCAGTAGGTCAGCCGCTCCACGTCGGCCGGCACGAAGCCGCCGAGCAACCGGCTGGCGACCCAGCCGGTCGTGAACAACACCAGGTGGCTCGACACCCCGATGAGCAACGGATTGAGGGGAAAGTTCCAGCCTACGTCCACGACGCGCGAGGCCGGGCCGGTCAGGATCGCCCAGGCGGTGAAGACGGCGGCGGCGGCGATGCCCACGTAGCAGCCCTCGCGCGTAGCGGTGCGGGTGAAGAAGCCGAGGCAGAACAGACCCAGCGTGCCCCCGGACAGCACCGAGGCGAGGATGATCACCCGTTCCATCAGCGGGGCCGATCCCTCCTCGGGCAGGAGCAGCCACGCCGCGACCACGGTGAGCGCGCCGCCGAACACGACCATGATCCGGCCGACGAGCAGCTGCGTGCGGTCGTCCGCGCCCGGCCGCACGCGGAGGTAGTAATCGGTCGTCAGCACGGTCGCCACGCTGCTGAGGTCGGCGCTGACGGTGGACATCGCGGCGGCGAGCACCGCGGCAATGACGAGACCGAGCAGGCCGACCGGCATGTAGTGGGCGAGGAAGTACGGCATGGCGGCGTCACCCACCGCCGGAGGCGGCAACTGGCTGAGGGCGAAGAAGCCATTGAGGCAGGCACCGGCGAACATGAAGAGGGCGAAGACCGGCACGCAGAGGAGGGCCCCGACGAAGGCCGCGCGGCTGGCCGAGGCATCATCCTTGGCGACGAGGTACCGCTGCACGATGTGCTGGTCGGTGGCGTAGCGCCGCGTCCACTGCACCGTGTAGGCGAGGATGAACAGGTAGGTGGTGTTGTTCTCCGGCGAGAAGAGCACGTCCCAGCTGAAGCCCTCGAGCCCGAGCGTCAGCTTGCCCTGACGGTAGGTCTCGCCGACGACCGCGAACCATTCACCCGCTTCGGGGGCGAAGAGCAGTCGGAGCAGGATGAAGAGTCCGCCGAGCATCAGGACGATGCCCTGCACCACGTCGGTCCAGACCACGGCGGTAACGCCCCCGACCATCGTGTAGGCGATGGTGAAGCAGCCCACGCCGAGGATAACCGAGCGCAGGTCCCAGCCGGTCAGCACATTGATCGCGAGGGCGGTGGTCAGGAGGGTGACCCCGAGGTCGAAGATGCGATCGGCAAGGAACCCAAACGACGTGTAGAGGCGGCCCGCGAGGCCGAAGCGCTGGCCGATGTACTCGTACGCGCTCATGCGCACGACCCGGCGGTAGAACGGCACGACCACCTTCGCGACGAAGAGGAGGACGAAGGGTACGGTCAGGTGCGGGATCAGGAGGATCAACCCCTTCGCGTAGGCCGTCCCGGGGTGCCCGACGAACGTGCCGGTGCCGATGATCGTCGCCATCAAGGTGAAGGCGACGGCCCACATCGGGATGCTGCGCCCCGCGACGAAGAACTTCTCGGCGGTGCGCTCGCCGCGGGAGACGAAGAAGCCGATCGCCCCGATGACGGCGAAATAGACGGCGATGATGCCGAGATCGATGGGAGACAGGCTCATGGCGGGAAGGGGCGCGTCACCACGGCATGGTCCGGCCGGTGTGGCGCCGGCCGATCTCGGCCGCGCGCTCGCTGCCGCCGGCCCCGATCATCACGCCCCAGCGGAGCCGGTCGATGACGTTGTCCGGAAGCACATTGTCGAGGTAGGGTTTCCCGGCCCGCCGACAGGCGGCCAGCACCTCATCGACGACTGCCTGCACGTCCGGGGGCAGCGGGGGATCCGCGCGGCCCTCGAGGTGCCCGCGGGCGAGGCTCTGGTCGCGCGGTCCGGCCTCGCCGAACGCGATCCCGGGAACGCGGAGCGAGGCGTCGGCGTTGCGGACGGCGTGGGCGTCCTCGAGCTTCACCCCGAAAAGCAACTCCCCCTTGGGATTGAGCGGCCACGCGTCGGCGAGGCGGAAGTACTCCTGCGGCTTCACCCCCCAGATGCGCGCCGCAAAGTTCTGGGAGCCGAACCCGCGGATGCCTTCCTCCAATCCCTCACCCACCCCCTGGGGGTGGATCGGGTACCGTGCCTGACGGATGAACTCGCGCACCGCCTCCGGATCGCGGGCCCGGTTCAGGTGCAACCCGTGGATGCCGCAGGCGAGGGCCTGCTGGATCATCCAATGGTTGTTCCGGACCGTCTCGCGGTCCAACCCCAGCAGCGGAAGGGTGACGATCACCGCGGGCGTCCGGTGGCCGCTGGGAGTCGGCCCGCCGTCGACCAGGCCCTGCATGAACGCGCGCAGGAGGTTGAAGTCGATCGGCGCGTGCTCCATGTCGTACATCAGGAGATCGGCCCACGTCTTGCCGAGCGACTTTCCGAACTCGTACATCTCCGCCGGCGTGCGGGCCGGGTCCTGGCCGCGCGCGCCGTACGAGTAGTAGACCGGTTGCCCCGATTCGAGCAGTTCGATGACCTTGTTCAGACGCTTCGGTCCGGTGTAGTTCCCCCCGGCGGAGGCGACGGCTGCGGCGGGCGTGGCGGAAACCGCCGCCGGGGCGGCGCGGACGATATCCGGGGCAGCGACGGTGCCCGCGAGCGTCGCGAGAATCAGGGCGGACGGCAGTAGCTTCATGGCGAAAGAGGGACGGAGCGCGCTCAACGCGACCGGGGAACGGCTCCGGCCTCGGGAGCGGCCGGGGTGAATGAGCGCAGGATTTCAAAGTGGCGCGGCGCCTTCGTGACGGCGTCGAGTCGGCCCCACAGCACCATTTCCCGTCCGCCGGCCCGGGCGATCACCCGCCATTGCCCTCCCCGGGAGGGATGATCGGAGACGCGGACGATTCGGCCGGCCAGCGCAACTCCGGCGGGCAGGGGCGCAGCGGTTCGCAGCGACGTCACGCCCCGCTCGCGGTCGAACGCGAGGTCGGAGAGTTCCCCGCTCACGCCATCCGGGAGGAAGCGATCCGGCAGGGGAAGATGCGGCCCGCCCGGCGCGTCCGCCGGGGCGCGGTTGCGGACGAAGCTGACCCGCGCGTTGACCGGGCCCGCCGGCCCGAGAAGCACGTTGTCGGTGAACCGGCTCGGCCCCAGCGAGGCCTTGTCCTCGACGAAGCGCCAGTCCTGCCAGATCGTGTTGCGCTCCCAGTCCAGTTCCGAACGCTGCAGGTAGACCCCGCCAGCGTTCTCGGTCACGACGTTGTCCACGAAGCGGGCCCGCGTCTCCATGGTGATGCGCATTGCGCCGGAGTTGCGGGCCCCGTTGGCATTGCCGACGAACGCGTTTCGTTCGACGAGGATGTTGAACTCCGCGGCGGGCGGATACGGATCGAGGGGCGCGTCGTAGCGATGCTCCTGCCCACCGAGGAAGAGTCCACCCGCGTCGTCGCCGCTTTCGTTGGCGACCACACGATTGTCGCGGATGACGGGCGACGACCACAGGGCGACGAAGATGCCGCCGCCGTCGTTGCGGGTGAGAGCCTCGTTGGCGACGACGACGTTGCCGGTGATCTCGCCGCGGCTCCCGCCGAAGAACGAGACGGCGCCGCCGTCCGAACTCCGCATCGGATCCGTGAGGCCGGCGCGGTTGTTGGCGAACACGTTGCCGACGAGGCGCGGCGCGGCCCCGCCATCAGCGGCGACCGCGGCGCCGCGACCGCATTCGGTCGCATTGTCGTAGAAGACGTTTCCGCGGATGAGCGGGGCCGCGCCGTTGACGCAGAAGATCGCGCCGCCGTCGTTGGCCGTCTCGTGGAGGTACGGCGGGGTCCAGTCGACGGGCGTCAGCGTGCGGTTGTTCGTGAACACGCAGTGGCTCACCTGCGGCGACACCCCGTCGCACAGGAGGGCGGCGCCCTTCCCCCGCACCCGCGCGTCGCGGAGGAGGAAGCCATCCACGCGGACATCATCCGCGCCGAGCAGGATGCGCGACCCCTCCGGGCTGGTCAGCGACGACAGCTGGACTGAGAGGTCGCGCTGCGCGAAGTCCGGGGAGAAGCCGCCGAAGAGGTCGACCCGCGGCTTGAGCGCGAGCGTCGGCTGAAGATAATGGCCCGCGGCGACGAAGACCGCGATCCGGGTGCCCTCCGCCGGGCGCCCGGCTCGCTCCATCGCCTCCGGCAACGACGCCAGCGGTCGCTGCGCGCTGCCGTCTCCTTTCAAGTCGTCGCCGCCCGGGGCCACGTGCAGGATCCTCGCGTACCCCTCACGCGCCACCGTCTCGGTAACCAGCGCCTGAGGGAACATCTCCGGCCCGCCATGGGCTGGAAGGACGTGCCACGCGAGCGCCAGCAGGGCGGCACACCAGAGAAAGCGGCGACGGGAGAAGGTGGGAACAGGCATGGGGAAATCTCATTCCGTCGGCGCGATCGCGATGACCGACGCTCCCTCCACGAGGACGGGTTCGACGAGGATCTTGGTGGTCACGGATTCATTGGCCTGCCGCATCCTCCAAAGGAGTTGCTGCACGGCGCGGCGGCCGATCGCCTCCGCCTGGACATCAAGAGTCGTCAGCGAGGGATTCAGGCCCATGACCAGCGGCTTCTCGTGATTGAACGACAGCACGCTCAGGTCGGCTCCCACCCGCAGCCCCAATTGGCGCATCGCCTCGTACAACTGGACCGCGATGCTGTCCGCACTGACGATCATCGCGGTGGGCCGCTCGTCCGGAGCGAGCGCCTTCCACCGCTCGAGCAGGGGCAGGACCTCGGCCGGACGGGTGACCGCCGGCAACGGCCACCGCACCGGCTCATGCTGCGTCCGCTCGAAGTACTGCAGCGAAAGCCGCAGACGCTGGGCGTGGGCAGACAAGGCACGCTTGAGCCCCTCCGATCGCGTCTGCCCGAGACGCGGGTGCAGGTAGCCAATCCGGCGATGCCCCCGCGCATGCAGGTACTCCATCCCGATCCGCGCCCCCACGTCGAAGTCCGTCCCGCACATGTCGCCCTCCCCCGAACCCGGCTTGCCCAGCAGCCAGACGTGCGGGATGCAATGGATGGCCTCGATCAGCGCCGGACTCGCACAGAGAAGCAGGTCGCCGAGCAACGGGCTCTTCAGGATCAGGCCGTCGACCTGTCGCTTGGCGAGGAACGCCGGCACCCGGTCCGCTTCCGGGACGTTCGCGAGCATCAGCGTCATCCCCTCCGTCGCCACCGCCAATTCGACCCCGTGGAGCGCCTCCGTGATCACCGGCAGGTGCGTCAAGGAATCATCCATTCCCAGCAGCAACACCCCCAGATTGCCCCGGCGCCGCGCACTCCCCAACCCGTCCGCCCCCAACCCGCCCTTCCGCCGCCGACGCAACGGCCGGTAACCCAATCGCGACACCGCGTCCGTCACCCGCTGCCGGACCTCCGCCCCCACTGCCTCCGGCGTGTTCAACACCCGCGACACCGTCCCCACCGACACCCCGGCCGCCAATGCCACGTCCGACACCGTCGGCTTGGCCGCCGTCAACGAGGTCGCCGAACTCATCACCATCCTAGAACCGCCTCGGCCTCCCCACCGCAAGGAGAATTTGAAATAAGGGATTGAGATTAACAAATCCAACCACGCCGCCGGAGGTGACCACCAAGGCTGAAGCCGGCGACACGCACCTCCCGCGCCAATTTATTGGGGCCGATCGCACACCGCGCTCTCTTATTTTAGCTTATTTCAAGCTGGTTCGTTTCGCAGCGCTCACGCAGAGAAGACAGGATGCGAGCCACGGTTATCGCCCTCCTGCTGGGTCTGGCGGCGGTGGGTGCCAAGGCGGGCCCGGCCGAAGCGGTGGGCGGGTCGGGCCAGCGTCCGCGGAACATTGTCCTGATCCTCGCCGATGACCTCGGATGGAATCAGGTCGGCTACCACGGCTCTTCATTCTACGCGACGCCATCCATCGACCGACTCGCCCGGGAAGGGATGCAGTTCCGGCACGCCTACAGTGCCGCGCCGATCTGTTCGCCCACGCGGGCGGCGATCCTGACGGGCCGGGCGCCGGCGCGCTTGCAGCTGACGGACTACATCCCCGGGCGGCTGTGGCCGGACAAGCCGCTGGCTAGTCCGGGCACGCAGCGCGGGCTTCCGCTGGAGGAGACGACGCTGGCGGAGATGCTCCGGACGCGCGGTTACCGCTCCGGCCTGTTCGGCAAGTGGCACCTCGCGCACACCTACGGGTATGCGCCCGGTCGTCCCCTGGACCCGGAATCGCAGGGGTTCGACGAGGTCTATCACACCAACAAACCGGACGACGAGAACCTGGCGATTCCGGACGCGCACAACGCGGATGCCGTCTCCAATCGTGCCGTGGCCTTCATTCGCCGTCAGGGCAACCAGCCGTTCTTCTGCTACGTCGCCCACAACGTCGTGCACCGTCCCCTGACGGAGGATCCGGATGCGGTGGAACGCTACCGGCGGAAGCCGGGGGCGGACCGGCCGGAGAATTCCGCGGTGATGGGGGCGATGATCGAGCGCATGGACCGCGGGATCGGCCGGATTCTCGATGTCCTGCGCGAGTTGGACTTGGAGGAGAACACGATCGTGATCTTCACGTCGGACAACGGCAACATCGCGGCCGATCAGGACCAGACTCCCTTCCGCGGGGGTAAGGCGACGCTCTGGGAAGGAGGCCTGCGCGTGCCGCTCGCGATCCGGTGGCCCGGTCAAATCGCGCCCGGGCGCGTCTCCGACGAACCGGTGATCTCGCACGATCTCTTCCCGACCCTGATGGAACTCACCGGCACGGCCTACGAGCCCCGCCTGCAGGATGGCGCGAGCCTCCGGTCCATCCTCGCCGGCGAGGCCGACTCCGTGCCGCGGGAGGCGATCTTCTGGCACTACCCGCATTATCACCACCTCGGTGATCTTCGTCCCGGAGCTGCAGTGCGGATGGGAAACTACAAACTCATCGAGTGGTTCGAGGGCAGCCGGCTCGGGGTCGGCCCTGTTGCCTCCCTCTTCGACGTGGTCGCCGACCCCGGCGAGACCCGCGACCTCGCCTCGGAGATGCCCGAGCGGACCGCGGACCTGCTCGCGCGCCTGCGCGCCTGGCGCGCCCGGGTCGGGGCCGTGGAGATGCGGGTACGCTAGGACGCCCGATCCTCCGCCGCCCACCCCGCTTGTTCGCTGAACTCACCCGCCATGCCCGACCTCGTTCTCCCGGCCCGCTTCTACGACTTGCTGCCGGTGGGTCACTAGCGCGGTCACCGCGAGGAGACGCTGACTCTCCCGGTTGAACGCACCGCGTTCCTGCCGATCGACGTCTATGGACTCGGCTGTTCCGAGGGTGAACCACGCCCGGAACGCGAGCTGCTCTGGTTACCCGGCTCGTTCGAACTCCAGCGCACGATCCTGCGCGACCGGATCGCGCCCTGCCTCCAGGCCGCCCGGCAGGTGGGCCTGCCCATGATCTACGCCAACAACAGCAACCCCGGCGTCCGCGGCCATCTCAGTGAGTTCGGGGCCGTGCTCCGCCGGACGCACGGCCTGACCGACGATGAACGCGGGCAACGCGAGTCGCCCGAGGGGTTCCGCTTCAGTGCCTGCGTCGCGCCGCGCCCGGCGCTCGCCCCGGACCACGACGGCCAGCCGGCCGCCGGCTGCTTACCAGCGCGCGGTCAGCCCGAGGCGCCACGCGCGCGGCGAACCCGGAAGAATGTTCGCATTGTTGTGCGCGGAAGCGAAGTAGGCGCGATCGAGCAGATTCTCGACGTTGAGCTGCAGCCGCAACTCACGCCGGATCGCCCAGTAAACCGCGCCGTCGAAGCGCACGAAACTCGGCACCGTGACCAGATTGTCCGTGGACGTGAAAAAATCGCCGCGATACACCATCCCCACCCCGAGGCCCACGCGGCGACTCGGATCCCAGCGCGTCCAAGCGGACGCCGTGTGCCGGGGCAGCTGGGCGAGCCGGGCGCCCGACTGGGCGGCGGACGACTGGGTGGCGCTTAGTTCCCCCTCCTGCAATCCATAGCCAGCCGATACGCTCCAGCGATCGGAGAGGCGCCCGACCAAACCGAGCTCGAGCCCCGAGGAGCGTTGACCATCGACAAGGAGCGACCGCGTCGCATCCAACGGATCCGGCACGACGACGCGGCTACGATCGAGACGGTAGACCGCGCCGGAGAGCGCCAGATCCGGCCGCACGTCCCACTTCGCCCCGAACTCGTAATTCCGGAAGACCTCGGGCTTGAGCGCCTGATTGGTCAGCGTGAGCGACCCCAACTGCTCGCCGGCCCGCGGCGCATGGGCTAGGCTGTGGCTGAGGTAGAGCGCCGCGGCCTCGCTCGGCTTGTAGATGAAGCCCGCGCGAGGCGCGACCAACGAGTCCCGCGTCTGCAGCAACGTACCCGCCCCGCGCCGATCACGGAGCGTCACGGCGAGACGCTCGATGCGCACCCCCGCCAGCGCGTGCCAAGGTCCGGAGAGATGCGCCTGATCTTGGGCGTAGACGGCGACCGACTTGACCTCGCTCTCGAGATTGGCGTCCGACGGCGCGAAGCGGAACGCCAGCGGAAGCGAGATCGTGGGCGCGCTCACCGGCGCGCGCACGGACGTGACGTTTTCCCCCACCGACGTGAAATAGCCCGTCTGCCGCCGATTGTCGGTGTCCTGCCGGGAAAGCTCGATCCCCGCGATCAACAGATGCGTCCCACCGCACCACTCGTTCGGCAGCACCACGTCGGTCTGGTGGAACACATTCTCACGCTGCGTGGCCTGATTGTAAGCGGACAGTGAGACCTCGGTGCCGGCCGCATTCGTCGCTCCTGGGTAGACGTTTTGGTAGAACTTGTCGTAGTCCGCGACCCGCGTGTGACTGCGAAGCAGCAAACCGCGGCCAAAGTCGTGCTCGACGGTGCCGAAGACGGTGTTCACCCGTGCGTCGACCGGACTCCGGGTCGGATCGCCGAAGAAGACCTCCGGCGCGGTCGTCAGCGGTCGCCCACCGAACGAACTCACCCCGCGATCCGCGACGCGCTCATCACGAAAATGCTCGAACCCGCCGAGCAGAACGGTGCGGGCCCCCAGCGCCTTCCGGAAAGTCGGATTGACGCCCCAACGACGCAGGCTCACGCCCGCGCGGAAACTCTCCGAATCCTCCCGCACGCCCGTGAGGCGGAACGCGCCGCCATCGGCCAGACCGCGCCCCAGATCGAACGTCCCGCGGAAGCCGCCCCAGGACCCCGCCTGCAACGTGAACTCCCGAGTGGCACCACCGCGGGCCACGCGCGTCACCCGATTCAGCACGCCCCCGACGCCACCCCGGCCGAACATCAGGGCGTTGGGCCCCTTCAATACCTCGACCCGGTCGACATTGTAGAGATCCCGGTAGTATTGAACATCGTCGCGCACCCCATCCACGAAGTAATCGGCGGTGGTCGCGTTGCCACGGAACACCAAGGCATCGCGATTGCCCTCACCCTGTGCGACCCCGGCGCCCGGGATGTGTCGCGCGACATCGCTCAGACTCTGCATCGACTGATCATCGATCAGGTCCCGCGTGACCACGGAAATGGCTTGGGGCACATTGACCAACGGCGTATCCGTCTTGGTGGCCACATGGGCCTGCTCGACCCGGTAGATGCCGGACGACTCGCGTGACGCCGAGACCTCGAAACGCTCGAGGCGGACCGTGCCATCCCGCGCCGGGAGATAGCTCGGCGTCGCGCGCTCGGCTGCGAGCACGCCCGGCAGGCCGACGAGGCCGGCACCGATCCCAGCGAGAAACGACGCGATCACGCGCTCCATGACCGGGGAATGGAACACAGACTCGCCCATCGTCAAACAAGAATCAGTCTCAATATCATTATCCAACGATTCTCCTTAAGGCGAATGAGACTCAGCCTCAGTAATTGAGACTGAAGACTGCCGAGTGAAGTTAGAGTGTGGCATTAAGTGCGCCAAGTTCGCTTTTGAGCGTGGCTTAGAATGCCCCCTGACCGACCGGGTCGGAACCCGGGGCTGAGCGACGGCTCGGGTACGCCGGAGGAATTTCGGGTGGATTTTCTAACCGTGCCGGTTTGCGGAGAAGGCGATCGGTGCGCTTATTACGAACCTTTGCCGCAAGGCTCGTTAGATCCTACATCCATGCCTGACTACTCCCTATTCCCGTTCACCGACTACTGGTGGTTCTACGGTCTCTTCACGCTCGGGGTTCTCGCGTTTCTCGCGCTGGACCTTGGGGTGTTTCATCGGGAGGCGCATGAAGTGGGCGTCAAGGAGGCTCTAACGTGGAGCGCGGTTTGGATCGGCCTGGCGATGGCCTTCTGCTTCGGCCTGTGGAAGTATGCGGCGTGGAAGCTGCCGCAGGATCCACGCCTGCTCGCGGAAGGCATGACCGCGGCGCAAGCTGCCGCGCTGGCCGACCAGACGGCGCTGGAGTTCCTCACGGGCTTCGTCGTCGAGAAGTCCCTCTCGGTCGATAACATCTTCGTCTTCGTGGTCGTGTTTTCGTACTTCGCGATCCCGCCGAAATACCAGCATCGGGTGCTTTTCTACGGCATCCTTGGGGCGCTGGTTTTCCGCATCATCTTCATCTCGATTGGTGCCGCATTGATGCAGTTGCACTGGGTCATCTGGGTCTTCGGCGGTTTCCTGATCCTGACCGGCCTGAAGATCCTTTTCGCGCCGGAGAAGCCGATTGAGCCGGACCGCAACCCGATCATCCGCCTGCTCCGCCGTCTGATCCCGGTGACGCCGCAGCTCCACGGTGACCGCTTCTTTCTGCGCAAGGACGGGGTCCTGTACGCCACGCCGTTGCTGGTCACCCTCGTCTTCATCGAGCTGAGCGACATTGTTTTCGCGGTGGATTCCGTGCCGGCCATCTTCGCGATCACGAAAGAACCCCTCATCGTCTTTACCTCGAACGTCTTCGCGATTCTCGGGCTGCGCGCGCTGTTCTTCCTGCTGGCCGGGGTGATGCACCGCTTCTGGGCGCTCAAGTACGGGCTGGGCCTGATCCTTATCTTCGTCGGCCTGAAGATGGTGTGGCTGAACGAAGCCTTCGGCGGCAAGTTCCCCGTGACGTGGTCGCTGGGCATCATCGGCTTCATCCTCGCCGCCTCGGTCATCCTGTCACTGAGCGTTGCCCGACGCGCCCCGCCGGCGTCGGCGTAGGGTGTTTCCCGGACGACTGCACCACCCGGAAAAAGAAATTTTTTGAACGTTCCTCCCCCTCCCACCGTCTCTCTCTGCGTGGTTTGATTGGTTTGTTGGTCTTGAGGTAGTGTTAAGCCCGCCTTGGGTCAGGCGGGCTTAATTCTTTTTTGGGACCTCGCGCCCGAGCCGGGCCGGCGGCGCGGCTTAGAAATCGAGTGCCTTGACGTCGCCGATCTCGACGCCGAAGCGGTCCTTGTACGGCTTCACCCGGGTCACCTCCGACCAAGCGATCTCCGCTCGTCCGCCCACCCGGAAGACCCACGCGACCTTCCCGGCGCCCTCGGCGTTGATCCGGGAGGGCTGGGCGGCGTAGGCGGGATCCACGACGGCGAAGACGGCGTCGATTTCGACCCGATCCACCCGGGCGGCCAAACCGGCCACGCCGGAAAGCCGGAATCCCCCGAGGGCGCGCACCGTGACGCGCTCGATCTCGGAGCGGGCCTTGCCGACCTGCACGACGACCTCGAACTTGTCCGACGGGAGCCGTCGGCTGACTCCAGGCTTGATCGGCACTCGGTAGACGTGCGCTTCACCCCGCTCCTCGAGGAGGGCGGCGCGGTCAAAATCCATGACTTCGCCCAGAGGCCGTTCGCGCCGCCGCATCTCCCGCTCCTTGCGCCGTTTCCACGAGCGCACATCTGACTCGGAGGGGATGCGGCCCTTGTAGAGCCGCAACGACCACTGATCCTCGTCCGGCTTGGATGGATCGTAGCGCTCGATCGTGGGCCCGCCCTCGGGCTCGCCGCGGCGCGAGTACTCACGGACCTCCTGCGTGTAGGCCCAGTGATCCGTGTCGGCGATCAGCTTGTCGACCGCGGCCTGGAGCGGGGCCGGCATCTCCGCGAGCAGCGGCAGCGGGAGCAGGGCCGCGAAAAGAAAACCGGCCCGCCAAAGTGACCTAAACGCCTTCATCCAGCTACTATCGCCCCGACCCAGCTCCCTCGCAAGTGCGGGGCCGCAGAAGGAGGGGTGCCGTCGCGATCACATCCGACAGATCAGGAGCTCGCGCTCGTAGACCAATTCCTTGGGCAAGTGGCTATGGAGATCGATGAACAGTTCCTCGTGCCCGATGATCTCGCTTCGCCACGCCGAGCGATCGAAGCCCTGCAAGGCGTCGAACGTCTCGCGCGGGAAGTCGAGCCCCGTCCACTCCAGATCCTCGTAGCGTGGCTGCCAGCCGATGGGCGTCTCGCGCCCCTGGGCGCGGCCGCGGGCGCGGTCGACGATCCACTTGAGGACGCGCATGTTTTCCCCGAAGCCCGGCCAGAGAAACTGACCGTCGGCATCCTTGCGAAACCAGTTCACATGGAAGATGCGCGGGGTCTCGGTGAGGCTCCGCTGCATCTTGATCCAGTGCCGGAAATAGTCGCCCATGTGGTAACCGCAGAACGGCAGCATCGCGAACGGATCGCGGCGCACCTTGCCCACGGTGCCGGCCGCGGCGGCGGTCATCTCGGACCCCATCGTCGCGCCCATGTAGACGCCCGCGCTCCAATTGAACGCCTGGTACACGAGCGGCATCGTCGTGGCGCGGCGCCCGCCGAACACGATGGCGCTGATGGGTACACCTTCCGGTTTCTCCCAGTCGGGGTCGATCGTCGGGCACTGCGAAGCGGGGGCGGTGAAGCGCGCGTTGGGATGCGCCGCCTTCGCGCCGGTCTCGCGCGCCAGGGCCGGCGTCCACGGCCGACCCTGCCAGTCCAGACACTCGGCCGGCGGCGTTTCGGTCATGCCCTCCCACCACACCCCGCCCTCGGGCGTGAGCGCGACGTTGGTGAAAATAGTATTCTTCGCCAGCGCTGCCATGGCATTGGGGTTCGTCTTGACTGACGTCCCGGGGGCCACGCCGAAGAAGCCGGCCTCGGGGTTGATCGCGCGCAGCCGGCCGTTCGCGTCCGGACGGAGCCACGCGATATCATCGCCGACGGTCCAGACCTTCCACCCCTTGAACGCCGCGGGGGGCACCAGCATCGCGAAGTTGGTCTTGCCGCACGCGCTGGGAAACGCCGCCGCGATGTAGGTCTTTTCCCCCTGCGGATTCTCGACCCCGAGGATGAGCATGTGCTCAGCCATCCAGCCCTCGTCGCGCGCCATGTTGGAGGCGATGCGCAGGGCGAAGCACTTCTTGCCGAGCAGGGCGTTCCCGCCGTAGCCCGAGCCATAGGACCAGATCTCGCGACTCTCCGGGAAGTGCACGATGTACTTCTCCGGGTTGCAGGGCCACGGCACGTCTTTCTGCCCCGGGCGGAGCGGGACGCCGACGGAGTGCAGGCACGGCACCACGCGCTTGGAGTCTCGCTCGATCTCGCGGAACACCGGCAGTCCGATGCGCGCCATGATCCGCATGTTCACCACGACGTAGGGCGAGTCGGTGAGCTGGACGCCAATCTGCGCCATCGGCGAACCAATCGGACCCATGCTGAACGGCAGCACGTACATCGTCCGGCCAGCCATCGACCCGGCAAACAGGGTCTTCAACTTGCGCCGCATTTCGAACGGATCCACCCAGTTGTTGGTCGGCCCGGCGCTGTCGCGCGAAAGAGAGCAGATGTACGTCCGATCCTCCACCCGCGCCACATCGCTCGCGTCCGAGCGCGCGTAGTAGCAACCGGGCCAGAGTTGCTCGTTCAACTTGATGAACGTGCCGGCCTCCACCATCTGGGCGCACAACGCCTCGTACTCCTCCGGCGACCCGTCCACCCAGTGAATCGCGGCGGGCTGAGTCAGCTCCGCCATTTTTTGCACCCATTTGCAAAGGTGCGGATTCGTGCTCAGCGGCTTGGAAACATCGCGACGCGACATCCATAAAGTCTATCCCGTTCCGAGCGGGAGTAAACCGGAATTCGGGGGGCACGCGGCGCCCCCTGAGCCGGAGCCAGCACTCCGACTTTTCCGGCGGTCACTGCGCCGGTTCGATGTGCACTAGGACGTCACCGATCCGCAAGGGCGCGGCCAGCAGGGCATCCTTGACCGCGTGCGCGATCTCATGCCCGGCGTGCACCGTGATCGTGGGATCGACCCGGACATGCAGGTCGACCAGGTACGCGAGCCCGCTCTTGCGGACGCGGCATTCGTCGAGATTCACGACGCCGGCAACGCCGCGCGCGACCCGCTGCACCTCCGCGGCAAGTTCGCCGGGCGCTGCGCGGTCCATTGCGTCGTGCAGTGCCTGCCGGAACACCGTCACGCCATTCGCAGCGATCACCGCCGAGGCCAGCAACGCGGCCCAATCGTCGGCGGTCTCCCAGCCGGGACCGAGCAGCACGGAGAGGGTGATGCCGATGAAGGCGGCGGCGGAAGTGAGAGCATCGGAGAGGTGGTGCGACGCCTCGGCTCCGAGCGCGGAACTGCCCTGCTGGCGGCCCGCCTGAGCCAGGCGGCGACTGAAGATCATCTTGCCCGCGATGACCAAGGCCAGCACGGCGAGGGTCCACGGCTCAGGAGCCTCGTGAGGCACCAGGATGCCGCCCACCGCGAACCAACTGATCCACGTTGCTGCCCCCAGGATCACCAACGCCACCGCAAACGCAGCCAAGGCCTCTGCCTTGCCATGGCCATACGGATGATCCTCGTCGGGCGGCTGCGCCGCCCACTTGAAACCCGTCCACACCAGCGCCGATGTCGCCACGTCGAGCAACGATTCGATCGCATCCGCGACCAATGCGGCGGAGTGGCCGAACAGCCCTCCCGCGCCCTTCACCACGGCCAAGCCGAGGTTGAGGACGATGCCTTTGAGCACCAGACGTCCGCTTTCCTCGGCGCGCGAGCGCACCGCCGCGACCACTTCGGGATGACGACGTTTCACCCCGCCATGCGAACGCGCCCCCTCGCGGGCGTAAACCCCAAAGCTGCACCCGCCCGACCGTGAGCAATTTACGCCACCGCACGGTCCCGGACTCCACGACCCCGAGGGCCGCGTTGCCCTCCGTCCACTCGATCCGCAGTTCCTCGGAAATGCACCGCTTTTTGATCGATTTTGCATACTTTTAGAACGCCAAAACGCTATCCAATCCTAGCCCGGACTGATAGCGTCGCATGAGTCTAACCCCGCCGACACCCCGTCACGTCGGTACCCCTAGCAACCTCGAAGAACCATGCACTCGTCATTGGCTCGCCGTCGTCACGTCGGCTTGTTCGTCCCCACCCTCCTCGCCTTGCTCCTGACGCCTGCGTCGGTGGCCCAGGCCCAGACCGCCTCCGCGTCTCCCTCCGCGGACCTTGCTCGCTACGACACCAACCGAAACGGTCGTCTCGACGCCGACGAACTCGCGCGCCAGCGCGCCGACGAGGCCAAGCGTGCCAACACCCCCGTTGAATCCACCACCGGCGCGGCCGCCGAGGGCGAGGTCGTGAATCTCTCCCCCTTCCGGGTCACGACCGACGACCGCGGCTACCAAGCTTCGAATACGCTCTCGGGCACCCGCCTGAACACCAAGCTCGAGGACCTCGGCGCCTCCATCACGGTCGTCACCAAGCAGCAGATGATCGACACCGCCGTGCTCGATCTGAACGACGTCTTCCTCTACGAGGCCAGCACCGAGGGTACCGGCAACTACACCCAGTTCACGCCGAACCGAAACGGCGGCATCATCGACGGCACCGCCAACGACCCCGCCCGCGCCAATCGCATCCGCGGCATCGGCAGCCCCATCAGCGGTTCCGGCGTCAACGTCGCCATCGGCAACTTCTCCAGCAACAGCCGTATCCCGATGGACACGTACAATCTCGACTCGGTCGAGATTTCCCGCGGCCCGAATTCCAACCTCTTCGGCCTCGGCGCCGCCGCCGGCACCGTCAATCTGGTGCCCAGCCAGGCGAACGTGACCCGCAACTCGGCCTCGACCACCTTCCGCGTGGACGACGCCAGCGGCCACCGCGTCAGCCTCGATGTCAACCGCCAGATCCTCGCCAACCGCCTCGCAGTCCGCTTCGCGGCCGTGGACGAATCGAAAGGGTTCGACCGCAAGCCGGCATACGAGGACATCCGGCGCTACTACGGCGCGGTGAAATACACGCCGTTCCGCAACACCACCCTCACCGCCTCGTTCGAGCGCTACGACAACAGCTACCGCCGCCCCAACTCTCTCACGCCGCGCGACGCGGTTTCTGAGTGGCGGGCCACCGGGAGCCCGACCTGGGATCCCACGACGCAGCTCGTGAGCTACGCCAACGGCCGCACGGCCGGCCCCTTCGCCGTCACCAACGAGAACGTGCTCCTGCCCCCCGGCCTGATGCCGGGAAGCACGGGCTACGGCCGCCTCACGGCGTGGATCGACAACGGCGGTGTCCAGTTCTTCACCCAGAATCGCACGGCCAACAACATCACCACCGGCACGCCGTCCCCGTTCACCAACAACACCAATGTCCGCTATCTGCAGACCGGCACGGACGTCATGCGGCGCAAGGCCAACCCGTTCCCGCTGTTCTTCGCGCCGTCGCTCACGGATCGCGCGATCTACGACTGGTCCTCGATCAACGCCGTCGCCGCGAACTGGGGCGAGGACACGGCCGACACGTGGCGCGTCGAGGGCGAGCAGATCCTCGTCAACACGTCATCCCACCTCCTCGCCACTCGCGCGGGCTGGTTCCGTCAAGAGTTCTCCCGCACGACCTCCAGCCTGATCGATAACACGGACACGGTGCTCTACGTCGACATCAACTCGAAGCTGCTCGACGGCCGCACCAATCCGAACTTCCTCCGCCCGTTCATCGAATCCCCGGCCCCTTTCGCCAACACCAATCCGGAGACCAACGACATCGCCAACGGCGACCTTGCCTACCAGTACACGCCCAAGGATCTCCCGCGCTGGTTCTCCTGGATCGGCAACCAGCGCCTGAATGCCCACTTCTCCCGCACGCTGACCGATACCGAGGCCTACACAACCGGCCAGTGGGTCTCGAGCAATCATCCCTGGGTCAACGCCGCCAACCGGGTCGGCGGCAACCAAGCCGCCCAGCGCTTCTACGTCGGCGACGCCCAAGGCCAGAACATCGACTACGGTCCGTCCCCAATCCGCAACATCAGCGGCACCTACCCGCTGAATTGGTACAACAATCTCACCCGCCAGTGGGTGACCGAGCAGACCACGCTCGCTGAACTGGGCCGCGTCGGCACGAGCCGCAACCGCAGCGAACTCCGCACCCTGAGCATCACCGGTCAGAGCTATCTGTTCAGCGATCGCCTCATCGGAACCGCCGGATGGCGCCGCGACCGCCGCCGCGAGCGCACCTCGGCCGCCGCCGCCGTCAATCCCGCCACCGGACTCGTCGAGTACACCAACTACGCCACCTGGGGCGCCTGGACCGAGGACGCCACGGGCCCCCTCGGTGACGCCACCCGCGCGTCGCAGCGCGGCGACACCACGACATACGGTGCCGTCGCCAAGCCGGTGCGCTGGCTCAACCTGCACTACAACCGCTCGGACAGCTTCTTCCCGCAGGTCGTGCGTTACTCCATGGACCTGAAGGGCGTGCTCCCGAACGCCAAGGGCGAGGGCGAGGACTACGGCATCAGCTTCGCCGCCCTCAACAACAAGCTCTTCGTCAAGCTGAACAAGTACGAGACGCGCGAGGACGGCTCGCGCGCGGGCGAAATCGGAACCCTCGGCAATCGTACGTTCCGCCTCGAGGGCCGCCCCGAGAACAATGGTCTCCGCGACAACAACGGCTTCTACCCGTGGGCTCTCGCGCTCTCCAACCAGCGCTTCGCCGCCCAAGGCGTCACACCCACGCCGCAGCAATCCGCCTCGTCCGTCGCCAAGATCATGGGCGTGACCGACGACTGGATGTCCATCTTCCTCGCCGCCGGCAATGGCCAGCCGCAGACCAACGGTCTCTCGGACGTCATCTCCCGCGGCTACGAGCTGGAGGTCACCTACAACCCCACCCCGAACTGGCGCATCAAGTTCACCGGTGCCCAGCAGGAAGCGATCGACGCCGCCATCGGTTCGGAGCAATTCGACTACTGGCAATCTCGCCTCCCGGTCTGGACCACCGCCAAGGACGACAGTGGCAGGCTGTGGTGGACGACCGTGCCCGCCGCGGGTGGCGACTCTCCGGAGACCGCCTACTACAACGGCCTGCTGTCGCCGTACTTGTTCGGCGTGGCCAATGTCGGCAAGCCGCGCACGCAGGTCCGCGAGTACCGCTGGAGCGTCATCACCAACTACAACTTCACCGAGGGCCGGCTGAAGGGCTTCGGGGTCGGCGGTGCGGTCCGCTGGGAGGACCAAGGTGCCATCGGCTTCTACGGGGCCGCACCGTCCACGCTGCCGGGAACCTTCAACGGCGTCGTCCTCGAGCTCGATCCCAAGCGCCCAATCTGGGACCCCGCCCGCGCCTACTACGATGTGTCCGCCAGCTACCGGTTCCGTCTCTTCGAGAACAAGGTGCGCGGCAGTCTCCAGCTGAACGTCCGCAATCTCTTCGAGGACGGCCGCCTGCAGGCCGTCGGCGCGAATCCGGACGGATCGATCTACGCGTGGCGCATCATCGATCCGCGCCGCATCATCCTGAGCGCGTCCTTCGATCTCTGATCTCTCGCAGAGCGAGACTCGCACCGCCGGCCTGACGATCCCGTCGTCGGACCGGCGTTGCACCCCCCGCGGCGGGGCACGCCAATCGGACGAGAGAACCGGCTACGTCCGTACCCTCGCAACCCGCCGCGCGGGGCGACGGCAGAGCCGCGGCCGCTTCTCGCCGGACCGCGGGCTTCGTGTCACCCCTCCCGAGCGCCCCCGGGTGCCGCTCTCCAGAAGGCGCCCGAGCCGGGCGGCACAGCCCGGACATTGACCCCGCGACCTGCGGGGTCTAGCACTGTTCTGCTGCCATGCCTCCCTCTACCGCCCACGCCACCGATCCCGTGAAGCAATTCTCGGTCTTCGCCGAGAACCGGGTGGGCCGGCTCTACGACCTGACCACCCTCTTTGCGGATAATCAGGTCCACGTCATCGCCCTCACCGTCCTCGACACCACGGACAGCGCGATTGTGCGGCTGATCGTCGACGACCCCGATCGTGCCCGGGAGTTGATGATCAATAATGACTTTCCCTATCGAGAGAGCGATGTGCTCGCGGTCGAGTTGATGGCCGAGGGCGACCTCCGCGCGGTGCTGGCTGCGCTCCTCGAGGCCGAGATCAACGTCCACTACGTCTACAGCTTCATGCGCCAACCTGCCGATCACACCGTGATCGCGCTCAACGTCGAAGACACCGACGTCGCCGCGCAGGCGCTCTCGCTGCGCGGTTTCAAGGTCCTGACGCAGCACGACATTTCGCGCTGACGCAGCAGGTCGCGAGGCCTCTGGCACCGCGATCGCTCCCGAGCTGCGAGCTCGCACCGGCCCGGACGATGGGCGCCGCCCGCTGAGTCTGCAGACACCCGCGCGTCGGTCGCAGTCCGCGGCGCGCTCAGCCCTTGATGTCGCCCATCTTCTCGCCCTCGAGCGAGTAGATCCCGGTCATGTAGCCGTTCTCGAACATGGCACCGACCTGGAGTTGGCCGTAGAAATCGAGCGGGACATCCTGGATCGGGCGCACCCCGTTGGTGAAGCGGACCACGACCCATTGGTTCATGTCCGGCACCGCTCCGTAGCAGCACATCATGGGATCGCTGAGGAGGAGAAACTCGGTGACCTTCCCCTTCTCCATCTTCAGGGGCAGCATGAATCCCGTGAGCCGGACCTTGCGGCCGCTCAGATCCTTCAACCATGACGGAATCTGCTCCTCCCCGGTCGGTGGCTCCAGACCCGGATTGGCTGCCGGATCGAACGCCGGCACCTTGAACGTGTAGCTGGCAAGGCGATCGAAGCCCAATTTCACGTAGCCGTTCTCCTCCTCCAACGGACCCTTCGGGGCCACCGGGGCGGCGACGGACACTGCGCTGGAGGATGTCACCCCCAGCACCAAAAGAAACACGACCAGCAAGGCCGCAAAGCGGTGAGTCCCGAGCTTCATTGCCCCAAAGATGCCACAGCTTCTTTCGACAGTCAAAAACACAGTGCAGCGCAGCCGGAGTTTCAACGCACGAACGCGAGGTCCAGCGGCGCGCGGGCCGAGCGGCCGTTCGCCGCGACCACCTCCACCCCACCGCGGATGGCGCGCACGTCGGCCACGCGGTCGAAGCCTCGAGGCACCGCCACCACCGCGAAGAGGTGCGCGACCCGCCGCGGACGCCGCCGATCGAGGCGCACCGCCGTGGGCAAGTCCTCACGGCGCAGCGAGTTGGCGCGGACCGACTCCGCGAGGCCGAAGTGGAAGTAGGAGGTGACCTCCTCCATGCCAAGCACGTCGACATGACGACCGTTCCACGGGGGGTAATGCCGCCCACCGTTGGAGTGCCACAGGATGGTGTGCTGGAGAACCCGTGGATCCTTGATCTGCAGGACGCAGTAACGTTCCTGCGGGTAGGTGATCGCGCTCCAGCCGAAGTCTCCTTTCCCCGAACCCATCAACATCACCAAATCCTCGAAACCACGACGCGCCGGATAGTGGGTCAGATCCGCGAATCCACCCGCCGCCAGCGGCACGCGGTCCAGCCGCCGGAAGCGCGCCCCCGGCTTCAGCGCCGAGTAGCCTCGACCCGCGGGCAACTCCAGCGGAACCGGAAGCACTTGCCCCCAACTCCATCCACCGACTGAAATGCGCGCGGAGTCCTCGCCGTCCGGAAAGCGGAAACAGGGGTGCGTTCCCAGCGGCATCGTGCCGCTCATGCCTGAGACCATGTGCTCGCAGTACACGGCCGCATGGCCGTCACGCAGGGTGAGGCGCTTGTCGATCCGCCCGCGGCGTACGCGGGTCGCCAGATGCGCGTGCAGGGTGTGCGCATCACCGGCTGAAGTCACGGCCGCCAGCGTCCAGTCCGCGTTCGCCGACTCGCCGTGCGGGGGGTGCTTCTCACCGGCGACCGCGGTCCCGTTGCCTCCAAACGGCGCACAGAAGAAGTCACCGCGCAGGGCCGCAAGGATCTGCGGCGTGCCCGGGGGCAGTTTCTCGGTGGCCCAAGGCGCCACCGCAAACGGAGCGACCTTACGACCATCGGGCAACTGGAAGGTCACCGGCCCCAGCATACCCGCCGTGCGGGTCAGCCGCAGATCAACCTGTCGATTGCGCAGACGCCAGCCAGGCTGGCCAAGGTGGGTCTCCAGGGTCGGCTTCATCGGATCTCCACGACACCGCCCCCGGCCCCCGGGGTCAACCGTGCGCTCGCCGCCATCCGTCCGTCGAGCAACGCGGTGTTGCCAGCGCCGCCACCGCCTCCGAGACTCCAAGGCGCGTCATGCCCTTCACCGCGATCCCTCTCGGCCAGCCAATCCCACCAGGCGCACACAGCGTCTCGTGCAGCCTGCCGACCATGCGGGACGTGATCGGCTACGAAGAGAAAGACCCCGCGATCACCCAGCACCTCACGTCGGGCTACCCGCGATTCGTCCAGCATCCGTTTCTCCGCGAGGCCGGCCACGTCATGTTGGCCGCCGCCGGTCGGCGCGACCACCAGTTCTGGCCCACCGCCAGCGCCAGAGCCGCCGCCGCCCTCCGCGAGTGGCTCGCGCCCGCGCCGGCCGAGGTGCTGTCCCTCGACGGCTTCCACGGGGTCGCCTTCCCCACGAACGCCGACACGCACGGCCGGGCGAAGCTCTGGCTGCAGCACTGCGGCCGCCTCGCTTCCAGCCGCGCCGCCGAGGATTTTCTCGTGCGGCAGGGGCACCGCGCTACCGCCGTCCCGGAGGCGCTCTTCACCGGCGACGCGAATGCTGAGGTCCACCGTTACCTGCGGCGGGTCTTCGCACCCGCAACCGGGGACGATCTGTTCCTTGCCAACTGTGGCATGAACGCGATGTGGGCCGCCTTCCACGCGGCCTCCACCCTCCAGGCTTCGCGCGGACGCCGACTCTGGATCCAGCTGGGCTGGCTCTACCTCGACACCATCGCGCTCCTGCAGAAGTTCAATCCGGGGGTCGCTCCGGTGGTGCTCGGCGATGTCTTCGCCCTCGATCAGCTGCGTGCACTCTTCGCCTCCCGCGGCCACGAGATCGCCGGCATCATCACCGAGGTCCCGACCAACCCGCTGATCCAGACGCCCGATCTGAGCGCCGTCCATCAGCTCTGCCGCGACCACGGCGCCCTGCTCATCGTCGATCCGAGCATCGCCTCGCCCGTGAACCTCGATGTGCTGCCCCACGCCGACATCGTGGTAAACTCCCTGACCAAGTACACCGCCAGCGAAGGTGACGTGCTGGCGGGCGCACTGGCGATCAACCCTTCCACGCCCGACGCGACATCCCTGCGCGCCGCCATCGCCGCCGAGCTCGAGCCGGTGCACGACCGCGACCTGGCCCGCCTCGCCGCGCAAATCGGCGACACCGAGGCCGTCGTCGCGCACGGCAACGCCGCCGCCGCCGAGGTCGTTGAGTTCCTCCGTCACCACCCGCAGGTTGACGCAGTGTTCTGGTCGCTCGAACCACGCTCGCGCGACTCCTACACCCGCCTCGCCCGCACGCCCGCTTCGACCGGGAGCATGATCAGCTTCTCGGTGCGCGGTCCCCTCGCCCGCTTCTACGACCGTCTGATGCTGCCCAAGGGCCCGAGCTTCGGGATGCGCAATTCCCTGATCTGTCCCTTCATTTATCTCGCCCACTACGACTTGATCACGTCGGAGAGCGGTCGAGCCACGCTTGCTGCCCACGGACTGAACCCGGACCTCCTCCGGCTGTCGGTCGGCTGCGAGCCAGCGAGCGAGATCATCGCCGCCCTGCGCGACGCGCTCGAAGCCTGAGGGAGCCGCCGCCCGGGCTTCCGCCAGGCCCTCGCCGGCCCGCCTCCGCTTCAGCTGAGCAACTCCAGCAGACGCTGGAACACGCCGTTCACGGTCTGCTGATTCTGCCGGACGAGATCCTTGAAGACCGTGAAGTCGATCGCGGCCCCCTCCAGGCCATTGGCGTAGTTGTCGACGATGCCGAGGCTGTTGTAGCGGAGACCGATCTCCGAGCAGAGATCGGCCTCGTGTGCGGCGGTCATGCCGACCACGTCACCCCAATGGCGGATGATCGCGACCTCGGCGCGCGTCTCGAAGCGCGGTCCACGCATCTGCACGTAGGTGAGGCCGGTGCGCACGGAATGAGCGGGCGCAAGACCGGCGACGATCTGGGGCAAGAGATTGTTCGCGATGCCCGGTGCACCACCGCGCAACTCCTCGTCGAAGAACGTCTGCGGCGGACTCTGGATGTTCACGTAGTCCGAGCACGAGATGAGCGACCCGGGCGGCACATCGGCCCGGAGCGATCCGACGGAGTTGAACGAGACGACGTCGGTGTAGCCCAGATCGGCGAGCGCGCGGATGTTCGCCCGATAATTGATCGAGTGGGGCGGCAGCGGAAAGCCGTACCCATGGCGATTGATCAGGATGAAATCGCCGCGCCGCTTGTACGTCACGACGCCGTACGCGGTCCGCACGCTCGCAACCTCCCAGGACGCGAAGAGCGTGGAATGGACGATGCTCGTTCCGCTGACGAAGGCGACTTTCACAGAATGACTCGGAGGAAAACCGGGCGATGCGTCAACGCTCGGGCCGTTGATCAGAGCAACGATCCCTGACCACCGCCGGTCGGGCCGCCGGTGAGCCCGATGGCGTGGTAGCCGCGCGGCGTGATGACCCGCCCCTGTGGCGTGCGTTGCAGGTAGCCTTCCTGAATGAGGAACGGTTCGTGGACCTCCTCGAGCGTTTCGTTTTCCTCGCCCACCGCGACGGCTACGGTGCCGAGGCCGACGGGACCGCCGCCGTAGTTTTCGGCGATCACGCGCAGCATCCGCTTGTCCATTTCGTCGAGCCCGCGCGCATCGATCTCCAGCAGTTCCAGCGCGGCGGCGGCCACGTCCTGAGTGATCCGGCCCGACGCGCGCTCCTGGGCGTAGTCGCGGCAGAAGTTGATCAGGTTGTTCGCGATGCGCGGCGTGCCGCGGGAGCGACGGGCGATCTCGCGCGCACCATCCTCCACGATGGCCACCTTCAGCAGCGAGCAACTCCGCTGCACGATTCCCATCAGCGTCGGAACATCGTAGTAGTCGAGCCGCGTCTGAAGCGTGAACCGGGAGCGCAGCGGGGCGGTCAGCAACCCCGATCGCGTGGTCGCACCGATCAGCGTGAAGCGCGGAATGTTCAGTCGCACGCTCCGGGCATTCGGCCCCTGATCGATCATGATATCCAGACGGAAGTCCTCCATGGCGGAGTACAGGTACTCCTCCACCGTCTTCGGGATGCGGTGGATCTCGTCGATGAAGAGCAGATCGCCCTCCTCCAAGTTCGTGAGCAAGCCGGCGAGATCGCCGGCCTTCTCGACCACCGGGCCGGACGTCACGCGGACATTCCGACCCATCTCGTGACCGAGGATGAAGGCGAGCGTGGTCTTGCCCAGCCCCGGCGGGCCGCTGAGCAGGATGTGGTTCAGGGCCTCACCGCGCCGCTTCGCGGCACCCACCATCACCTGCAACCGCTCCACGGTCTTGGCCTGACCCGTGAAGTCCGAGAACGACAGCGGACGCAGCGCCGCCTCCGCAGCCGTCGCCGGCTGCGAGAGCGCCGAAGAAAGGTAGCCCAGCCCGGTGGCGGGCGGAGTGATCGCAGGAGAGGCTTCAGCAGCGGGCTTTTTCATGGGAAGGGGGCGGCGGCAGTTACTTCCACTCCACCTCGGCCCCCAGACTCCGCAGATTCTCGACGAACCGCGGATGCGCCCGCTTGATCACGTCGGCATTCTTCACGACGCTCCGACCCGGGACGCTGGCCGCGACCATGTACAACGCGATCGCCGCGCGGATGACGTAGGGCGAATCGACCACCGCCGCGTGCATCGGTTTGCGGCCGAAGACGAGGATCCGGTGCGGATCACTCATCACCACGTGCGACCCGAACTTCGCCAACTCCGGCGTCCACGAGAATCCATTCTCGTAAACCTTGTTCCAGAAATGCACCACGCCCTCGCAGCGCGTGCTCAACGCGATCATCAAGGGCAGCAAGTCGACGGAGAAGTAAGGCCACGGCGCCGCCTCGATCTTGGTGAGTAGATTGCTGGTGAACGGCTTTTCGATGACGAGGCTCTGATTGCGACGCACGATGGCAACATCGCCCTCGTGCTCGACCACGACACCGAGCTTGCGGAAGGCCCGAGCGATGAGGTCGAAGTGCTGCGGCAGCGAACGCTCCACCCGCACCTCACCCCCCGTGATCGCGCCCAGCGCGAGGAAGGTCACGATCTCGTGGTAATCCGTCCCGATCGTGATCGTCGCCCCGTGCAAGCGATCGACTCCGGTGATCTGCAGCATGGACGTGCCGATGCCCTCGATCCGTGCGCCCATCGCCACCAGAGCGGCGCACAACTCCTGCACATGCGGTTCGCTCGCGGCATTGATCAGCGTGGACGTGCCCGCGGCCAGCGCCGCCGCCATCGCGAAATTCTCGGTCACGGTCACCGACATGTAGTCGCACCAATGCCGCGCCCCGCGGAAACCGCGCGGCAGCGCGATCACCAGCGGATCCCCCTCGGCGACGGTCGCCCCCAGGGCCCGCAGGATCTCCAGGTGCGGATCGATCTCGCGCACCCCCAGGGAACACCCCTTGGAATTGGCCGGCACCGCAATGCGACGCAGGCGCTGCAGCAGGGGCGGATAAAGGAGCACGGTGGACCGCATGTCCTGCGGCAGCGTCGCGTCCTTCAGCGCATCCCGGAAGCCGGAGTGATCCACCCGCATCGTTCCCTCCGCCCGGTCCCACTCGATCCGGGAGCCCTGCGAACGGAAAAAGGTCACCAACTTTTCCAGATCAGTGATATCCGGGACATTGTGCAACGTGACCGGATCGTCGGTCAGCAAGGTGGCGCAGAAAATCGGGAGAACCGAGTTCTTGTTGCCGGAGGGCCGGATGGTGCCGGAGAGAGGTTTGCCGCCGTTGACGATGAGATCTGCCATGCGAGCTCGAGAAGGAGCAGCGACAGTTGGATCCCAAAACGGGCCGTGCGTCCAAAAAAAAAGGCGTCCGCCGGAGCGGACGCCTCGAAAAAACCGGCCGGAAAGGGTGAATTCCGCCGAATCAGGTGCCGGAGGGGCCACCGGGGCCGCGACCTTCGCCGCCGCCGCCGCCCTCGCCTCGACCACGACCGCGACCACCGCGGTGGCGTCGACGGCGCCCGCCGCCCTCCCCACCGCCCTCTTGGCCCTGGGGACGCGGGGATCCCTCGCCTTGGGGGCGCGGACCGCGACCCTCAAAGCCGCCGCGACCGCGACGACCGTCCTGACGACGGCGCTGCCCCTCAGGTCCACCCTCGCGGGGGGAGTCAATGCGGCCACCGGCCTTCGGAGCCTCGGCGGAGCTGCCGCCGAAAAGCCCCTTGAGCCAGCCGATGAAACCACCGGACTTGGCCTCGGGCGCCGGTGGGCGTTGAGGCTTGAAGGTCGATCCCGCAGCCGGAGCCGGAGCTGGGGCCGGAGCCGGACGGGGTTCGCGCTCGCCGCCACGACCGTGGGGGCGATTCTCGCGCGGACCGCGGCCATCGCGACGGCCTTCGCGGGCGGGCTGGGCCGCCGCTTGCTCGCCGAAGGACGTTTCAGCCGAAGCCGGGCGTTCGGCGCGGAAGACCGGACGGTCCTCGCGGCGTCCCTGCGGGGCAGGTGCCTTGGCGCTGGAATCGCTGTCCCACCGCGTTTCTGGCCGCTTCGTTTCCGCCGGGGGCAGAATTGTCAGCTGGGCCTTTTCCGTCGGAGCGGCGGGAGCGGCCGGCGGCGTTGCGACCGCCACCGGAGCCGGAACCGGCTGCGGCTGCGGAGCAGCAACGGGCGCCGGAGCGACCGGAGCAACCGGTACAACCGGTGCAACTACCACCGCGGCGGGAGCCGGGGCGGGAATGGGAGCCGGAACGGGAGCCGGAGGCGTCTCGGTCTCCCCAGGGGAGAACGGATTTTGATATTCGCGCTGAGCGACAACCACTTGAATCGCGGTCGGTTGGTAATCGCCGCGCGGAGCGGCGGGGGCGGCGGAGGGGGCAGCCGTGTGGCTGCGCTTGCCGCGCGCGAGGCCTGAACCACGGGTGGCACCGAAAGATCCGGTGGCCTCCGCGGGCGTCGCGCTAGGGGTCTCGGCGGGTGCTGCGGAAGAATTCGCAGGAACGTCCGCGCCGGACGAGTTGTTGTCTGACATGACTTAGGGTTTTATTTGGATTAAGCGCAGGCGCCGCGAAAAATCGCGGTCGGCTCGCGGAGCTGCCATGGGCGGAACAAGAGCGCTCAACGCAGGCGGCAACGGCCATGCTCGCCTCCCCCTCCCACGGCGGCAATCCCAAATTCCCGAGGCATCCGCACCACCGAAAACCCAACCCACTGCCCCTCTCTCGGACCGTCCGACCACCGCACGCCCCCCTCACCCCACTCCCCCCTTGCCCTCGCCGCCAGCCGCCTCCTACCGTGCCCGCATGAACCCCGACAAACTTGAGGAAATCTTCCGGATGCAAAGCGCTCTCAATCAGCGAATCGGGGTGTCCCTGCCGCCTCCGACCGATGAGGAAAAGGCAAAGTGGATCCTCAACTACACCCGCGCGATGCAGCAGGAAATGGCGGAACTGGTGGACTCCGTACCGTGGAAATGGTGGGCCAAATACCAGAAGTTCGACGAGCAAAACGCGCGCGTTGAGGTCGTCGATCTATTCCACTTCCTGGTCTCGCTGGCCCAAACCCTCGGCATGAGCGCGGACGACGTCTACCAGGCCTACCTGAAGAAAAACGCCGTCAATCACCAACGCCAGGACTCCGGCTACGCCGCCAAGGATGCGGCGGATTCCAAGCACATCTGACGTCCGGCAGGGCCAAGAGCGATCCGGCGGCCGGGGTTGACCAGCCGCCCGACGCGCGTTTGCTGCCGGATGATTTCCCCCGGCCAGACTCTCGATCTCTCCCTGCAACGGGCCGTGGTCCGCGATGGACAGGCCACCACCGTCGCACTGGCGTCCCTACTGCGCCGCCGCACCATCGTGTCGGTCTACATGCGCAACAACACCGGATCGTGTGACCGTCAGATCGACTCGCTCGTCGCGGCCGCTGCCGAATTGGACCGCCTCGGCTGCGATGTGATCGCCATCAGCCGCGACACCTCCGCCTCGCACCAGAAGTACGCGGCAAAAAAGAAGGTGCCCTTCGCCTTGGTCAGCGATCCGGACGACGGATTTGCCCGCGCCGCCGACGCGATCGTGGAAAAATCGATGTATGGGAAAACCTACCTCGGTCCCGCCCGCTCCGCCTTCATCCTCGACAAGAAAGGCAAAGTCTTGGCTGTAATCGAAAAGGTGGATACGAAAGACCACGCGAAGCAGCTCAAGGAGAGTCTGAGAGCGCTGGCCTGAGCGAAAATCTCCGCGCCGGTCTTGCCGCCGCCGTCCAGTGCGGTAGCACGGTAAAGTGAAATGGTCGCTCGCTGAACTGCGCCGCCGCCCGAGACGGCGTTGGCCCCGCCTTCTCGCCCTCGCGTGCCTCGCCCTCGCCGGCGCCGTGGTGCTCTTCGGCCTCTTTGGTCTGCCCGGAATCCTGCGTCCCCGCGCCGCCGAGGAACTCCGTCGCCTGCTCGCGCGACCGGTCACGATCGAGGCCGTGCGCGTCAATCCGTTCCGCCTGAGCGCCGCGCTCGAGAGCGTTGTGGTCACGGAGACGGATGGCTCGCCCCTGCTGTCGATCCGGGAAGCGTCCGCCAATCTCGGCCTCTGGGCGACCCTGCTCGGCCAGCCGCACCTGCAGGACGTGAGCCTCGACGGTATCTCGCTCTACGTCGTCCGCCGCGACGACGGTACACTCAATCTGGCCCAGCTCGGTCCCGCCCCGGATTCCGATCCCGCACCGCCCGATGCCGCGCCGGTCTTGCCGCACCTGAGACTCGACCGCGCCACGCTCCGCGACGCCACGATTCATGTCCGCTCCGAGCACGATGCCGAAACCCTCGTGCTGCGCCTCTCGGAGCTCGCCGCCGAACTGCGCGGACTCGACACCGCTCGCACCGCTGCGGACGCCCCCTTCCAGCTCTCGGCGACAGTGGAGTCAGGGGGGCGGATCAACCTCCGCGCGGAGTTATCCCCGGCGCTGGCGCAGCTTTCGGGAACCCTCACCGTGAGCGACGTGGATCTCGCGGTCCTTTCCCCGGTGATCGCGTCCGCGCTGCCGCTGACCCTGCGCTCCGGATCCGCCACGCTCGAAACCGATTTCAGGATCACCCGTGCGAACACCCAAACCCGCACCGTCCTTGAGAACGCGAACCTGCAGCTGAAAAACCTGCAGCTGGTCGCAGAGGGCGACACCGAGCCCTTCCTCGCCTGGACCACGTTTGCCAGCACCGGAGGCACCGTCGATTCGAGCACGCGCGAGGTGCAGGCGGGGCCAATTGCGATTGCAGGGCTCACGCTGGCCCTGCAACGCGATGCGAGCGGACTTCAACCCATCGCCCGCCTGCAGTCGGCGCTCGCTGTTCCCGCCGGGACGGGATCCGCCGAGCCCGCACCGTCCCGTGACTCCACGCTGAAGATCGTGATCGCCTCGCTCGAGGTCGACGGACCGGGCGTGCGATTCCGCGATGGCACGGGCGCACGCGAGGTGGACGTCAGCACGGAATCATTGCGCGTGAAGGCGGGCGCGCTGAACCTCAGCGCCGTCGATCAAGCCTGGCCCATCGAGGGCGAACTCGCGTTGCGCGGCGGCGGTGCGATTCGCGTGGCCGGTGAAGTCACGCCCACGACCCAGCAGGCTGCAGTCGCGGTCGAATTTGTCGACGTACCGCTGGCTCCGTGGGGACCGTACCTCGAGCAATTTGCCGACGTCTGGCTGGCGACCGGACGGGCCGGTGGCTCGCTGCGTCTGACGTGGAAGAACGGTGCGGGTGCCATCACGGGAAAAACCTCGGTGAGCGACGTTTCGCTCGTCGACAACCAAGCGAACGCTCCGTTGGTCACCTGGAAGCAGCTCGAGCTCGAAGACCTCGCGCTCGACGTTCCGTCGCTCCACAGCCGCGTCGGCGAAATCCGTTGGATCGAACCGCGCGTCAACGCCGCGGTCAGCCGCGAAGGACGCCTGAACTTCGCCGCGCTGCTGAAGTCCGGGCCTACCTCCGCGGCACCCACCGCCAACCCTGTCGCCACCCCCGGCGCGCCGCACCTTGCTCCCGCCGCCGGTTCCCCCGGCACGCCGCGCGCGACCACGTCGCCGCTGGCGTTCGCGATCGGACGGCTGCGCGTGGACCGAGCCCAGCTCAGTTTCTCCGACGGGATGATGCAGCCCGCCGCGACCGTGGCGCTGAGCGAATTGTCCGGCACGATCGACCGCATCGATGGCACGTCGACCACCTCGGCCAAGGTGCAGTTGGAGGGGCGGCTCGGGACCGATGCTCCGCTGCGCATCCGCGGCGACGTTCAGGCCCTCGGTGCCGCACCCTCGGCGGACCTGCGCCTCGATCTCACCCGACTGGACCTCGTGCCCCTCACCCCGTACAGCGTCCGCTACACCGGCTACGGCGTGGAACGCGGCCACCTCTCCATCGCGAGCCGGGTTCGGCTGGCCCGGAACGCACTCGACACCACGAACCGCATCACGGTGGAACGGCTGACGCTGGGCGCGCGGCAGCCGAGCCCGCAGGCCACCAACTTGCCCGTCCCCCTCGCGCTGGCCCTCCTGACGGATTCGCGCGGCCGACTGACCTTGGATCTTCCGGTGGCGGGCCGTGTCGACGATCCCGCATTCCACATCGGCCCGACCGTTGCCCGTACGCTGGTCGGGCTCCTGACCAAAGCCGCTACGTCACCGTTCGCGCTGCTCGGCGCAGCGTTCGGCGGAGGCGGAGAGGAACTCGCGGTTCAGCTCT
Organism: Opitutaceae bacterium; assembly: GCA_040382075.1. Taxonomy (GTDB): domain Bacteria; phylum Verrucomicrobiota; class Verrucomicrobiia; order Opitutales; family Opitutaceae; genus UBA6669. Next base: position 53,679 of record JBEIGD010000016.1, read on the forward strand.
TCGATGCGGGCGCGTCGCAACCGCGGGAGAACGAGGTCAAGAAGCTCACCACCCTGCACCTCGCCCTGGCCGATCGGCCCGCGCTGCGCGTCGAGTTGACCGGCCAGTTTGATCCAGCCGTGGATCGGGCTCCGCTCCGCGAGCGGGAGCTCGCCCGCCGGATCGACGCGGTCGCCCGACGCCTGCAACAGGCCGACGGACTCCCCGAGGATGCTCCGATCGCGCCGACCACCGAGGTCGCCGCCCTCGCCGTCCTCTTCGCCGAAAACTTCCCGGACGTGGTTGCCGCCCAGGCGGCCGCCGCCGCAGCACGGGCGGCTCCCTCTCCGACCCCGGTGCCGGAGGCCAGCGTCAGCGCACCGCCCGCGGATGCAAACCGCGACGGTTTGCTGGCCCGCTTGCTTCGCCTGCTCGCCGAGCGTCTCCGCCGCCCGGCCACTCCGGCAACGTCCCCGGCGGCGACGCCCACCCCCGCGCCCGCGATCACGCCCAGCCCGCTCCCGGCCGCCGAATCCGTCGCCGACGCGCTGCCGGTGGCACCCATCACCCCGGAGCAGATGGCGGCGCAACTCCTCGCCACCGTCGAAGTCGACGACGCCGCGCTGGGGGAACTCGCGCGCGCTCGCGCGAACGCCGTGCGCGAGCGGCTCCTCCAAGGGACCGGTCTCGGTCCCGAGCGCGTGATCATCGGCCCGATTCGCGCCGGCAGCACCCGCGTGGAGCTCTCCCTCAAGTAGGCCGCGCCGTGACCACGCTGGACCACGCGTGCCGACCCGGCTGTGGCGCGTGCTGCATCGCGCCATCGATTTCCTCGCCGATTCCCGGCATGCCTCACGGCAAGCCCGCCGGAATCCCCTGCGTGCAGCTGGACGACACGCTCTCCTGTCGGCTGTTCGGTCTTCCCGAGCGCCCCGCCGTCTGCGTCTCGCTCCGGCCCGAGCCCTCCATGTGCGGCGTCGACGCCGCCGATGCCATGGCGCGCCTGCGCGCCCTCGAACACTCGACGTCACCGCGCGCCTGCGGTTGACGCCACCCGTCCCCCGGGATTCCTTTGCGGGACTCCATGGCCAAGACTGAAGAGCCCAAGATCATCTTCTCGATGCTCGGCGTCGCGAAGAAAATCGAGCGCAAGGAAATCCTCCGCGACATCTCGCTGTCGTTCTATTACGGCGCGAAAATCGGCGTGCTGGGACTCAACGGCTCCGGCAAGTCCTCGCTCCTGCGCATCCTCGCCGGCCGCGACACGGAGATCGACGGGCGCGTGCACTTTGAGCCCGGCTACACCGTCGGGCTTCTCGAGCAGGAACCCAGCCTGACCGCCGGCGCGACCGTCCGCGCCTGCGTCGAGGAGGGCGTCCGGCACCTCACCGACCTCGTGACCGCGTACGACGCGACCTGGGACGAGCTGAACGATGCACCGGACGATGCGGCGAAGGACCGGATCATGGCCCAGCAGGGCGATCTCCAGGAAAAGATCGAGCAGCTCGGAGCTTGGGACGTCACCCCGCAGGTCGAGATGGCGATGGACGCACTCCGCTGTCCGCCGGGCGACCAGATCGTCGACCGCCTCTCCGGCGGCGAGCGGCGGCGCGTGGCGCTCGCCCGCCTGCTCCTGCAGAAGCCGTCGATCCTGCTCCTGGACGAGCCGACGAACCATCTCGACGCCGAGAGCGTCCACTGGCTCGAGCAGCACCTCGCTCGCTACGAGGGCACGGTGATCGCAGTGACGCACGACCGCTACTTCCTCGACAACGTGGCGCAGTGGATCCTCGAGCTCGACCGCGGGCACGGCATTCCGTGGAAGGGCAACTACTCGGGCTGGCTCGAACAGAAGCATCGCCGGCAGGCCGTCGAGCAGCGCACCGAGGACCGCCGCCAGAAGGCGATGGCCCGCGAGCTGGAGTGGATCCGGCAGTCGGCCAAGGCCCGCGTCGCGAAGTCCCAGGCGCGCATCAGCGCGTACGAGGCGATGCTCAAGCAGAACGTCGCCGAGAAGGAACGCGACTTCGAGCTGGTCGTCCCGCCCGGCCCGCGCCTCGGCACGCTGGTCGTCGAGAGCCAGGGTCTCGCCAAGGCCTACGGCGACCGCCTCCTTTTCGACAGCCTTACCTTTTCGCTTCCGCCCGGCGGCATTGTCGGAGTGATCGGACCGAACGGCGCCGGCAAGACGACCCTCTTCCGCATGATCGTCGGCGCGGAGACCCCGGACCGCGGCACGCTCCGCGTCGGCGAAACCGTCAAGATCGCGCACGTCGACCAGTCGCGCGACGCACTGCCGGACGGCCAGACGATCTACGAGGCGATCAGCGAGGGCAACGAACTGCTCGATCTCGGCGGCCGCGAGGTCAACGCCCGGGCCTACTGCGCGCAATTCGGGTTCACCGGCGCGGACCAGCAGAAGAAGGTCGGCGTGCTCTCCGGCGGCGAGCGCAACCGCGTCCACCTCGCCCGGTTGCTCAAGGCCGGCGCCAATCTCATCCTCCTCGACGAACCGACCAATGACCTCGACGTGAATTCCATCCGCGCCCTCGAGGAGGCGCTGGAGGGTTTCGCGGGCTGCGCGGTCGTGGTGTCCCACGACCGCTGGTTCCTCGACCGGGTCGCCACGCACATCCTCGCCTTCGAGGGCGATAGTCAGGTGCAGTGGTTCGCCGGGAACTACTCCAGCTACCTGGAGGACTACCGACGCCGCAAGGGGCATGACGCCGACACGCCGAAGCGGATCAAGTACCGCCGCCTCACCCGCTAGCCACCCGCCCGCCAGCCCCGGCGGGCTCCTCCCTCTCCCTCCCCATTCCACCATGCACGCCCGCGTTCGCCTCTTCTTCCTCGCCCTCCCTTCCGCCCTCCTCGCCATGCTGAGTCCCACCGCCACCGCTGCGCCCACCTCGACCGCCCCCTCGTACGCTTACGTCGGAGGAGGCTGCTTCTGGTGCACCGAGGCCGCCTACGAACTGCTGCCCGGCGTGATCTCCGTGGTCAGCGGCTACGCCGGTGGGCAGATCCCCAACCCGACGTACAAACAGATCACGACCGGGACCACCGGCCACGCCGAGATCATCCGGATCGAATTTGATCCAGCGGTGGTCTCGTACCGCGCCGTGCTCGACTTCTTCTGGGCCATCCACGATCCCACCACCCTGAACCGTCAGGGCGCCGATGAGGGCACGCAGTATCGCTCCATCATTCTCACGACCTCCGACGGGGAGCGCACCACCGCGGAGGCCTCCCGCGCGGCCGCCCAGCCGGGGTGGGGCAATCGGATCGTGACCGAGATCGTGCCGCTGGAGCGATTTTACGAGGCGGAGGAGTACCATCAGGATTACTTCCGCAAGAATCCGAACGCGGGCTACTGCCGCGTTGTGATCAAGCCCAAGCTGGACAAGCTCAAGAAGCACCCCGGGGTGGTCGCACCGGCCACCAAGGCCAAGCCCTAGTCGGCCCAGGCCCACCGGTCCGCCGGCTCCTTCAGGCTCGCCCCCGAGCGAGGATCGTGTTCGCTCCCGGACGCCTCCCTCCCCTGTCCCCATGCCCCTGATCGACAAGCCCCTCTCCGAGTTGCTCACCTACCAAGGCCGGAATCCCCGGCCGGACGATTTCGATGCCTATTGGGACGCGGCGTTGCGCGAACTCGACGCCACGCCACCGCAGGCGGAGCTCAAACCCAATCCGACGCTGAACGTCCGGGGAGTCGAGTGCTTCGACCTGTGGTTCACCGGTACTGACGGCGCCCGCGTGTACGCCAAGTACCTCCGCCCCGCCGGCGCGCGCGCCTGCCCGGCCGTGCTGCAGTTCCATGGCTACACCGGCAATAGCGGTGATTGGGCGAGCAAGCTTGCCTACGTTAGCCAGGGGTTTTGCGTGGCCGCACTCGATTGCCGCGGCCAGGGCGGGCGTTCCGAGGACCGCGGCTCCGTGCCCGGCAACACCCAGCGCGGGCACATCATCCGCGGGCTCGATGATCCGAATCCGCACCGCCTGCTCTTCCGCCATCTTTTCCTCGATACCGCCCAGCTCGCGCGTGTCGTGCTCGCCCTTCCCGAGGTCGATCCGAAGCGCGTCGGAGCCATGGGTGGCTCGCAAGGCGGCGCCTTGACTCTGGCCTGCGCGGCGCTCGAGCCCCGCATCCGCCGGGCCGCCCCGGTCTTTCCGTTCCTCAGTGATTACCTGCGGACCTGGGAAATGGATCAGGCCAAGGATGCCTATCAGGAGCTGCGCGACTACTTCCGCTGGTTCGATCCGCGGCACGAACGTGAAGCGGAGACGTTCCGGAAGCTGGGCTACATCGATGTCCAGTTCCTCGCTCCACGGATCCGCGCCGAGGTGCTCATGTTCTGCGGGCTGATGGATACGATTTGCCTGCCGAGCACGCAGTTCGCCGCCTACAACCGGATCACCGCCCCCAAGGACGTGGTGATCTACCCGGACTTCGGCCACGAGCACCTGCCCGGCGAGTCCGACCGCACGATGAACTTCATGCTCGGCCTCTGAGGCCGCGCCTGCACGGCGGGCGAGCTAGCCCGCCAACCCGGCCGCGGCGTGCCGGTCAATGCGCGCCGCGAGTTCGAGGTCCCGCTCGGTCACGCGATTGCCGGCCTCATGCGTCGAGAGCCGGATCGTCACGCGCCGGTACACGTTCGACCAGTCGGGGTGATGGTCGAGCGCCTCGGCGTCGACCGCGACACGGGTCATGAACGCAAACGCCGCCCGGAAGTCGGCGAAGTCCCACGTGCGTTCAATCGTCCCGTCACCCACCTGCCAGCCCGGCAGGGCAGCGAGGCGATGTTGGAGATCGGAGGACGAAAGCGGCTCGGGAGGCGTGCGCACCCCGCACCCAATCGCGTCCTTCCGCCTTGTCAAACCCCTGCCCCGACCGCTGACTCATGGACCGCGAATGTCCGCCCCGGCCGCCTCTCCCGTCCCCCGTCACGTTGCGTTCATCATGGACGGCAACGGTCGCTGGGCCCGACAACGCGGGTTGCCCCGGATCGAGGGACACCGACAGGGCGTCGAGGCCGTGCGGACCGTGCTCGAGACGGCATGGGAACTCGGCATCCGCCAGATCACCCTTTACGCCTTCTCCGCGGAAAACTGGAAGCGTCCCGCCGAGGAAGTCGGCGCCCTGATGGGGCTGCTGGAGTGGTTCCTCAAGCGCGAGACCGCGCGGCTCGTCGCGAACCGCATCCGCCTGCGGACGATCGGTCGGATCGAGGAACTGCCCAACTCCGTGCAGCGAGTGCTGGCCGAGGCCATTACGGCGACCGCGGGCTTCACGGAGCACACCTTGGTCCTCGCGCTGAACTACGGCGCGCGCCGCGAAGTCGCCGACGCGGCGCGGGCGTATGCGGCCGCCGTGGTCGCGGGGCACGAGCGACTGGAAACCACGTCGTGGGACGCGTTCAGCCGCTACCTCGAGACGGCGGACCTGCCGGACCCTGACTTGGTCATCCGCACCTCGGGCGAGACCCGGCTCAGCAATTTTCTGCTCCTGCAGAGCGCCTACGCCGAATTCGTCTTCACGCCCGTGCTCTGGCCGGACTTCGGGAAGGCTGAACTCACCGCCGCCGTCGCCGAGTACGCGCGCCGTGAACGCCGCTTCGGCAAGACGAGCGAGCAGCTCACCCCCACGACTTAGCCTCCTCTCTCACCCTGTGTTCAAGCGCATCCTCAGCACCCTCGCCCTCTGGACCATCGTCCTCGCCTGCCTGCGCTTTTTCGGCGTGACCGGCGCGGTCTGGCTCGTGGGCGCCATCGCAGTCCTCACGCTGCGGGAATTCTACGCGATGGTCGCCCGCACCGGCGTCGCACCGTTCAACGTCCTCGGCATGATCCTCGGCGGAGCGCTCGTGGTCAGCCCGCTCTATCTGGAGCCGGGGTTCAACACCTCGGCATGGCTGGCCAGCGCCGTCATCCTCGTCTCCCTCCGCATCCTCGGCGAGCGGGAGCCGCATAATCGGGTGGAGACGCTCGGCTGGACGCTCTTCGGGCTGCTCTACGTGCCGTTCATGCTGCACTTCATCGTGCGCATCCTGATGATCGACCAGCCCCATCCCCGCACGGGCCTGATCCTCGCGCTCTGGCTCATCGCCGTTTCGAAGTTCTGCGACGTCGGAGCCCTGCTGTCCGGCCTCGCATTCGGGCGTCATCCCTTCGCCCCGCAGATCAGTCCGAAGAAGACGTGGGAGGGTTTCTTCGGCGGCCTCATGACCTCCGCGCTCGTGGGCGCCGGGGTTGCCTGGCTGGGTCGCGATATGCTGCCCGAATCCTTCACCCCGGCCGTCGCCGCCGCGTTCGCGGTGCCCGTCGCGGCGATCGCGGCGGTCTCCGACTTGGTCGAATCAATCATCAAGCGGCGGGCCGACGTGAAGGATTCCGGGAAGACGATTCCAGGCATCGGAGGCATGTTCGACCTGTCCGACAGCCTGATCCTGGCGGCGCCCTTGGCCTACGTCACGTTCGCCGCGCTGCTCCGCTGACCCGGCGGCCCCGCCTCTCTGTCCTGTTGCCCGCGTGCACGCCCCCGCTTCCGCCTCCCCTCTCCGCCGCCGGCGCGTCGTGTTGCTGGGGGCAACGGGCTCGATCGGCCGGAGCGCGCTGCGGGTGATCGCGGCCCACCCGGACCGGTTGGAACTGGTCGGGATCGCCGCGCAACGGAACTGGAGGGAGCTTGCCGCCATCGCGCGGGAGTTTCACGTGCCTCATGCCGCGATCGAGGACGCCGCCGCCGCCGATGCCGCGGTCGCCGCCAGCGCCTTTCTCCCCGGCACCGCGCTCCACCGCGGCCGCGGCGGACTCCACGACCTCGCGACCCTGCCGGTGGCCGACATCGTGCTGGTCGCGGTGGTTGGCACCGCCGGACTTGAGCCCGCGCTCGCCGCGCTCGCCGCCGGCAAGGACCTCGCCCTCGCCTCCAAGGAGATCCTCGTGCTCGCGGGCAGCTTCGTGCTCGCGGCCGCCCGCGCCTCGGGCGCGCGGCTCCTCCCGGTCGACAGCGAACACGCCGCCGTCGCCCAGTGCATCGAACGCCAGCCCCACGCGTCCGTCCGCCGCATCGTCCTGACCGCGAGCGGCGGGGCTTTTCGCGACTGGCCCGTGGAGCAGCTCGCCCGCGTCACCCCCGCGGATGCCTTGCGGCACCCGAATTGGTCGATGGGGCCCAAGATCACCGTCGATTCCGCCACGCTGGCCAACAAAGGTCTCGAACTGATCGAGGCCCAGTGCCTCTTCGGCCTGCGGCCCGAGCAGTGCCAGGCCGTCCTGCATCCCCAGAGCATCGCGCACTGCCTGGTGGAGTTCCTCGACGGCACCATGCTCGCGCAGCTCAGTCCGCCGTCCATGACGTTCCCGATCCAACGCGCGCTGCTGCACCCGGAAGTGGCCCAGGGCACCGATGCCGCACTCGATCTGAGCAAGCTGCTTTCCCTCGAATTCCGGCCGATCGACGAAGCGCGCTTCCCGCTCTTCGCGCTCGCCCGCCGGGTGATGGAAGCGGGGCGGTCCGCTCCGGCCGTGTACAACGCCGCCAACGAGGTTGCGGTCGCGGCCTTCCTCGGACGGGGCCTGCCGTTCCTTGCGATTTCACGGGTGGTGGATCAAGTATTGGAAGAATTTCCGCACCGCGTACCCGTCTCCCTTGTGGACGTGCTCGCGATCGACGCCGAGGCCCGGCGCCTCGCGGAGATCGCCACCGCTCGCCACGCCTGATTTCCGCCTGCCTCTCCATGGACTTGATCCACTCCCTTTTCTCCAACGTCTGGGCCGTCTTCCTCATCGTTCTCTTCTTCGGCGGATCGATCTTCGTCCACGAACTCGGACACTTCCTCGCCGCGCGCCGCCGGGGCCTGAAGGTGGAACGATTCTCGATCGGATTCGGCCCGCGCGTCTTCGGTTGGCGGGGCCGCGATGGCGTCGATTACCGCGTCTCCCTTCTCCCGCTCGGCGGCTACGTCGCCCTGCCGCAGCTGGCCGACCTCAAGGGAGTCGAGGGCGACTCCACCCCGCCCACGGACGCACTGCCGCCCATCAGCTACGCCGACAAGATGATCGTCTCCGTCGCCGGCGCGGTCTTCAACCTGATCTTCGCCTTCATCCTCGCCACGCTGCTTTGGTTCATCGGTCAGCCCTCCAGTGCCGAGCAGGCGACCACCCGCATCGGCTTCGTCTCACCGACGATCGAGCTCGAAGATGGCTCACGCATCACCAGCCCCGCCGTCGAGGCCGGCCTGCAGATCGGCGATACCATCCGCGCGATCGACGGCGTCGCCGTGAGCAACTGGCAGGAACTGATGCAGACGCTCGTCACCGGCTCGGAGCTGGCCTTGGACGGTCGCCGGAAGGCGATCTTCACGATCGAACGCGACGGCGCACCGCGCGATGTGACGGTCTATCCTCGTCTGGCCGGTGACGAGCGCATCCGGCGCGTCGGCATCGCCCCCGCCTACGAGCTGATCGTCCACAGCGTCGCCGCCGAATCCCGGGCCGCCCAAGCCGGGGTGCTGCCTCAAGACCGGATCGCCGCGATCGGCGCGAAGCCAATCCTCAACCTGCAGACCTACATCGACGAACTCACGGCCACCGCGGAGCAGGCGGTCGAGCTGCAAGTGCGCCGCGAGGGCGCGCTCGTCGCCATGACGCTGCCGGCGCGCTCCACCAAGCCCGGGGACGCCACGGACCTGGGAATGGCGCTCACCACCGAAAGCATCCTCATCCACGAAAACCCGGTTCGCCAGTTCACCGGCCACCTCGCCATGACGTGGCGGACGCTGGCGAGCCTCGTGCACCCCCACTCCGACATCGGCATCTCCAAGCTGAGCGGTCCCGTGGGCATCATCCGGGTCTTCCACCTCGCCGCCCAAGCCGACATTCGCATCGTCCTGTGGTTCACCATCCTCGTGAACATCAATCTGGCCGTCTTCAACCTGCTTCCGATTCCGGTCCTCGACGGCGGCCACATGCTCTTCGCCACGATCGGGCGAATCCGCGGTCGCGCGCTGCCGGCCAACTTCATCGCGTCGACCCAGAGCATCTTCGTGGTCCTGCTGTTCACGATGATTCTCTACGTCAGCTTCTTCGACGTCCGCCGCATCGCCCGGGACCTTCGCCCCGCGGAGCCGGCCCCGGCCTCCAGTCCCGCCCGCTGAGCGTCAGCTTCGGCCGTCCTCGCCGTCCATGAGTTACTGCACGTCCCGTTTTCAGTCGATTCGCCGTCGGACGATCGAGGTCCGCGCCGGCGAGGTGGGCATGGGCGGCGGCAATCCGATCCGCGTGCAGTCGATGACGACCAGCGACACGCAGGACATCGCGGCCACGGTGCGTCAGGCGATCGCCCTGGCGGAGGTCGGCTGCGAAATCGTGCGCGTCACCGCCCCCAACGTCGCCGCCGCCCGCTGCCTGCGCGAGATCCGCGCTGAATTCACCCGCGCGGGCTTCAGCCGGGTTCCACTGGTGGCTGACATCCATTTCCTCCCCCAGGCCGCGATGGAGGCGGTGGAGCACGTGGAGAAGGTCCGTATCAATCCGGGCAACTACGCCGACAAGAAACGTTTCGCGGTCCGCGAGTACACCGACGCCGACTACCAGCGCGAGCTCGAGCGGCTGCACGAGTCCTTCACCCCGCTGGTCCTCCGCGCCAAGGACCTGGGGCGGTGCCTGCGCATCGGCACCAACCACGGCTCACTTTCGGATCGGATCATGAACCGCTACGGCGACACGCCGCTCGGCATGGTCGAGAGCGCGCTGGAGTTCCTGCGCATCGCCGAGTCGCATGGCTTCCGGCAGCTCGTCCTGTCGATGAAGTCGTCGAACCCAAAGGTCATGATCCAGGCCTACCGCCTGCTGGTGGAGCGGATGGAGGCCGAGGACATGCATTACCCGCTGCACCTCGGCGTCACCGAAGCGGGTGACGGCGAAGATGGTCGCATCAAGAGCGCCATCGGCATCGGCTCGCTGCTGCTGGACGGACTGGGCGACACAATCCGCGTGTCGCTGACCGAGGACTCCGTCTACGAGATCCCGGTCGCGCAGGCGATCGCGGCGCGCGCGCAGTCCCGCTGGGCCGGCGCGGCGCGTCCGGAGCTCGAGCACACCGACCGGATCGACCCCCATCAGTTCAGCCGTCGCGTCACCACGCCGGTCGAATGGGCTCCGGCACTGCGCGCCGGCGGCTCAGACGTCCCTCGCGTCCTCGTCCGCACCACGCTCGCGCAATGGCCGGCGCTCACCGCGGCGGTGAGCGGCTCACTGCTCGCCGACACGCCCATCGAGGGCGCGCTGGTTCGCGTCGAATCGACCGAAGAACTCGCGCGCGTGCGCGATCTGCGCTCGCACCCCGCGACGCGCGGTCCGGAGTTGCTGGCGCTCGAGTGCGGGACCGCGATCGACGCTGAAGCACTGGCCGCGATCGCGGCCGATGGCGCCACCGGCCGCCTCGCCTTCGTCGACTCATTCGACGCCACCAAAACGCCGGCACTCGCAGCCCTCGCGGCACGGCACGGCCACGTCCTCGCGGTCGCCACGACACCGACTGAACTCCCGGCACTCGCGCAGGCGATCGCCGGGGTCGCCGGACTCCGCCTCATCGTCACGCTGGCGGACGACGCGCTTCCTTCCGCTCCCGGCCACGCCGTCGGCGCTTACCGCGCGCTGGCCGAAGCCCTCGCCCGTGCCCACGTCTCCGCGCCGCTGTGGATCCGCAGCGTGCCCGCGGCGGCAATGCTGGCGGACCCCTCGTTCCTCGGACGACTGCTGGAGGCGGCGATGCTGGCGGGCCCCCTCTTCACGGACGGGCTCGGAGATCTCCTCAGCATCGAGACCGAAGCGGACCCCGTGCGCGCCGCGAAGCTGACCTACAATGTCCTCCAAGGCGCGGGCGTGCGCATCTCGAAGACCGAGTTCGTCGCCTGCCCGTCCTGCGGACGCACGCTCTTCGACCTCCAATCGACGACGCAGCGCATCCGGACGCAGACCGGACACCTCAAGGGCGTGAAGATCGCGATCATGGGCTGCATCGTGAACGGCCCCGGCGAGATGGCCGATGCAGATTTTGGATACGTCGGTGGCGCTCCGGGAAAGATCAACCTCTACGTCGGCAAGACCTGCGTGCAGTACAACGTGCCGCAGGCGGAGGCGGACGCCCGGCTGATCGCACTGATCCGCGAGCGCGGCCGCTGGGTCGAACCCGCGCCTGCTTCGCCGTAGGGCGGCCGTCACTTCGCCGGTGACGCAGCCGCAACCAAACGGTAACCTGAACGTGACTACGCGCGAAGTCGGCGCGATGCCTCCGACGGCGAAAAACGAGGCAAACAAAAAAACGCGTAAGTTATCCGCAGCCCCGGTGTGAATAAGTTGGGAGAAAGTTGCCCTTGAAACGGATTTTCCGTTCCCCGTTAGTCGTCGCCTTGTCACTTTTCCCCGTCAATTTCGGCTCCGGCCACTCGGTCTTTTCCTTCGCCACCTCTTGCGGCGAAGCCTTTTCCGTTAATCGCTATCCTTCAGTCATTAACGCGACACTTTTTGGGCCCGTCCGCGCCGCCGCTCCGTCGGAGCGTTTTCGCGCTCGCCCTCTCGACCGGAGCAGGAGTAGGTATCCCTTCCGCAGCCTGTCGAGGCGCGGATGTGAATAAACCCGCCTCTGTTCCGTCCATGGCTTCCGCTGCCACGTCCACCTCCCTCTGGGAATCCGCCAAGAGCGACATCCGATCGCTCTTCCCGGATGACGTGTTCAAGCTGTGGTTCGAGCCAATCACTTGCCTTGAATCGACCCCGGATTCGCTGGTGCTGGGTGTGCCGACGGACTTCGCGGCGATCTGGATTCACGACAACTACCTCGATCTGATCGTGCAGCGGCTGCGCCTGACGGCGGGCCGCGCCATCAGCGTAAAGCTGCGCAAGGCCGAGTCCGCCGCGTCGGAGAGCGCGAGTCGCACCCCCGCCGAGACGAGCCAAGGCGTGACCCGCCTGCGTCCGGTTGCCCCGCGCCGGACTGGGCGCGGCGACGAGCGCAACACCGGGACCCCGGGTGGCGTCCTCAACCCGCGCAACACGTTCGAGACCTTCGTCGTCGGCAACAACAACCAGATGGCGCACGCGGCCTCGCTCGCGGTCGCGCAGGCGCCGGCGCAAGCCTACAACCCGCTTTTCCTCTACGGTGACACCGGGCTGGGCAAGACGCATCTGATGCACTCGATCGGCCACGCGGTGCTCCGGAACAATTCGGAGGCTCGCGTCGCCTACCTCTCGACGGAGAAGTTCACCAACGAGTTCATCCAGGCCCTGCAGGAGAACGCGCTGACCCGCTTCCGCCAGCGCTACCGCAGCGTGGACGTGCTCCTCATCGATGACGTGCAGTTCCTGGCCGACAAGGAGCGCATCCAAGAGGAGTTCTTCCACACGTTCAACGACCTGTTCGAGTCCGGCAAACAGATCGTGCTGACCAGCGATCGACGCGCCTCCGAAATTTCCAAGCTCGAGTCGCGGCTGGTCTCCCGTTTCGAGTGGGGCCTGCCGGCCGACATTCAGGCGCCGGACTACGAGACACGCCTCGCGATCCTGCGCACCAAGGCGAATGCGCTGCGCTTCACCGCCCCGCCGGAGGTCCTGGCCTTCATCGCCCAGCACCTTTCCCGCAACATCCGTCGCCTCGAGGGTGCGCTGATCAAGGTTTCCAGCTACGCCGCCCTCACCGGACGCCCCCTCGACCTCGCCACCACCGAGGAACTGCTCAAGGACGTGCTGATGGAGCAGGCCCAGCACCAGCTCACCGTCGAGACGATCCAGAAGCGGGTCACCGAGCATTACCAGCTGCGCATCGGCGACATGACGAGCAAGCGGCGCCCGAACAACATCGCCATCCCCCGCCAGATCGCGATGTACCTCGCCCGCACGCTGACCAAGCACTCGCTGCAGGAGATCGGCGATCTCTTCGGTGGCCGCGACCACGGCACCGTCATCCACGCCTGCAAGGCCGTGGAGAACATGATGGAGCAGGACGCCTCCGCGCGCGGCAGCGTCGAGTTCCTCAAGACGCAGCTTTCACGCTGAAGCCACCGCCGCGGTCCCGCGCGATCGCCGCCGTTGCCCCTTCCGCCGCCCCCGCAACGCGGGCGAAGGACCCCAGGGACCGCACCACCGAGCAGGACGTTGCATCCGGGCACTTTCTCCGCATCGTTTGAACTTCAGCCATGACGCTCTCTCCCGAACAGTCCTCCGCCGTCTCCTCTTGGATCGCCACCGGCGACAGCCTGTCCGCCGTCCAGCGCAAACTGCGCGATCAGTACCGACTCTCGCTCACCTTCATGGAGGTGCGCTTCCTCGTCGATGACCTGAATCTCCAGCTGAAGGATCCGGCTCCCAAGGTGAACGCCAGCGACGTCACTCAGGCCGCTCCCGCTCCCGCTCCCGCCCCCTCCCCTTCCGCCACGGCAAGCCGTGGTCCGGCTGGGCCCGGTGCAGACGCCGACGCCACCGCGATGGCGGATGACGACGGCTACGCGGACGAGGCGCCTCCGGCCGACGGCGCGCTGCCGCCGGAGGACGAGCTTCCCGGTGGTGCGTCGTCCGTGACGATCGATGTCGACAAGGTGACGCTCCACCCGGGCGCGCTCGCCGGCGGCAGCGTGACCTTCAGCGACGGCGTGACCGCCAAGTGGATCATCGACAACTACGGTCGCCCCGGATTCACGGAGGTCAGCCAGCCAGGTTACCGTCCGAAGCCAGCTGACGCGCAAGCCTTCATGCAGCAGCTCAGCGCGGAACTGCAGAAGCGCGGGTTCTAACCCTCGCCGCGTTCACCCGCGAGCAACGCGCGGAACTGGGCCTCGTCGATCACCGACACGCCCAACGTACGCGCCTTCTCCAGCTTCGACCCGGCCTCCTCACCGGCGAGGACGTAGCTGGTCTTCTTGCTCACGCTGCCGCTGACCTTGCCGCCCGCGGCCTCAATGAGTGCCGTCGCTTCCTCGCGGGTCAGACCGGGGAGTGTGCCCGTCAGAACGAACGTGCTGCCCGCCAGCGCGGTACCGGTGACGACCTTTTCCTCCGGCGCGGTGGGCTGCACCCCGGCCGCCAGCAGGCCATCAACCAGCGCCCGGTGTCCGCCCTCGGCGAAAAAGCCGACAATCGCCCTCGCCATGGTCTCGCCGATCCCCGCGATGAGGCTACCGCCCTTGGCATCGAGAAACTCCCCCAGCGTCGCGCCCGCCAGCGCCTCCAGACTCCGGAAGCGAGCGGCCAGGTCCTTCGCCGCCGCCGCACCGACATGCGGAATGCCGAGCCCGTGGACAAAACGCCAGAGCTCCGCTCGCTTGCTCGTCTCGATCGCCGCCAGAAGTTTGTCCGTCGATTTCTCCACGCTCTTCCCCAGTCCCAGGAGGTCATCGCGGCGGAGCCGGTAGATGTCCGGAATCGTGCGCACCCAGCCGCGCTGCACCAGCGTCTCAGCCATCGCCTCACCGAGTCCTTCGATGTCAACGCAGGCCTTCGACGCGAAGTGCTGCACGCGACGGCGCACCTGCACCGTGCACGCGGGGTTCGGGCAACGCATCGCCACCTCGCCCTCATGCCGTACCACCGCCGCGCCACACGCCGGACACGACGTCGGGAAGACATAAGGGACGCACTCCGGACGACGACGCACGAGATTGACCCCGATCACCGCCGGGATGATCTCCCCCGCCTTTTCGACCCACACGGTATCGCCTTCGCGAATGTCCTTCCGCGCGATCTCATCCGCGTTGTGCAGCGTCGCCCGCGAGACCGTGGTCCCGGCCAGTTGCACGGGCTCCAGCTCCGCGACCGGAGTCAACACGCCAGTCCGGCCCACTTGGAGCGTGATCGACCGCAGCAGCGCCTCCGCCCGCTCCGGGGCGAACTTGTACGCGCAGGCCCACCGTGGCGAAAGCTTGCGGGCGCGCTCGCCTTCGCCGCGGAAGCCCGCCTCGCGCTGCTGCGCAAAGTCATTCAGCTTCACCACGGCACCATCCGTCGCGTAGGGGAATCCTGCCCGCCCGGCGTCCAGCACCCGGATCGCCGCGAGCACCTCGTCAATCCCCCGCGCCCGCGCCACCGAAGCGAGTCCAGGCAGCCGCCAGGCGCGTACCGCACGATGCCAATCCACCTGCGACGAGACAATCGTCGCGGGACGACACGCCCCGAGGCCGTAGAGCACGACTTCGAGCCGCCGCTCGGCCACCAGCGCAGGATCGAGGAGCTTCAGCGTACCCGCCGCGAGGTTGCGGGGATTCGCGTACCGCTCGAGCCCGAGTTCGTCCTGTTCTTCATTGATGCGATTGAACTCCTCGAACCGAAGGTAGATCTCGCCACGGATCTCGACGAACTCCGGCACCGGCGCCTCGCCATCCGAGGCGTGCAGGCGTTGCGGGAGGGAGCGGATCGTCCGCACGTTGGCCGTGACGTCGTCCCCTTCCTCGCCATCGCCCCGGGTGATCGCCCGGACCAGACGCCCCTCCTCGTAAATCAAGCTGATCGAGGCGCCGTCGATTTTCGGTTCGACGGTGTATTCCAGCGGCTCGCGACCGATCACGCGGACGAGGCGAGCATCGAACTCGCGCAACTCCGCCTCGTCATACGTGTTCTCCAGCGTCGTCATGCCCGACGCATGCCGCGCCCGCACGAAGCCTTGCGCCCGGTCGTCGCCGATCCGCCGCGTCGGCGACTCGTCGCCCACCGCGAGGGCCTCCGCCGGAAAGGCTCGCTCGAGGTCCGCGAGTTCGCGCCGCATGCGGTCGTAGTCGAAGTCGCTGATCTCCGGGCGCGCATTCCGGTAGTAGAGCTCGTCGTGACGGCCCACCTCGGTCCGGAGCTGGCGAATGCGGTCTTGGGCCTCGGCGGAAGTCATGGCGGAGCACCAGTTGAGGCCCCCGGGGGTGCGTTTTCAATCCGCGCTTTGCGGCGTAATGAGCGGATCGGGGTCTCAAGCAGGCGCCGATAGGCCGCCCAGCGCGTGTAGGCCACCGCCGCCACGAGGGCGCCAGCCGTGTCCGCAACCCAGTCCGCCCAATCCATCATGCGGCCCGGCGTGAAGCTCTGATGCCATTCATCGGTGGCGCCAAAGAGCGAAACCGCCAGCACCGCGAGCCAAGCCCGCGACCGCGGCAGCAGCCGCACCGTCAGCGTCGCTAGGAATCCGAACGCAACGAAGTGCACCACTTTGTCGCCTCCTGGAGCGCCCACTCCGGGCACCTGACTCTGGCTGGAGGCGAAGACCATCGCGGCCGCGAGCGCGAGCGGGTACACCGCTCGCACCCGCCCCACCCCCCGCTTCTTGCCTCCTTGGCCGGACTGCATTGGGCGAGGCTGTCGCAGTCAGGGCCGTCGGCGCAAGCGACCTTCTGCGGTCACGACCCGCACGCGCACCCCGACTGCGGCTCATCCGGCTTCATCCCTCGCGCGGTGTGAATCCCCGCCGCAGGGTGTTCTCAGCGATCACGCGCGGGAAGAGGAAGTTTTCGAGGTACTCCGGCCCGCCGGCCTTCGTGCCGCCCCCAACTCATGCGAAAGCCGCCGAACGGATGGCGTTGCACGATCGCGCCCGTGCAACCGCGGTTGAGGTAAAGGTTGCCGACAAGGAACTCGTCCCTCGCGCGCGCCAGCGCCCGCGGGCTGCGTGAGAAGAATCCTCCGGTCAGCGCGTAGTCCGAGTCGTTCGCGAACGCAAAGGCTTCAGAGTGCGACGGCCTGGTCGCCGAGGTACTCCTGGAGATGGCGGACGATCTCCGCGTTCGTCTTGAGCGCGGGCAGGACGTCGACGAAACGAAACAGCTGCGTCTTGAAAGCGGGGTCCGCCAACGACCATTCCATGATCTTCGCGAAGGCGCCCTTCTTGGAAAAGAGCGACGGCGGAGGACAGGCGGCCATCGCGGCGAACACGTCGGTACCGATCGTCCGAATGCGGGCTTCACGGGCGCCATCCGGCACTGCGAAGGACGGCTCCGGGGGGTTGAGGTTTTGCATGCACGATCTTCGCCTGCTGCACACGGCCTGCGCAACGGGGTGACCTCCCGCCCGGGGTGCGTGGTGGCCGAAGTTATTGCAGCCATTGCGGCTGCTGATACCCGGTGACTCCAGCCGCTGAATCCTTGCGAGAGCGCGACGAGGCCGGCGGGGGGTTGCGCCGCGGGCGGTTCCGATCTCCTTTTCTGACTGGCCATGAAGACCCTTGGGCTCATCGGCGGCATCGGCTGGGAATCCACCGCGCGGTACTACCGCCTCATCAACGAGGAGGTGCGCAACCGCTTTGGCAGCTTGCATTCGGCGCCGATGATCGTGAACAGCCTGGAGTTCCAAACCTTGGATGCGCAAGTGAAGGCCAACCGCTGGAATGATGCGGCCGCCTCGCTGGCGGAGGCGGCGCGGACGCTGGAGCGGGCGGGCGCAGAGGCGCTGCTGCTCTGCTCGAACCAGATGCACTACGTCTTTGAGGCCGTCGCCGGCGCCGTTGCGGTGCCCGTGCTGCACCTCGGCGACGCGGTGCTCGCGGAAGCGCGGGCCGCGCGGGCCGCGCGGATGAATCGGATCGGCCTGATCGGCACGCGATTCACGCTGGAGCATGATTTCCTGCTGGAGCGCGCGGCCGCCGGCGGAAGTGGACGCCGACTCCCCGTCACCGTGCTGCTCCCAGATCCGGCTGACTTCGCCGCGGTCGATCACATCATTTACGGCGAGCTTTGCCGCGGACTCGTGCGCGAGGAGTCGCGCGCCCTCGTCCTCCGCGTTGCCCGCAACCTGCGGGCCCACGGTGCGCAGGGAATCGTCCTCGCCTCCTCTGAACTCGCACTCCTGCTGCGGGCGGACGACTTCGCCCTGCCGCTGCTCGACAGCACCGAACTGCATGCTCTCGCGGCAGTACGCTGGGCGTTGGAGACAAACCGCAAGTCTGCCCAGAGGACGCGCCCCGACGCTACTCACCCGCCTTCGCGCCCCAAGCCACACCTTCGCTGATGTCCTCCTGTCCCTTTCACTCGCTCGCCGACGCCCCTGCCACCGCCCCCACGGCGGCCGCTGATCTGGACGCAGAGCTGGCCTTTCTCGACGAAGCGCATCGCGGAACCTTGCCGGTGGAGCGGCGGGTGGAATTCGAGGCCGCGCTCGCCGCCGGCCTGCCCGCTCCCCTCACCTCCGCAGAACTCACCTGGGCCGGGCGGATCGCGTGGCGCAACCACTCCCGCTGCATCGGTCGTCTGCATTGGCGCAGCCTGGTCGTGCGCGACTGCCGCGCGCTGTCCTCGCCCGACGACATGGCCGAAAGCCTCCGCGAGCATCTGCGGCTCGTGCAGGAAGGCGAAAGCGTGAGGTCCATCCTCACGGTCTTCGCGCCGCCGGCGCAGCGCGGCGGTCCTGCTCCGCGCATCTGGAATCCGCAGCTCTGCGGCTACGCAGGCTACCGTCAAGCCGATGGCTCCATCCTCGGTGATCCCGCCAACGAACGTCTGACCGCCTTCGCGTGTGGCCTCGGCTGGCGTCCACCACGTCAACCGGGCGCGTTCGATCTGCTGCCTTGGATTCTCTCCGGGCCCGATGGCTCACCTCAGCTGGTTCCCCTCCCCTCGGATGCGGTGCGACAAGTGCGTCTGCGTCACCCGCGGCTGCCGTGGTTCGAGGACCTCGGCCTGCGCTGGTACGCCGTCCCCATCATCAGCGGCATGCGGTTCCGGGCCGCGGGCACTGATTTCACCGCCGCACCGTTCAACGGCTGGTACATGGGAACGGAGATCGGCGCACGCAACCTCGCGGACCCGCATCGCTATCACCAACTCCCCCGCATCGCCACGCGCCTCGGCCTCGACACCACCGATCCGCGCAGCCTTTGGAAGGACCGCGCCCTGATCGAATTGAACGAGGCCGTCCTCCATTCCTACGCCGCCGACGGCGTGAAGCTGGTCGATCACCACACCGCCTCCGACGAGTTCATGCACTTCCTCGCCCGGGAAAAAGAACTGGGCCGCGCGGTGTCGGCACGGTGGGACTGGATCGTCCCGCCGATTTCCGGGGCCGCCACGGCGGTGTTCCACACACCACTCCAGGAATTTCCCTGCACCCCGGACTTCCACGGACAGCCCTCGCCGTTCACGGCACCGACGGCGCCAGAAGTTTGTCCACGCTAGCAGGATCGACGGAAAAGCAAATCCGCTGCGGAAAATGGTCGGGCCGGCGAGATTCGAACTCGCGACCTCTTGCACCCCATGCAAGCGCGCTACCAGGCTACGCTACGGCCCGAAACAAGAGAGGGTCAGAGAGGCCCAAGCGTCGCCCGCTGGCAAGCGTCATTTTCACCCGGGGAACGGGCCGCGGAGCCGTCCAGCGGCGCTCGATTACAAAACCGATGGCCTACAGGATGACTTCATCATCGTCGGCGTGGGGTGATTCGCTTACGATCTGCACATGAAAACGATCCTAGCCCCGGTCGATTTCTCGGCCCCGAGCGATCAGGTCGCCGATACTGCCGCAGCCTTGGCGCGCGTGCACCAAGGCCGCGTTGTTCTGCTCCACGTGGTGCAACCGCCCATCGTGACCGTCGACTACGGTGTCGGCATCGACAACCTGCAGGAGATTCTCGTGATGAGCGAGAAGGCCGCAGCGAAGAACCTCGAGCGGTTGCGCGATCGCCTCGCCACCGGCGGGCTCGCGGTTGAGACGTCGCTGGTAACCGGCGCACCGATCCCTCACATCCTCAAGGCTGCCGACGAGCAGCAGGCAGACTTCATCGTGATGGGCTCGCATGGCCACACCGCCTTCTACGACTTCCTTGTCGGCAGCACCGCGCATGGCGTGCTGAAGTCGGCCCCGTGCCCGGTCGTGGTCCTACCGCGGCGCAAGCACACCGCCTAGGCCGCCTGAACTGCGGCCGCGCTTGCCGCACTGCGGCCGCTCCCACAGCTTCGGGCCCGCATGCTGCCGCCCGATGATTCGATGTTCCGCGCCCGCCGCCAGCGGGTCGCGGCCGCCCTCCGCCCCGTGCTCGGTGACGCCGTGCTGCTGGTGCACGCGGGGTCGGCCATTCCGCTCCCCGAGAGCACTGACCAGACGTATCCTTTTTTCTCCCACACGGAGTACGTTTATCTGGCCGGGAGCGAAGGTGAGCGGGGACTGGTGGCGTTTGACCCCCAGGCTCCAGACGGCGATGCGTGGGAGACGTTCGTCCCGGCTCTGACCGAAAGCGAGCGCGTCTGGGAGGGCCGCACGCAGGCGGCGGGTACGCTCCTCCTGCACCTTCAAGGCTGGCTCGCCGCCCGCGCCGGTCGACCGGTCGTCCACCTGGGCGCGCGCCCGGCCGACCAGCCGATGGATGTCCGAACCACGAGCACCCGCGAGCACCTGCGCCACGCACGGCGACCCAAGGACGCCGACGAACTACGCCGACTGCGGGAAGCGGCCGCCTGCACCGCCGCCGGTTACGCGCGCCTGCCCGCGCTGCTGCGACCGGGGGTCACCGAGCGCGCGATCCAGATCGAGCTCGAAGCTGAATTCCAGCGCGCCGGCGGCAGCGGCACCGGCTACGGCACCATCATCGGCGCGGGCAGCAACGCCGCCGTGCTCCACTTTGCCCCGTCGGAACGGGTCCTGCGCGAGGGCGACTTCGTCCTCGTCGACGCGGGCGCCCGCGTGGGCCGCTACGTCTGCGATGTCACGCGCACCTACGTGGTCGGCGGACCGCCCAGCCCGTTCCAGTGCGAGCTCCATGCGCTCGTGGCTTCCGTGCTGCACCAGGCCATCGCCCGCTGCCGGCCGGGCCGCGAGTGGCGCGAGATCCATCTCGCGGCCGCCGAGGACATCTGCGCCGGGCTCGTCGACCTTGGACTGATGCGCGGCGCCCCGGCGGACTTGGTCAACCGGGAGGCCCACACGTTGTTCTTCCCCCATGGGCTCGGGCATCTCGTCGGCCTCGGCGTCCGCGACGCGAGCGGGACGCTCCCCGGACGCACCGCCGACCCGCGCCCGGCGCTCCGGACACTCCGCTGCGACCTGCCGCTCGCCGAGGGCTACGTGATCACGGTGGAGCCGGGGATCTATTTCATCCCGGCGCTGCTGGAGGATCCCCGACGGCGGGAGCGCTACGCGGACTGCGTCTGCTGGGATCGGGTGGATCCGCTGCTGACGCTGGGCGGCGTGCGCCTTGAGGAGAACGTACTCATCACCGCCGACGCGCCCGAGGTCCTGACCGCCGCCATCCCGCTCGCGCCGTCACTCTAGGCCGCGCCGCGCTCCGGTCCCGTCCACACGCCGCGCATGCCGATCCCGACGATCGCCAGTGAGGCCAGCGAACTCAGCGGCATGAGGACGGCCGCCACGAGGGGGTTCATGCGGCCGGCGACGGCGAGCCCGACGGCAAGGAGGTTGTACGCGACCGAAAAGACCAGCAGCGCGACCTGCGTGCGGCGGCGCGCATCGTTCACGCGGAACAGGGCGGCGACGCCCGATAGGCCTCGCCCGAGATAGTAGAAATCCGCCTTGTCCGCGAGGACGCCACGGTGGATCACCGGCGTGCCCCGGCACAGCGCGCGGTCGAAAGCGAGGCTGTCGTTCGCGCCGTCACCGAGCATCAGCGCCGCCCCACCGGCCTCCGCGTCCGCTCGCTCCGCCTTGTCCTGAGGGGAAAGCTCGCCCAGCGCCCGCTCCGCAGGGATCCCCAGCCGCGCGGCCAGGCGCGCCACGGCCGCACCTTGATCTCCGCTCAGAATCGAGCACGTGAGCCCGCGGCCCGCCAACGCGTCCATCACCGCACGGGCATCGGGACGCAACGCATCCGCGAAGTGAAAGCGGGCGACGACTCGGCCCGACCGCGCCAAGACCGCGGTCGCCTCCCCTTCCTCCTCACCCGCTGGGCTGCGCCAGCCGGCCCGGCCCAACGACCACTCACCCGCCTCCACCCCGCAGCCCACCGTCTCCGTCACCGGTCCAAGGTCCGCCACCGCGACGCCACGCGCCAGCAAGGGACCCGCGAGCGCCTGCGCCACCGGATGCAGGTTGTCACGCACCAAGGCCAGCAGGGCCCCCTGCACGGCCGCCGGGAGGGCCTCCAGCGCCTCCGGCTCACGGAGGATAGGCGCTTCCAACGTCAGGGTTCCCGTCTTGTCGAAGATCACGCGACGGACTCGGCCGAGACGGGTGAACACGCCCGACTCCCGCACGAACACCCCACGGCGACGCAGGGCCACGATTGCCATTTCCGCCGCGAGCGGTACCGACAAACCGATTGCACACGGGCACGACACCACCAGCACCGCGGTCACGACCGACCAGGTCCGCGCCGCATCGCCGGTGAGGACGGCCCAGACGACACCCGAGCCGATCGCGATCGCAAAGATCCCCACAAGGTAACCGCGGATGATCCGCTCCAGCACGGGATCGCGATCCGCCTCACGCTCCATCGGCCTCAGCAGTCGGGCCAACAGGGATTCGCGCCACGGCTGCAAGGCCTCGACGCCCACTGCGCCGCGACTGAGCAGCACGGCCCCCGCCGGCACCCGCTGCCCCGGTTGAAACACGCGCGGCGCCGGCTCGCCGTTGATCGACGCGAGCGAGAACTCGGCCGCGCCCGCCTCGAGGCGGGCCTCCACGGGCAGGGTCTGACCGGGAGTCAGCTCGAACCGCTGACCGGTGACCAATTCCTCGGGCGGAATTGAACGGCCCACCTCACCCGATCCGAGCAAGCGCACGCGCGGGGGCGTGGGCTGCCGGGCGAGGAGCCGACGCCGGTTTCGGCCAACCGCCGCGACCTGCGCCCAACGTCCGATCAGCATGAGGACGATGAACGAGCCGACGAAGTCGAAGTAGATGAGTCGCTCGTCGCCCACGAACCAGCCGTAGAGGGAGCCCGCGAATGAACCGACGATCCCCACCGCGATCGGCAGATCAATGTGCATCGCTCCGAGGCGCAGGGCGCGCCAGGCCCGTTCGACGAAGTAGAGTCCACCCGTGAGGAATGAGAGCGTGGCGAACACCATCGCCAGCAACCCGAAGAGCCGCGCATACGCAAAATCGGGCTCCATCCCGAAATAAGTCGGGAGCGTGAACAACATGATGTTCATCGCGAAGGCCGTGCCGAGACCGATGCGCCGCGCCAGCGCCCGCGACTCCGCGTGGTCGCCCTCGCCGGCCCGCCCCACGGGGCCCACCAGGTAGTTGAAGGCCTGCAGTCGCCGGCCGAATCCGGCCGCGTCAAAGTCACCTTTCGCCCAACGGACGCGCATCTGACCGGTCTGCGCGTTGACTCCGACCCACCGCAGCCCGGCTTCCTGCTGGGCGAGGCGCTCGATCAGCCAGACGCAGGCCGCGCAGGAAATACCCTGAAGACCGAGCGTCATCTCCGCCGATTCGCCATCGGGCTCCCGCTCGGCTGCCTGCTGCAGTTCCCTGAGCCACTGATAGTCGCGGCTCTCAAACACCGCCGGATCGACCGGCGCAGTGATCGTGTCCTTGAACTTGTAGTAGTCATCCAGGCCCCGCTCGCGCACCAGTCGATGGACATATTCGCAGCCCGCGCAGCAGAACTCCGCTTCGGGTGGATTCGGTGCTCCGCAATGCCGGCACTGGGGTGTCGTCGCCCGGCGCGGCGATCCCTCCACCGCTGCATCGCCCGCAGGAATGGCCGCGCCGGCAGGCACCAAGGAATCCGCGGTCGTGCTCATGACTAGAAACAGACGAACGCCCCGGGATCGGGCGCCGTGAAACCGAGCGCCCCGCGCGCCCGCCATGCCACCAGGAGCGCCGCAGCGAGCGCCAGTCCGAACTGGAGGCGCGCCAGACCGGCGCTCCCGAGGTGCCGCCGCAGCCACCCCATCTGGGCCTGCGCGATCCACAGGAGCGGAACGGTGCCGAGCCCGAAGGCGAGCATCCACTCCGCTCCGCGCAACGCGGAACCGGCGAAGGTCGCCATCGCGATCACGAGGTAAAGCGGAGCGCAGGGCAGCACGGGCGTCGCCGCACCGACCAACGCCGCGCCTCCCACCGGACCCAGGCGCCGAGCCAGACCGGGCAGCGCCAGCGACCACCGCGCCAACGCGACCGGTTTGGGCAGCCGACGGTCCAAGCGCAGGGCCAGCGCCAGGAGCAGAGCCACCAAGAGCCAAGGCGCCCAACGGGCCGCGCCGTGGCCGAGCCACGCCAAGGGCACCCGACCCACTCCACCCGCCACCGCCCCTAGCACCGCGTAGGACGATAAGCGCGCGACGTGGTAGACCGAGCGAGAGACCGCGGCGTCAGTCTCGGGGCCGCGGCTGCCCCCAAAGACGCACGCCACCGGACCACACATGCCCGCGCAGTGCAGGCTCGTCGCCAATCCAGCGAGGAATGCGGCCGTCGAGGAGTCGATGGGGGGAAGCGTCATCGCGGGCCCTCCGTCCGCGGAACCGGAATGAACTGCGTCTGGGCGCGGTCGGCCGCGACGAACAGCGCGGTCCACGCCAGCGCCAACAGCAGAAAGCCACCCGCCACTCCCACCCACATCAGGCGAGCCGTCCGCCGCGCCAGCGGAGCCGCCGCATCTACCACCGCTCCACGGCTGACCGGCGGGGGACGGGAAGATCCATCTTCCGAACGGCTCATCGCCTGCCTCCTTCATCCGACTTCTCAGACTCCTGCGTATCTTGCGCGTGGAGAAGGTCAGCTTCCGGACCGACGAATTCGACGCGACGTTTCAGTTCGAAGGTCCGACGCTGATCGCGAATCTCAATGTCGACGTGGAACTGGCCGTGGTAATCCGACCGGGACTGCCGCAGCACGAGCGGCTGCACGATCTCGCCCGAGGCCGGAACCTCCACCGACTGCTCAAATCCGGTCCGCGTCACGCCCCTCGGCACGTCGTCGACCTCAATCTCGAAAACCACGGGCACGCCCTGCTTGTTGACGATGCGGACCATGAACTGGTTCCGCACGCTTTCCGCATCGAGGAAGAAGGGCGCGCCGATCATGCGCGTCACGCTCATCGCCGCTGGGCGCACCGTCGAAAGCGCCCACGCTGCGACGCCGATCCCAGCGCAGAGCAGGACGCTGTAGAGGACGGTGCGCGGCCGGACCCAACGGGTCCGGTTGCCCGCCAACGCCACCTGCGAGGTATAGCGGATGAGCCCGCGCTCGCGCTCCACCTTGTCCATCATGTCGTCGCAGGCATCAATGCAGGCCGTGCAGGCCACGCACTCGATCTGGAGGCCCTGCCGGATGTCGATGCCCGTGGGACATACCTGGACGCAGCGGCGACAGTCGATGCAGGCTCCTGCATCCGGCGTGCCCAGCTTTCCCCGCGGCTCACCCCGCTCCGCATCATAAGCAATCACCAGCGAGTGGTCGTCGATCAGCGCGCTCTGGAGTCGACCGTACGGACAGATAACGATGCAGAGCTGCTCCCGGAACCACGAGAAATTGAAGTACAGAATGCCGCTCGCGATGAACACGAACAGGAACGCGCTCCAGTGCTCGTCCGGCGCTTCGTGCATCATGGCCCACAGCTGCGGCAGCGAAACGAAGTACGACAGGAACAAGTGCGCCACCCCAGCTGAAATCAGGAAGAGCAGGCCGTGCTTCAACAGGCGTCGACCGACCTTCTGGACCGACCAGGGCGACTGATCCAGCGCGCGGCGGGCGACGGCATCTCCCTCGAGCAACGCCTCAACGCGGCGGAAGACATGCTCAAGGAAGACGGTCTGAGGACACGCCCAGCCGCACCACACCCGCCCGAGCAGCGCCGTCACGTAGAACAACGAGAAAGCGAGGCCCGTGATGACGAAGAAGAGCAGCCACGCGTCCTGGAAAGCCAACGTGGCTCCGAACAGGTGGAACCGCCGCCCCGCGATGTCGAGGAACACCGCCGGCGCACCGTTAATCGGGATCCACGGCAGCAAGACGTACAGTGCAATCAGCGCATAGGCAGACCACGTCCGCGCGCGCGCGAATCGGCCCTTCACGGACGCCGGGTGGAGAAAAACGCGCGACCCATCGGCCGCGATCGTGGTGACCGAGTCGCGCGTGGGCTTGGGAGGAAGTGAGGTCAAGGCCATGGTGGGGAAGGCCCGCAGGGGGAGCTCTGGGCGACGCGGGGCCGAGGGGTTCAGGACCGGCCCGCGTCAGAGCCGTGGGAGAAGGGGACTACTTCGCGGCGAGTGCGACGTCAGCAGGAGGCGTGTGGTGACTGAGAATGAAGGCCAGGACCTCGGATACCTTCTTGGGTCCGAGAATCGGGCCCCAGGCCGGCATGCCCTTGGTCAAAACACCCTCGTTGACGACCTTCAGCATCTGCGTGGGCTGGCCGCCATACACCCAGACGGCGTCGACAAGGCTTGGACCGATCCCGCCGGTCAGATTCGCGTGGTGGCAACTCGCGCACGTCGCATTGAACGTCGTACGGCCCGCGTCGACGAAGACGGCGTTACGGCTCATCTTCCACAGCGAAGCGTCGTCGAACGCCGCATTGGCCGCCAGCTTCTGCGCCTCCACTTGGGCAAGGTGCCGGTCGATCTTCGCGCCGTCACTGGTCGAGAGGCCGGACTGCTGGAAGTACATCCAGTACCCGATCCAGAAGACGATCGTCGCGTAGAACGTCAGGAGCCACCAGTTCGGCAGCCGCTTGTCGTACTCCTGGATGCCGTCGTAGGTATGCGGCCGGAGCGGATCCTCGCCGGGTGGCGGCGAGGTGGGAGGTAGTGAGTCGGGGGACTTCATGAAGGATCCTCGAAAGGCAGTCGCGATTGGCGTTCGACCTGCTCCGGCTTCATGCGCAAAGCCTGGCGGGCGATCGCGAAGTAGACCGTCGCGGAGACGACGAAGGAAATCAGCGGGAAGATGGAGACCCAGTGGTCGAAGAGAAGACGGCGGAACATGGCGGTAGGTTCGGGTGTTTGCTCAGGGCTTTAGCGCGGCCGTCCGCGGGGTGACTGACTCGTACTTGCCGAGGCGTTGGAGGTACGCGATGAGCGCGACGATCTCGCGGTCCGGCGCGGTGAGCTGCTGGGTCGCCTTGAGCTCCTCGGCGATGGCCTTGGCTTGCGCCGCGACGTTGGCCTGCACCTCGGCCGGCGACATCGCCGGGTACGGCACGGCGAGCATGCGCTGGACGTTCAGCTTGCCATAAAGCGAGGCGACGTCGGTGCGGTTGGTGTAGAGCCACGGGTAGGCCGGCATATTTGAGCCCGGCGAGGTCGCGCGCGGGTCCGCCATGTGCACGAAGTGCCACGCCGCGTTGTACTTGTCGCCCACGCGAGCGAGATCCGGACCCCCGCGGCGGGAGCCCCACTGGAACGGATGGTCGAACAGTGATTCTCCCATGCGCGAGTAGTCGCCGTAGCGGAGCACGTCCGGCACTATCGTCCGGATCATCTGGGAGTGGCAGTTGTAGCAGCCCTCGCGGACGTAGATGTCGCGGCCCGCCAGCTCAAGCGGTGTGTACGGCACGGCGATGCGGTCCTCCATGTTCTGCGCCTTGTTCACCACGACCGTCGGGATGATCTGAATCAGGCCACCGGCCGCGACCGCGACGAAGGTCAGGACCGTGAAGGACGCCGCGCTGACGAGCAGACGCTCATGCCAGCCGGCCCAGCGAGTGCCGCGCGTCGCGAAGTGGGCAACCGCGAGGATCGCGGAGATCGCTCCACCGAAGAGCCCGACGATCTGCAGGCCCGGTCCACCGAACATCCAGACACAGGCAAAGAGCGTCCCCAGGGCCGAAAACACGACCGGCGGATTAAACAGCGTCGCGGCGGCACCCAAGCGTTCCTCCTGCGGGACGGCGCTCCGGGCAAACACCTCGATGGTGCCGTCAACCGGTTGTGCACCGCGGATCGTGCGCACGAGATTGTACGCCATGATCAGGAAGCCGACCAAGTACAGCCCACCGCCGATCACGCGCATCAACATCATCGGCCGGATCGTGTTCAGCGTATCGAGGAAGTTTGGATAGGCGAGGACCGAGCCACCCTCGGTGGTGGCGTTGAGCATCAGGCCCTGCGTGATGCCCGAGGTCCACATCGCGGCGACGTAGAGGAGGATGCCCACGGTCCCGAGCCAGAAGTGCAGATTGGCGAGACCGACCGAATGGAGCGGACGGTTCCACAGCCGCGGCAGCAGCCAGTAAATCATGCCGGCGGCCATGAAGCCATTCCAGCCGAGGGCGCCGGAATGCACGTGACCGATGATCCAGTCGGAATAGTGCGCCAGCGCGTTGACGGACTTGATCGACAGCAGCGGCCCCTCGAACGTGGCCATACCGTAGAACGTCACCGCAGCCGCGAAGAACTTCAGTACCGGGTCGGTGCGCAGCTTGTGCCACGCCCCGCGGAGCGTGAGCAGACCGTTGAGCATGCCACCCCAGGAGGGAGCCCACAGCATGAGCGAAAACGTCATGCCCAGCACCTGCAGCCAGTTCGGCAGCGCGGTGTTAAGCAAGTGATGCGGCCCGGCCCAGATGTACACGAAGACCAACGACCAGAAATGGATCACCGACAGCCGGTAGCTGTACACCGGACGTTCCGCCGCCTTCGGCAGGAAGTAGTACATGATGCCCAGGATCGGCGTGGTCAGGAAGAACGCCACGGCGTTGTGCCCGTACCACCATTGCACCAAGGCGTCCTGCACGCCGCCGAACACCGGGTAACTGTGCAGGAGACTCGTGGGGATCGAGAGGTGATTGACGATGTACAGCATCGCCACGGTGATGATGGTCGCGATGTAGAACCAGATCGCGACGTAGAGGCTCGGTTCGTTGCGGCGGGCGAGCGTCCAGAAGAAGTTCACCGCGAAGACGACCCAGATCAGCGCGACGGCGATGTTGATCGGCCAGATCAGCTCGGCGTATTCCTTGCCGCGCGTGAAGCCCAGCGGCAGCGTGATCGCGGCGGCGACGATGATCGCCTGCCAGCCCCAGAAATGAAGCGAGGACAGGAAGTCACTCGCCAGGCGGGCTTTCACCAAACGCTGCGTCGAATAGTAGACGCCGGCGAACATCATATTGCCCACGAAGGCGAAGATCACCGCGTGGGTGTGCAACGGCCGCAACCGCCCGAACGTCAGCCACGGCAGATTGAAGTTCAGCCGCCAGAAGTTCAGCTGGGAGGCCACCAGGACGCCCACCAGCATGCCCACGATGCCCCAGAGCA
>JBEIGD010000017.1:0-82363 GCA_040382075.1 Opitutaceae bacterium
AGCAGGTCTCCCTTGGTGACCCTTCCACCCTTTCCGGAGCCGGGGACGGATGCGGGATCGACGCCGGTTTCCTCCGCTACGCGGCGCGCGGCCGGCGAGAGCGGGGCGGCGGGCGCCTTCGGGGCCGCGGCGCTGGTCGGCGTGGCGGCGGCGGGTGCAGGCGTGGCCGCCGGGGCGGGAGCGGAGGCTGCGGTGTCGAGGGTGGCGACGACCTGGCCGATCTTCACCTCGGTGCCAGGCGTGACGCGCAGCGTGATGCGCCCGGCGACCTCAGCGGTGCCCTCGGACGTGATCTTGTCGGTCTCCAACTCGAAGAGCGGTTGGTCCTTGCGGACGACGTCACCGTCGGCGACGTGCCACTTGGCGAGGATGCCGGAGCTGATGGATTCGCCCAGCGGCGGGATCTTGACTTCGATGAGAGCCATGACGGGAGGGGAGAAGGGTGGAGCGGAGGCGGACGGTTAGGCGGTGAAGGCGGACTTGAGAAGGTCGGCGAGTTCGAGGCGGTGCATGGCGAGTGCGCCCACCGCGGGCGAGGCGGCGGCGTCGCGGCCGGCGTAGGTCGGCTTGCGGCCGAAGAGCGTTTCCAGCTGCGGGGCAAGATGGGACCATGCGCCCATGTTCTGGGGCTCCTCCTGCACCCAGACCACGCGGCTCTTGGCGTGGCGCGCCGCGATCGTCTGGAGACGCTCGGCGTGCAGCGGGTAGAGCTGCTCGATGCGGATGATCGCGGTGTCGGTGATACCCTGCTTCTCGCGGTAGTCGCTCAGGTCGTAGTACACCTTGCCCGAGCACAGCAGCACACGCTTCGCTTCGCGTGGTGCGGCCGGATCCTCGAGGATTTCCTGGAAGGAGCCGGTGGTGAACTCATCGAGTCGCGAGACCGCGGCCGGATGGCGCAGCAGGGACTTCGGCGACATCACCACGAGCGGCTTGCGGAAGTCGCGCTTCATCTGGCGGCGGAGCAAGTGGAAGAAGTTCGCCGGCGTGGTGACGTTCGCGACCTGGAGGTTGTCCTCGGCGCAGAGCTGCAGGAAACGTTCGAGTCGGGCCGACGAGTGCTCCGGCCCCTGGCCCTCGTAGCCGTGGGGTAGCAGTAAGACGATGCCAGAGGTGCGCTGCCACTTCGACTCGCCGCTGACGAGGAACTGGTCGATCACGACTTGGGCGCCGTTGGCGAAATCGCCGAACTGAGCTTCCCACATGATCAGCATCTGCGGGTAGTCGAGCGAGTAGCCGTAGTCGAAACCGAGCACGGCCGCCTCGGACAGCAGGGAATTGTAGACGCAGAAGCGGGCCTGCTTTGCGGGATCGAGGTTGTTCAGCGGCGTGTAGCGCGCGCGCGTCTCGTAGTCGTGCAGCACGGCGTGCCGATGGCTGAACGTGCCGCGTTCGCAATCCTGTCCACTCAGGCGCACGGGCGTGCCGTCGAGCAGCAGCGTCGCGTGGGCGAGGGCCTCGCCGAGGGACCAGTCGACCGGCCCGCCGTCGCGCAGCGCTTGGATGCGCCCGTCGAGCAACCGTCGGATCTTCGGGTTGACCTTGAAGCCCTCGGGCAGGGTGGTGAGTCCGGTGATCGCCTTCGTCACGAGTTCCAGAGGAACGCCGGTCGGGACCGGGGCGTGGGAGTAGGCGGGCTGGAAGACGGCGTTGGATCCGGCGAACCGAGCCTGCGGGTCGGCGGCCTTTGCCTTGCGGCGGGCGCTTTTCTCGGCTTCGCGCTTCTTGGCCTTCTCAAGGTGGGCCTCCAGCGCGGCGAGGTACTCGGCCTTGATCGCGTCGCATTCGGCCGGCGTCAGGCTGCCCTCGCGGATCAACTTCTCGGTGTAGAGCGTCGAGACGAGCGGGTGGGAGGCGATCTTGCGGTAGAGGACCGGCTGAGTGAACGCGGGTTCGTCGGCCTCGTTGTGGCCGTGGCGGCGGAAGCACACCATGTCGATCACGACATCGCGGCGGAACTTCACGCGGAACTCGAGGGCGAGCAGGGCGACCATGCACACGGCCTCGGGGTCGTCACCGTTCACGTGGAAGATCGGCGCCTCGATCATCTTGGCCACGTCCGTGCAGTAGTGCGTGGAACGCGCGTCGCTCGGCAGCGTGGTGAAGCCGATCTGGTTGTTGATCACGATGTGCAGCGTGCCACCGGTGGCGTAGCCCGGGAGCTGGGAGAAGTTGAGCGTCTCCGCGACCACGCCCTGGCCCGCGAAGGCGGCGTCGCCGTGCACAAGCAGCGGGAGCACGCGTCGCCGCTCGGCGTCGCCGCGGATCCGTTGGCGGGCACGGACTTTGCCCTCGACGACCGGATTGACGATTTCCAAGTGCGAAGGGTTGGCGGCGAGCCGGACCTCGACCTTCGCACCGGAGGCCGTGTCGAGGACGGACTCGTATCCGAGGTGGTATTTCACGTCGCCGTCCCCGGCAACCGTCTCGGGGATGTAGTTCTCGGAGAACTGTTCGAACAGGATCTCGAACGGCTTGCGCAGGATCGACGTCAGGACGTTGAGTCGGCCGCGGTGGGCCATGCCCATGACGATTTCCTCGACCCCGACGGCGGGCGAGCCCTCGACGATCGAGTCGAGCGCGGCGATGAACGTCTCCCCGCCCTCGAGCGAGAAGCGCTTCTGGCCCACGTACTTGGTGTGCAGGAAGCGCTCGAACAACTCGGCCTTGTGCAGGCGACGCAGGATTCGCGTCTTCTGGTCCCGGGAGAAGGAAGGCTGGTTCCCGGTCGGCTCCATCCGATCCTGCAGCCAGCGTCGCACCTCGGTGTCTTGAATGTGCGTGTACTCGACGCCGATGCGTCCGCAGTAAGTCTTGCGCAGGCGGGAGACCAATTCCCGCAAGGTGATGCGACCGCCGTTCAGGTAGTGCCCGGCATCGAAGGAACGATCGAGGTCCGCCTCGCGCAGCCCGAACTCCTTGAGGGCGAGGCGCGGCGACGGCTCGGGCGGAGCGGAGAGCGGGTCGAGGTGCGCATCGACGTGACCGATCGACCGGTAGTGATAGATCAGGCTGTCGACCTGGGATTGCTTGAGAGCGTCATCGGCCGAGGCGAGCCCCGGTGCGGCCCCGGTGGATGCAGAGCCGGACTTGCCTCCGGCGGATTGAGGGGAACCGGCCGCGAGGGAGAACCCATGAAAAAAGGCGTTCCACGTGGCATCGACGGATTGAGGATCCTGCAGCCAGGCGGCATAGGCCGCGTCGATGACGTCGGCGTTGGCCCGGGTGGGCAGGGAGAAGGAATTCATGGACGGGAAGGAGAGTTGACGGGCCCTGTGTCATCGGTACTGACGAGTGATCGCCGAGAGCCGTTGAAGCATGGACTCCCCAGACCTTGGCTCTCCCACGGCGGCTGGCAAGTCACGCTCCACCCTCACCGCCCGATTGAAACCTCGCTTACACTCATTAGAGTTAGTCATTAGATGAGGAGTATCCTCCCATGGAGACCCAGATCAAAGAGACTCTAATTCGGCTGCTCGGCGGCATTAATTCCTCTGATGCTGCGTCGATTGTTTCGAGCTTGGAGACTCTGGACGCTCAGCTTGCGGCCGGGCGGGGGAAGCTTCATCCGCAGTTGATTCACTATTTGGAGGGCCGGAGCTATGCGAAGGCATTGGCCTGGCTGGGAGGGGATTCGGGGATTCCGGCCGGGTCCTGTGCACCGCGTCGTTCTGCGGGCCAATGACAAAAGGAAAGCTTCCCATGGATGGCGGCAGCTCGCTGTCGCAAAACCCCTTCGACAAGCTGGTAGTGCCGTCGGGAGGGACTTCGCCTACGCAACCGGGTTCGGGCACTGGGTCCCTGTCCGCAGCCCCGGGACCCGCGAAGAGTCTTCGGGAAGAGCCGGGGAAGAGCCGGGGTCGCGTCGACATTCTCCGGAGCACGGCGGGGCGGGGAGGGAAGACGGTGACGGTGGTACAGGGATTCACGGGCATTGGCCTCGCGGAGAAGGAAGACCTCGCGCGCCGCATGCAGAAGCGGTGTGGTACGGGCGGGACGGTCAAGGAAGGCCGGATCGAGATCCAGGGCGACCAGCGCGAAGCGGTGGCCGAGGTGCTGGCGGCCGCGGGTTTCCGACCGGTCTTGGCTGGCGGCTGAGTGCCGCTGCGCGTTGCAGTGCTCACGGACTGCCATGGACTCTGATCCTCGACCGCCGGTCACGATTCTCTGCGGCTTTCTCGGGGCGGGAAAGACGACCCTGCTCAATCACCTGCTCGGCCAGACTGAGGGGGAGCGTTGGGCGTTGGTCGTGAATGACGTGGCGGCGGTGAACATCGACGCGCGGCAGGTCGCGGTGCGGGCGGAGGCGGTGGCGGGGGTGGATGCTCCACCGGTGGTGGAGCTCGGCAACGGCTGTGTGTGCTGCTCGAGCCGGGACGATCTCGCGGAGTCCCTCGTCCGGCTCGCGCTGACGGGGCGTCCGGGCGGGCCGGAGGGGCGTCCGTATGACCGCATCCTCGTGGAGACGACCGGGGTCGCGGAGCCGAAGGCGATCGCGCGCCTTTTCACCCAGCGCAATCCCTTCGGTCGCTCGCCCGGCGACGTCGCGCGTCTGGCGGCGTTGGTCACGGTCGTGGATGCGGGCGCGTTCCTCCGGCTCTGGCGGGAGGCGGGTCCGCTGCGCACGGGCCCGCTGCCCTCGGCGCCGTCGGTGGCGGCGGGGGGGCCGCGGCCGCTGATCGAGCTCCTGATCGAGCAGGTGGAGACGACCGACCTCGTGGTGCTGAACAAGTGCGATCGGGTCACCGCGGAGGAGCGAGCCATCCTCGAGGCGGCGATTGCGGGATTGAATCCGCGGGCGGATCAGGTGGCCGCAGAGCAGGGTCAGGTCTCGCGCGAAGTGGTGGTCGATCGGATACGATTTTCCGAACCGGAGACGCTGGGCGGAGCGGCGTGGATCCGCGCGCTCAACGCGCTGACGCCGCGCCCGGCGGCCGGGGCATCCGCCTTCGGCGCGGCGGTGGTGCGACCGGTGGCGGGTCCCGCCGAGCCGGTGCACGAACGCCGCTACGGCCTGCGCAGCGGCGTGTTTCAGGCGCGTCGACCTTTCCGGCGGGAGCGGCTGCTCGCCGCGTTGGAGTCGGCCCGGCCGGCGCTGGTGCGGGCGAAGGGTTTCGTCTGGCTGGCTGAGCAGCCGGATGAGATGATTTTCCTGTCCGTCGCCGGCGACGAAGTCCGCCTTGAGACGCTGAACTATTGGTGGGCGGCGTTGATCGAGAACGGCCGAGCGCGGCGCGAGGATCGCCCTGACCTGATCCAGGCCCTGTGGGCGGAGCCGCACGGGGATCGGCGTCAGGAATTCGTGTTCATCGGCGCGGGCATGGATGAGGCAGCGCTGCGCGCAGCGCTGGAGGCCGCCCTGGCCTGACGGCGGCCGGGACGGGGTCACCGTCGGAGCCTTCGTGCCGCGAAGCCGGAGACGTTTTCGCTTTGCCCGCGGCGGGGGCGTCGTGCGAGATGAGGCGATGGCGCAGCTTCTCCCCCTCGCGGACACCGAGCCGGCGGGCGACCTTCGGCGCCGGTGCGTGCTCAACTTCCAGCGCTTGCAGGATGCCCCGTTCCGCTTCGAGGCCATGATCCGGGCCTCGACGGCGCGTGAGGCTCCGGGGGACTGGGTGGGGAGGGGACTCCTTGGCCTGACGCTGCTGTCGCAGGTGCTGCGGGTGCAGCCGGACAGCGTCGAGGAGATCATCGCGGGACTACCCGGAGCGCTCAATTCCCGCAGTTATCTTGGCGAGATCCTGCCGACTGGGTGCGTGGACGAGAACCAGGTCGCGGGACACAACGCGTTGCTGCGCGGACTGGCGGAGTACTTCATCTGGAAGAAGGACCCGCGGGCGAGGGCGATCCTGGGCACGACGGTGCAGGAACTCATGCTGCCGATGGCCCCGTTGCTGCCGCAGTATCCCGACCGCAAGCTGGAGAAGCTGGCGGACGGCGTGCCCATCGGCCTGACGGTGCGAAACGAAGGTGCGTGGGTCGGACTCTCGACCGACGTGGGTGTCGTCTTCTTCACCTTGGATGGACTCACCCAGACCCATGCGATCACTCCCTCGCCGGAGCTGCGCGGCCTGATCGAGGCGATGATTGCGCGTTATGCGCAGCTGGAGATACGGGCGATGAGCGCGCAGACCCACTCCACCCTGAGCACGCTGCGCGGCATTCTCCGCTGGTGGTCCGACGTGGATTCCCGGCCTGATTACCTCGCGCTGGTGCGTGAGCGGTACGCGCTTTACCAAGCCGTCGCGGAGACGGAGCACTTCGCGAACTACAACTGGTTCGACCGACCGCGGTGGACGGAGGCGTGCGCGGTGGTCGACTCGTTCCTGCTCGCCCTCGAGTTGTGGCGGGTCACCCGAGAGCCTGCGTACCTGACGGCAGCGCACCGCGTGTACTTCAATGCTTTAAGCTACGCGCAGCGACCGAACGGGGGCTTTGGCTGCGATCACTGCGTCGGAGCCGACGGCCGCGTGGAGCTGGCGCCCCATCCTGAGATCTTCGAGGCGCCGTGGTGTTGCTCGATGCGGGGAGCGGAGGGCCTGGCGGTCGCGGCGCGCGCGCTCGCGGCGACGGATCAGGAGGCGCGGAGGGTGGCGCCGCTGTTCTATTTCGAAGGTGATGCCACGCTGCGCTTCGCGGACGGCACCGCCCGCGTGCGCTGCGTGAGCGAGTATCCCTCGGCGGGGCGGGTGGAGTGGACCGTGCTGGAGAGCACATTGCAGGAGCCGGTCACGTGGTCGTGCTTCGTGCCGCCGGGAGTCGCGGACGAAGGGATGCGTCTGCGGCAGGATGGCCGCGACGTCGGGTTAGTGCCCGACGGGGCTGGCTTCGTTGGCGCGGCGGTGTCGCTGAAAGCAGGCGCGCACCTCGAGCTGCAGTTTCCTCTGAACGTGCGGGCGGAGGCGCCCGCCGCGGCGTCGAGGACCGAGGGTCATCGCCGTTTCGCGTGTGGTCCGCTCGTGCTTGGATTGGAGGCCTCGGCTGCAGGGACGACAGGAGTGCTGCCCAGCGACTTGGACTTTGCCGCGGAAGGGCGGGCTCGCTTCCGGTGCCGGCGGACGGGAGTCGTGCTCGCTCCGTTCAATGACGTCACGTACCGCTCGGAGGCGGAGGCGCGTGCGCACCGGACGCGGCTCCTGTTTCCCGTGAGCCAGCCGACGCTCGCACCGCAGGAGTGAAGCCGGGCGTCGCGAGCACTTGCTCAAGCGTCACGCGATTCACGGCCACGCGGGGCCGCTGAAACCGCCACGCCCGGACGGCGGCACCCGGCGCTTGCACGAGCAAGGTGGTCTCGACGACGGGGCAACCCGGGTCGACGCAGGGCGTGGTCAGCACTGAAATCACGGCGTCCGCACCCAGCTTGAGGAAGTCGCTGGTCCACCGCTTGAGCGCCGCGGTCTCGGCCGCCGTGATCGATGGATCGGTGGGCGCTGGAGCGACGGGAAGAAAGCGATGCATGCTGCGGAGGGCGGCCTACGTGCCGCACTTCAACACGTACACCGGACCCTTGGCCGTGCCGACGGCGAGCAGTTGGTCGTCAGGGGACCACGCCAGGCGCGTGGCGGCTGACGGCAGGCGGACGGTGGCGCGGAGCGGCTGCGCGCGTTCCGGGCTCCAGAGCAGGAGACCCCCATCCTCGGCGCCGGTGGCGAGCAGCCCGTGACCGTGTTGGAAAGCGACGGCGCAGACCTTGGCATCGTGGGGTAGCATGGCGGGTTCGCGTCCCTCGGGTCCCTTGCCGGAGCAGTCCCAGACGCAGGCGTCCTGGCCCCCACCCGTTGCGAGCCAGCGACTGGTCCGATCGAAGGACAACTCCCGGACCTTGCCCTCGTATCCGCTCATGTGCAGCTCGTCATCCTCGGCGGGAAGCCAGAGATGCACGCTGGGATCCTGGTTGCCGGAGACGAGCCAGCGGCCGTCGGGTGACCACGTCAGCGCATGGATCCCGTTCGTGTAGGCGTAGGTGCGATGCGCGCTGAAATCGTCGCCGTTCCAGAGCTGAACCCCGCCGAATGATGCGCAGGCGAGCAAGGTGCCGCTGGGATGCCAGGCGAGGGCGCTGACTGTCTTGGGGGCGTCGGCAAAGCGGTGGCGCACCGTGCCATCGGGCAGGACCGCAGTGATGCTGCGGCCGGCGGCGGCGGCGAGCCAGACGGTGCCGGTTGAATCGGCCGCGGGGCTGGGGCGCCAGGCAAGGTGATCTACCCAGTTGCCGCCGAGCGCGGCAGTGGCGGTGTGTTGCCCGGCGTCGGTGTCCCAGAACTTCACGGCGCCATCTTGGCCGCCGGAGGCGAGCAGGCGGCGGCGGGGATGCCAGGCGAGGGCATTGGTGCCCTCCTCGTGTCCGGTCAAAGTATGCAGGGAGGAGCCATCGAGCGCCGCGCGGAGTGCGATCGGGCCGGCGGAGGATGCGGCAGCGAGCTGCCGGCCGTCGTGAGACCACGCGAGATCGATCACGTAGTCATCGAGAGTGAAGGCCCAGTGTTTGGTCAGCTCCATGGACTCCCCACGCTGGGCGGAGAGGTGGCAGGACGGAAGCGCGAAAACGACGCGGAAGCGGGGCGGGGTTGCGTCGCGTGACGGCGCGGACTAGGGTCGTCGCATGAAACCGGAACCCGCGATCAACGTCTTGGGAAGTGAACTTCGGGTGTGCAGCACCCGGCCGCTGACGGGTTTTTTCCGTGACGGACACTGCCAGACCTGCGCGGAGGATCAGGGTTGCCACACGGTGTGCGTGGAGGTCAGCGAGGCCTTCCTGCGGTGGCAGGCGGAGGCGGGCAACGATCTGACGACGCCGCGTCCCGAGTACGACTTTCCCGGCCTGCGCCCCGGCGACCGCTGGTGCGTCTGCGCCTCGCGCTGGCGTGATGCGGTGGAGTCGGGCGTGGCGGCACCGGTGGTGCTGGCGGCGACGCACCAGCGCACGCTGGAAATCGTGCTGTTGACGCAGCTCCGCGCTCACGCCTGCGGGTAGGCGTGAGCGCGGGCGGAATCACTCAAGGCAGCTCGTAGACCTCGACGAGACCGACGCCGCTCGGACCCGTCGCCGAAGCGACGACGGTGTAGTTCCCGGGCCCGAGGTTTAGCAGCAGGGCGGCATCGCGACTGCCGAGCGCGAGCGGGAATGCCCCGGCGCGCTGGGAGGCGTCGACCAAGGAGGAGAGATCGCCCCAGTTGTCATTGGCAGCGACGAGAGAGCCGGTGGCGGAGAACACCTGAATCGACGGATCCAAGGCGGCGCCGGTCACGCCGAACGCACCCAGCGCCGGGCCGACGCCCCGCACCAGCACCGTTTTCGGACGGGCTCCCGAGACCACGAAGCCCACGATGTGCGCATCGGCTCCCGCTCCCAGCCGGCCGCGGCTCGACACGTTGAGCAGGCGTCCCGGCAGAGAGACCCGATACACGAGGACCATGCTGTCATTGTCGACGCCGGCGTTGTACGACGCGCCGTCATGGAAGCCGTTGGTGGTCTGAAAGTCGTTATCGTTGCCGATGAACAGGAAGTAGTCGTCGGGCGCGAACGGATCGAGCGCGGGCATGAGGGCGAGGGCCTCCCACTTTTCCGAAAGATTGTTGGCATCATCGGTCGGACCGTTCTTGAGTCCGAAGCGGGCGAGATCCGAGGAGACGTTGAGGTTCAAGAACTCCGAGCGGGCCGCCGGTCGGATTCCGGCGTCGAGGACGCCGTTGGGCGCGACCGGGCGACCGGCGGTTTCGAACTCCGTTCCCACCAGATTCGTCGCCGAGGCCACGTCGTAGACGAGGACGTTACGGTAGAGCGACGTGGGGTTCAGGCCGCGGCCGTTGCCGCTGTCGCGAGCGAGGACGAGGAACTGGGTGTTGTTGAGAGCGAGCATTTCGCTTTGCGCGGCGACGAGCGTGGTGGTTCCCGAGGTGAATGTCGGGAGTTGAACCACGTAGTGCCCTCGGAGCACCGGCGACGGGCCGGAGATGTCGTAGGCGAGCAGGCGGGTGTTGAAGCGGGTGGCGCTGGTGCCGCCGGTGCCTCCGTCCTGTCGCGTGGCTGACTGGAGAAGCGCGAACAGTGTGCGGCCGTCCGGACTCACGCTGAGCCCCTCCAGCCCCTGGTTGTTTTGACGTCCGGTTACCGGATTCGCGGGTGACGGCGCCGGCTGGCCAACCGGGCTGTTGTTGGACGAGAACGAGTCGGCCCCGTTGCGTTTGCCGACCAAGGCCTCGGGAGGCCGGATTGCAGAGAGCAGCTTACCATCGGCCGCGAACCGCCAGATATAGGGTCCGTATTCATCGCTGACCCAGAACGAACCATCGGCATTGACGATGATGCCCTCGGCGTCGAGAGAGATGCGATTGTTGAAGGCGGCCGGCAGGACGGGGAAGCCGGTCCGGGACGCGGAGGTGTTGCTGCCGGGGTCAAGCGACGTCAGAGGAGTACCGTCGGCCTCCGTGTACTTGATGGTGTCGATCAGCGTGAGGCCGACTTGGTTCTGGGACGCGGCGCCGGCGGGCGCGGGACGGAAGACGAGATTTAGGCGGTAGACGCGGGGCGTGTAGTTGAGCGTGGCGTTCACGTTGTAGCCTCGATCGGGCTGCGCGAACAGGGTGCCGGTGTACCACCCGTCCGGCAGGCGCGCCCACGACCCGGGCTGGAAAGCGAAGGCGGAGAACGATCCGAAAGTCTCGCCGAAGCGGTCGCGGGCGGAGGCTGGGATGCGTCCCACCCCGACCAAACCATGATTGACGAAGAGGGAGGAGCCGACTCGGGCGGTGGAGACCGGTTGCGCGGAAAGCGGGAGGGCCGCTCCCACTGCCAGAAACGAGAGGAGGACCCGGAGGACGCGGATTGGGGAGTACATCAGAATATGTTATTCGCAGGCCGTGGCGACGCAGGGTCAACGGCGTGACGTTTCCACGACCTTCCGGCGAAGCGGGTGTGCCGCCGAACCCGTTTCATCTCGGTTCTCGGTCAACCGCGCCTCGCGCGGGTGGGATGCGGTGGAGCCGGACGTGTCCGCCCCGGCGGTCCTGAACGCGACGCACCAGCGCACCCTGGAGTGGGTGCCGCGGGTGCTGCTCCGCGACCACGCCTGCGGGCAGGCGTTCGGGCGGCCGTCTTACGCCAGTTCCCAGAAAGGCGTGTTCCCGCCGGGCGAGACCACGGTGAACTCGCAGGCAAGCTGGGGGCGCAGCGTGGCGAGCATGCGCTCGACCGCATCGAGGCTGTTGCAGTCGCGCGACAGATGCGTGAGCACGATGCGGCGCCAGCGCGGGCTGGCGATCGAAGCGAGCAGCTCACGGGCGGCCTCGTTCGAAAGGTGGCCGTGACGGCCGCTGATGCGCTGCTTCGTTGACCAAGGGCGACGGTGATCGGCCTGGAGGAGCGTAGGACAGTGGTTGGATTCGACCACCACGGCGTCGCAGTCGCGCAAGCGCTCTCGCACGTGTTGCGGGACATGCCCGAGGTCGGTGAGCCAGGCGAGGGAGCGGCGGGGGGCGAGGAGGTCCCCGTCGAATCCGGTGCTGAAGCGGAAGCCGACCGGATCGTGCGCGTCGTGGGGCACGGCGAAGGCATCGATCTCCAGATCGCGGAAGCGGAACCGGGAGCCGGTCTCGAAGAGCTTCCACGCCAGCGGGTGTTCCACGCGGTCTTGTACGGCGCGGGCGGTGGCGGCGTTGGCGAAGAGCGCGACCTGCGGAGTGCGGGCAAAGCTGGCGATGCCGGCCGCGTGGTCACCGTGCTCGTGGGTGAGGAACACGGCGTCGATTTCCTCGGGCTTGAGGTTCTCCTCGGCGAGCAACTCGCGCGTCCGACGCGGCGAGAAGCCCACGTCGATCAGCACGCGCGCCTGCTCGGTCTGCAGCAGGGCGCAGTTCCCTGAGCTGCCGCTGCCGAGAATCCGGATCCGCATCGCCATGCCGCAATGTTCGGGCTCGCTGCACCGGTGTCGCAAGCGTGAACCGGAGGGCGCGAGGAGTTGACCCCGGCCGGTTTCAGGGCATGGTTGTCCCTTCATGCCTCAAGCCCGGTCACGTCCCGCTCCTTCACCGTCCTCCGCGCCGAGCGCGCGGGAAACGGTGCTCGTGACGCGTCAGGTGCACTTCAACGCGGCGCATCGCCTGCACAATCCGGCCCGCAGTCGGCAATGGAACGAGCGAGCCTTCGGGCCGTGCAACAACGTCGACGGTCACGGGCACAACTATGTGCTGGAGGTCACGGTGGCCGGTTCGCCCGATCCCGAGACCGGCTACGTCATCGATCTCGGGCGTCTCAAGGGCATTCTGGAGCGGGTGATCGTGCGGGCCTGCGACCATCGCAATCTCAACACGCAGGTGCCCTTTCTCAAGGGCATCATTCCCTCGACCGAAAATCTCGTCATCGCCTTCTGGCAACAGCTCGAACCCCGGATCCGCCCGGGCCGACTGCATGCCATCCGGCTCTACGAGACCCCCCGCAATTACGCCGAGTACCGCGGACCCGATTCGCGCTGATTCCTCCCGGGCCCACGCCCAAGCGACCACGGTTGTTATCGTCCCCAACCGTCGTCGCGGCCAGCCCAACGAAAAAAACGACTATGAAGACCAAGTCCCCACGGAAAGCGAAACGGATGTACCTGCATCACGGTCCCGGCGGCACGCCGCCCGTGATCGCGCGCCGGTATGACGCGGATTTCCGCATGACGCCGGAGTACCAGAGCGAATTGCCCGACATGATGGAGGCCGAGGGCGCCATCCAGGGCGCCGCGGTGCCGATCCAGCAGGTTGGGGTCTCCAATTTCCGGCTACCGCTGCGGTACCGCACGAAGGCCGGCGAGACCCTGACGCTCGAGACGGCGATCACCGGCACGGTCTCGCTCGAGGCAACGCTGAAGGGCATCAACATGAGCCGCATCGTGCGGGCGTTCTACGAGCACCGCGACGAGGTCTTCTCGCCTGAGAAGCTCCGTCAGGTGCTGCGCAAGTACCAGCACCAGGTGGAGTCACTCGCGGCCCGGCTCCGACTCGGATTCTCTTACCCGCTCGTGCAGCCTTCCCTGCGCAGCGGCTTGGAGGGTTATCAATACTATCAGGTGGTCTTTGAGGGCACGATCGACGGATCCGGGCACTTCCGCCGGTTCATCGAGTTCGATTTTGTCTACTCCAGTTCCTGCCCGTGCAGCGCCGAGCTCTCGGAGCACGCCCGTGATGTCCGCGGCGCCTACGCGATCCCGCACAACCAGCGCTCCAAGGCCCGCGTGAAGGTCGAGGTGGCCGAGGGAGCGAAGCTGCGGGTCGAGGACCTGCATGCGCACTGCCTCAAGGCGCTCAAGACCGAGACGCAGGTGATGGTGAAGCGCGAGGACGAGCAGGCCTTCGCCGAGCTCAACGGTGCCCACATCAAGTTCGTCGAGGACGCGGCGCGTCTGCTCTTCGCCGAATTGAACCGCGATTCGCGGATCGCCGACTTCCAGGTCGCTTGCTCCCACCTCGAATCGCTGCATTCCCACGACGCGGTGAGCGTCATCTGCAAGGGTGTGCGCGGTGGTTTCCGGGCGGACTTCACCGACTTCGCGTCGCTGGTCTGCTGAGTGCGCGATCGGCACGGCGTTCTTACCCTCTGGTTTCACCATGCCGCGGACCTCAGCCAGCGCCTCCACGACCGTCACCAGTGCTCGGACCCGCCCTCAGCGCGCGCTCGCCAAGCCCCGCAACGCAGCGCATCGCACCGGCACGAAGACCGTGAGCGGCCGCGGCAACGAGGGTGGCTCTCCCCGTCCAGTCGTGCTGGTCACGGGTGCATCCCAGGGCATCGGCGCAGCGATCGCGCGCGCCTTCGCGGACGCGATCCCGGGCGTCCGCCTGGCGCTCGTCGCGCGGCAGGAAAAAAAGTTGGCTGCGGTCGCGCGGGAATGCGTGGCTCGCGGCGTTGCGGCACGCGCGTTCGTCGGCGACGTGAGCTCCGAAGCCGACGTCGCCCGGGTCGCGGCGGAGGTGCAGGCCGTCTGGGGTGGCGTTGATGTGCTCGTGAACAACGCCGGCAGCTTCCGACCCGGTCGGCTCCTCGAGACCTCCGTGGCGGACTTCGACGCGATGATCGCGACGAATCTCCGCAGCGTCTTTCTCGTCACGCGCGCCTTCGCGCCGGCCATGGTGCGGCGCGGCTGCGGCGACATCTTCAACATGAGCTCGATCGCCGGTCTTTCGGCTTACCCCACCAGCGCTGGCTACTGCGCGGCGAAGTTCGGGGTGACTGGCCTTTCCAAGGTGATGCGGGCGGAACTGCGGGACAAAGGCGTTCGGGTCTGCACGGTTTACCCGGGCGCCACGCTTTCGCCGGCCTGGGAGGGAAGTGGATTTCCCGAGGAACGACTGATGCCGGCGGAGGATGTCGCCCGGGCCTTCGTCGATGTCTACCGCCTGACGCGTCGGACGGTTGTCGAGGAAATCGTCCTGCGGCCGCAGGCGGGTGATCTCTGACCGCGGACGCGCTCGGGCAAGCAGCCCGAGGCGAAAGTCGGCCTGACTGAGGCCAGCCGCCTCGGACCTTCGCGTGGCGCCGGAGAGATTGCCAGCGTCCGGCCCGCTGCCAAAGTGAAGGCATGGCCGCAGTCCTCGGACTCGATATTGGATCCTCCTCGGTGATTGCCGGGCTCCTGGATGGACGCCGGGTGCTCGCGGAGTCGCCGCGCGCATTTTTCCGCACGCGGCATG
The DNA here is from genome assembly GCA_040382075.1 of Opitutaceae bacterium. Lineage (GTDB taxonomy): Bacteria > Verrucomicrobiota > Verrucomicrobiia > Opitutales > Opitutaceae > UBA6669. Next base: position 14,671 of record JBEIGD010000017.1, read on the forward strand.
AGGGCGCCCGAGCGGAGGTGGACCCTGAAGTCCTGCTCGCCGCCGTGGCCACGGCGATTCGCGGCCTGGGCAGCCGGGCGCGTACGGTGGATGCAATCGCTCTCGCGACGATGTGCCCGGCATGGGTGGCGCTCGATCGAGACGGAAAAGCACTGACCCCGATCGTCACCCATCAGGATCGGCGCAGCGTGGCCGAAGCCCGGGTGCTCGAGGAACGGATCGGTGCGGACCATCACCTCGCGCTCTGCGGGTGTCGGCCCTTCCCCGGCGGGATCAGTTCGACCACCTGGGCCTGGTTCCGGAGGCACCAGCCAGGGGCGCTGCGGCGGGCGGACCTGGTTGGACACCTCAACACCTTCCTGCACCGGCGCCTCACCGGCGCCCGGGTCACCGACCCATCGAACGCATCCTTCACCGGACTCTATCGCACGCTGACGCTCGACGGATGGAGTGATGAACTCTGTGCCAACCTTGGTGTATCGGGAAAATTACTACCTGAAGTGGTGGACGCCGACGTCATTGGTGGCGGCCTGACTCGGGAAGCGGCGCGGCGGCTCGGCCTGCCGGCCGGATTGCCGATGCTGACCGGCCTGATGGACGGCAGCGCGGGGATGCTGCTGGCCGGTGCGCGGGTGGGTCAGCTCTTCAACGTGGTGGGGTCGACCGATGTCCTTGCGCTGTGCACGGATCGCCCCCGGCCTCATCCCCGTCTCCTGACCCGGGCCCTTGGGGTCGGCCGGAAATGGCTGCAGGTAAGCACCCTCGCGGCAATGGCGTCGGCGCTCTACTGGGCGCGCGAGCAGTTCTTCCCCGAACTTTCGCTGGAGGAGTTTCAGCGCGAGCTGAGGATCCTGAGCCGCCGAGGCCCGCGGCCGGGCTGTTCCGTGCGCTTTGAGCCCTACCTGGCGGGCGAGCGCACGAGTGTCGAGCAGCGCCAGGGGGCGTTCACCGGACTGACCCTCGCGACCACGCGAGTGGATCTCCTGTCCGCCATCATCGAGGGATTGACCGCCGCCAGTGCGGAGCGCCTGCCACTGCTGGGCGCGACGGGTACGCCATTGCGCCGGAGCGTGGCGGTGTCGGGAGGAGCGGACCGGCTCGACCGTCTCATGCATCGTGACTGGCCCGGGCGCTGGCAGTACCGACCGGTGACCGACGCCACGATGCGCGGACTTGGGTTGCTGACCCCGCGGGAGCGTTGAGCGGCCGCGCCCACCGAGTGCTCCCGTGGTGGGTAAACCGGGGCTCAGTCTGAGTCGTAAAGCCCTGCCGGTGGTGTGGTTGAGGTTTATTGAGAGAATGTGGTCGGATTCTCGCAAAATCTATCACCTAATCTGATTCGTCTCGCGTCGGGGGGCGATATCGCTGCCCGATGCAGCTTTCTCCCATGAAGACCTATTCCTACGTCAACTATCTCTGGGACGACGCCAAGGCGGCGTCTCTCGATCCGGTCGGTCGCTTGATCTACCGCTCCAACCTGCTCGGCAGCGACCAGCGCATCACGAACACGGGTGGCGGCAACACCTCCGCCAAGCTGGTGGAGAAGGATCCCCTGACCGGCCAGAGTGCCGATGTGCTGTGGGTGAAGGGTTCGGGCGGTGACCTGCGCACGAGCACGCGGGAGAACTTCTCCTCGCTCTATCAGGGGAAGCTGCTCGCGATGCAGGCGTTGTATGCGTCCCGCGCGGACAAGGGCCTGAAGTCGCCGGCGGAGGACGACATGGTGGCGATGTACGCGCACACCACGTTCAACCTGAACCCGCGGGCGTCGTCGATCGACACGCCGCTGCACTCGTTCCTGCCGGGGCGGCATGTGGATCACATGCACCCGAACGCGATCATCTCGATCGCGGCATCCGCGCGGTGTGAGGAGCTGACGAAGGAGATCTTTGGCGGTGCGATGGCCTACGTGCCGTGGATGCGCCCCGGCTTCGAGCTGGGCCTCGCGATGCAGGAGATCGCGCGCAAGCAGCCGGCGATCAAGGCGATCATGATGGGGCAGCATGGCTTCATCTCCTGGGATGATGACGAGAAGGTCTGCTACATCCGCACGCTGGACCTGATCGAGCAGGCGGCCCAGTACATCGAGGAGAAGTACCAGGCGAAGGGTGGCGATGCGACGGTGTTCGGTGGTGCGAAGTACCACACGTTGGCGGAAGAGCCGCGTCGTGCGGCGTTCGCCGCGATCCTGCCGTGGCTGCGCGGCCAGGTTTCAGCGCAGCGGCGCTTCATCGGCACGATCCAGGATGACGAGCGCATCCTCCGTTTCGTGAATTCGAAGGATGCCGCGCGTCTGGCCGCGCTGGGCACCTCCTGCCCGGATCATTTCCTGCGGACCAAGATCAAGCCGCTCTACGTGGACTGGAATCCGCAGGCAGAGGACCTCGCCGCACTCAAGACGAAGCTGGCGGCGGGGATCGCCCAGTACCGCAAGGACTATGCCGCCTACTACGAGGCGTGCCGTCGTCCGAATTCCCCGGCGATGCGTGACCCGAACCCGACGGTCGTGCTCATTCCCGGCCTCGGCATGATTGCGTGGGGCAAGGATAAGTCGGAATCGCGCGTCACGGCTGAATTCTACAACTGTGCGGTCGAGGTGATACGTGGGGCGGAGGCGGTTGACCGCTACATCGCTCTGCCGCAGCAGGAGGCGTTCGACATCGAGTACTGGCTGCTTGAGGAGGCGAAGCTGAAGCGCATGCCGGCGGAGAAGGAGTTGGCGCGGCAGGTCGCCGTCGTGGTCGGCGCTGGATCGGGCATTGGTCGTGAGACGGCACTGCGACTCTCCCGGGAGGGTGCGCACATCGTCGCGGTCGACCTGAACGAGGCGGCCGCGCAGGCCACCGCGAAGGAGATCACGGACCGGCTCGGCCTCGGCATCGGGGTGGCGGGCAGCGGCATTTCCGGCTGCGGCCCGGCCGTGGGCTTGGCGGCGAACATCACCGACCGGGCCAGCATTCGTCGCATGCTCGATCAGGTGGCGCTCGCTTTCGGTGGCTTTGACGCGATCTGCGTCACCGCGGGTATCTTCTTCCCGTCTGACCGGACCGGTCACATTCCCGATGACAAATGGGCCGCGACTTTCGCGATCAACGTCACGGGCAGCTACCTGGTGGGTGACGAAGCGGCGAACACGTGGCGCGAACAAGGGCTCAGTGGCAGTCTCGTGCTGACGACCTCGGCGAACGCCGTCGTGGCAAAGCGTGGATCGATCGCCTACGATGCCTCCAAGGCGGCGGCGAACCACGTCGTGCGCGAGCTGGCGATCGAGCTCGCCCCGTTGGTGCGGGTGAATGCCGTGGCGCCGGCGACGGTGGTGAAGGGCTCGACGATGTTCCCGCGCGAGCGCGTGATCAGCTCGCTGACCAAGTACAACATCGCCTTCGCGGAGGACGAGTCGACCGACTCACTGGTCCAGAAGCTGGCTCAATTCTACGCGGACCGCACGCTGACGAAGTCCCCGATCACGCCGGCCGACCAGGCGGAAGCTTACCTGTTGCTCGTGACGGGGCGGCTTTCCAAGACCACCGGGCAGATCATCCCGGTGGATGGCGGTCTGCACGAGGCCTTCCTGCGCTGATCCTCACCGGAGGGAGCGTCGCCCCTGGCGCCGTTCCCTCCAGCGTGCGCCGGCGTTTCCGCCGCGTTCCGTCCCTGAATCCTCAGCGGGCGGGCGCGGCCGGCAGTGCGGCCAGAGCGTCGGTCGCACGGCGCTTCGAGAGCGCGTCGTGCACCTCTCGTTCCGGAAGGGCGAGGCCGCGGGTGAAGGCGGCGCGGGCCTCTTCGATCCGTCCGGCCGACCGGTAGACGAAAGCCAGTTCGACCTGGTGGCCGACGGTGTCCGGCGCGAGGGTGGCCGCGCGTTCGAGATGGCTGATCGCTTCGGCGACCGATGCCTTGGGCAGGCCGCCGAAGAACAACTGCACGAGGAAACGTCGGGTCATGCCCAGCTTGGCCACCTCGTAGTGCCAGCGCCCAAGGACGTGGTGAGCCCAGTCGTAGTCGGGGTTAAGTCGCAGCGCCTCCTCGGCGTATTGGTGAATCTGGCGCGAGTGGCGCACCTTGGCTTCCGTGTCGCCGTAAAGCCCAAGATTGCCGTGGCAGATGGCGATGGACAGAGCGATCTCGGCGTTGGTGGGATCGACGGCGTAGGCGCGCTCGGCGTACGAGAGCGCCGTTTCGGCGAGTCGGCGCTTCTCCGTCGGATCGGAGAGCAGGAACGACTGGTCCGAGTACTGCCGGGAAATCTTCTGAAGAATGACGGCATCGCCCGGCTTGGCTGCGTCGGCGGCGAGGAAGAGCGGCAGCGCGGCGACTGGATCGAGTCGACGCTCGGCCTCGATCCCCTGACGGATCAGTTCCTCGACCGAGGGGGCGGACGTCGCGTGACCGGGGAGGGCGAGCGCGAGGAAGATCGCCGCGACCGCCTGACGGAACGACCGATGGATGTTGCGCGGATTCATGGTGAAGAACGGGGACGGTCTGATGTTCGCGCGGCGGTCACTGCCGGCGCCGGAACAAATAGTGGCTGACGAGCCACTCCTCGCCGTTGCGGTAGCCCCACAACTCGGCGCAGGCCATGTAGAAGACCCGCCAGTAGACCCACCAGCGGGTGACGGCGGCCTTGCCGTAGGTTTGCTCGAACAACGGAATGATCTCGGCCCGGTGGCGGTCCATATTCTGGAGCCAGTGCTCGGCAGTCTGCTGGTAGTGGCGACCGTTGACCCTCCAGTCCTGGACGAGTTGGAGGTGCTCGTCGAAGGCGGGGAGCAGATCGTGCGCGGGCATTTGACCACCGGTGAAGAAATACCGTGCCATCCAGTCCGTCGCGTCGCGCGGGACAAAGTGATAGCTGAGCTGGTGGTGCGTGAAAATGTGAACGAAGAGCAGGCCGTCTGGCTTGAGCCAGCGGGCGACGTTCGCGAGGAGCCGCTGGTAGTTCTTCATGTGCTCGAACATCTCCACGGACACGACGCGGTCGAACTGCGCGCCGGGCAGGTCGAAGGCATTCATGTCGCAGGTGATGATCTGGAGGTTGCTGAGTCCGCGGCGCTTGGCCTCGCCGTCGATGTACTCCTTCTGGGTCCGGGAGTTCGAGACCCCGGTGATGCGGGAGTGCGGGAAGCGCTCCGCGAGGTAGAGGGAAAGCGAGCCCCAGCCGCAGCCGAGTTCCAGGATCGTCTGACCGTCCTCGAGGCGGGCGCGCTCGACGTAGAGGGCGAGCATGACCTCCTCGGCCTCGTTGAGGGACTCGGTGCCGGTTGGGTAGAAGCAGCCGGAGTACTTCAACCGGCGGCCGAGGCAGAGCCGGTAGAAGTCGGTCGGCACCTCGTAATGCTGCTCGTTCGCGGCGCGGGTTTCCTCCGCGAGCGGACGCGACTTCAGATCGGCGACGTAGGCGGCGCGGTCGTACCCGGCGGATTCCTCGCGGATGCGCTGGGCGAGGAGTCGGCGGATGCCGACGCGAATCAACCAGTCCGGCAGCAGGTTTTTCTCGAGCAAGGAGTCGATCATGGAGAAAGAGGAAGGAAGGCCGGCGGAATCAGGGAGCGGGGCGGCGCGGAAACCACGGGAAGAAGGCGGAGGTGGTTTGCTGGTAACGGCGGTAGGCATCGCCCCGTGAACGCAGCGCCTGCTGCTCGGTGAGCGGGATACCGGTGACGCGGAGTAGCAGGTGCAGCATCACGGCTGGGCAGAGCACCGAAATCCATCCCCAGGGCGAGCCGCAGGCGAAGACGAAGAAGGCGACCCAAACCAGCCACTCGAAAAAGTAGTTCGGATGGCGGCTGTAGCGCCACAGGCCGCGGTCGCATACCGCGCCGCGATTGGCCGGGTTGCGCTTGAACGCGGCCAACTGCGCGTCGGCGAGGGTCTCCCCACAGAGAGCGATGAACCAGAGCAGCGCACCGGCGACCTCCAGCGGGTGCAGCTCGGGGCGACCATTCAGGCTGGGGATCAGAAACGGCACGCTCAGGATCACCAAGGAGAGCGCCTGGATCTGGTAGAACTTGAACATCTCCCACGCGAAGTTCGCCTTCCACCGCGTGCGCATCTCGAGGTAGCGCCCATCCTCCTCCGGATGATGTCCGGCGACCCGACGGAGGAGATGGCTTCCGAGCCGCACGCTCCAGAGCACCGCGAGAGCGGCGAGGAGAACCCGGCGCATCGGCCAACCCCCGGCGAAGGCGGCGTAGCCGACCGCGATCGGAGCGAAAGCGTAGGCCCACGCGACGTCGACCACGCTGTAGTTGTCCACGCGACGTGCGAACCAGAAGACGAGCGTCATCACGACGCCGCAGCCGATCAGGGCCGAGAGGAGAAGAAGCCAGACGCTCATGAGACGGATGACGGAGCCGACGATGGGGTGGAGGGGAGCCGGCGGGCGATGCGCCGGATCAGCGGACGAAGCAGCCAGTTCAGGCCGAAGACGAGGAGCGGAAGGGTGAGAAGCCACGCCGTGAAGGCGTGCACGCCGGCCATGCCGAAGCGCTGCAGGAACTCGGTGAAGCTCGCGTCCCGGAAGGTCTGCACCAGCACTCCGATCGAGAATGTCAGCGACTCCGCGCCCCAGATCCACTCGCCGATGCGGATGTAGACGACGATCATCACCAGATGGACTGGTCCGACGAGTTGGTTGAGGGTCTGGAGGAGCGGCTGGTTGAGGCGCAGCGCGAGACCAACGACGAGATTGAGGAGGCTCGTGAAACCGAGAAAGGGGAAGAGCGAGAGGCCGGTCCCGAGGGCGAGCGTGTAGCTGACCTTGTCCGCGGTGATACCCTGCGTGAGCAGGCCGATGATCGGATCGCCGAGGCGGCGCCGCCAGAAACCGCGCCGCGGCTCGGCGGACGGCGCGGCGGCGCCGCGGGTGGCCTCGGAAGTGGGAGCGACCGATGTCACGCGGTGCGACGCAGCAGGACCGACGAAAGTGGGGCGCCGCTCGGAACTCGGAACAGTTCGCGCAGGCAGTACACGGCCATCGCAATGTTGCCGAAGAGCAGGATCGCGACGAGCCACAGCGCCCGAGCAACGAACCCCGTCTCCTTGTAGGCGACCCAGACGTAGAAGGTCAGGAAGCCCCAATAGGCATCAAACAGCGTGGCGATGAACCAGCGGTCGCGGGACGCGGGCGACCCGATGAAGTCCCAGAGTGCCTGTCCGAGCGACGCCCAGCTGGTCACCCAGAGCATGGAAGCCAGGACCACGAGAAAGAAGACACGGAGGAAGAGAATCATGGTGGCGGGGGTGGGGGAACTCGGGGTGAGCGTTGCGGTCAGCGCAGCGCGACGTTGTTCGGCCGGGTATGGAGCGTTTGCACGACGGAGATGTTGCGCATCGCGAAGGCGGATTCGCAGTAGCAGAGGTAGTAGTGCCACTTGCGCACGAAGCGGTCGTCGAAGCCAAGGCGGCCGACTTCTTCGAGCCGCGCGTGGAAGGTCTCGCGCCAAGCCCGGAGCGTGCGGGCGTAGTCGTGGGCGAGGTCGTCGAGGTGGTGCAGGACGAAGCCCCCGTGGCGGCTCATCAGTTCGTTGACGCGGTTCAGCGACAGCAGGAGCGAGCCGGGGAAGATGTGCTTCTGGATAAAGTCCACCCCGCGGCGGAACTCGCGGTAGCGGGAGTCCGGGCAGGTGATGAACTGCAGGGCGATGAGGCCGCCGGGCCGCAGCCGGGCGTGCAGCGTCCGGCAGAAGTCCGGTAGGTAGGCGTGACCGATTGCCTCCATCATCTCGATCGAGACGATCTTATCGAACTGTCCCTCAATGTCCCGGTAGTCCAGGAGCCGCACTTCGATGCGCGATTCCAGTCCGGCGGCGGCGATTCGACGGCGCGCGAGATCGTACTGCTGCTGGGAGATGGTGAGCGAGGTGACACGGCAGCCGTGGTGGGTGGCGGCGTGGAGGGCCCAGCCGCCCCAGCCCGTGCCGATCTCGAGCACATGATCGGACGGGGAAAGCTGCAGGCTGCGGCAGAGGGCCTCGTTCTTTTCGCGCTGCGCGTCCGCCAGCGTGGCGGAATCCTTCGCGTAGCGGGCGGACGAATACATCATGGATTCGTCGAGGAAAAGGGCGAAGAAGTCGTTGGAGAGATCGTAGTGCCGCGCGATGTTGCGCCGGGCGGTGCGGCGCGAGTTCGGCTGGAGGAGGTGCTCGAAGCGGTGGGCGAAGCGCAGCAGATTCAGTCCCCAGGCGCGGGCGCGTCCGGCGGTCGAGCCGGAGAGCGTGGGGGCGTGCTCCACGTTGAGTATGAACCACGCGAGCACCGACGGCAGGTCGGGCGTTTCCCAGTCACCATCGATGAACGACTCCGCGAAGCCGATGTCGCCGGCGAGCACGCAGCGGCGGAAGAAACTCTCGCGGCGGACGCGCAGCGTCGCGGAAGCGGAGAGTCCGAGGGGCAGGTCGGGGGCGACGAGTTCACCGGGTTCGCCGCAGTCGACGTGTCCGCCCTCGGGAAGCTCGATCCGCAGGCGACCGCGGGGCATCGCGCCGAAGGAATTGAGCACCAGCCTCCGGTGAAAAGAGGGGCTTGCCGGGGGATTGAAGTCCGAGGCGTCGGAGGGGCTGGAAGAAACGGGAGAGGAGTCGCTCATGCGTCGGACGTCTTTGGCAGGGAAATCGGGGAGGCGTGACAGGGCGGTTTGGACTAGTGCGATGCGCAGTCGTCGTGGCGAAACCCACGGACTGACGGGGAGGCCCTGCACACACGGTACGCCGGCAGACTAACCGATGTTCCGTGAACGAGGCGTGAAGGGACGGTCGAAAGCCGGTGAGATGCTACCCGTTGGACTCCGGGTGAATGCGGTTCTCCCCGCCCCACGCCGGGGGCGGGGGATCGAGACTGGCATCGGGACATTGGGGCGACGGGCGTCGCCGGAACCACGGCAGTCGTCGGTCGAGCGCGAAAGGAGGCGAGAGTGCTCATGCGTCGGACGTTTTGGGCTGGAGAATCGACGAGTGGGGACGGAGCAAGTCGCGCTGGTCCGCGGCGCGGGCGGACTTGCGGAACCAAGGGACGGACTTCAGGAAGAGGCGCAGGGCGTGCCAGTGGATGAGGGCAATGATGCGGAGCGTGATCAGCGGATAGAGAATCGTGAACCACGCGAGACGCGAGTCCGTCAGCGCCCGCGCCGTCCCGGTCAGTCGACTGGTCAGGGTCCGTTCCTCGCCGATGTAATCGTCGATCTGGATCGCCATCGTCTCGCCGGGAACCGGCAGAAGAAAGTCAAAGGCGACGTCCACGTCGGAGAAGGGGGACACGTAGAAATGCTTGGGCACCCGGAGGTGGAAGCGCCCTGCCTCGTCCCGGGTGGTGGGACCGAGGAAGAACGGCTTCATCTCGCGGAACGTGTTGGTGACTTCCGGGATCGCGGCGACCGGTTGTCCGGAACGATCGAAGCAGAAGTAGAACGAGACGGGATTGAAGAGAAACCCGGCGACGCGGGGCAGGCTGATCAGAACGACGCGACCGCCGGAGAGATCGACCCCATGTTGGAGCAGGACGGCCTCGACGCGGGACTTGAGGCGCGCGCCGGCGGGTTGGTTCGTCGGGAGGAAGTCGGCGTCGCGGAACGAGTAGAGCGCATGGCCCTCGCTGGAGAACAGGCTCAGGCGACGGTCCAGTTCACCGAGTTCGTCCAGATCAATCGCAAAGAGGAAGATGCGGTAGCTGAAGGCGTGCCGCCGAGGGGTGAATCGGGCGTGCATGACTTGGCACTCGTAGAGACAGGAGTTCATGCGCGGCGGACGTCAGGGCCAAGGTAAACCGCGTTTGCGGGCGGACGCAACCCGTGAGAACGGCGGTGTGGCGGCCCCGGTGGGAGTGGTGGGGGCGCCCGGCGGGCGCAAAAAAAGCGGCCGCGGGGTGAGCCGCGGCCGCCTTGGGGAGTGACGTGTGGCGTCGGATCAGAACTTGATCCGCATGCCGATCTGGGCCTGCCAGCGGGAGACGGGGGTCTCGTCGACCGTCACCGGCACGCCGTTCAGCGTGTTGCTGTTGAAGGCGTAGTTCCACTGCCCCTTGCCGTTGTTGGCGGTGGGGTTGAGGGTCGCCCCGGCGACGGCGCGGCGGTACGAGAAGGGAACTTCCTCTTGGATGCCCCAGTCGCTGTCGAAGAGGTTCGCGAAGTTCAGGATGTTCGCGAAGACCTCGGCGCGGACCGACTTGAAGAGCGGGATCTGCTGGGTGAGCTTCAGGTCGACCGTCTGCAGCCAGGGCGAGGTCTCGGAATTGCGCGGGGGATTGGCTCCCTTGAAGTCCTTGAGGGAGGAGGTCTCGACGAACCGGAAGAACGCATCGCGCTGAGCCGTGTCGGCCCACGCCACGCGGGAATCATCCGGACCGGTCGGGACGTAAAGCAGGTCATTGAACGTGAGACCGTCACCGTTGGCGTCACCGAAGAACACCCACGAATAGGGGCGGCCGGTGCGGCCGATGTAGCTGAGGTTCACGGTGGTCGGAGCGTTCTTGACGAACTCGAAGCGCCGCGTGATCGACAGCACGACGGTATCCTTGATGTTCGTGTTCGAGACCGAGTCCGCGTTCTCGTTCGGGTTGAACACCGCGCGGTTCGAGTAGTTCGAGAGCGCCACGGAGGACGTCATCGGGCTGACCTCGGTCGCGTTGCCGTTCGTCCAGGAAGCGGACCAGGCCCAGTTGTTCTTCATGGGGCGGCTGAGGCTGATCGTGACACCGCTGGCCTCGCCCTTGTCGGTGTTCGTGAGGTAGAGCACGTCGGCGAAGGTGGCGACGCGGCGACGACCGGCGACGTTGGCGCTGGTCGAGTTGACGATGCTGGCGGCCGAACCGAAGCGGAGGCGGCCGTCGGGAGCGAGCCCGGTGCCGTCGCCGTCGTTGGCTTGGCGGTAGTTGAGGAACTCGGTGTTCAGGCCGACGTCGACGTCGTGGTAGTAGTACTCGACGGTCAGCGTCGTGTCACCCCAGGGCAGCTGGTGGTCGATCGCGATGTTGCTCTTCCACAGCGCCGGCTGGCGGAAGTTGGCATCGGTGATGTTGACGTTGGGCGGCGGGTTGGCGGAGCCGGGGACGGACTGCGTGGCCGCGTTCGGATTGAACGTGATGAGGGGGCGCTCGGCGACGGCCGCAGTGTAGTTGTAGACCGCTCCGGCGTTCGAGTAGGCATTCGACAGCCACACGGCGGGGTTCTTGCCTTGGAAGAGGCCGACGCCGCCGCGCACCTGAGTCTTGCGCTTGCTCTCAACCTCGTAGGTGAAGCCGAGGCGCGGAGCGTAGGTCGGGTTGCCGTCGTTGGTGGTGTTGTTGCGGGTGATCGGGATGCCCTTGGAGTCGACGAAGCCAGCGGTGGCGAAGCCCGGGGCGATCGGCGGAGCCTCGTCAACCACGGGCAGGTCAAAACGCATGCCGGCCATGATGGTCAGCTGCGGGTTCGGGCGCCACGTGTCCTGCACAAAGCCGGCCAGAGCCGTGTAGGTCCAGTTGGCGATGGCGTCATTGATCGAGAAGCCAGCGTAGGGCTTCTGGAGGATGAAGTTCGTCGGCGGGGTGCCAGCGAGGAACGTCGCCGGCGAGGCGAACGTGTAGTTGCCCATCGTGTTTTGCACGAAGGCGTTCGAGTAGTCGGTGGTGATCTGCTCGCCGCCCACCGTGAGGGTATGGTCACCGAAGGTGTAGTCGCCGGAGAGCTTGAACTGCTTTTCCTTGCTGGTGAGGCGGTTCAGCTGGCGGCTGTTTTCGGTACCGAAGATGATCGCGCCGCTGGTGATCGTGGCGCCGGTGTCGAGACGACGGCCGGTCAGGCCTTCGACGCGGACCATCGGGAACGGCGTGCCGCGGTTAGCGGGTGTGCCGTCGTAGTCGGTCATCGAAACCGTGGCTTCCGTGCGGAAGTCGGTCGTCCATTGGCTGTTGAGCTGCGCGGTATAGCTGTCGGTATTGCGCGGCTGGTCGAACCAGTGATTGCTCAGCGACGTGGCCGTCGAGCTGCTGTAGTTGGCGAAGCTCGTGTTCTGGCCGTAGTTGCGGCGGTAGGTGGCGGACAGACGGTGATCGCGGGAGATGTTCCAGTCGATCTTGCCGATGTAGGTTTCCTGCTCCTGGAGGTTGGTGCTCGGGCCGGAGAGCGTACCCGGCTCGTAGTTCTGCGACTTCACGCGGGCGATGATCGAGTCGATCGCGGCGAGGCCCGCGGCATCCGGTACGAACGTCGCCTGCGGCGGGACGGTTTCGCGCTCCAGCTTGTCGTAGGAGAACGAGAAGAAGAGTTTGTTCTTGATGATCGGGCCGCTGAACGTCGTGCCGAAATTCTTCTCATCGAAGGCTTCCTTCACGCCGGTGAGGGGGTTCTTGGCGCGGAGGCTCTCGTTGCTCATCCGATAGTAAACGCTGCCCCGGTATTTGTTGGTGCCGGAACGGATCACGGCGTTGATGACCGCGCCGGTGAAGCCAGCGTAGCGGACGTCGTAGGGGGAAAGCTGAATGCTCAGCGTTTCGAGAGCTTCGAGCGGAACCGGGCTGGCCAGGGAGGAGAAGCCGTTGGAGTTCAGGCCGAAGGGATCGCCAGCCTGCACGCCGTCGATGAGGAACGAGTTGTAGCGGAAATTCTGACCTTGAGCGCTGAGCTGACCGCCCTGGTCGAGCGAGCCGAGGAACATGCGGGAATCGAGGCGGGCCACGTCCTGCACGCTGTTGCGGACCGTCGCGGTGTTGGCGATCGCGTCCTCGTCAAAGTTGCTTCCGGTACCCATCTTGCCGGTGCCGAAGGTCAGGTCCTTGTCGGCGGATACGCTCACGGCCTCGAGCATCACGACGTCGGAGGCGACGACGAAGGAGATGTCGGTGTTGGCTCCGAGCTCGAGGAAGATTTCGCCCTTTTCCGCGGCGGAGATCGTCGTGGAAGAGACCTTCACGCTGTAGGGACCGCCGACGCGCAGGCCGGAGACGGAGTACTGACCGTTTGCGCGGGTCAGCGTCGTCGCCACCGTGCCGGACGGTTGGTGAGTCACGGTCACGGATGCCCCGGAGACGGGGTTATTGGCTTTGTCGGTGACAAAACCGCCGATGCCGGCGGTGGTGACACCTTGGGCAATCAGGCCGGGAGCGGCGAAGAGAGCCGCTGCGAGGGCGAGCAGGGCAAACCAGCCGGCCTTGGCCGTGCGGAGAGCATGGGTTGGATTCATGGTGTTGGCTAAAGTGAGGGAAGTCGGGTTGAAGAAAGAGTCCAACCTCCCGGTAAGAAGGGAAGCAGTCGTCTCGCGTCGAGCCTGGATGTCGGTCGGAACGTAAAGTTTCCGTGTCGCCCCGATTTGCAGCACGATGCGGTCTGAGGGAGAATGAGCGAGCGCCCCGAGCCCGGTCGAGTCCCGAAAACCGGCCGGAGAAAAATGATCCGCTGTCTGGGCTGATGCCTAGTAATAGCGTTTGCCTGTGAGTGGCGTTTCAGCCCTCGGAATGTTCGAGCCATTCCGGATTTCGTTCGGCGTGCTCGGCGATTTCCTCGAAAATCTGTTCCGGGCCCCGGGTGGGGCGCCACCGCCACCGCGACTCGGCGCGTCGCGCGTCGAGTACGATCCAAGGGAGATCATAGGGTCGTGGGGCGGGGTCCTCGGCCACGGCTTGGGGACCGAAACGGTCGTCGCACCATGCGGTCAACTGAAGCAGGGAACGGGCGGAGCCGATGCCTCCACCGACGTGAAAGATGCGAGACCCCGGTGAGGGGGCGTCGGGGGTGGAGGTTAGCTGGAGATGCACCAAGTGGGCGAGGTCAGCCGGGTGCAGGCAGTCGCGGACCTGAAAACCGTGTCCCCCAAATCCAATGTAGCGCAGCGGACGGCGTCGGAGGTGGCGGTTGATCCAGTAGGCGAAAATGCCTTGGTCGGCGCGGCCGAACTGGCCCGCGCCCGCGAGCACGCCGCAGCGATTGATCCAGACCGGGAAACCGAAGGCATCGCCGTATTCCAGCGCGAGCGTCTCGCTGGCCAGTTTCGTGGCGCCGTAAAGGGACACGGGAGCCTCCGTGGAGAAATCCTCGCGGATCCCCTGCTCGGATGCGCCGACGAGGGATGCCGCGGGGGTGTTGGCATTCCAGCGGAACGCTCCGTCCTGAGCGGAGACCGGAAGCGCGGCAAGGGCGGGGATCGAATAGACGCGGCTGGTGCTCAGCAAAATCAGCCCGGCGCGGTGCTGGCGGCAGTAGTCGAGCAGGTGCACCGTGCCGCCGAGGTTGTGTTCGACCAGTTGCCTTGGGCTGGATCGGCCGTCGATACCCGCGAGCACGCTGGGGTTGGCGGCGGCATCGATCACCCAGTCGGCGGCCGGCAATGCCTCGACGTCGCTGGCGAGGCGAAGGTCGCCGTGGACGAGGCGGACCCCGAGTGCCCGCAACGTTGAGCGGTTGGTTTCGCTGCCGGCACGGCTGAGATTGTCGATGCCGATCAGGTCAACGCCCGCGATCGCGGAGCGCAGCGCGTGGGCGAGGGAGGTGCCGACGAAGCCCGCGGCGCCGGTGATCAGGATGCGCATGCCGCGAGGCTAGACTGGTGGACGGCGCGGGGTGAAGGCTCGAATGACGACGGGCCTCGGTTCGGCCGGGCTCGGGAAGGGGCCGCTGCCGCGCTTCTGGGAACAGCGCCCGCTCGCTCATCGACTCAGGGCGGAGCGAGCGGCTTGGCCATGAACACATTGAAGTCCGTGGCTGCGTAGTCGCCGAACGGCCCACACTGCTCGAACCCGTTGCGTTGGTAGAGGGCGTGGGCGGCGGCAAAGGCGGCACCGGTTCCGGTCTCGAGAAGCAGTCGGGAGTAACCCCGGAGACGGCCGGTGCGGATGATCTCGTCGAGCACGGCTTGGCCGACTCCTTGGCGCAGGAAGGCGGTTCGCGTGCGCATGGACTTGATCTCGCCCTCCCCGGCATTCAACGCCTTGAGCGCGCCGCAGCCGCACAGGGCGTCGCCTCGCCATGCCGACCAGAAGGTGATCTCCGGACGCCTCAGTCCCTCGATCGCCAAGGCGTACGAGTGGCCGGGCGGTGAACTGCCGCGCATGCCGGCCAGATGCTCTCCGACGAGCGCTTGCACCTCCGCAGAGGTAAGAGAGTCGATGCGAACGTCGAAGGTCATGGCATTCTTGACCGTGCAATTATCCCGCCTAGGGCGTGGGCAAGGTCGTTCCTCGGGTTTGGCGGACGAAGGGACCGGGGGTTCACCGAGCGAGGTCGGTCGCGGAGAATGGTGGCAAGACCCGGAATCGAACCGGGGACACGAGGATTTTCAGTCCTCTGCTCTACCAACTGAGCTATCTTGCCGAGAAACGAAGGATGAGGAGAAACCCTGCGGCGGACGGGCGTCAACAGGGATTTTCGATTTCGGCGGCGGGCTCGCCGCCCGCCCCGAAGATTCCGCTTCCGGTGCGTGCCCGGTGACGGTGAGGCGCTCGCGCGATCCTCGCGTGGGGGCATCCCAAAGAATCAGCTGGGCAAGATCGGGGCTTCGCGTTGAATCGGGTGATGAGGGTCGCCTTGCGGACACTTCGCCTGCTCCTCCCGGCCGTGCTCGTGGTCTCGGGCACGGGCCCGCTGGCCGGTCAGATGGCGCGGTCTGACGATCCGATCAACCTGGATCCGGTGGCGGTGGATGCGCGGCGCGACTTGGACGGCTATGACGAGACCGGGATGGGGGCGCAGGAGGCGGAGCTCTCCGATCCACCGTTTTCCAATGACCTGGTCACCGCGGCCATGGAGGAGACCGAGGCCGTGGGTGACCTCAACCTCGAGCTGAGCCGGATTGCGGCGCCGTCGCCGGCGGACTTGGTGGCCGGGCTGAGCCGGTTGAACCTGCGCGGGTTTCCCACGCCGCGCCTGCGCAATGGATTCATTCAGCTCGGCGTGCCGGAAGTGCTCAATGCCGAGAGCGGGGAGCGCATCCAGGGACCGCTGACCCCCGTCACGGGCAAGGCCGCTCCAGGCGGCATTGAGAACTTCGTGACGGAGCGCCCCCGGGCCCGCCGGCAAAGCCGGGTACTGCTGACCGCGACGAGCGCGCGCGAGCGCGTCGCCAGCGTCGAGCACAACGCACCCTTGGTGGCCCGCAAATCGTGGCAGCGCTGGATGCTGGGCTGGCGCGAGCGCGCGGGTCCCGAGGCCTTCGCGGTGAACCGCCAACGCCTCTTCAGCGGGGCGGTGACCTTCAAGCACTCCGCGGCCGCCAGCACGCTGGTGCAGTTTGACTATACCGACACCGACGCGAATCCGGGCTCGGGCATTCCCGAGTATCGGGCGAGCCGCGGTGCGCCCGTCCTGGGTCCCTATCTGCCGCTGGCGTACCTGCACGTGAACGGACCGGAGGGACGGATCCGCAAGCAGGTCGCGAGCGCGAGCGCGCAACTCGAGGCGCAGGTGAATCGGAACGTCAGCCTGCGGGCCGGTGCGCAGTGGTTCTGGCGCTCCCTCGTGGACGACCGCTTCACGAAAGGCGAGTTCCTGCTGGACGAGCGGGTCTTCGCGGGGACGCGGGAGCCGCAGCACTCGGAGCAGCCTTGGGAGGCATTGAACGGCGGCGTGGAAGTCACCACGCGCTTCTCCAGTGGCCGGGCGGATCACAAGCTCCTCGTGTCGCTGCAGGCCTCGCGGGCGGACAATGCGCGGGTGCAGCGCGGGCTGGATGCGGCGGAGCGGGCGGCCTTGCCGGCGACCGTGCGGCGGTTCGATCCGGAGCAGCCGGATTACTTTCGCCCCCCGTTCGGGCCGGAGACCTATCGGCGCCTGATCACCGACCGCTCGGAGCTGGCCACCTACACGGCGTTCGCGATCACGGAGCGCATGGCGCTGGCGCAGGGACGCACCGTGGTCACCGCGGGCCTGCGCCGGGATGCGGTGCAGCTGGCGGTGGAGGATCGCCGGCCCGGTGCGCCTCGAGGCGCCTTGTCGGACGGCTCTGAGGAAGTGACGTGGCTGACCGGGGTGAATCATCAGCTCAAGCCTGGGCGGGTGTTGCTTTTCGCCAACGCCAGCACCGCCTTCGAGCCCTCGACCCGGGTGGATGCGCGTACAGGCCGTATTCAGGGAAATGAGACGACGCGTGGTCTCGAGGGAGGGATCAAGACCCTGGCGCTCGGCCGTCGCCTGACCGCCACGCTGCTCGGCTTCTGGTACCTGAACGAAAACATTTCCCGGCGGAACCCGCTGTACGACGACCCGATCGCTGACGCCAACCAGACGCAGCCGCAGTTGGTGGCGGCGGGAGGCGAGCGATTCACGGGCGCGACGCTGGATATCCGGTACGCGATCACGCCGGCTTTGACCCTGACTGGACGGGCGACGCACACCCGGGCGATCACCACGGCGTCGCCCGATCTGCCGGAGGAAGTGGGGCGCGCCCTGACGCGGCTGCCGGCGGAAACCCTGGCCATGGGGGCGCGGCACCTCGTGAACCGCGGGCGTTGGAAGGGCCTGATGACGTCGTGGACGCTGACCCACGTGGGGGGATTTGTCGCGAGCTACTCCGACCCGAACCGCGCCTTCCTGGCCTTTCCCTCCTACACGCTCTTTGGAACCTCGGTGAACTACTCGTGGGAACCCAGCAAGACGGCACGACACACCGTGGGGCTGGCGGTACGCAACCTCACCGATGTGGACCTGTTGGCGCGGGTCGCGCGGGTCGGGTCGGGCCGGACCCTCTCGGCGAGCTATCGCGCCACCTTCTGAGTGCGGTGAAATTGTGCGCTTGTCCCGACGGCTGGGTGCCGGATGCTGCAGCCGCCGCCCATGTCCGCACGCGCCCGGAAGATCATCCACGCCCGGCTTGAATCGCCCACGCACGGGGTGGTGGAGCTGGCGCATGACTGGCGGGGACGGGCGGTGCCGCCGCTGGTGTTGTTGGGACGGGACGCACCGCAACTCGCGCAGGTGCGGCGCGAGCCGGAGGAGGCCTTTGCGTTGGCCAGCGGCTATGGCATCGATGCGACCGGCGACATCACCTTTGCGGTGCGGCTGGCGGATGCGCCGAGCCTGAAGGAGGAGTTGGCGACGGGCCGACTCTACCTTGCTGGGGATTTCAACGGATGGGATCCGATTGGCCGGCCGGAGTGGGAGCTTCAGCCCGGAACCTTGGCGGGAGAGGCGGTCTTGCGGCGCTCGTGGCGGGCCGACGGCTTCCTCTCGCATCCGTGGATGCGCTTCAAGTTCGTGACCGGGGCTGGCCGGTGGCTGGATGTCCCGGCGAACGCCCCGAACGTGGCGGTCGATGAGGCGGGCAACCGCAACCGGACGATCGATCCCGACCGTACGGGCTGGCATCGGTTCCGTTTTGACCTCCCGGCCCCGTTGGACCTCGCCGCCACGTGGAGAATCGGCTGGGGTGAGGGAGTGGGGGAGGCGGGCTCGGTGCCCCTGATGCCCGGCGACTTCTTCTTCGCCCTCCAATGCGAAGCACGCCTGGGGGCGGAAGTGCGTGGCGGGGTCACGGTCTTCCGGCTCTTCGCGCCCCGCGCGCGGCGCGTCGATCTGATCGTGACCGACGCCCTCGGCAACGCCGCCGAACCGCGACGGTACCCGTTGCAGGCGCGGGGGGATGGCGCTTGGGAGGTGGCCCTCGATGAGGACCTGCACGGCTGGTACTACTGGTTCCACGTCGACGGACCGCACGATGCCTTCGGCCTCTCTGACCCCTCGCGGGCGGTGCTCGATCCCTACGCGCGGGCCGCCGTGGGGCGGGAGGGGCCGGGCATCATCCTGCGCGACGACTGGATCGGCGCAGTACGGGACTGTTTTCGGACGCCGGCGTGGCACGATCTGGTGATTGTCGAGGCGCACGTTCGCGACCTCGTGCACCGCGCGCCGGTCTCCCTCGGACCGCGCGAGCGCCGCGGTTTCGCTGGGTTGGCGGCGTGGGTGCGGAGTCCCGACTTCTACCTCCATTCACTGGGGGTGAACTGCGTCGAGCTGCAGCCCGTCCAGGAATTCGATGCGCGGACGGGGGATGAGTATCACTGGGGGTACATGACCACGAACTTCTTCTCCCCCGCGAGTGCCTACGCGACGGAGCCGGCGCAGGCCTCCGGGGTGCACGAATTCCAGGACCTCGTGGCCGCCTTTCACTCCCGGGGGATCGCGGTGATCCTCGACGTCGTGTTCAATCACGTCGGCGAGCCGGCGCACCTCATGTTCGTCGACAAACTCTACTACTTCGACCAGGACGCCGCGGGCAACCTGACGAACTGGAGTGGATGCGGCAATGATCTGCGCGCGAAGGCGGCGATGAGTCGGCGACTGATCATCGACAGCTGCACTCACTTCCTGCGGAGTTACGGAGTGGACGGATTTCGTTTCGACCTGGCCGAACTGCTGGGTGCCGATGTCCTGCTGGAGGTCGAGGCGGCGCTCAAGGAGGTCAAGCCCGACGTCATCCTGATCGCCGAGCCTTGGAGTTACCGTGGGCACGTGGCGAGCGAGCTGCGCGAGACTGGATGGGCGTCGTGGAACGACGGATACCGGGATTTTGTCCGTGACTACCTGCGTGGAGGAAGTTCGGCGGCGAGCTGCGAGTATTTCCTGAAAGGCTCGCCCTGGCACTTCGCGAAGTGGCCGGCGCAGACCGTGAACTACACCGAGTCGCACGATGACCGCACGTGGATCGACATGATCACGGAGAACCATCAGTACGATGGTTCGGTCCCGACGGCGAACGACCGGCGCCGGACCCATCTAATGGTGGCGATGCTGATGATGTCGGTTGGTATCCCGATGTTGGCGAGCGGGCAGGACTTCCTCCGCTCGAAGCGCGGCGTCTCGAACACGTATCAGCGCGGCGAGCTCAACGCGTTGGATTACCACCGACTCCTGCGTTACCCGGGGAGTCATTCCTACGTGGCGGCGTGGGTGGCTTTCCGGCGCGGTGCGCTTGGCGGTCTGCTCCGGCACTACTCGCGCGTGTCCGAAGGTTTTTTCCGCTTCTTTGCTCTGCCGGACTCGACGGCGCTGGCGGCCCTCTACAACGCCGATGGCTCGGCGGGGGCGAGTCGCCTTCTTTTTGCGATGAACCCCACGTTGGAGGACGTGCACCTGTCGATTTCCAACACCGCGGTGGTCGGTTGGGAGTGGCGTGTCGTGGCGGATGTGGAGCAGTTCTTTGACGAGCAGAGTACGGGGATGCGACCGGTGGTTTCGGATGTGCTGTTCCTACCGCCGCTGAGCTGCGTCTTGTGGGTCACCGAGGCCTGAGGCCACCCGCCAAAACCCTTGCCATCGCGAGAGGCGATGTGTTGGTCTGTTCTCTCCGCGTCCCCGTGGCGCGGTCTCACCTGAAACAGCAAATCCCTACCTAGAACCTGGAGTCTCCCATGGCAGTGAATGTCGCTATCAATGGTTTCGGCCGCATCGGCCGCCTCGTGTTCCGCGCGCTTGTTGAGCAGGGTCTGCTCGGCTCGACGTTCAACGTCGTCGCCGTCGGCGACATCGTTCCCGCCGACAACCTAGCCTACCTGCTGAAGTATGACTCCTCGCAGGGGAAGTTCAAGGGCACCGTGTCGTCGAAGAAGTCGTCCCCCGACAAGCTTGAAGACGACGTCCTCGTGGTGAACGGCCACGACATTCTGGTGGTGTCCGCGAAGACGCCCGCCGAGCTCCCGTGGGGCAAACTGGGGGTGCAGTTGGTGATCGAGTCGACCGGGCTCTTCACCGAGGCGGACAAGGCGAAGGGCCATCTGGCGGCCGGTGCCAAGAAAGTGATCATTTCGGCTCCGGCGAAGGGTGAGGACATCACTGTCGTGATCGGCGTGAACGACGACAAACTCGACGTCGCGCAGCACCACATCATTTCGAACGCGTCCTGCACGACGAACTGCTTGGCCCCGGTAGCGCACGTCCTTCTGAAGGAAGGCTTCGGCATCGTCGAGGGCCTCATGACCACGGTGCACGCCTACACGGCGACGCAGAAGACGGTCGACGGCCCGTCGAAGAAGGACTGGAAGGGTGGCCGTACCGCCGCGCAGAATATCATCCCGGCCTCCACGGGCGCGGCGAAGGCCGTCGGGCTGGTGCTCCCCGAGCTGAAGGGTAAGCTCACGGGCATGTCCTTCCGCGTTCCGGTCCCGACGGTGTCGGTGGTCGACCTCACCGTGCGGACGGCCAAGGACACGTCGCTGGAAGAGATCAAGGCCGCGCTCAAGCGCGCGTCCGAGACGTACCTGAAGGGTATTCTCGGCTACACGGACGATGAAGTCGTCTCTACCGACTTCATCCATGACACCCGTTCCTCGATCTTCGATGCGGGCAGCTCGATCGAGCTGAACAAGAACTTCTTCAAGCTGGTGAGCTGGTACGACAACGAGTGGGGTTACAGCAACCGCGTCGTCGACCTCAGCCGCAAGATCGCCGCGAAGCTCTAACGCCTCGACGTCCATCCGCGCACCGTGGGCGGCGGGAGGTACGGGCCTTCCTGCCGCCGGTGCGGTGGATCGTTCCTGCCCGGGCCGCGCCGTTCGTTCCGCCATGCCTCACTTCAAGACCATCCGTGACCTCGCCCTCGCCGGGAAGCGCGTTTTCCTGCGCGTCGACTTCAATGTCCCTCAGGACAAGGTGACCGGCGCGATCACCAACAACCAGCGCATCGTCGCCGCGCTGCCGACGCTCCGTTACGCCCTCGATCAGGGCGCCTCGGTCGTACTGGCGAGTCATCTAGGCCGGCCCGATGGCAGGGCGGTCGCCAAGTTCTCGCTCCGCCCGATCGCGACGGAGTTGCAGTCGTTGCTCGGCCGTCCGGTCGCCTTCGCGTCGGACTGCGTGGGCCCGGTGGCCGAGCAGGCCGCGGCCGCGTTGCGCCCCGGCGAGGTGCTGCTGCTGGAGAACCTGCGCTTCCACATCGAGGAGGAGGGCAAGGTGAAGCTCGAGGACGGCACGTCGGTGAAGGCCGACAAGGCCGCCGTCGACGTGTTCCGAGCCAGTCTTTCCCGACTGGGGGATGTGTACGTGAACGATGCGTTCGGCACCGCCCACCGCGCGCACTCCTCGATCGTCGGGGTCAACCTGCCGCAGAAGGCGGCGGGCTTCCTGATGGAGGCGGAATTGAAGGCGTTCGCGGCGGTGCTGGAGCATCCGCAGCGCCCGCTGCTCGCCATTCTGGGCGGCGCGAAGATCGCGGACAAGATTCCGCTGATCAAGAATCTGCTGGAGAAGGCCGACGAAGTCATCATCGGCGGGGGCATGGCCTACACGTTCAAGAAGGTCATGCACGGCATGGAAATCGGCACGAGCCTGTTCGACGAGGAGGGCGCCAAACTGGTCCCCGAGCTCGTCGCCAAGGCCAAGGAGCGCGGCGTGCGGCTGACCTTCCCGATCGACTATGTCGCGGCGGATCGCTTCGCCCCCGACGCCGCCACGCGTCCCGCCAGCGACGAGACCGGGATCCCGGCTGGCTGGATGGGCCTAGATGCGGGCCCGAAGTCGATCGTCCTGTATCGCGAGGCGATCCTGCGCTCGCGGACGATCGTGTGGAACGGCCCGGCCGGTGTCTTCGAGTTCGACGCGTTCGCCGGGGCCACCAAGGCCATGGCTGCCGCGATCGCGGAAGCCACCACGCTGGGCGCGACGACGGTGGTGGGCGGTGGCGATACCGCGACGGCCGCGAAGAAGTTCAAGGTCGCCGACAAGGTCAGCCATTGCTCGACCGGCGGCGGAGCCAGCCTCGAGTTCCTCGAGGGCAAGGTGCTCCCCGGCGTCCAGTTCCTCGAATCCTGAGTCATCGCTCCCACGCTTTTCCCACCATGTCACCGCTCCGCAAGAAACTCATCGCTGGCAACTGGAAGATGAACAAGACCTCGGCCGATGGCGTGGCCTTGGTGCAGGAGATCGTCGCCGCGGCCGGCAAGCAGACCGAGGTCGACGTGGTCGTGTGCCCGCCGTTCACCGCATTGGAGTCCGTGGGTCGGGTCCTTGAGGGCTCCGGCGTCCGCCTCGGCGCCCAGAACGTGCACCCGGAGGCGAGCGGCGCCTACACGGGTGAAACCTCCGTGGGCATGCTGCGCTCGCTGTTCGCCAGCTATGTCATCCTGGGTCACAGCGAGCGGCGTTCGTATTTTCAGGAGTCGGACAGCTTCATCAACCAGAAGGTCATCGCTTCCCTGAAGGGTCAGTTGAAGCCGATCCTCTGCGTCGGCGAGACCTTGGGTCAGCGCGAGGCGGGGGAGACGCTGCGGGTGGTGCAGACGCAGCTCGAGGCAGGCCTCGAGGGTGTGGGCAAGGACCAGATTTCCAGCGTCGTGATTGCCTACGAGCCGGTCTGGGCCATCGGCACGGGCAAGGTGGCCACCACCGAGCAGGCTCAGCAGGTGCATGCGTTCATCCGCAGTCTGCTCGCCAAGGGGTACGGCGAGAACGCCGCGGAGAAGGTCAGGATCCTCTACGGCGGCTCGATGAAGCCCGCGAACGCACCCGAACTTCTCGCGCAGCGCGACATCGACGGCGGGCTGATCGGCGGCGCCAGCCTGGAGTCCCGCAGCTTCCTCGAGTTGGTCGCGGCCGCGTCAGCGGTCCGCTGACCCGCTCCCCGGATTCCCAGATCAGAGGTCCGCCGGCGCCGATCGAGGCACGTTGGGCCCGGGATTCGGATGCCGTTCGCCGGTGGCGTCGACCGCGGTTTTCCGCGCTTCGCCCTCCATCCAGCGCCGTCGGATGGCGGCTGCGGTCCGCAGGCCGAACGTACCGAGTGAGACCAGCCAGATCAGGGGATCGACGACGTAGTCCCAGGCGTTGTCGGACTCAAAGGCGCTCGTGGCAAAGGCAGCGAGTGCTGCCGTCAGCACCACGCCGGCACGGTTGCCGACCGCCAGGAGAAAGAGCGCCAGGGCCGTGATCGTCCAGATCGCCGGGCCATTGCGCCATCCGAAATAGTAGAAGTCCACCGCGCGTCCCCATAGGGGATTCAAGTAGAGCAGCGAGCCGCCGACTGCCGCGATCGCCAGCACGGCCCGGAGGTCGGCAGGGCGGAGCAGTTCGCGTTGGGTCACGTTGCGCCACAGAAGGGCGAGCACGAAGGCGATTCCAAGGAGGCTTGGATTCGGGAAGAAGCTCTCGACCCAGCGTCCGAGCGAGACCGGTCCCACCGGAATGAAGAGGAGCCCGACAGAAACGAGACCCCATGCGGCCTGCAAACGCGGCCCGATGGGCCGGCCCAGGATCCGCGCCGTGACCCCGTTCAGGGTCAGCCAAAGCACGCTGGTCAGTGCGATGGGATGCAGCAGCGTTGAGGGAAGGTCGTTCATCGCTGGACGAGCGAGCGCGAGTGCGTGGTGGCTTGATCCAGCCAGACGGCGTTGAACTCCACGTGTTTGATCCGTTCGCGCCTCCAAGTATAAGTCACATGGATACGGCCTCGCGAATCCTCGACGATCGAGGGGTAGGAAAACTCTCGCTTGGGTTCGTGCTCAAGCACGGGCCCGGGGGTCCACGTCGCCCCGGCGTCGGTCGAAACCGCCAGCCGGAGGGAGTCGCGGCCCGCGGTCGCGTCGTTGTAGGCGAGCAGGATGCGGCCATCGCGCAGGCGCACGGCATCCACGGCGGCATCCGGGTTGGGCAGCGAGGTTTGCGCCGTCGGCGACCAGGTCCAGCCGTTGTCGCGGGAGAACGCGGTGCGCAGGGTGCGCTCCGGTCGACCGTCGCGCAGGAGCATGAGCATGCGGTCCTGGCCCAAGGGGACGAGCACCGGCTGGAGCAGTTCCGACTCGGCGGATAAGCTGCGGAGTTCATAGCCCCGCAGCCGACCTTTCGGCTCCGGATCGAGCCACAGCACCTGCGGGTACTTCAGCGCCATCTCGTGGTAGATCGGCAACCCGATGCGGCCGTCGCTGGCGTACACCGGCCGGCTCCGTACGAGGCTGCTCAGGTTCATGTACGGATTGAGCGAAAGCCGTTGGCTCTCTCCCCAAGTTTGGCCGCTGTCCAGCGACGCCTTGATGTTGAGCGAGCAGCCCGACCAGCCGCCCACCATGACGCTCACGTAGACCATCCACAGCGTCCCATGCTGGTCGGGAAACACCACGGTGTTGCCGAGCTTCTTCACCGGACGGTCCAGCTCGAACTCCGCCTGGGCACGGTCGATCACGCGCTGCGGTGAGGACCAGACATCGTTTCCGGCGTTCCACCGCGCGGTGAAGACCGCGACGTCCCCGGAGCCCTCGCGTTGCCCCCCGTACCACGCGGCGATCAGATTGCCGTCCGGGAGCAGCGAGATCATGCTGCAGTGAACCGAGCGCGTGTAACCCTCCGGAGAGAGCCAGCGCTCGCGGTGGAAGGGCAGCGTCTCCGGCGCCAGTTCGAGCTGCGGCGCGTTGGCCTGGGCGATCACCGCATCCGGCGCCTGCCAGCGGTGCTCCGGCGCCTTGGTCAGCGTCGCGGCAACCGCCACGCTCAGGGTGACGGCGGCAAGCAGCAGCCGCCTCGTCATGGCGAGGGGACGCGGATCCATCGAGTCAGACCCTGTTGCTTGGGCAGGGCGGGAAATGGGCATGAAACTGAGAAAGGGTCGCTGGCCGGGGGATCGGGGGGACTGGCGAGCGACCTTCGGAGACTTTCGGGTCCTTTGGCCGGGTCAATCCTCGTCTGAAAACTCGCCGTCGTCGGAAAGATGCAATCGATCATCTTTTCAAGATAACCGAATGATTCCAAAAACACTCTTCCGGTTGCCATTCGCAACCGTCGAAGAAACTCTCGTCCGCTTTTTCTCCCATGCTGGCTTCTCTCCGTGCCCTCCTCCTCGTCTGGTTTGTTAGTGCGTGCGCGGTGCTCTGGGCGGCCGAGCCCGGCCCGGCCCGGCCACGCGATCTCCTGATCATCAACGAGGACAATAGTCACTTTTTCGGTTCCCGTCCGGAGTCGGAGATGACCCGGGAAGGGGTGGAGGCGTGGGTCGACAAGTACGCGGGAGGGGCCGTGACCCACCTGTTCCTCAATCCGAATTCGATGCGCCCGAGCGTGCGCAGCGGCACGCGCGATGCGATCTGGGAGCCGGTCGACGGCGTGGTGCCGCAGGGGCTCTGGCCGCGCAATGCGCTCCGCCTCGATCACGCCGGAATCGATCCCTACCGATTATGGATCGCGCGCGCCCGCCGGCACGGCATCTCGCCGTGGATTTCGATGCGCATGAATGATGTTCATGCAGCCGACGATCCGAAGAGCTATCTGCACTCGGAGTTCTGGCGAGCGCATCCCCACCTGCGACGGATGCCGCAGGGGCCGACGACTCCTTGGACGAATCAGGCGCTCAACTACGTCCATCCCGAGGTGCGCGAGCACCAGCTGAGTTTCCTGCGCGAGTTGTTTGAGCGCTACGACCCCGATGGCTTCGAGATCGACTGGATGCGGTTCGGGTATCACCTGACTCCCGGACGCGAGGCGGAGGAGAAGCACGTTCTCACCGCCTTCATGCGCGAGGTCGATGCGTTGCGCCGGCAGTGGTCCGAGAAGCGGGGACGCCGGATCCTGATCGCCGTGCGCATCCCGGCGCACCCGGATGCGGCCGCCGGGCTGGGGATGGACGCGCTGGCCTGGGCGCGCGAGGGATGGGTGGATTGGCTCATTCCTTGCCCGTTCTGGTCCACCTCGGACCTCGATATTCCCGTGGACCTGTGGCGCGAGCGTTTGGGTGCGGATGCAGCGCGCGTCCTCGTCATTCCCGGAATCGAGCACAACCTCCGGGCGTGGCCCACCGGCAAGTCCGTGGCCAACGATCTCGCGTCGCTGCGCGGCTTCGCCGCCGCCGCGCGCGAACGGGGGGCGGACAATCTTTACCTCTTCAATTGGATGGACAGCCAGACGCGCCCCGTGAGCGAGCAGGAGTATGCGCGGTTGATTCACTTTGGACTCTCGGCCAAGGCGATCGCCGGCCAGTCCCGCCGCCATCCGTTGACTTATCGCGATACGGTGCCGGCCGGCTTCCCGAACGGCGCTCAGCTTCCGGTGGAGGCGAAAGGCGGCGGGGTCTTCCGTGTTCGCACCGGCGGCACCGGCGACGTGACCCGCGCTTCTCTCGTCGTCGGTCTAGCCGCGCGGGAGGGCGTCGCCGCGGCGGTGCTGGAGGCGGCGGTGAATGGCCGTGCGCTTGGTGCTCCGCAGGAGTTGCGTGACCTCGCCGGACTCGGCGGCGTGCAGCGCGCGCTGCGCTTCGAGGTGGAGCCGGCCCTCCTGCTCGCGGGAGAGAATTCAGTCAGTGTCCGTCAGTCGGATACCCATGCCTCGCAGCAGATCGTCTGGCTTGAGCTGCGGGTCAACGAGCGCTGATCCGTCTAGAGCAAGCGGCCCTCGACTGGATCGACCTCAGGTACGCTCCAGTCGAAGGGCGGTTGGCCCCAGCGTTCCAAGTGTTGGTTGACGGCGGAGAAGCAGCGGCAGCCGAGGAAGTGGCGGGCAGAGAGCGGAGACGGATGCGCGGCCCGGACGATCGCGTGGCGGTCCGCAGTGACCAGATCGGCTTTGCCGTGGGCGGCGTTACCCCACAGCAGGAAGACCACGGGTTCGGCGCGCGCGTTGAGGGCGGCGATGATGTGGTCGGTGAAGTCCTCCCAGCCGCGCTTGCGGTGTGAGTTGGCGGCGTGGGCCCGGACGGTGAGGACGGTGTTGAGCATCAGGAGCCCGCGGCGGGCCCAGGCCTCCAGATGGCCATGGTCCGGAGCGCGGAAACCCGGCACGTCGGCGGCGAGTTCGCGGTACACGTTGCGGAGGGAGCGCGGGGTGCGTCGGTCCGGCGTGACGGAGAAGCACAGCCCGTGCGCGTCGCCCGGCGTAGGGTAGGGATCCTGACCAAGGAGCACCACCCGAACGGCGTCGGGTGGCGTTAGTTCGAGGGCCCGAAACCGATCGGCGGGTGGCGGGAGCACGACTTGGCCTTCGGCTGCCTCCGCCGCGAGGAATGCCTCGAGAGCCCGGAAGGATGGAGTCTGGGTCGCCGCGTGCAGGAGGGGGTGCCAGGCTTCGGGAAGCAGTGGGAGCATGGGGGCGGGTCGAGGGCCACTCCGGTGGCCGCGCCCGAGGTCAGCGGGGATCGACCTCGATCGCCAGTCGAAAGGGCGGTCGCCGATGTGGGCCCGCCGCGCCCGTGGCTTGCGCTGCCGCGGGTGCTTGGACAGCCTCGGAGCCTTCCCCCTCCCCATGAACCCCTCCCTTCGCCTTGCCTGCGTTTTCCTTGGCAGCCTCCTCCCGGCGCTGCCCGTTGTCGCCCAGACGGCGGCTCCGGCAACTGCGCCGGCCGCGCCCGCCGCCGTGACGCCCACCTCGGAGCTGAATGACCTGCGCGCGCGGATCATGACCAAGGTTCGGGCCGGGCAGCAAAGCGCGACGGAACTCGCGGCGGAGATCGCGGAGTTCGACAGCCTGCTGGCCAAGTACGCCGGCAACAAGTCGGAGGAGGTGGCGCAGATCCTCTTCATGAAAGGGGCTTTCTTCGCGCAGGTGCTGGATGATGAGGCGGCGGCGATCGCGCTGCTCAAGGACCTGATTGCGGGCTATCCCGGCACGAAGGCGGCCACGAATGGCGAGCGCCTGATCAGCCAGATGGAACGAGCCGCGAAGGCGGCGGCGACCCAGGCGGGATTGGTGGGGCGTGCGGCCCCGGAGCTGAACTTCACGTGGCGCAGCGATGAGGGGCCCAAGACCCTTTCCGAACTGCGCGGCAAGGTCGTGGTGTTGGACTTCTGGGCGACGTGGTGTGGTCCGTGCATCGCCTCGTTTCCCAACGTCCGCTCGTTGGTCGATCACTACCGCAGTGCCGACGTCGTCGTCATCGGCGTCACGAGCCTGCAGGGTTTCGTCGCGGGTCTGGAAGGTGGCCGGGTCGACACCAAGGGTAATCCGGAGAAGGAAATGGCCCTGATGCCGGAGTTCATGAAGGCGAAGCAGATGAACTGGACCGTGGCCTTCAGCAAGGAGGAGGTCTTCAACCCGGACTACGGCATCTCGGGCATTCCCTACGTGGCGATCATCGCGCCGGACGGCTCCGTGCGCCATGCCGGCCTGCATCCGGCCGGCCCGCTGACGGAGAAGGTGGCGAAGATTGATGCCATCCTGAAGGAGTTCGGTCTCAGCGTGCCCGCCGCCCCGGCGACCTCGTCGTGAGCGGGGAGATCGTCTCGCACTTGGGCGCCACGCGCCGGAGTCGCGTGGTCGGACACCCCACACCCGCGGCTGAGTCTCGTAGCGTATTGGTTATCTGACTACTGTAAGGTCGCGGGCGCTCTTCTCAACGCGCAGGTTTCCGCCGATCGCGCGATTGACCTCGCCCGGTTGGTTAACTTCTGCGCCTAGCCTCCGGCCGTCGTGCGGGGCGCCGGATTGGCCGTCGCCGCCTCGGCGCCTTGGTTCGCGGTCTCGAGCGGACCGATGGCCTGCGCGAGCGCAGCCTGCAGAGCCTGGAGGCGGCCGGGATCGGCGACCGGCTGTTGGGCGTCGTCCTCGATGTAGAACGTATCGATGGCCACACCCCGTTCGGTCCCGATGCGCGCAAACGAGATGTCCAGACCTTGGTCGCTGATCACCTTGGCGAGCCGGAACAGCAGCCCGATCTCGTCCCGCGCCTGCACCTCCACAATGGTGCGCGCCATCGTGGCGTCGTGGTACACGTCGACCGTGGAGGGGAACGAGGCGTGGAAGGTTTCTCCGGACTTTGCGGCGGCGCTGAACCGCGAGGCGGCGGCCAGCTTGCGGGCCTGCGCCACCATGTCCGGGTAGAGATCCTTGTTCTGGACCAGGGCGACGTCGACGCTGCGGGCGAAGGCTTCGAGGGCCGATGCGCTCTGGACCACGCCGCGACCCGGCTCGACGACGTGGAACGTGTCGATCGCCACGTGGTCGCTGCGCGAATGGACCTTGGCGCTCAGGATCGAGAGACCGGCGACGCTGAGGGCGCCGGCGAGCTTGTAGAACAGGCCGGGACGGTCCCACGTCACCACGTTGACGATCGTCAGCGAGCGGTTGAGGTCGTCCTTCCAGTCAATCACTGGTTGCAGCGAACAGGCGGCGCCCTCCTCGAAGGCAGCGTGGAGCAGGCGGTGGACCATCCGGATGTGGAGGGAGACGTCCGTGCCGTCCGTGTGGAGGAAGTAGCGCTCGGGCAGGCGGTCGAAGTGCGCGCGGATCTCCGTGGCGCTGACGTCCGGGATGCCGCGCGCGAGCAGATCCTCGAGGGTGCGCTGGCGGCGTTCCGAATGGCGCGTGGCGAGGGCCGCGCCGTGGATGAAGTGCTCCAGCGTGACCTGGTAGAGCTGGCTGTGGAGGGTGTCCTTGTAGCTGTTCCAGAGTCCCGCCGCCGTGCCCCGCGCGTCGCAGAACGTGTGGACGTACAGGTAACGCAGGCGCTCAGTGTCGATGACTGCGTCCGCGAAGGCGGCGGCGGTGGCCGGGTCATCGACGTCGCGCTTCTGCCAGAAGCGGGTCATCAACAGGTGCTGCCGGATGATGAAGCTCACCACCTCGCGGCTGGAGGGATCGATGCCGAGGCGCTCCAGGATGGGGGCGGCGATGGCGACGCCGCTTTCCGCGTGTCCCTTGATGCCTCGAGCCTTGCCGATGTCGTGCAGCAGGAGGATCAGGTAAAGGAGGGTCGGGGAGCCCGTCTCGTGCAGCGTGGCGCGGTACTTCTGGCTGAGCGGCGACGCGTCGGTGAAGATGTGGTCGAGTTCGCGGATCGCGTGCAGCGTGTGGATGTCCGCGGTGTACCGGTGGTAGAACTCGTGCTGCACGAGGCAGGTGAGCTCGTCGAATTCCGGGATGAAGCGACCGAGGACGCCGAGCTCGTGCATCAGCGAGAGGGTCGGAAACACGGCGCCGGCTTCCTCCAGGATGGCCCGGAAGGAGATGCACGCATCGGGCGAGCGTTGCACCTGGCGGGTGAGCAGCGGGAGCGACTCACGGATCTGGGCCTGCAGGGCGAAGTCGGGCTGGGCGCCGAGTTGCTGGCAGTGCCGGAAGACGCGGATCAGGCGCGCGGGATCGCGCCGGAAGACGTCGCTGGTCTCGGGCGCAAGCTCGCTGCCCCGGAGAATGAAGCCGTCGATGCGCTTGGTGCGCTCCAGCTTGCGCGCGCGGATCAGGTCGCGGAACGAGATCCGGTTCTTCTCCGGCGTCTCCAGCGTCAGCGCGAGGCGATTCTCGATCAGCTTGGCGACGCGGTGGATCGTCTGCGCGGCGCGGTAGTAGTCGCGCATGAACTGCTCGACCCGGCCGAGCATGTCGTGGTGCGTGTACCCGAGGCCGAGCGCGATCTTGGGCTGGATGTCGAGGGTGAGCAGGTCGGTCGGGCGCTTGCTCTGGAAGTGTAGTTCGTTGCGGACGCGCAGCAGGAAGTCGTAGGCCCGCTGGAAGTCGCGCGCCTCGTTGCGCTGCAGGTAGGACTGCGCGGCCAGTTCGTCGATCGCGGTGATGCCGAGCTTCACCCGCGCCATCCACAGGGCGTTCTGGAAGTCGCGCAGGCCGCCGACGCCATTCTTGATCTCGGGCTCCTGCAGGAAGACGGTGTCTCCGTTCTTTGCCCGGCGAGCCGTCTGGTCCTGCAGACGGACCGCGATGTAGCCCTTGGGATCCTCTTCCGAGTAGAACGCGCGGTACGCCGTGGCGAACGCGTCGTACAGCGCGGGGGTGCCGGCGACGAGGCGCGACTCCAGCAGCGCCGTCTTGGTCTGCATGTCCTTCCGCGCCTCCGCGAAGGTCTCGTCCACGGTCCGCATCGCGTGCCCGACCTTGAGCCCGCAGTCCCACAGCACGTAGAGGATCTCGTTGCTGAGATGTTCCTGGACCGGCTTGATGACGGCGGGCTTGGCCTTGGACGGGAAGAGGAAGAGGACGTCGATGTCGCTGTGGGGGCTGAGTTCAGAGCGCCCGTAGCCGCCCTGCGCGATGAGGGCGACCGGGATGGGCATGGGCCCGTGGGCGCGCTCGTAGGAGGCGACGGCATAATCGAACAGGTGGGACAGCATCAGGTCCACCATCGCGGCGCGGGCGCGGGCGGTGGCCAGGCCGGACTCCCCGGCCTCGTGGCGCATCCGGATCATCGCGCCCTCCAGCCGCAGGAACGCCTTGCAGGCGGTGAGGCGCTGCGGCACGGGCACGTCGCCGACGAAGTTCAGGCGTTCGCGGGCGTGCTTATGGATGCGTCCGATCATGAGGCGTTCCGGGGAAGGACCCGAGGATCATCGGGGGGCGGCCCGACCCCCTTCAATGTCCAAGTTGAGTCTCCCGCTTGTCGCTTGCCTCGGCCCCCTCGGGGCGGTTCTCTTGCGGGTTCACCCGTCCAAGCCCATGCCCGAGATCACCAAGAGCTACGAAGCGCGCGAGGTTGAGGAACGTTGGTACGCCGCCTGGCTTCAGGCCAAGTGCTTCGCGGGCCAGCCCCGCGCCGACCGCGAGTCGTACACGATCGTCATCCCGCCGCCCAACGTCACCGGGATCCTGCACATGGGTCACGTGCTGAACAACACGCTGCAGGACGCGCTGATCCGGCGCGCGCGCTTGGATGGCAAATCGGCCTGCTGGATCCCCGGCACCGATCACGCCGGCATCGCCACGCAGACCATGGTCGAGAAGCACCTCAAGAAGGAGGAGGGCAAGACCCGTCGGGACCTCGGACGCGACGCGTTCCTCGCCCGCGTCTGGGACTGGCGCGGCGAGAAGGGCGACATCATCCTGCGGCAACTCCGCCAGCTCGGCTGCTCGTGCGATTGGGATCGCACCCACTTCACGATGGACCCGGGCTACAGCCGCGCGGTGCTGACTTCCTTCGTGCACCTCTTCGCGAAGGGTCACATCTACCGCGGCAAGCGGATGGTGAACTGGTGCCCCGCGTCGCTCACCGCGCTCTCCGACGAGGAAGTCGAGATGCGGCCGACGAAGGGTTTCATCTACAAGCTCCGCTACGAGTTGGTGGAGCCGGTCGGCGAGCTCACCCACCTCACCGTCGAGACGACCCGCCCCGAGACGATTCCGGCGGACGTCGCGCTCGCCGTGCATCCGGACGATGAGCGGTACCGCGCGCTGATCGGTCGCAAGGTCTGGCGCCCTCTTGGCCAGCGCGAGGCCCTTCCGATCGTCGCCGATGCGGCGGTGGATCCCGCCTTCGCCGCCGGCGTGCTGAAGGTCACCCCTGCGCACGACAAGGTCGACTTCGAGATTGGTCAGCGGCATGGGCTGCCCGTCATCGACGTGCTGCAGCCGGACGGCGTGCTCACCGCCGAGGCCGGTCCGGGCCTCGCGGGCCTGGAGCGTTTTGCCGGGCGCAAGCGCGCCGCGGAGCTCCTGCGCGAGAGCGGCGTGTTGATCGAGGAAAAGGCCTACGAGAACAACGTCGGCTTCTCCCAGCGCGCCGGCGTGCCGATTGAGCCGCGCCTCACGCAGCAGTGGTGGCTGCGCTACCCGCGCGTCGAGGAGGCCAAGCAGGTGGTCCGCGACGGCCTCATCCAGTTCCATCCGGAACGCTGGAGCAAGGTGTACCTCAACTGGCTCGAGAACATCCAGGACTGGTGCATCAGCCGCCAGCTCTGGTGGGGCCATCGCATCCCCGTGTGGTACCGCAAGGGCATCGATCGTGAGCGCCTGACGGAGACCGATCTCGCGGATCCGACGAAGGTCCACGTGTCGCTCGACGGCCCTTCCGATCCGCAGAACTGGGAGCAGGAGGAAGACGTGCTGGACACGTGGGCGTCGTCGTGGCTGTGGCCCTTCGCGACGCTCGGGTGGCCGGATCGCGCCGCGATGAACGCGGCGGGTTACGACCGCTTCTATCCGACGACGACCCTCGCGACCGGTGCAGACATCATCTTCTTCTGGGTGGCCCGCATGATCATGGCCGGGCTGGAGTTCACCGGCGACGAACCCCAAGCGACTTCTGGGGCGGCGGTGCGCCGAACGACGGCCCCTGAGGCGCCGCGCTCGCGCGAGGAACTCGCCCGGCGGATTCCCTTCCGCCACGTCTACTTCAACGGCATCGTCCGCGACAAGTCCGGGCGCAAGATGTCCAAGACGCTCGGCAATTCGCCGGATCCGCTCGACCTCATCGCCAAGTATGGCGCTGACGGCCTCCGCTTCGGCCTGCTGCAGATCGCCCCGCTCGGGCAGGATGTGAAGTTCGACGAGGACCGCATCGAAGGCGGCAAGAACTTCTGCAACAAGGTCTGGAACGCCGCGCGCTTCCGCCAGATGAGCGGGCCGATGGCGGATAACCGCAGCCTCGACGCCATCCTCGCGCGGATCCAGCCCGCGCGGCTCGATGACGACGATCATGCGCTGCTCGCGGCGCTCGGCGATACCTTGCGCGTGGTGGAACGCGGGTTCGACGAGTTCGAATTCGCCGGCGCGACCCAGCGCCTGTATTCATTCTTCTGGAACGACTTTTGCGATTGGTACGTCGAGGTCGCGAAGGCGCGCCTGCAGGATCCGGCGGCGCAGGGCCATGTCCTCGCCATGCAGGACCTCGTGATCCGCGAATTCCTCCTCATGTTCGCGCCGTTCGCTCCCTTCATCACGGAGGAATTGTGGCACTTGCTCGGCTACGGTGCGGAAGGGTCGTTCCTGCAGGACGCGCGGATCGAGCGGGCGACCGACCTTGTCGAGCGCCTCGGGACGGTCGGCGTGCGCATCGACGCCGAGTCCTCGCGCCGCGTGGAGATCCTCAAGCAGGTCGCCAGCCTCGCTCGTCAACTCAAGGCGGAGCAGTCCGTCGCGCAGAAGCGCGACGTGACGTTCCTCGCCCTGATGGGTGACGCCGAGTGGTCCGTGGTGCAGGCCGCTTCGGGCAAACTCGCCCGCCTCGTCGGCGCGGCGGTCATCCAACGGACCGCGGACAAGCCGGCGTTCCCGGCGGTCGTGACCCCGCTGGGCACGCTCTTCCTCGACACCGGCATCCGCGTTGATCCGGCGGCGGAGAAGACCCGTCTCCAAAAGGAGCTGGAGCAGATCTCCAAGCACATTGCCGGCACCGAGGCCCGCCTCTCCAACGAAGCCTTCGTGAGCAAGGCCCCACCGGCGGTCTTGGACGGCGCTCGTCGTCAGTTGGCCGACCAGCAGGCCAAGCGCGCCGAGATCGAGCGCTTGTTGGCGTCGCTCTAAATTGCTTAAACTTTGAAAATCAGCGGTTTAATCCATTCTTACTCTTTAGTTTACTAAGTAACCCTTATTTACTCGTAATCGCTGCCGTGGTGGCTAGTTTCAGGGGAATGCAAGGTGTGGTAAGCGAGATGCCGGCGTCGTTGCCGGACTCAGGAGCGGACATCGCCGCGGTGGCGGTCGCGCCCGCGAGTGGGGCGCCGGGGGAGCCGAGCCTCGATGATGGGGCGCAGCTGGAAAACGCCGCGGCGGAGGCACGGATCGAGTGGGCGTACGCGGCCTACGGCGATGGCCTCGTGATGACGACGAGCTTTGGCGTGCAGGCGGCGGTGATGTTGCACCTGGTCACGCGCATCGTGCCCCGGATTCCGGTGGTGTTTATCGATACCGGCTACCTGTTTCCCGAGACCTACCGATTCGCGGACGAACTGACGCGTCGGCTGGATCTCAACCTGCAGACCTACGTGCCGGCCATGACGGCGGCGCGTCAGGAGGCGTTGCACGGCAAGCTCTGGGAGCAGGGCCTCGCGGGCTTGGAGCGCTACAACCGGATCAACAAGGTGGAGCCGATGGACCGTGCGGTCCGCGAACTGGGCGCGAAGGCGTGGCTGGCGGGCCTGCGTCGCTCCCAGTCGGGTTCACGCGAAAATCTGCGCGTGGTCCAGCCGCAGAAGCGCGTGGTGAAGGTTCATCCGATCCTCGACTGGGACAATCGCCGGGTGCACCGATACCTCACGGAGCACGGCCTGCCGTACCATCCGCTTTGGGAGCAGGGCTATGTGTCGCTTGGCGACTGGCATAGCTCGGCTCCGCTGCAACCGGGGATGACGGAGGAGCAGACCCGTTTCGGAGGGTTGAAGCGTGAGTGCGGGCTGCACGACGCCGCCGGGCGGGTCGACTTCCAGATTTGAGTCAGTTCGGCGCGGCGGTTCCGCCACGCTCCATGGGCTAACGCGTGCGCGAACGGATCGAGCGGCGTGAGCGCACGCCCCGGCCCCGGGTAGTCGGACTGGACCGCACCGGGCGACCGCGTCCGCAGCGGAGGATGGCGTGCCGGGTGATCAGTGACCCGCGCCGTCGCGGCGAGTCTGGCGGCGGAACGCGGCTCAGACCCGGTCGACGATCCGGTCGGCGAGCCCGTAGGCGATCGCTTCCTTCGCGGTCAGGTAGAAGTCGCGGTCCGTATCCTGGTCGATCCGTTCCAGCGGTTGGCCGGAGGCATCGGACAGGATCTGGTTCAGCTCCGCCCGGAGCTTCTCCATTTCCTGCGCCTGGATGTTGATGTCGGTCGCGGGACCGCTGAATCGCCCGCTGATGAGCGGTTGGTGAATGAGCACCCGGGAGTGGGGGTAGAGCAGGCGGCGGCCCTTGGGGGCGCCGCTGAGGAGGATGGAACCCATCGACGCAGCCATGCCGGTCACCACGACGGTGATCGGCGACGTGATCAGCTTCATCGTGTCGTACACCGCCATGCCGGCAGTGATCGAACCACCCGGGGTGTTGATGTAGAACGTGATGTCCTTACCCGGACCGATGGTCTCGAGGTACAGGAGCGACTCGGTGAGTTGCTTGGCCGACGCGTCGGTGACGGGACCCCAGAGGAAGATCTTGCGCTGTTCGAGAAACTTGCGGGCGATCAGGGCGCTGACGGGGGAGGCGCCGCGCTTTTCGACGGCGCCCTCCTCATCCTCATCATCCTCGTCGGCGCGAGGGAGGGGGGCGGAGAGACTGGCCTGAAGGTTGTCGAAGTGCATGGAAGAAGACCCCAACCT
This sequence comes from Opitutaceae bacterium, assembly GCA_040382075.1. Lineage (GTDB taxonomy): Bacteria > Verrucomicrobiota > Verrucomicrobiia > Opitutales > Opitutaceae > UBA6669. Next base: position 51,484 of record JBEIGD010000017.1, read on the forward strand.
TGTCCGGGATCCGGCCCTTGGCAAGTCCCGGACCGAGTTGAAGCGTCCCGAGTGGCGAGGGGCTGGCGTGCGGGCTCCGGGGCGAAGCGGAAATTGCGTTGCCCGCGGCGCGAATGCGCGAAGGCTGGAGCTGGTTGTCATCGATGAAGTCCCTCCTTGTTGCCCTCCTTGCCGGAGTCGTCGCTCTGCTTACCGGCTGCTCGTCGGTGACGCGCAGCGTCGCTTCCGGGGTCGATTTCACGCAGGTCCGCAGCATCTGGGTGGAGCAGCGGCTGGCGGACAATCACAACGTGCGGGATCGCTTGGTGCGGGCGCTGCGAGCGCATGGCTACGACGCCGACGCGGGTCCGCTGACGATGATGCCGGACCGGGGCGTCGACGCCGTGCTGGTGTACCAGGACCGTTGGACGTGGGATTTTCGCTCCTACATGATGGAGCTTGAGGCGGAGCTCCGGCATCCGCGCAATCAAGCGCTGATGGCCCAAGTCTTCATCCACCAGCTCCCGTTCCGCGGCTACTCGACGGACGGGATGGCGGAGAAGGCGATCCAGACCCTGCTTCCGCGCGGATCGGCTCCGGCTCCGGCGCCGGCGGTTCCCGCCGGTCTGTGACGGATCGGCCTCAGTTGACGACGTTCTCCGGCTTCCCGGCGAGGAAGGCCGCCACGTTCGCGATCGCGGTGCCCATCAGGCGGCTCCGCGCGGCGCGGGTGGCCCACGCGATGTGCGGAGTGATGATGCAGTTCGGCGCGGTAAAGAGCGGGTTGCCGGCCGGAGGCGGTTCGATGCTGAGCACGTCGAGGGCGGCGCCGGCGATGCGGCCCGCGTGCAGCGCGGCGGCCAGCGCCGCCTCGTCGATCAGCGGTCCGCGCGAGGTGTTGATCAGCAGCGCGCCCGGTTTCATCCAGCCAAGGGTGGTGGCGTTGATCAGGTGACGGGTCTCTTCGGTGAGCGGGCAATGCAGGCTGACCACGTCCGCGGCGCGCAGCACCTGCTCCAATTCGGCCCGTCCGCCGGAACGCCGCGCGGCGATGACCTTCATGCCGAAGGCCTCGGCGATCCGCGCCACCGCGCCGCCGATCCGCCCCGTGCCGACGATCCCGAGGGTCAATCCCGACAATTCCAACAGCGGGGTCTCCCAGTAGCAGAAGTCGCGGCTCTCCGACCACCGTCCCGCCCGGACGCTGGCCGCGTGGCGTGCGACTTGCTGGGTCAGCTCCAGCAGCAGCGCGAACACGTGCTGCGCGACCGAGGCCGTGCCGTAGAGCGGGACGTTCGCGACCGGGATCCCGCGCGCCCGGGCGGCGGCGACGTCCACGACGTTGTAGCCCGTGGCGAGCACGCCGAGGTACCGCAGGTCCGGCAAGGCCGCGAGCGTCGCGGCCGAGAGGGGGGTCTTGTTCGTCAGGACAATCGGCGCGCCCGCGGCGCGCGCCACGATCTCCGCCGCCGGGGTGTGGGCGTGGATCGTGCAGTCTCCGAGCGCTTCCAAGGCGCTCCAGGAAAGATCGCCGGGATTGAGGGTGTGGCCGTCGAGGACGACGATGCGGGGGCGGGCGTTCATGTTCCGCCTTTTTCCTCCGCCCGCGCGCCGAGGTCAAGCAGGTGGCGGATGCGGTCGACGTCGTAGACGGACCCGCCCCAGCTGCCGCCGCTGGCCGCCTGCAGCGCCGCCCAGAGGTGCGTGTCCGAAGGCACGCGGGGGTCGGGCTTGAGGTCGGGGTGGATAGGCCGCGCCCGCAGTTCCTCCGCCGACCGGGAGACCACGTCCGCGGAGCCCTCGAGCGTGCGCGTGTCGATGCGCAGGCGCACGAGGTCGCCTTCGCGGAGGCGTCCGATCGGCCCGCCGGCCCACGCCTCCGGGCTGACGTGGCCGATGCAGGCCCCCGTGGAGACGCCGGAGAAACGCCCGTCGGTGAGCAGCGCGATGCGCGAGCCGTCGCGCACGTACTTGAGTGCCGAGGTGATCTGGTAGGTTTCCGGCATGCCTGAGCCCGGGCCGATGCCGATGAGGACCATGACATCACCAGCGCGCAGGTCGCCGCGTTTGACCGCGGCGATCGCGGCGGCCTCCGACGTGAAGATCCGCGCCGGGCCTTCGTGGAGGAAGACGCCGTCCGGCCCGATTCGCTCCGGCGCGATCGCCGTGCTCTTCACCAGGGCGCCTTCGGGCGCGAGGTTGCCCCGCAGGAAGGTGATCGTCGGGGTGAGCCCCCGCTCGCGCGCACGAGCCGGGGAAAGAATGACGGCGTCCGGATCGACGCCGTCGAGTTCGCGCAGCTTCGCGCGCAGGCGCTGCCGGCGCTCCGACGTCTCCCACCAGGCGAGGTTCTCGCCCAGCGTGCGTCCGGAGACGGTGCGCGCATTCAGCTTCAGCAGCCCGAGATCGCGCAGGTGCAGCATCACTTCAGGCACGCCGCCCGCGAGGAACACCTGCGACGTCGCGTAGTGATGCGGACCATTGGGCAGCACATCGACGATGCGCGGGACCTGCTGGTTGATGCGTGTCCAGTCCGCGACGGTGGGACGCCGCAGCCCGGCGGCGTGGGCGATGGCTGGGACGTGCAGGATGAGGTTGGTCGACCCGCCGAAGGCGGCGTGCGTGACCATGGCGTTGTGCATGGCGTCGTCGGTCAGGATCTGCCGCGTGGTCGTGCCGTGGCGTTCGAGTTCGATCAGCGCCCGGGCGGAGCGGCGGGCGAGGTCGCGCCAGATTTCCGAGCCGGACGGGCTGAGCCCGGAGTGGGGCAGGGAGAGACCGAGGGCTTCGCCCACGACCTGACTGGTCGCGGCGGTGCCGAGGAACTGGCAGCCTCCGCCGGGTGAACCGCAGGCCTTGCAGCCCATTTCCGCCGCGTACTCGAGGGAAACTTCACCCTGCGCGAAGCGGGTCGGCAGGGTCTGGACCTTGCCGGCATCCTCCGCCTCCTCGGCCAGGAGCGTGACGCCGCCGGGAACGAGAATGGTCGCGAGATCCGGCGTGCCGGCGAGCGCCATCATCATCGCGGGAAGACCTTTGTCGCAGGTGGCGATGCCCAGCACGCCGCGCCGGTTGGGCAGCGAGCGGATCAGGCGCCGAAACAGCTGCGCGGCATCGTTGCGGTAGGGCAGGCTGTCCAGCATGCCCGCGGTACCGTTGGTGCGGCCGTCGCAGGGGTCGCTGCAGTAGGCGGCGAACGGGATCGCCCCGGCCGCGGAGAACGTCCGCGCGGCCTCCTCCATGAGCAGGCCGATCTCCCAGTGCCCGGTGTGGAATCCCAGCGCGACCGGGCTGCCGTCCGGGGCGCGGATCCCGCCCTGCGTGCTCAGGATCAGGAATTCCTTCCCGAGGAGCTTGGCCGGGTTCCAACCCATCCCCGCGTTCTGCGTCCAACCGAAGAGGTCGCCGCTGGCCATCGCCTTGAGCTGCGCCGCGTCGAGCGGCAGGCGCCCGCTGGGGCCGGGTCCTGAGGTGCGGAGGACGTAGATCGCCTCGTTGCTGGAGTCGAGCAGGGGGTCGGAGGACATGGACAGAGAGTGCGTTCCGGAGGTGGAGGGTCGCGGTGGGGCTGGGCGGGTCGCGCGGGCCGAGCGACGCCTGAACGTGGGGTGGCGAAGACCAGTCGAGCGCGGTCAGACGTCGCCGACCGCCGCGCGGGTCGGCGCGCCGTTGACGAGGCGCAAGAGCCCGAGCGGATTGGCGTCTTGCAGCGCGGGCGGGCGCAGGGAGTCTGGGAAATCCTGGAAGCAGACGGGCCGGACGAAACGGGCGAGCGCGGCGGTACCGACTGAGGTGAAGCGGCTGTCAGTGGTGGAGGGATACGGACCGCCGTGCTGCATTGCGGGGGCGACCTCGACTCCGGTCGGAAAGCCGTTGAGCACGATCCGTCCCGCGCGCTGGCCGAGCAACCGCAGTAGGTCCGCGGTGGTGGGCGCGCAGAGATCGTCCGGGTCGCCGTGCACGGTTGCGGTGAGCTGTCCGTCGAGCGCCCGGGCGAAGGACGCGAGGCCGGCCGCATTCGGCACCGTCACCAGCAGCGTGAATGGCCCGAAGATTTCCCGTTGAAGCGCGGCATCCTCGAGAAAACGGGCGGCGGTGACGCGGGCCGCGGCGGCGGGACCCTGGGACAGCCACTCGACATCGCGCAGGTCGGCGGTGGCCTCGGCGAAGGCGCGGGCGATCCCGGCGTGGAGCATGACGCCGGCTGGCACGGCCCGAGCCACTTCGCCGAGCCGTGCGGCGAACGCGTCCCATGCGGGTGAAGCGACTCCGACCACGATGCCGGGCTTGGTGCAGAATTGGCCAACCCCGAGCGTGAACGACTGCTTCAGCCCCTCGGCGATGGCCGGTCCGCGGGAGGTGAGAGCACCGTCGAGCACGAACACCGGATTCAGGCTGCTCATCTCGGCGAAGACCGGAATCGGGCGCGGCCGGGTGGCGGCCGCGTCGAAGAGGGCGCGCCCCGCCGCGTGGGATCCGGTGAAGCCGACGGCGCAGGTCTCCGGGTGGCGGACGAGTGCCAGCCCCGTGCGCGGTTCGCGTCCGTGGAGCAGCGAGAACGTCCCCGCCGGCAGCCCGCATTCCGCGACGGCGCGGTCCACGGCGTCGGCGACCAGTTCCGACGTGCCGGGGTGGGCCGGGTGGCCCTTGACCACCACGGGATTGCCGGTGGCGAGGGCGGACGCGGTGTCGCCGCCGGCGACGGAGAAGGCGAGGGGAAAGTTGCTGGCGCCGAAGACAACCACGGGGCCGATCGGCTGCAGCATGCGGCGCAGGTCGGGGCGGGGCAGTGGCTGCCGCTGCGGCAGCGCGGGATCGATGCGGGCATCGACCCAAGAGCCTTCGCGCGCGACTTGGGCGAAGAGCCGGAGCTGGGCGCAGGTGCGACCGCGCTCGCCGGTGAGTCGGGCGAGCGGCAGCCCGGTCTCGGCGTGGGCGCGGGCGAGCAACGCGTCGCCGAGGGCCTCGATTTCCCGGGCGATGGCCTCCAGCAACGTCGCGCGCGTCCGGCCGTCCGACGCCGCGAAGACCTCGAACGCACTCGCGGCCTCGCACAGGGCGGAGTGGATCTCCTCGGGGGTCGCCTCGGGATAGGCGGGCTCAAGGGGTGCTTGCGTGGCGGCGTCGATGCCGTGGAAACGTGTCGCGGCGGCGGCGCGGGCCTGGCCGGCGATGCGGTGGAGTCCGGAGAGGGCCATAGTGGGGCGCGGATGAAGGAAGGACGAAACGAGGGGGCGCGGTGCGGGCCTCAGCCGACCGGATTGATCAGCGTGCCGATGGGCTCGATAGTGATGCGGATCTCGTCGCCGCTCTGCAGTGTAAAGGCGTCGGGCGGCACGATCCCGGTGCCGGTCATGAGGTAGCAGCCTTGGGGGAAGACATTGTCGCGGAAAAGGTATTCCGCGAGTTCGTCGAAGCGGCGCTTGATCTGGCTAATGGCAGTGCGACCAGCGAAGGCGGTCGCGCCGCTGCGACGGATCTCGAGGACAATCTCGGTGGTTGCGGGCAGGGGTGTGTCGCGGACCAGCAGCCGTGGCCCGAGGGCGGCGGAACGGTCGTAGACCTTGGCTTGCGGAAGATACAGGGGGTTCTCGCCCTCGATGTCGCGTGAGCTCATGTCGTTGCCGATGGTGTAGCCGAAGATTGCCCCGCGGTGATTCAGCGCGAGGGTAAGCTCGGGCTCCGGGACGTTCCAGCGCGAGTCGCCGCGGATTCGCACGGGCGTTCCGGGCGCGGCCACCCGGGGCGGGGTGGCCTTGAAGAATAGCTCCGGACGGGCCGCGTGGTAGACCTTGTCGTAGAACGAGCCGCCGCCGGCGTCCTTCGACTCCTCCATCCGCGCCGTGCGGCTGCGCAGGTAGGTCACGCCGGCCGCCCAGATTTCCTGCTGCCCGAGCGGGGCGAGCGGGGCGGTGGTGCGGGGCGCGATGTCCCGCGAGCGGGCGAAGACCTCCGCGACCCGTTGCGCCGGTGTATCGGAAGCGAAGAGTGGGTCGAGGGTCCAGTCGGCGGGAGCGAGACGGACGGAGCCGCCCTGCTCGATCACGAGGCCGTCCGAGTAGCGGGAGATCAGGAATTCCATGGAAAGGGATGGGATGGGGGAAACGGGTGATCCGGCCGTCAGCGTCAGCCAGTGTGCCGCGAGCCAGCGGCGGCAGGCCACCGATTCGTCGTGACCGCCATCGCGGGCTCACCGACAGCCACGCCGGAGTGCGGGCGGTGGATCCGCTGGTCCGGGAAGAGCGAACGGGGAGGAATGACCGTGTGCACGTGGCTGGGCCTCTCGAGGTGGGGGTGCGAAAGGGGGAACGGAGCCATGGTTATGAGCTTGGGCCGCCGGTTGAGGCAAGCTTCCGCCGTGGGGCGGAGCGGCTGGCCGACCGGGCGGCTCCGTGGCTCACTCCAGCGGTCGGGCGGCTACTTCGGCTGCCGGTGCAGGGCGCGCTCGATCTCGGCGCCCATCTCGGCGGCGGAGTTCAGCGGCTGCTCGGGGTCGGCGGTCGGGGTGACGCGGCCGTCGGCGGGGTTCCAGTCGACGGCGCCGTAGCGCGCGGGCGCCGCCGATCCGAGCAGGACGGCCTCGTAGACGTCGCCGCCGTTGTAGTGCCAGAACTCATACGGATACTCGAAGAAGCCGTGCTCCCGCATCACCGCGGTGATCTCGCGCCGGTTCCGCCGCGCCTCCGGCGACGCGAACGGCGAGTCCATCGGCGTGAGCTCCGACATTTCCAGGTAGGGCGCGCCGCGGTCGACCTCGCGGCCGTCGTCGGCGCGGAAGACGGAGAGATCGATCGCGCTGGCCGACATGTGGGTTCCTACCTTCGGCCGGAGGGCGACCAATGCCATGCTGCGGCGCAGGAAAAACTCGGGCGTCGGCAGCGCGCCGCCCAGCTCCCAGCGGAGGGTCCGGAGGATCGCGTCGAAGACGGCCGGATGCCGGCCGAGGTGCCGCTGCATCTCGCGCGTGCGGTAGCCGTCCTCGACGTGCAGGATCCAGCCGCGCCGGTTCATGGCGGCCGCGGCGGCGAGGAAGCCCGGGACGAGGCCGGCGCGCAACCGGTGGATCCGGGGCAGGCCGAGCACGTGGGGGCTTTCGGAGAACCGCACGCGCACGCCGGCGGCCCGGGCGGCCTCCGGCAGGTCAACCAGCGACTCCCCGCACTCGGCGACCGGCTGCCGCGCCGCGCGGAGCATGAAGTCCCGGGCGGCCTCGAGTTGCTCGGTCCAGTAGGCGCGGCGGGCGTCGGCGTTGGACATGGCGGTCGGCAGCGTGGCGTCGGTGGCGGGAGAGCAAGGCGCCCGTGGGCTCGCGTTTAGCTGGCCCGGCTGGCGCGGCGCGTCAGCGGGGCCGGACCACGAGGTCCTCGATGATGGCGCGCGGCGGCAGGTTGATGGCGAGAAGGGCGCAGGCGGCCACATCCTCGGGCTGGAGCATCGTCTGCCGCGCGGCGGCGGCGGGTGGCTGGGGACGGCGGTCCAGCAGGGCGGTGTTCACATCGCCCGGATAGATCGAACACGCGCGGATGCCGCGGTGGCGCTCCTCGGCGTTGATCGACTGCGTCAGGCCGGTGAGGCCGAACTTCGAGACCACGTAGGCCGCCCCCGCCTTCGCGCTCGCACGCAGGCCGGCCTCGGAATTGATGTTCACGATCGTCCCTTGGCCTCGTTCCCGCATGCCGGGCAGGAACGCCTGGACGGCCGCGTAGGCGCCGAGCAGGTTGGTCGCGACGACCTCGTCGAAGTCCTTCTGCTCAATCACCTCCAAGGACCGCTGCGGGATGTTGGTCCCGGCGGCATTGACCAGCACCTCGACGGGTCCCAGCGCGGCGAGGATGGCGCGGCCGGTGGAGGCCACGGCGTCGGCCCGTGCGAGGTCGCACGGAAAGGCATGAAGCGAGGCGGCGTGCTCGCCCGCGAGAGCCTGCGTCTCGTCGAGCGCGGCGCGGCGCCGCCCGAGCAGGGCGATGCTCCATCCCTCGCGGGCAAGCTGGAGGGCGATGGCTCGGCCGATGCCGGAGCCCGCGCCGGTGACCACCGCGGTGCGTCGAGGGGAGGGGTTCATGGGACGATCGGGGAGGCTGCCGGTGACGCGCAAAGGTCGCAAGAATTCCCTTCGGGCGGGGGAACCCGCCTCTGCCGCCTCGGGTGCGCCGGGGCGTCCGGGCTACAAGGGCCGCAGCGTGCGGCCCTGATGCCACGTGAATGACTCGACCAGCGTGGTCGTCGGCACCCGGGGCGTTCCGCGCTCGTTGGTCTCGATCATCCGCATCAACACGGTCGTCGCGATGCCGCCGACCAAGCGCGAGTCGATCACCAGCCCGGACAGGGAGCGCTTGGAGTGTTCCTTGTAGAAGAAGGCGATGCCGACGTCCTGCGGCACCCGCAGTTTAAGGTGCTGCACGGCCTCGTGCAGCTCGTCCTCCTCGGTCAGGATCACGTCCGGTTTTTCGCGCTCTAGCCAGGCGGTGAACAGGTTGGCGTTCCAGCGGTCCTCCGGCAGGATCAGCGGCGGGATGTCGCTCCAAGCGGGATACAGGCGACGTCGGACGAGGAAGACGCCGAGCCGACTGTGATGGGTGCGGACATCCTGGGACTCGCGGAGGACGAGGCCCGGGCGCCGGTAACCGCGGCGTGCGACTTCTTCGAGTACCCGCTCCATCGCGAACGCGTGGTCATCGACGACGCGGTGGTGCTTCGCGTTGGCGAGCGAGTAGTCGAGGCTGACGCTCGCGAAGCGTTCCCAATTGAGCGTCATGGGCGGACTGTTCACCGGCATGGGGGCGAGGATCAGTCCCTGGACATTTTGGGTCCAAAGGATCTGGCTGAGCCGTCGCTGATCCACTGCCGGGTCCCCGAGCCAGAAGCTCTCGCAGAGGTAGCCGCGCTCGGTCGCCGCCGCCTTGGCCCCGTCGAAGCACCCGGCGGCATAGTTGCTCGGCCAGCGGCCGCGAACGGGAAACGGGGTGAGGAAGGCGATCTTGGCGTGGAGCGCGGCGGCGGGGCGCTTGCGGCGCTGCGCCATCAGGGCGGAGACGAGCGGATTCGGCCGGTAGCCGAGCCGCCGCGCGGCGGCTCGGACGGTTCGCACGGTGGCGGCGGGGATCGAGGGATGGTTGCGCAGGGCCAGCGAGACTGCGGTCTGGGAGAGGCCGAGTTCCCGGGCGATGTCCTGCTGGTTGACCATGGGGGGATGAGTGTTGTCCGCGCCGGATGACCGGGAAGAAGCGGGTGAACTCTACGATCGGAAGGCCGGAAGCGGCAAGCCGCCGTCCGTCGGGCGGTCGAAGAAAGCGTGATCCACCGGCCCAGTCTGGAATTGAACCCGCGATTGAAACGCGGGAAGACCGTCGTCGTGACGCAGGCCGGCCTCCCCAAGTTCCGGGCCGCGGACCGCGTGGAGCCGGTCAGCGGGGGCGGTGGGCCCGCCTGCGTGATTTACCCGGAGAGCGAGAGGGCGACAGCGCTCAGCCGTTGCCCAGCTTGGCGTCCAGCGAGTGCCGGCCGGCGCCGCTGGCGACGAGCGAGGCGAAGCCAACCATGTAGAGGAAGGCCAACTCGCCGCTGCTCTGACCGCTCAGCGCGCCGCCATGGATGGCGAAGAAGGCGACGGCCATCGTGATCGCGGTGCCCAGGGCCGCGAAACGCGTGAAGAGGCCGACGACGATAAGCGCCGGGAGCACGACCTCACCAATGATCGCGAGCACGAGGCTGGTCGAGGAGCCGAGGCCGAAAATGCTCGGGAACTGCCCGCTCATCTGCGCGAATCCCGTGAGCTTGCCGAGACCGTGCAGCCAGAACATCGCGAGGCCGAGGGTGAGACGGAGCACGAGCAGGCCGAGGTCGGTGCAGCGGGGCACGAAGGAGAGCGTGAGGAGTTTCTTCATGTTGCTACGGAGCAGGCAAATGCCGGGCTTGGCAAGCCCGGGCGAGCCTCCGGGCGGCCTCGTTGGCAGCGGTGTCGGCGATTGACCCGAGGGGGGTGCTGATGCTTGGCTTCGCGCTCCCGTGGACCTCCTCACCGTCTCCCTTGGCTCCCGCAGTTACCCGATCGTTTTTGGGCGGTCCCTGCGCGTCGAGGTGCGGGCCGAGGTGGAGACCGTTCAGCGCGAGGGACGAAAACTCGTGGTGGTCACGGATCGCCACGTGGCGGCGTGCCAGGAGCAGATGCTCCGCGACCTCTTCGGTGATGCGCCACGGCTGGTGCTGGATCCGGGAGAGTCGACCAAGTCGCTTGAGGCGCTGGGCCGCGTGCTGGATTTCATGGCGGAGCAACGGCTCGACCGCGGCTCGATCCTCGTGGCGGTGGGCGGCGGCGTGATCGGCGACCTCGCGGGCTTCGCGGCCGCGGTGTACCTTCGCGGCATCGCCTTCTGGCAGGTGCCAACCACGCTGCTGGCGATGGTCGACAGCTCGGTGGGCGGAAAGACCGGCATCAATCTGAAGGCCGGCAAGAACCTGGTCGGCTCCTTCCACCAGCCCGCGCGGGTCATGATCGCGACGGAAGTGCTGTCGACGCTGCCCCCGCGCGAGTTCGCCGCCGGCATGGCGGAAGTGATCAAATGCGGCCTTTTGGGCGACGCACCGTTGTTTGCCGATCTGGAGCTGGCGCCCGTGACGGTGCAGAGTCCGGACCTCGCCACGATTATCCGGCGTTGCTGTGCGGCGAAGGCGCGCGTGGTGGAGGCCGATGAATTCGAACGCGCCAAAGAAGGCGGGCGCGCGCTGCTCAACCTCGGCCACACCTTCGGTCATGCCATCGAGCAGGTAACCGCCTACCGCCGTTACCTGCACGGCGAGGCGGTGGCGATCGGATTGGTGGCGGCAGCCCGACTCTCCGCCGATCTCGGGATGATCCCAGACGGCGATGCTTCGCGGATCCGCGCGGTCGTCGCGGCGCACGGACTGCCGGTCGCACTGGTTGAACCGCTGCCCTGGCCGGAACTGCTGGCCGCGATGTCCCGCGACAAGAAGGTGCGCGCCGGCAAGCTGCGCTTCGTCGTCCTCGAGGCGATCGGCCGCGCCGTCACCCGTGACGACGTTGACCCCGCGCGGGTCGCCGCGGCATTCGCGAGCGTGGGCGCGGCGCTCGGCTAGACGGCGGCCCCCGGGGCGGGGGATCGACAGGGAGCGAATCCTTCTCCAGACTGCGGCGAGTGTGATTTCCATTTCCGTCGCCTGATCCCATGTCCGCCATCGACGAAAGCCTAGTCCGCGAATACTTCGAGCAGAACGGCTTCCTGGTCCGTCAGCTCCGGAAGTATCAGGTCATGTCGCGGAAGAAGACCGATGACGAGGAGATCGACCTGCTGGTCTACAACCCGCGCTGGCAGCGAGGGAGCCGCAAGCCCGACTTCTTTCTCTTCGTGAACGAGCTGCCGTACCTGCGGCGGGCGGTGATCGCGATCAAACCGTGGCACACGGACGTGTTCTCCCCGTCGACCCTGAAGAGTTCGCCGGAGATCTTCCGTTTCCTCGAGGCGACGGTCCTGGAGCACGCGGCGAAGTGGTTTCCGGCGGAGGATCGGGAAGGGGAGGACGAGGAGTTCACGAAAGTGCTGGTGATTCCCGGGCTGCCGACGGTGGAGCCCTTCCGCTCGCAGAGCGTGGCGCTGCTCAAGGAACGCGGTGTCGACGCGATCATTTCCTTCCGCGCGGTGCTGCAGGACCTGATCCAGAAGGTCGAGGCGAACCGCAACTACCGGAAGAGCGACACGCTGCAGGTGATCCGCATCCTGAAGAACTACGATCTCCTGAAGGACGCGCAGATGGACCTTGAACCCCGGCGCTGATTCGCCCGACTCTGCGCGCTCATGGCAACGGAAGTGCATGCGACGGCGATCGTGGAGGCGGGGGCGACGCTCGGGAGCGACGTGGTGCTCCGGGCGGGTGCGATCCTTCGCTCGGGCACCATGCTTGGCGACCGGGTGGTGGTGCATTCGTACGCCGTGATTGGCGGCGAGCCCCAGGACCTGCGCTTTGATCCCGCGACCCCGAGTGGCGTGGCGGTGGGGGAGGGCACGACGATCCGCGAATTCGTGACGATCAACCGCGCGACGCGCGCCGGCACGAGCACGACGGTCGGCCCGGGTTGCTTCCTGATGGCGGGGGTGCACCTCGCGCATGACGTCCGTCTCGGCGAAGCGGTGATCCTCGCGAACAACGTCCTGCTCGCGGGCCATGTCGCGGTGGGCGACCGGACCTTCATCGGCGGCGGCGCGGCGGTGCACCAGTTCTGCCGGATCGGCGAAGGCGCCATGGTGGCGGGGCTCGCCCGCATCACCGAGGACGTGGCGCCCTTCACGATGGTGGCGGAGCGCGACGAAGTGATCGGGCTGAACCTCGTTGGCCTGAAGCGCCGCGGTGTCTCGCGGGCGGCGATCCAGCAGCTCAAGGAGGCGTTTCGCCGGGTTTATTTCACGCCGGGCAACATCCGCGCGGTGGCGGCGCAGGCGTTGGCGGACCTCGCGGCGGGCGAGCCCGAGGCGCGGCGCTTCCTGGAGTTCTTCGCCGGCGGCAAGCGCGGCTTCGTCCGCCCGCGGCGTGAGGTCGCGCTGGATGCGGACCCGGCCTGAAGGGCGGGTCCGATTCGTTTCCGCGCCGTCGACCCTGCACCATGAAACCGCTCGCGCTCACCTGCGGGGACCCGGCCGGGATCGGGCCGGAGGTGGTGGAGGCCTGGCTGCGGACCGCGGGCGAGGACGCGCGCGAGGTCGTCGCGATCGGCCCGGCGCGCTGGCTGGCGGGATTGCCCCTGCCGCCGGAGCGGCGCATCCCCGTGGGTGACGCGGAGTACGCGGCGGTGCCCGGCCGTCCGGATCCCGCCGGGGCGCGACTGGCATGGGCGGCGATGGAGCGGGCCGCGGCGGGTTGCCTCGCGGCCGAGTTTTCCGGTGTGGTGACGGGGCCGGTGGCGAAGGCGGAGCTGGCGCGCGTCGGATTCCCGCATGCCGGTCAGACGGAGTTCTTCGCCTCGCGCTGGCCCGGAGATCCCACCATGGCATTCTGCGGCGGTCGCCTCCGCGTGGCGCTGCTGACCTGGCACATCCCCTTGACCCAAGTTGCCACCCACCTCACGCCCCGCGAGTTGGAGCGCACGGTGGCGGCGGCGGCGGAACTGGCGCGTGCGGACGGCGTTTCTGAACCGCGGATCGCGGTGTGCGGCCTGAATCCGCACGCCGGCGAGGAAGGTCTGCTCGGCACGGAGGAGCGGGAGCGGATCGACCCGGTGCTGGACCGCCTGCGCCCACGTTTTCCCGGCCTGTCGCGGTGCGTGGCGGGGGACACCGCCTTTGGCCGGGCGCTGCGGGGGGAATTTGACGTCGTGGTGGCGCTGTACCACGACCAAGGCCTGGCACCGCTGAAGACGCTGGAGTTCGACGAGGCGGTGAACGTGACCCTCGGGCTCGCCCACGTGCGGACCAGCCCGGACCATGGGACCGCGTTCGGCATCGCTGGCCTCGGCCAGGCTAACCCCCGGAGCTTCGCTCAGGCGGTCGCGGTTGCGCGACGGTTGATCGCCCGCCGCCCGACGTCGCGCTGATCGCAGCGGGGGCGTCGACGCCGGGGTGTCCCGCTCCGGGATGCCGCGCGGCGACTCCTTCGGCGGTTGCGCGGCTGTTCGGTTTGCGTAGTGTCAGGGCTCTTCTGGGCCGCCTGAAGTCTCCTTTCCGCCAGATGGCATGCAACTTTCGGTGGCCGGTCGTGTTTAAGCTCCATCCCCTTATGAAACGTTTCCCTTGGCTTCGGACGGTCTCGGTTCTCTTAGGTCTCGTGTGCACGGTCGGTGCAGTCTCCCTGCGCGCAGCGGCGGAGAAGCCCCGGATCACCTCGCAGGATCAACTGCCCCGCTACAGCTATCCCCTGACGGGCAAGGTCACGGCGGTGCTGACCAGTGACGCGGCGTATGCGCCGCTGGCGGAGGCGGTCCGGGTGGACCTGGAGAAACTGCTCGCGAGTTATGACATCGCTGACCGCGCGACGCTGCGGGAGGTGGTGGGCACGCTCCTCAGCCTCGACGTGCACGCGGGGCGTTATGACGCCGCGCTCAAGCGCATTGCCCAGCTCCGCGAGCTGGAGGAGAAGCCGGCGGCGAAGCTGATGACGGGGCTGATGGCGGAGGTTTACATCGAAACCCGGCGCTCGGGCGAACACGCCTCCGAAGCGGCCTTCCGCTCGTCCTTCCAGCAGGCTTACGCCCGCCGCCTCGCGACCCTGCCTTGGGACGTCGTGGCGGACATGGTCCGCTCCGCCAAGGGCAGCGCGGAGATCGCGACCGAGGCGTTGGTGCTCGGCTCGATTGAAAGCTCGCTGCAGCCCGGCGTCGACAAGACTGGGACCGTGAGCGGCAACGTGGCGTGGAGCCTCGTGTCGCAGCGCACCGGGCTGGCGCATTATCTTCCTCTGAAGGCGGAGCGGGTGGCCGCGCTGGGCGCGTACATCGCCGCGAATGCGCGCGTGAAGCAGGACATCTGGGCGGCGCGCGAGGCGAGCCTCGGTGCTGGCGGGGCGGTGCTCACCCCGGTGGTGGTTGCGGTGTGGGATTCCGGCGTGGACATGGCTCCCTTCGCCCAGCAGCGGTGGGTGAATGCGGCGGAGGTGTCGGGCAACGGCGTGGATGATGACCGCAATGGGTTCGTCGACGACGTGAACGGCATCGCCTTCGACCTCGATTCCAAGCGGGTGCCGGACATCCTGATGCCGCTGGATGCGGCGCAGCGGGAAGCGTATCCGTCGATGCGCGACAAGACGAAGGGCATCCTTGACCTCCAGGCCAGCATCGACTCGCCGGAGAGCAACGCCCTCAAGCAACAGCTGGCCGGGCTCAAGCGTGAGCAGGCGCAGCCCTTCCTTGAGTCATTGAACTTCTTCGGCAACTTCACCCATGGCACGCACGTGGCGGGAATCGCCGCGGCGGGCAATCCGGCGGTTCGCCTGATGGCGGCGCGAATCACCTTCGATCACCGCACCATCCCGGACCTGCCGACGCGGGAGCGGGCGGAGCGGGAGGGGCAGGCGGCGCGGGATACGATCGCGTATTTCCGGCAGCATGGCGTGCGCGTCGTGAACATGAGCTGGGGTGGATCGCCCCGCGACATCGAGGGAGCCTTCGAGGCGAACGGGGCGGGTGGTACGCCGGAGGAACGGCGGCAGACGGCCCGGGAGTATTTTCAGATCTTCCGTCAGGCCATGACCGAGGCGATGGCGGCGGCACCGGAGATCCTCTTCGTGGCTGCGGCGGGCAACAGCGACAACGACGCGGCCTTCGCCGAATTCGTGCCCTCCGGAATCGACCTGCCGAACGTGCTCACCGTCGGCGCGGTCGACCAGGCGGGCGAGGAGACCTCGTTCACCAGCTTCGGTCCGAATGTCGACGTCTTCGCCAACGGCTTCGAGGTGGAGAGCTTTCTCCCCGGCGGCGAGCGGATGAAGTATTCCGGCACCTCCATGGCGGCACCCAACGTGGCGAACCTAGCGGCTAAGTTGCTGGCGCTGAACCCGGCGCTGACCACCGAACAGCTGGTTTCGCTGATCAAACTCGGCGCCGGCACGCTCCCAGGTGGCCGCGTCCGCCTCATCCATCCGCAGCGCAGCGTGGAACTCCTCGCCGCGCTGCAGCGGCGCTGAGGCCGGGGCGGCGGTCTCGGCGGGGCGGAGCCTTCGCCAGCGTCGGAGCTTGCGCCACACGTAAGCCTGAATTGGCTGACCTCATGTCGATTGCACCGGACTTGCCTGCTGTTCATCCGGCCCCCCCTTCGGCCCAGCTCCCGGAAGGGGTGCGCGCGGGCAACGAGACCCTCGTGCGCCTCACCGAGTCGGCGGGGCGCAAGGTCGAGGCGCTGATCGCCCGGGACCGGCAGGGATCGTGGCTGCGGATCGCGATCAGCGGTGGCGGCTGCAACGGCTTGAGTTACCGACTCCGTTTCGTGCCCGAGACCAAGCGCGGAGACATCCTGGTTCCCACGGCCGGGGTATTCGTCCTGGTGGACCCGAAGACTGCGCTTTACCTGCGCGGCACCGTGCTGGACTACTCGCACCAGTTGGTGGGGGGCGGCTTCAAGTTCGCCAACCCCAACGCCAAGGCCAGCTGTTCCTGCGGCGAAAGCTTCAGCGTCTGACGTCGCCGCCCCGGGTCGGGCGGGGGCCTTCGGCCAATCGGCTGAAATAGAGTTGTCATCCGGACGTCCTCGGGCGAGGGTTCGGGCGACCCAACACTTCGAACCTCCTCCTTGATGGCCTTATCCTCCCCCTCGGGCGGCAACCGCTCTGGTTACCAGCATCGTCGCAACAACGACCCATTCGCCAGCATTCGTCGCAACCTGCGGATTAAGGTTCCGCAGATTCGAGTCATCTCTCCGGAGGGAACGCAGCTGGGGGTCATGCAGACCGACAAGGCGTTTCAGCTCGCCCAGCAGTTCAACCTCGACCTCGTCGAGGTCGCTCCGAACGCGGTGCCACCGGTGTGCCGCATCATGGATTTCGGCAAGTACGTCTACGAGGAGCAGAAGAAGGCGAGCCATGTGAAGGCCACCGCGAGCAAGCTCAAGGAAATCGAGTTTTCGGCGCGTATCGCGGAGCACGACTTTCACACGAAGATTCGCCACGCCGAGGAGTTCCTCGACAAGGGCAACAAGGTGAAGCTGCGGCTCAAGTTCCGCGGCCGCGAGATGGCGCACACCGAGATCGGCTTCAAGGTCATCTCCGACGCACTCGCCGAGCTCAACGGCATGGGCCACCCCGACAGCGAGCCGAAACTCCTCGGCAAGCAGATCAACGTGATGCTCACCCCGAATCCGCCGAACAAGCGGAAGCGCAAGTACACCATTCGTCCGGACGAGGAGCCCATCGATGACACGGGCTCCGGCTCGGATGATGAGGAATAAGCCGGTGCGGGCGTGCGCGAAGCCGTCGCCCTGCGGCGGAGGGCGACGCCCGACGGTTCGTCCCGCTGGGAATGGCGAGATGCTTTTTCCCGCCCGCCTCCGCGTCGTCGCACTGCTGGGGTTTTGGCTGCTCTCCGCCTCGATCACGCTCGCGCAGACCGGGTCGTCCCCCTCCCGGCCGTCCCCCGGCCGATCCACCTCGCCGGCGCCCGCCGCCTCGGCTTCCGCGACCGTCCGGACCTTCCTCGGCGCCCCGTACCTCGAGGCCGTGCCTTGGGCCACGCGTCAGGGACTGAAGGTGGCGTGGCTCGAACGGGGTCGTCGGCTGCAGTTCTTCAATGAGACCACCCGCGTCGTCATCGAGGCCGATCGGCGCGAGGTCGACATCAACGGCCTCCGGATTTTCCTCGGTGAACCGATCGTGGAGTCGGGCGGCAAGCTGTGGCTCGGGACCATCGATGCCGCGACGCTGCTGGGGGCCATCGTTCGCCCCGCCTCCATCCCCGGACCCGCGCCCGCGCTCCGCGTGATTTGCATCGACGCCGGCCACGGCGGCAACGACACCGGCACGCAGAACCGTCGGCTGAAGCTCGATGAGAAGGTCCTGACGCTCGACGTGGCCCAGCGGGTCCGGCGCAGCCTCGAAGCCAAGGGCTACCGCGTGATCATGACGCGCTCGGACGACCGCTTCGTCGAGTTGGAGGACCGCGCGGCCTTTGCCAACCGGGCCAAGGCCGATCTGTTCGTCTCGATTCACTTCAATGCCTTCCCGCAGCCGGGCGTGACCGGGACCGAGACGTACATTCTCACGCGGCGCGGCCAGCGTTCGACCGGCGGCGCCCGCCGCGACCCGTCCGACCAGGTCGGCCTTCCCGGCCACCGCGCCGATCCGTGGAACGCCATCCTCGGCCATGCCATCCACCGCCAGTTGGTGGGTCGGCTGAACACGAATGACCGCGGACTCAAGTTCGCCCGCTTCAAGGTGCTGACTCTGATCAACTGCCCCGGCGTGCTGGTGGAGTCCGGCTACCTCTCCAACGAGGCCGAGGCCCGCCGCATCGCGACCCCGGCCTACCGGGCCGAGATCGCGGCCGGCATCGTCGCCGGCATCGAGTCGTATGCCGCCCAGCTCCGGCGCCCGGCGCGCTGAATCCCGCGCGGCCTCCGTGGCCGCCTCCTGAGGTGGCGGAGCGCGGATCGGGGGAGGCAGGACGACCGTGCGTCGGAGACCGTTGCCGGACCGTTGCGACCGGCCGCTTGACACCTCCTCCGGCGACCTTTAGCGCAAAGGCCCGAAATGGACGCCGTGCTCGACCAGCCCGTGCTCGTGCTCAACCGCCTCTGGCAGGCGGTGAACGTCATCGCCGCCCGCCGCGCCTTCGCCCTTCTCGCCCGCAGCCACGCGAGCGTGGTCCATCACCACGAGGACGACTTCCGGGTCTTCTCCCTGATGGATTGGATGGACTTCTCGCAGAGCAACCCGCCGGTCGCCGAGATGGACATCGTCCGGACCCCGCGGACCACGATCCGCCTGCCGCGGGTGATCCTGCTGACGTATTTCGACCGGCTGCCGGCCAAGGAACTGAAGCTCACGCGCAACAACGTCTTCGAGCGCGACGGCAACCACTGCCAGTACTGCGGCCGGACCTTCCCGCGGGAGGAACTCAACCTCGATCACGTCATCCCGCGCGACCACGGTGGCAAGACGACCTGGGAGAACATCGTCTGCTCGTGCATCCGCTGTAATTCCCGGAAGGCGAACCGGCTGCCGCACGAGGCGAGCATGCGCCTGATCCGCAAGCCGGTGCGCCCGAAGTGGCGGCCGGTGATTTCGCTGGTGCTCGGCAACCAGGAGCGCGAGCGCTGGAAGGACTTCCTCGATCTCGCGTACTGGAACGTCGAACTCGACGAGTGATGGCCGTGCCGGGCGGGGCGGCGCTGCAAGCATTGATCCCGGGTTGGAGCTTCAACCCCAAACGCCCCTGCTTGGTCCGGCCGTGAACGCGACGTCCCCGGCTCCGCGGCCGGGGCGGGGTCCGGTCACGGCGTGGCGGCGGGCAGCCGGTGGGCGAGGAGCACGCGCTGGACGTCGGGATGGTCGCGCACCTTGTCGAACCACGGGTCAAGCGCGATCACGTAGGAGCTGAAGTCGACGGACGTGTTGATGGAGGTTTCGAGGTACCCGGCGGTCTTGACCGCATCGCCCCGGGCGGCGGCGTAGTGCGCGGCGCGCATGGCCCGCTGGGCGGACGGCTCCTCGCGCCACGCGCCCTCGAGCGGGGCGAACAGCGCGTCGGCCTCGGCGTCGCGGCCGAGCCAGGCGAGGGTGCAGGCGAGTTCCCACGTGAGCACGGGGTCGTTGGGGCTCGCGCGCAGCCGTTCGCGGAGCGCAGACTCGGCGCGCTGCCAGTCGAGACGGGCAAGGTTCGCCTTCCCGGTGGCCTGACGGACGAGCGCGAGATGCCAGGCGGTGGGACGGCGGTACACGTTCCAGTCGTCGAGGAGCGGGCGGGCGGTGAGAGCCGCGGCCGCGACGGCGCGGGCGGCGTTGCGTTCGAGCGTGGCGATCCACAGCGGGACGAAAACCGCGCGGTCCTCGGTGCGCTCGGCCAGCGGGCGCTTTTCGAGTTCGGCGAGGCTGGCGCGGGCGGCGGCGAGATCGCCCCGCCAGCCGACGATGAGCATGGTCTTGGCGATCAGCAGCGTGGCGATGGGCTGGGCGGCGATGCCCGCGTCGAGGTGCTGGAGGGCGTTTTCGAGCTGGGCCGGCGTGAGGGCTGTTCGGATCAGGCCGGAGCCCTGCATGGCGAGGTTGTAGTGCGTGACCGGATCCTTGGGGTCCCGCTCCAGGGCGGCTTCGAGGACGGCCCGTGCCTCGTCGCGCTTGCCGACGCCGCTGAGCGCGCCCGCGTAGGCTCGGGCGAGGCGATTGTCCTCGGGTGAGGCGGCCAGAGCGCGGCGGAAGATGTCGACCAGCTGTTCGCGGGCGCCCTGACGGTTGAGCAGGTAGCCGAGGCCGAAGAGCGCCTCGGGTTGCTCGGGGTTCAGTCCCAGCGCCTTTGACGCAGCCTCCTGGGTGGCGGTGCGGCGCTGTTCCGAGAAGTCCCATCCCCGCTGGAGAAACGTGCCGTGCACGGCGGCGAGCGCGCCCCAGGCGTCGGCGGAGCTGGGATCGAGCTGGGTGGCGCGGCGGGCGATCTCCTCGGCGGTGGCGAGGTCCTGCCGGGTGTAGGCGAAGCGAGTGTAGAGCTCCTTGGCCCGGGCGGCGAGTTGCGCGGCTTCGGAGAGGACCGGATTCGCCGGCGAAGCGGGAGTCGAGGCGGCGGTGGATGCCGGGGCGCCCAGGGCGACCGCGGGAGTCGGAGTCGGCTCGGCGAGCAGGGCGCGGATCTCCGGATCGTCCCGGAAGGGTGCCATGCGGGGATCGAGGGCGAACCGCTCGCGGAGGGTGAGGCGGCCGTCGGCGCGGAGGGCGCAGGACTCGCGCATCAGGGTCAGCGCGGTCTCGCGCTCGCCGAGCAGGAGGTTGGCCGCGACGGCTCCGAACCACCACGTTGCAGCGCGCGAGATGAGAAAGGGCCGGACGAGGGCTTCGTTGTAGATGCGCAGCGCCGCCCTGGCTTCGTCGGTCCGGCCAAGACCGCGCTTGATCCAGGCCTCGGTCAGGAACAGGGATGGATCCTCCGGATCGAGGGCGCGCATCCGGTTCAGCTCCGTCAGCGCGAGATCGAACTGCACGCGGGCCAGTTCGTTTCGTCCGGCACGTTCGTGCAGGGTGGCGGTGAGGAGCGCCTTCGGGCCGCGGAAATCGAAGTCGATCATCCACGATTCGGTCATCGCATTCAGGGCGTCCAGTCCGTCCGCCGTGCGCCCGGTGAAGACGGCATAGAGGAAATAGGTGTAGACGGTGCGCTCGATCGCGCGGACGCGCGCGGGCACTTGGTCGAGGGCGGCCTTCATCCCCTCGAAGTCCCCGTGCAGCGCGAAGCGGGCTCGCGCCTTCCACACGAGGGTGTTGGCCACGGGGGCGAGAGCGAGCGTCTCATCGTTCACCCGCTCGAAGTCCGCCCAGCGACCAAGGTCGCGGTAGGCGCGCGAAAGATCGTAGCGGACGAGGGGGTCGCGCGGGAACCGTTCGACGGAGCGCACGGTCTCGGCGAGCGCCCGGTTCAGCCCCTCGGTCGCGACGACCTCCTGCTTGTCCATCAGGATGTTCCCCGGTGGAAGATGCAGGTTGAACAGGCAGTTGTTGCGGGTGCGGTGGAAACGGGGCTCATTCGGGTTCAGGTCGACCGCGCGTTGCGCGAGCTCCAGCGCGCGCTGCGGCTCGGTGCCACGGGTGAAGAGCTGGATCGCAAGCGCCTGCAGCGCCTCCGGTTCGTCCGGCGCGAGTTGCAGCGCTCGCTCCGCGATCGCCTTGGTCCGCTGGAAGCGTGCAGGCGAGCGGTCCCAGCCGCGGAGCAGCCACATGCTTTGCACGCGGGCCATCGCGGTGACGGATTCGGCGTCGGTCGTGTTCTTGTCGAGCTCGCGCTGGACCAGTTCTTCCGCCAGCCGGACGTCTTCCGGGATGGTGTCGAGCCGGTCGAGCAACGCCAGCGCGCGCTTCAGCTCCGGGTTCTTGGGCCAGTTGCGGCCGCTCGCCGTCGCGGACGTCGCCGCCGACGGCGGCGTCATCGCCGAGGCCGCCGCGGTCGGTGCCGGGGCGTTGGACTCCGGCGTCGGGGAGCGCCCGACGTTGAGGACTGCGATCAGCCCGCCGCCGACCGCGAGCGTGGCGACGGCCGCAGCGATCAGGCGGGTCGGGCGGCGCGGTCGCCCGGCGGGCGCTCCGGGTGCGGCGGCAGTGACGGCCGGGGTGTCGCCGGGCGCAGTCGGGGCGGCGGCGGCCGCGGCGGCGCCGGCATGCTTGACGAGGCCGAGGCGGTGGGACCACAGGCGGGCGAAGCGGGTGCGGTGGTCGGACAACAATTCCCCGCCGGGGGCGCGGGTCCACTGGACGGAGCGGAAGCGGTCGGGGACTAGGGCGTCGGGTTCGCGGGTGTCGTCGAGGACGATCGGAAGGATGAAGGGAACGCCGCTGGCGATGCCGAGCGCCCGCTGGGCGGCGAGTTCCCACTCGATCCGGAAGTAGCCCTCCTCGCGGGCCTGGGTGTTGGCCGAGATGAGGGGGAGGAACAGGACGCACTCCTTGATCTGGCGGCGGATCTTGGCGTCCCACTCGTCGCCGGTCTCCAGTCCGCCATCGACGTCGAACCACACCTCCATCCCCGCAGCCCGCAGCGCCTCGCAGACGCGCCGCGCCGCCTCCGCGTCGGCGGAGGCGTAGGAGAGGAAGACGGCGCGGATGGGTTCGGGCACGGGGTTCAGGCGGCGCTCGCAGCACGGAAGCCCGTGGCGCGCCGGGGCGGTGGCGAACCCGATTGGCCGCGGGAGGTGGGCCGGCCGGGACGGCGATGAATGAAGGATACCGGTGCCATCAGAGCATCAGTACAGCGGCGCGTTGTTCTTGGGGTCGGCGAGGAGCTCCTCGAAGGGGGCGTAGCCGCCGAGAGCCCAGCTGCTTCTCCGGCGCACGTCGCGGACGTTCCATTGCGAGGGCTTGGCGAGGAGCCGACGGAGTTCAGCCACGGCCTCCTCACGGCGACCAGCGATCGCGAGCGCATCACTGCGGAACAAGGGCACGAACCTCGAGTCGAGGGCGTCGCGGGATTCGGGGAGCAGCTTTTCGACTTCTGCCAGCGTCTGCAGGGCTTCGTCCGTGCGTCCGAGAATCGCCAGCGCGGCCGCTCGGTCAAGGCGGGGGCGGAGCGCGCTGACCCGGACGCCGGCCAGATTCTCGTCGGCAGCGGTCAGGAGTTTCCGGGCAACCGCGTGGGCGCGGGCGGTCTGCTCAGCCCGAAGGTGCATGAACGCCGCAACCTGCATCTGCTGCTCAGGCGCTTGGTCTTCGTTCAGGTTGGGATGCGCGTCATCGATGGCGATGAAGGCGGCGTAGTCGCCCTTGTGCAGGGCCAGTTGCCAACGCGCGAGGAGTCCGCCGCGGGAATCGCGTACGTCCGCTGGGAGGCTGGCCACGAAGCGCTCGTAATGGCTGTGTCCCCCGGCGATGTCGTCCTCCAATTCCGCCGCCACTGACTGCTCGCGCAGGTCGCCGGGCAGCAGCACGAGCAGGCGTTGCTGGACGGACCGGGCTTCGGGCCAACGCCGGACGTAGGCCAGCGTCAACAGCTGGTTGCGGAGGTAGGAGATGTTGGCGGGATCGAGCTCCGAGGCGCGCTGGTGGGCGGCGAGGGCTTCGGCCCAGCGGCCCTGACGGCGCAGGATGAGGGCAAGCGAAGCGTAGCCGGTGGCGTCGTTGGGCTGCTGGTCGATGATCCGCTGGAACGCCGCGGTGGCGCGGGCGTAGTCGCGGTAGGCGTAGTAGGCGAAGGTGCCGTCGAGCCGGATGACCTCGGGTGCGTCGGGCGCGAGGCGCCGCGCCTGCGCGGCGGCGGCCTCCGCGCGCTCGAACCGGCTCGGCAAGGTGTCCTGTTCCCAGAAGACCCGGAGGGCGTGCACGACGGCGAGCTCGCCCCACGCGGCGGCGAACTTGGGATCGAGATCCACCGCGGCTTGAAACAGCCGCTCCGCCTCGGCGAGCGCCTCCCGGCTCGCGGTGGGCATGCGGTTGCGGGTGTCGCGGCCGCGCAGGTAAAGATCGTAGGCGGCGGGATTGTCGGTCGGGCGGCGGGCGAGTTGCTGGCGGGTTTCGGGCGAGAGGGCGGCTTGGAGGGCGCCGGCGATTTCCTGGGCGAGGGCGGCCTGGATGGCGAAGATGTCGGTCAGGTCGCGGTCGTAGGACTTGGCCCAGACATGCTCGTCGGTACGGGTGTTGATGAGCTGGCCGGTGACCCGCACGCGGTTGGCGACGCGCCGGACGCTGCCCTCGAGGATGTAGGCGACGCCGAGCTCCTCGCCGATTTCGCGGACGCTCTTCTTCGAGTCGCGGAAACGGACCACGGTCGTGCGGGAAATCACCTTGAGGTCACGGACGAGCGCGAGATTGGTCAGGATGTCCTCGTGGACGCCATCGGTGAAGAAGGCGTTGTCCTTGTCCTCGCTCATGTTCGCGAACGGCAGCACCGCGATCGACTTGTCGGCCACGGTGGACCGGCTCGGGGCCGCGGTCGGAACGGCGGTCGGTACCGTGTTCGGTACCGCGGTCGGAGTCGCAGTGGAGCCGGCGACGGCCGCAGCCGGTGGCAGCGGGCTGGGCCGGAGCATCACGAAGAGCGCCGCGGCGACCGCGACGGCGCCAAGTCCCGCGAGCAGGAGGGTCGGGGATTTGCTCCGCGACGGAGTCCCGGTCGGGTTCGCCGCGGGCGTGCCGCCGGCGCCATGGGCCGAGGCGGAGGCCGAAGGGGCGGCAGCGGAGGAGGAGGAGGCAGCAGCGGCGGCAGAACCGGCACTGGCCGGAGCGGAGCGGCGCGTGCGCGGGGCGGTGATGAGGCGTTGGATCTGTTCGACGAAGGCGGGCGAGGGCAGGGCCCCGGGCAGGCGGGTCCATTGCACGCGGAGGAATTCCTCGGGGACGAGGGCGTCGTCCTCGCGGGTCTCGTCGATGACGATCGGGACGAGAAAGGCGATGCCGGCGGCCATGTCGTGGGTGCGTTCGACGGCGAGCTTCCACTCGCGGCGGAAGTAGCCCTCGGGCCGGGCTTGCGTCTGGTCGGAAATAAGCGGCAGGAACAGCGTGCACTCGCGGATCTGCCGCCGGATCTTGGCGTCCCAGGCGTCGCCGCCGCGCAGCTCGTTCTCGTCGAACCACACCTCGTGCCCGGAGGCGCGCAGCGCCTCGGCGATGCGGCGGGCGGATAGGGCGTCTTCGCGGGCGTAGCTGAGGAAGATCGAGGCGGGATTCATGGGCGGCTCAGAAGGTGGGGGCGGAGCGCAGGAGTTGCTCGAAGCGGGGGTCATCGCGCAGCGAGCGGAAAAGCGGATCGTGACGGATCTGTTGCGGCGACTCCTTGGTCGGCCCGGCGAGGGCCTCCTCGAGGAAGGCGAGGGCGTCTTCCTTGCGCCCGATCGCGGCGAGGGTGCGGGCGCAAGGCACGGCGTTCCCGGTGAGGATCATCTTGTCGAACTCCCGCAGCTCCGAAAGAACCTCGCGGAGGTGTGTCACGCTGCCGCTCGGGTCGACGATCAATTGCGCCCGCGCCGCGAGGACGCGCACGAGGCCGCGCTGGCGCGGCGACCAAGAAGTCGTGTTGAAGGTCTGGAGCGCCTCGCGGCCGCTGCGAACGGCCTCGGCCCGGTCTCCCGTGGCAGCGACGATTTCCGCACGGATGAAGGCGATCTGCTCCGGAACGGAGGACCCGGTGTTGCGCAGGAGGGAGAACGAGCGGAGCGCGAACCTGGGATCAGCCAGGATTCTCAGCGTCCCCGCGAGGTCACCTTCCAACAGGGTGCGATCGAAATCCCTTTGCCGCGTTTCGACCTCATCGAAAGCGGATCGTGAGCCCATTCCACCGACGAAGTGTGCCCAGTCTCCATCGCGCTCCAGCTCGGCGATGAGCCGGAACCCCTTCAGGAGTTCGTCGCCGGGAAACCGCGGCTCGATCCGGCGCGCGGTCTCCAGGGCTTGGGGGTACCGCCGCAGCGTGAGCTGTGTCTCGATCAAGCTGGTGGCGGCCATGCGGTCCTTGGGATTGAGCTCCACCGCCCGCTCGAAACGCTGCACCGCGTCATTCCACCGGCCAAGCCGACGGTAAGTCAGGGCGATGTTGGTTTGCAGCTGGGCGTCGTTGGGCAACTGGACCTCCGCCTCGGCGAACCTCGCCAAGGCCCCTGTCCAGTCGTTCTCGCACCGGTAGCGCACGTCGCCCTCAGCAACGCGCGTCTCCGGGGCATCCGGGGCGAGCGCCCGGGCTCGGTCGAGCGCGGCGAAGGCGAGGCGGCGACGCTCCGGGGAGGGATCGGCGGACCCGAACCAGTACATGGCACCGTGCACGGCGGCGAGTTGAGCCCACGCCTGCGCGAACGACGGATCGTAGTCGAGCGCCCGCGTGTAGGCCGCGACGACCGCCTCGTAGCGGCTGAGCTGCTCCCCGATCGAGAGATCCTGTTCCAACGCGCGGCCACGGGCGAACCAGTCGTACGCCTCCTGACTCGTAGTCAGGCGCCGGCCGATCAGTTCCTTCTCCGAGGGTCGCAGCGTGGCCTTGAGCGCGCCGGTGATCTCGCGGGCGACCTCGGATTGAACCGCAAAGACGTCCGCCAGGTCGCGATCGTAGGTCTCCGCCCAGAGATTCCGGTCGGTGCGAGCGTCGATCAACTGCACGTTGATACGGACCTTGTTACCGGACCGCCGCACGCTGCCCTCGAGAAGGTGAGCGACGCCGAGCTCGGCCCCAATTTGCCGGAGGTTTCGCTGCGCGGCGTCGCGGTAGCCGAGCACCGAGGCGCGGGAGATCACCTTGAGATCGCGCACCTTGGCGAGGGCGGTGAGCAGGTCCTCGTGCACGCCGTCCGCGAAGAATTCGGAGTCCTTCTCGGCGCTGAGATTGGCGAATGGCAGGACGGCGATCGACTTGTCCGTGATGGCGGGCGACGGGGCCGCGAGGGACGCACTCGCTGGCGTCGGCGGTGCTGCCGCGGTCGTCGTGGCCGCAGCGGAGGGCGTTGGCGGCGTCGGGCGGGAGTCAGTGGGCCTGGCGTCCCACGGACGCAGGTAGGCGAGCAGCGCGAGTCCGAGGACCGCGCCCGCGCCGATCCACCGCCAGCGCGCGGAGCCGGTGCGGACGGCCGGCGGCACCGCGGCCGCCGTCGCGGCGGGAACCGTCGGTGCGGATGTCGGCTTGGCGGTGCCGCTCGACGCGGCGGGGCCCCTTGGTGGTGCGGCGGCAACGTCCGCGGCGGCCTGACCGGTGAGCAACTGCTGCACTTGGCGGATGAAGTCGGGCGTGGTGTGGCCGTCGGGCAACCGGGTCCACTGCACCTCCTTGAACTCGGCGGGCACCAGCGCATCGGCGTCGCGCACCTCGTCGATGACGACCGGGAGCAGGAAAGGCGTGCCGTCAGCGATCATGTGGGTGCGCTGGGCGGCCAGCTTCCACTCGAGACGGAAGTAGCCCTCGCGCCGCGCCTGCGTGTTGGCGGATAGGATGGGCACGAATAACGTGCACGACGAGATGCGTCCGCGGATCTTGGTGTCCCATGCATCGCCCCCGACCAGACCGCTCTGATCGAACCACACTTCGACGCCGGCGGAGCGGAGGCCGTCGCAGATCCGCCGCGCACGGTCGGCGTCCTGCGACGCATAGCTCAGGAAGACGGCAGAAGCCGGCGAGGCGGAGGACGACATGGGGCTCCGAATACAGTGGCTTTAGGCTTCGGCCTTGCCAGTCGAAAGCGGCGCTGTCACCCCCATGCAAAGCCTTCATCGAATGAATCCACCGGCCGGAGCGTCAGGCGTACTACCGTTGTTCCATGTCGTTGGTTTCTCGGGTCATAGGAATCTCTCGGATCCCGTGGGGGTAGCCCGGGCGGTGGGCGACGCTCTGGATACGCTGAGGCGGGAAGCCGCCGGGGAGTGGATCGCGCTGTCGTCGGCGGCGGCGGGTGCGGATTTGATCTTCGTGCGCGAGGCCTTGGCGAGGGGTTTGGGATGGGAGGCATCGCTGCCCTTGGGGGAGGATGATTTTGCGCGGGATTTTTTGCCGGCGGACTGGGTGGAGGTGGCTGCGCTGCTGAAACGTGCGGAGCACGTGGAGGTGGCGGCCAATGCGGGCTCGCGGGAGGAGGCGTACCTGTCGGGCGGATTCGAGATCGTGAACCGGTGCGACGTCTTGCTGGTGGTGTGGGATGGCCAGCCGGCGCGCGGGGTTGGAGGGACGGCGGACGTCGTGACGTATGCGCGGGCGATGGGGCGGCCGCTGGTGATTATCAATCCCGAGACGAAGGTGGTCCGGCGGGAGAACTTCGAGCATCTGCGGTTGCAGGACGATAACCTGGCCTTCCTCAACACCGTCGCGGGCGACGGTGGTGCCGCCGCGCGCGGTGCGCGTGAGGCGGTGGCGAGCTTCCAGCGCAGGATGGATGAGGCCGCGACGCAGAGCTCGCCGCACTTCCGCAGGCTGATCGGCATGACGGTGTGGCTGCACGTCTCGGCGACGATGGTGGCGACGGCGGGGCTGGCCTTTGACTGGCATTGGGTGGGCCTTCCGTGGGGCAAGCTGCTGCTGCTGCTGGCTGCGCTGGGAGTGGCGGTGCTCGTGCGGACGAAGCGAACGCATCACCAGTGGACGCGCTGCCGGCTGGCGGCGGAGATCACGCGCTCGGCGCTGGCGACTTGGGGGCTGCCGCGCATCACGCGCCTCTTCGCGGATTTCGACTGGTCGGGCGTGGAACCCCTGCGCCGCTCGTTGGACGTCCTGCACCGCCGCGCGGCGCGGGAGGTCCGGGCGGACTTCGACACCTTCCGGCAGTGCTACCTCAAGGAACGCATCGACGATCAACTCGCGTACTTCGCGCGCCAGGAGGCGCGGGCGGTGCCGTTGCTCGCGCGGCTGCGGGCGGGCTTCTCGGTGTGCACGGTGCTGGCGATCGGATGCACGCTGGCGTACGCGCTCCAGCAGACCTTCCAGTGGTCGGTGCCCGGCTGGGCCGCGCACGCGGCGTTCTATTTCGCGCCGATCATGCTGCCCGTGCTGGCCGCCGCCTTCATCTCACTCGTCTCGATCAACGACCTGCACCGCCGCGTCGACCGCTACCGCGAGATGTGCATCCGGCTGCAGGCCGTGCGCCGCGAGATCGCGCACAGCCAGACGTGGTCGGGCCTGGAGCGGTCGATTTCGAAGGCCGAGCGCGTGCTCCTGCAGGAGGTGTTCGAGTGGCACTCGATCACCAGCTTCACGGAGTCGCACTAGCGGCTGGGGAGTCCGTTCCCGGCGTCCCGCCCCGCGGAGCGAGCAGCGGGCGGGCGGGCACCGTCCACGCCGACGGATGCGCCTCGAAGCCGAGGTGGGGGTAGTAGCTCCGCGCCTTCGGGGCGGACAGCAGGATGATCTTCGCGCCAGGCTCGAGACGCGCCTGCATCAGGCGGATGAGTTCGGTGCCGACACCCTGACCTTGGTAGGTGACGTCGACGGCGAGGTCCGAGAGATAGCAGCAGTAGGAAAAATCCGTCAGTCCTCGCGCGACGCCGATGACCTGATCGCCCGCCCACGCGGTGCAGAGCAGGTTGGCGTGGCGCAGCATCTGCTCCAAGCGATGAACGTCGTCGACGGGCCGGCGCTCGCCCAAGGTGGAACGACGCAGCACGTCGGCGAAGGCCTCGACGCTCAGGGGGCGGTCGTGACGATAGGAAACGTTGCTCATGACGGAGGAAGATCGGGCGGAGGGCGTTGCGTGGCGGAGTCAGCCGTATCGGAGGGAAGGGCCATCCCGGTGCCAACACCGGCGGAGCGGGTGGAGATCCGCGGCGTTTGCGTCCCGGTTGGAAGCGGCTAAGGTGGGCGATGACTATCGGAGTGCCGAAGGAGATCAAGGACGGGGAAACCCGCGTGGCGATGACGCCAAGTCTGGCCCGCCATTGTGTCGCGCTCGGTGCTGACGTGCTGGTGGAGAAGGCGGCGGGTTTGTCCGCTGGCTTTCGTGACGAGGAGTACCGTCAGGCGGGCGCGCGGGTGCTGCCCAAGGCGGCGAGCGTCTGGGCCGGCGCGGATCTCATTCTCAAGGTCAAGGAACCGCAGCCGGAGGAGTACCGCCGGATGCGGAAGGGCCAGGCGCTCTTCACCTACCTGCACCTGGCGGCGGGACGCGAACTCACCCAGGCGCTGCTGGACCGGAAGGTCCTCGGCATCGCGTACGAGACGGTGGAGGCGCTGGATGGCACGTTGCCCCTGCTGAAGCCGATGTCGCAGATCGCGGGGCGGCTTTCGATCCAGATCGGGGCCTATTTCCTCCAGACGCAAAACGGGGGTTCCGGCGTGCTGCTGGGCGGCATCCCCGGCACGGCGCCCGGGCACGTGGTGATCATCGGTGCCGGCAACTCCGGGGGGCATGCCTGCCGCATGGCGGTCGGCATGGGCGCGCGGGTGACGGTGCTGGACCGCGACACCCGGAAACTGGAACTCATTGAGGAGGAATATGGTGGGCGAGTGATCACGCTGTATTCAAACCCGGCCAACGTGGACGCGGCGGTCCGCGACGCCGACCTCCTCGTGGGGGCGGTGCTCATCCCGGCGGCGCGGGCCCCGGTGGTGGTGGGCCGGGCGGCGGTCGCCTCGATGCGTCCCGGCAGC
The DNA here is from genome assembly GCA_040382075.1 of Opitutaceae bacterium. Lineage (GTDB taxonomy): Bacteria > Verrucomicrobiota > Verrucomicrobiia > Opitutales > Opitutaceae > UBA6669. The sequence goes on from JBEIGD010000017.1 coordinate 81,629, forward strand.
GTCGTGGTCGATATCGCGGTGGACCAGGGTGGGTGCGTCGAAACGATCCGGCCGACCTCGCATCACGATCCAGTCTACCGGGAGTCGGGGGTGGTCCACTACGCCGTGCCGAACATGCCGGCGCTGGTCGGCCGCACCTCGACCATCGCCCTGACCCAGGCGACGGAGCCCTTTGTGCTGAAATTCGCGCAACTCGGCGTGCAGCGGGCGCTGGAGGAGAACCGCGGACTCGCCAAGGGGATCAACACGCGTGACGGCGCGGTGACGAACGTGGCGGTGGCAAAAGCACTTGCGATTGGTATGGGTTGACGCAAGCTCAGGGTCTCCTCTTTTGCGTGCGGGCCGATCGGATACAGCACCCTGCGGCGTGAGGGACCACCACCTATGTCCTCGCTTCCCTGCCGTCTGCGCGCCGCTATGCGGCGCTTCGTCCTTCGGACTGTCCTCGCCGGCCTGACCGCCGCCACCGCTCCGGTGGCCCTCGCCTATCTGCCCCCTGGTGCCACCGTCGCCCCGAGCACCGCGGCAACCAACCAATCATTCTCCAAGCGCATCACCGCGCGCGGTCCCGGCTTCGGCTCGTGGTCGAGCGCCCTGGTGCTGCCGCAGGCCGGGCGGACGGGCTACTACGCCACCGCCATCGTCGAAGGAACGTCGGCGGGCATCGGCAACCTCACGGAATTCGACAACAACGGCAACGCGACCTTCCGGCTCTCGCCGCTGCAGCCGTCGGTG
>JBEIGD010000018.1:0-75916 GCA_040382075.1 Opitutaceae bacterium
ATGGCAACCTCGGCACCTTGCGAATAGTGCCAATAGTCGTACACGAAATGACGAAGCGCCGCCTTCAGGGTCGCCTCACGGGACGAGGCGGGACGAGGGTGGGATGCCGATCGGGCGAAGGGCGTGGGGTGTACGCGCGTGCGCACGCCGAGCGCCACCGCACCGGGCCGTACGGCCCAGTCCCTGCAAGGCCATGCTCCTCCGTTCCGGAACGGATGCCGCGTGGTTGCGGGTCGGCCTATCGCCGAAGCCAGTCGCGCGTGAGGCGGCGGACGCGCAGGCTGCCCATGTGCGGGCCGCCGGTGGTGTTGTCGCTGTAGGTGACGAGCACCGCGTCGCCGACGAAGTGGATGGCCGGGTCGTGAAACTCGGTCTTGAGGTCCCCCTCGAGCAGCTTGCTCACGGGCCACGTCTTCGCACCGTCGGTGGAAAGAGCGGCGCCGAAGCGGTCTCGCCCGCGGCACGGGTTTGCGCTCGCTCCGGAGCGGCGGACGGCTGAGGTCCCCGTCAGGGACTGACGCGAGCGGACGGGGCGGATTCCACCCGCGCGACCATGACGGCGACGCGTTGTCTGTCGTGTTTTCCCCGCTGGACCCCGCGTGGCCTTCAGGCGCAACGTCGCGGTTGCCGGGGAGACGTTCACCTCGGTTTTTGTCGGTCCGGCGCCGCTGCGCTGAGGTCGGTGGCCATCCGGACGACTGACGCGTCGCGGGGGCTTCGGCTGTCTCGGAAAAGATTCGCGGCCACGGGCCCTCACCGCTCGACTTCCGACCATGCGTCGTACCGTCCATCGCCGCTGTTCCTTGCTGCCGCTTCTTTCGCCGTTGATTCGCGTCGGTCCCCGAAGGTTACCGGCGATTTTCTGTGGAGCCCTATTCGGCGCGATTGCTCTGGTTCGCGTGGTCGCGGCGACGTCTCCGGCGACGCACCCGGAGGCGCTCGTGATCGTCGCTCCGCTGTCGTGGCAGGTAATCCAACGCAGCCAGCCCTCAGCGGAGGATCGCGGTGCCGCGACCGTCCGCGTGGTGGTCGCCGGAACGGTGCTGCAGGACGCCGGCGGCGTGGCGGAGGTTCGCGTGCTGCCCTCGGCCACTGGTGCGGCGGTCGGCGCTTCACCCGAGTCCGCAGGACCGACGTCCGCCGCGTGGCGGGCCTTGCCGTTGGTCCGGTCGGACGCGGTGGCGCTAGCGCCCCCGCAGGCCTCCGCGGAGGTAGTGGTGGCCGCCGGCGGGTGGTACCGTCTGGAGGTCCGCTGGCGTGGACGCGACGGCGCGACTCAGGTGGCGGCAGTCGAACCGATTGGGGTGGGGGAGGTTTTCCTCGTCGCTGGGCAGTCCTACGCGACCAACACGAATGATGAGCGTATGCAGGTGACCGATCCGGGCCGCCGCGTGTCCGCGTTCAACGTCGAGACTGGGACGTGGCAACTGGCCGATGACCCTCAGCCGGCGCCGGATCGCAGTCAGTACGGCTCGATCTGGCCGCCGGTGGGCGACCAACTCGTTCGGGCGCTCGGGGTGCCGATCGGTTTCGTGAACGTGGCCGTGGGCGGCACATCGACGCGTCAGTGGATGCCCACCGAGCCGCTCTCCGTCCGACTGCATCAAGCGGGTCGCACGATCGGCCGCTTCCGGGCAGTGCTCTGGCAGCAGGGTGAGTCGGATGTGCTCGCCGACACTCCCACGGCGGATTACGTCAGCCGTCTGCGGCAGATCCGGGACGCGGCGGTGGAGGCCTGGGGCTTTGCGCCGCCATGGATCTGTGCGCTCTCCACGCATCACCCGACGGTCTACCGGAAGCCGGAGGCGGAAGCGCGAATCCGCGAGGCGATCACTCAGGTGAGCCGCCTTCCCGGGTTTGCGCTCGGCCCTGACACCGACCAGTTGCAGGGTCCGAACCGCGGCGGTGCGCAGTCGCGGCGTCACTTTTCCGCGCTTGGGCAGCGCAACGCTGCAGACTTGTGGGCGGCGGTGCTGTGGCGGCAACTGCCGGTGGCCGGCCCCTGATTCAGGGTTTGGCCGGCTCCGCCTGGCGGAACTGGAGGGAGTAGAGGTCCGCGTCGCGCAGCACCACCCGGAGGCGGATGGGCGTGCCCTCGAGCTTCTTGAGGCTCGTGCCCCAGCGGGGATTGGCGGTCCATGTGACGACGTGGTCGATGTGGTCGCCCCAGAGCGGCGGGAAGGTTTCCAGTTCGTAGCCGGAGATCGGGTTGCCGTGCTGGTCCTGCAGCTCCAGCCGGATTGAACCCGCGGCCGAGGTCTCGAAGTTCAGCGACAGCGTATCGCCCGTGAAGGTGAAGGGCTTGGTCACGAACTCCCCGCCGCGGTAGCCGGCCGAGACCGAGACCATGCCGTCGAGCCGCAGCACGCCGCGGCGCAGGTGCGCGGTGGACGAGCGGTAGTTTTGGTTGAAGTAAAGCGAGAGCTCGTCGGGTGCGGTCTGGAGCAGGCCGGCGGCGACGTAGTTGTTGCGGTCGGTCCAGTTCAGCGGGTCGCGCCCGGGGCGGAGGAAGGACTCCAGGAAACGGCGGTCCCAGTGCACGCCATCGCGGCTCGACATGAAGACGGCGTCGTTGATGCCCTTGTTCATGTCCGGACCGGGCTGCTGGGGCGAGGTGCGGTGGGGCTGGTAGCGATTCGGGAATCCGACGTAGATGTGCGGGGCGCGCGGATACGGCCGCGCCGCGCAGGTGTAGAGCTGTTCCAGCGGTGCGCCGAGGTAGTCGAACCACTGGATCGACTCCTTCGGCCAGTGGGCGAAGTCGGCCGACTCGGCGAACTTCGTCCAGCGCGTGCCGGACTTTTGCGCGCGGTAGAACGTCACGTACTTGTTCCGGGTGGGATCCCAGAAGGACACGTTCTGCGAGTCGAAGACGTTCGTGGTTTCGTCGGGGATGATCGAGTGGTCTCCGATTTTGGTCCACTGCTTGCCATCGGGTGAAACGAAGCCGACGAGGGCGTACTGCTTCCGCCCGGGGATGACGGTGGCGGCGGTGGCCTTGAAGCGCTCGCTCGCCGGAGCGGCGGGATTGGTGTCGAGGAACGGCGCGAAGGCGAGGGCCTCCTGACCCATCCAGAGGATGTTGTTGTCCTTGGAACCGCGAAACTCGACGAGGCCGAGGTTCGGACGCGTCCAGTTAACCCCATCGCGACTCTCCGCGTAGCAGACCGTCATCGGGTTGTCCTGCGTGTGGCGGTCGTTGCCGAGGGGGTTGTTCGCGCTGCCGCGGTAGTAGAGGCGGAAGAGTCCGTTGTCCTCGATCACGCTGAAGAAACCGCAGGTCGGTCCTTCCCACGGCTTGTCGAACGTGATGACCGTCTCGGCGCGCGTGGGGGCGTGGAGTTCCAACTCCGCGCCGCTCATCCGGTCGATCAGGAAGTCGTCGACGAACAGCTCGCGACGCGAGCCGAGGGCGATGGGGGCGGGAGCGGTCGCGTGCTGGGCCTCGAGTTTGAGGCCGCCGGCCACTCCGGCGAGCAGCGCGAGGCAGGCGGGGAGCCACGTCGGGAGGGACCGTGCTCGCGACGGCCGGACGCCTTGGGACGTCGGGCGGGTGGAATTTGGGGTGAGAGGGAGCGGTATCTTGGGAGTCAATTGGGATGGGCTCATGGGGGATGGGGACGGATCGTGCGGAACGACGCGCAACGGCCTGCGAACGGCGAAGTCGAAGGTGTGCGCCGTCCGGGCAAGCCGCAACGCCGCCGGCGTGGTCAATTCGACTGACCGGCCGTTGACCGCTTCACTCCTCTCCGTCCCAGTAGTCAGCCGTTTGGGCCCGGAAGAACATTCGGGGCGCACGCAGGCCCCACTTGCCCGAGTCCGGGTAGTGCCAGTGCTCGGAGAGCGGATTATCGGCGATGAGCAGGTATTCGACGTCGTCGTTGCCGCGGTTCGCGAACTGGTGGGGCTGGCCCGGCGCGTGGAGCACGCAGTCGCCGGCTTGGACCTCGGACCAGCCGTTCACTGTCCGCACGGCAGCCGTGCCGGAGAGAAAGATGAACAGCTCCCATTGGGCGGAGTGGGAATGGAACGGACACGGACACTCGCCGGGATTGAGGAGGCCCCATTCAAGGTCGAAGGGATGGCCCCCGAGTCCGGTGGGCGTGTTGCGCAGGGCGCCGAGTGCGATCGATACCTCGCGGCTGGCCCCGGCGAAGCGGCCCTTGGGCGAGCGCCACACGTCCCAAGGGAGGGACGGGGCGTGGACGCGACGGGCCGAGAAGGGCCTCGCGGGCGCCGCGGGCACGGGCAGTTCCGCTGCGGGCGCGGACGGGCCGTCCTCCTCCCCGTCAAAGTAGTCCGCGGCCGTGGCGCGGAAGAAGCCACCCGGCGGCCGCACGCCCCACTTCCCGGAGTCGGGGTAGTGAAAGACATCGAGGGGTGGGTTGTCGGTGAGGATGAGCACGTGGAGATCCTCGCCACCCCGGTTGGACAACTGATGGGCCTCGCCTGGGGGATGGATCCAGACGTCCCCCGGCGCGACGTCGTAGGCCTCGCCGCCGACGCGGACGCGGCCGTTCCCGGCGCGGACGAGGAAGAGTTCCCACTGGGCGAGGTGCAGGTGGAGTGGGCAGATTGCCGCGCCGGGCGGGACGCGACGCTCCTGGACATCGAAGGGGTGGCCGCCGCCCTGCGTACCGACGTTGCGGATCCCGCCGAGCGCAAGGGAGAGATCCCGGCAGAAGGAATGGAACCGTCCGGCGGGCGAACGCTGCTCGCGCCAGGGCAGGGAGGGCCAGTGGATGCGGTTCATCGAAGGTACGATGGGCTCAGCCAAGGCGATTCCCGGGCTCTTGGCGAGTGTGCGGGTTCATTCCAAACTCCGGCCGCGACAGGCGGACGGGAGTCGCCATGATGGAGGCATGAAGCGGTTTCGGGATCGGGTCGACGCCGGTCGGCGACTCGCAGAGCGCCTCGGGGCGTATGCGGGTCGGCGTGACGTGGTGGTGCTGGCGCTGCCGCGCGGCGGGGTGCCGGTGGCGGCCGAGGTGGCCCACCGGCTCGGCGCCCCGCTCGACGTCCTCGTCGTGCGCAAGCTCGGTCTGCCCGGACACGAGGAGTACGCCATGGGGGCGATCGCCCGCGGTGGCGTGCAGGTGTTGGATGAGGAGGTGGTCCGCCGGCATGGACTGAGCCCGGCGGACGTCGCCGCCGTCGTCCGCCGCGAGACGGCGGAACTGCACCGCCGGGAAACCTTGTATCGGGGCGACCGTCCGTTCCCGGATCTGCGCGGACGGGTCGTCGTGCTGGTGGATGACGGCATCGCGACCGGCGCGACCATGCGGGCCGCGCTCGCGGTCGTGGCGAAGGCGGGTGCGAGCCGGATCGTCGTTGCCGCGCCGACGGTGGCGGCGGACATGGCCGCCGACGTGGCGCGGGGAGCGGACGAATTCGCGGCGGTGGTGACGCCGACCGACTTCCGCAGCGTCGGGGAGTGGTACGAGGACTTCCGGCAGACGACCGACGACGACGTCCGTCGGATCCTCGCTGCGTCGGGCACCACCGCCGCCCGACGAGATGCTTCCGGCCCTACTCGACCACGGTAAAGTCGGCGACGAGGAGCCTCCCGAACGTGGCGACGAAGTTGACCTCGTTCCACGTCTCGAAGTTGCGCCAGTCGTGGCTGCCCTCGTACCGGCGGGGAAAGTCCCGGTCAAACCACCACAGGGCGCCGCTGGCGCGCAGTTCCGTGCGGACGGGGAGCCCGGTGTCGCGTCGAATCCAGTAATGCGTCACCACCATCGTTCCCCACGAGAGGAGATCGATCTCGCCGCGACCGAGACGGGCGGCCGTTTCCGGCAGGACGAAGTCCGCGAGCGGGCCATCCCGTCCGTCCAGCGTCAGGGTCCGCGTGAAGAGAAAGCAGGGCACGCCGTCGCGCTCGACTTCCCCCTCGAAGCGCAGGGTGCCGGTGGCGGGGCGCAGGGTGGGCACCGGGTGGAGCTGGGCGTGGGGCAGGGCGGCGAGTGCGTCCACGGGCCATGCATCCCCCGGGCGGGCCCACGGGCGCAGCGACCCGAGCAGCAACTCGCCGCCCAGCGCCCACTGCCATGCCGCGAGCGAGCTCGTGCTGGGAGCGGCGTCGACGGTGCGTCCGCCGGGCAGCAGCCGCGCCCGGAGCGGCTCACTCCCGTCGCCGGCGTGCCACTCCGCCGCGTGGGAACGACCGTCCGGCCGGACCGCCCCGATCGTCAGCGTGGCCGAGGCCGAAGCCCGATTCAGGGACGTCAGGTAGCGCGCCATCGACCGCCGCTCCTCGCGGTCGGCGAAGCCCGACAGGTCGAGGTCGCGCGACTCCGCCACGATGCTCCGGCTGTCGGTGGCGAGCGGCAGCGACAGCAGCCGGTTTCGGTGGGGATAGCCTGAAATGGTCTGTTCGTGGGTGAGGCGGACGGCCAGCCGCTGGCCGGCCCTCCATCCGTAGGCCGGGAAGGGACCGTCCGGCAGCAGCGCCTCCATCATCTGCCGAACGGCCTGGGCATGCTGGAGATCCGCGCGGAAGAAGTGGGCGTTGCCGAAGGTTCCCCCGTCGCCGAAGGCGAGGACGCGACCCTGACCGTGGTTCACCACCACCCCGATCGGAGCATGATCGCCGTCGCGCGGATCGCGGATGATCAGGCGCGGCGTTCCGGCGGACGGCGCGAGGCGGAGGGTCGTACCGTTGCCGTAGATCAAGGCGTCCACTCCGTCGAAGACGGGATCGTCCGGCGGCACCGGGACCGACAGCGTGCCGGTGGTTTCCCGGAGGAACTCGACGCCGAAACGGGCGGCAATGCGGTTGACACCCTCCCAATCGAGCGGATTCCGCTGCGGCGCGTAGCTGTTGAGCACAAGGACAAGCATCCCACCGCGGTGGACGAACGCCGCGAGAAGGTCGGCCTCCCGCGGGGTCAGGGCCGCGCGACCGCCGAACTCCGGCTTCACCGGCGAGACCAGCATGTAGGCGTCGGTCGACTGCAGCAGGGCCTCGCTGATCGGTTCGCGCGCGGGCTCGACGCGGAAGCGGTCGGCGATCGCGTGGGCGAAGGTGAACGTGCCGTTGGGGAGCGCGTTCACGCCCGGCGAGTAGTGGTTAGTCAGCCCGCGATTCGCGCCATCGAGCGCGACACCCTGGGAAAAGGCGGCCGCGCCGGCATCGATCTGGTAGTACTCGTCGAAGAGCAGGCGCGCGCGCGCATCGCCCGCGCGCGCGGCCGGCGCGAGGATGGCGAGGAGCAGGACCAAGGCCGCCGGGAGCCGACGGTGCCGGGGACGGCGTGCGTCAGCGGAACTGGAACGAGTAGAGCTTGGCATTGCGGAAGTGAAACTTCAGCCGCACCGGCCGACCGGCGAGGGAACTGACGTCGTGCTGGCCCCGCCATGACACCGGCTGATCCGAACCGCTGCGGCTCAGAGCGTCGGTCTCCACCAGGGAAAAGCCAGGGATCGGCGCGTGGCGCTCGTCGAGCAACTCGACGCGGACCTCGCCGGGCTGGGCGCCCCACTGCTGGAGGGCGGCCGTGAGGCTGAGCACGAGGCGGCTCCCACGGAACGTGACCGCACGCGTCGTGACGGTGCTGAACTCGCGGCGGCCGCCCTCAAAGGAGACGAAGCCGTCGAGCGGCAGCTTCGCGAGGCCGATTGCCGCGCGGGCCTTGCCGCCGAGCCCCTCCAGTTGCTCGGGGGAGCGCCAGTTGGTGCCGGTGTAGAAGCAGAAGACCTCCCCGCGGTGGATGATGGGCCCCTCGGCGTAGACCGTCACGCTGTCGAAGTCACCGTTGTCCCCGAGCGGGATGATCGCCTCGCGGAATTCGCGGTCGTAGTGGATGCCGTCGCGGCTGAAGGCGAACTGCGGTGCGATCCGGGTGTTCGTCGTGGAGAAGATCCACGGGAATGCCAGGTACCATCCGGCGTAGAACGTGGTGGGCATCGCGTAGAACTCGGTGTCCGGGTAGTCCCGGGCATCGGCGACGACGATCGTTTCCGCCGGCGACCAGTGCGTGAGGTCCGGGCTCTCGGCGCGTCCGATGGATCGCCGCAGGTACGGCGAGTTCATGTGCAGGTTGTTTTCCATGTGCACCGCGTAGACCTGGCGGATCGGGTCCCAGCCGAGGAAGTGGGTCGGTCCCCAGCGACCGACGCGTTCGCCGAGGTCGATCACGGGATTGGTGGCGGCCCGGACCCAGTGGTAGGCATCCGCCGAGGTGAGAAGCTCGAACGTCATGCCCTTCTCGCGGGTTGACCCGCGACGGACGTGCGCCTTGTACCGGCGGGCCGGGTCGGGTTCGTGCAGGTCCTGGAAGAAGTAGGCGTGGTGCTGATCGGGAGGGATGAGGTTGTTGGCCCGGCTGCCGCCGAATTCGACGAGGCCGAGTTCTGGCTTGGTCCAGTGGACCCCGTCCGCGGAGAAGGCCTCGCAGATGACCGCGCGCCCTTCGTTCACGATGACCTCGCCATCGCCCCCGCGGCCCTCGGCGGTCATGGTGGTGGAGGAATACCTCATGCGGAAGAGCTGGCGCTGCGCGTCGAAGATCACCCACGCGATGCGCAGGTCGTCGCCTTCCCAGGGTCGGTCGCGGCGGATGATCGGATTGAACTCCGACTTTACGGCGGGGTTGAGCCGCCGCAGCGTGCGCTCGGTGGACTCGACGAGGCTGCCGTCGAGGAAGAGCTGGCGCTCGCCGCCGATCGGCCGCAGCCCGGCGGCGGCGGGACTGAGGCTTGCGAGCAGCGTCGCGGCAAGGAGGAAGCGCAAGGAAGGACGCATGCGGGGTGGGGTGGTCGTCCGCGGGGCGGGGCTGGGGGCGGGCCGACCGGGATGTCCTAGCCCCACCGCACGGGCGGGGTCAAGGACCGGGACACGGAGAAACGTCGGCCCTGGGCGCCGCCCGCGCCGCGCACCGCAGATTCTTCCGGGAGCGCGGACTCAGCGGCGACGCCGCTCCGGCGGGAGGGCCTCGACGAGGCGATTGGCCTGGCCGGGGCCCTGCTTCTGGAGCGTGAACTGGTCGTAGAGTCGGCTGGTGGCGGTGCGGGCGACGTAGCGGAGTTCGTCGCCGTCGACGGTGATGGTCTGGAAGAGTTGCGTGTCCTCGGCGGAGCGGACCGCCCAGGTCGCGTCCGTCAGGTCGTACATCTTCGGTCCGGAGACCGAGACCACATAGACCGTGCCGACGGTGGGATCGTAGACCTGGTTGAAGCCGGACGTCACGTTCTTGGTGCCGACGGGCACGCCGCCCGGGCGCGCGGAGACATCGCCGCTGCGGGCGTAGGTGTGGTCGTGTCCGGTGAGCACGAGATCAACGCGGAACTCGTCGAGCACGGGCTTCCACAACTCGCGCAGGCGGGCATTGTCGCGGCCGCGGGCCGGCGAAAACACGGGGTGGTGGAAGGTGATGATCGTCCAGCGCTGCGGATTCTCGGCGAGCACCCGGCGCAACCACGGCACTTGGTCCTCGTGGCGTTCGTTGGAGTTGAGGCTGATGATGCGGGCTCCTTGGTAGTCGAGGAAATAGACGGTCTCCTCGAGTCCGGCCGGTCCATTGCGCGGCAGGCTGAACTGCGGTGCCCAGTGGGTGGAAAGCGTGCGCTGGCCCGGGTTGGCGACGCGGTCGCGCAGCGGCGGGTTGTCGGGCTCGCGGTCGCGCAGGTCGTCCATCGTAAAGCCGGTCAGGGCTGTGAAGCCCGCGTCGACCGACAAGAAGTTGCCCGGCTTCGAAAGCGTGACCCGGGCGGTGCGGCCATCCGCGCTCCGGGCGTCGACGGTGTAGCCGGTCTCCTTGCCGGCCGAGTCGAGGATCGGGGAGTAGGCGATCGTGACCGCGACGGTCTGGCCGTCCTTGGTATTCCAGACCCGCTCGCTTTCCGGTCCGGCGCCGAGGTTGAAGTACTCGTGGTTACCCGGCGTGGCGACGACCGGGATGGTGCCGTTGACCCAGGCTGGCGCGGCGAACCACTCGCCCCACTCGTGATCGTTCTGGGCGCGGTTGATCAGATCGCCGGCGTGCAGCGTGAAGGCGGCGCGCGGCGCCTCGCGGAAGGCCTCGCGAAACACGCGGGACCAGTGCGTGCGGAGATCGTTCTGGGCGTCGCCGAAGTAGACGAAGGTGAATGGGGCGGCCTCGCGGCGGGCGGTGCGGAACTGAAACCACTCGCTCCAGTTCACGCCGTCCCCGACGCGGTAGGCGTAGAGCGCATTCGGGGTGAGGCCGGTAAACTCAACGGAATGGTAGTGGGCCGGCCCGAGACTGCTCTCGAAGCGTACCGTCGCGGCCGGATGGTCGGCGCCGCCGCCCTGGGGGCCATCTGAGGCAAGGGCAAGCTGCGCGAGGGCGCGCTTGACCTCGGTGGAGGTGCGCCATGTGACGGCTTGCGACGTCGCCGGATCCCCGGACCACGTGAGGACGATGCGATCCGGCATGACGGTGGTGCGATGCAGATCGCCGAGCGGTATCGGCCGGGGCGGGTGATCGTGCGCCCCGTCGTGCGCGCGCAGCGGGGAGGCGAGAAGGGCGAGAGCGATCGTGGCGGTGCGAAGGAGGGAACGCTGGGGTCCGAACATGGGAGAGAGGGATGGAAAAGGAGAGATTATTGGAGCGATCTCGCAGGGCAGCCCGACGCTGAGTCGAGGGGGTGCTGCTGAAAGGGTAGCGCAGCGGTCATCGCGGAGAGTTTACCGCCGAACCCGGCGTGAGGCCGGGCGGGACGACGCGGTCGAGGTAGCGGACTGCCGCGTCGGGTTGATCGATGAAGACGCCGTCGGCGTGGGCGACACCGAGTGTGAGGTGAAGCAAGGCATCGATGTTCGGAATCCCGGGCGGCAGTGCATCGGCGCGCAGCGTGTAGGGGTGAACGACAAGCCCGGCGCGGTGGGCTCGTTCAATCAAAGGCGTGGCGACGGCGGTCCCCTCCGGCCCGCGCTGCAGGATCTGGCCGAGGTGCGGCCCGATGCCGATCGCGTACGATGCCACGTTGCGCAAACCCTCCTCCGTCTGGAGGGCATCGTAGTCGGCGGATGATTCCTTCCAGGAATTGTCCCCCAGCAACTGGACCAGCCGGAGCTCGGTATGATGGACCGTGCGCAGCGCGCGCAGGGCGGCGGGGTCGAAGCATTGCACGAAGACGGGATCCTCGCGCCGGGTGAATCCATGGCGGCGGAGTTCGTCGAGCAAGGCCGCGCCCAGATCGCGACCCTCGGCCGCGTGCCATGCCGGATCCTTGAACTCCACGTAAATGCCGGTCTGGCGGCCGGTGGACCGGTTCAGGCCGCGGATCAATTCGATCTGTTCGCCGAGCGTGCAGAGACGGAAGGTGCTGTTCGCCTGTTGGGGGAAGCGGACCGGGAAGACCGGTTGGCCGGTGCGCGGGTTGACGCGCTCACGGACCCGCAACTGGCGGAGCTCGTCCCAGGAAAAATCGATCGCGTACCACTGGCCATCGGCCCGCCGCCGTTCCGGGTGGCGGGTGGCGACGTCGGTCGTTCCCTCCAGGTGGATATCGTGGATGACCACGAGGACGCCGTCCTTGGAGAGAACCACGTCCTGCTCGATGAAATCGGCGCCGAGGGCGTGCGCATAGGCGGCGGACTCGAGGGTGTGCTCCGGCAGGTAGCCGGAGGCGCCGCGGTGGGCGATGACGATGGGGCGCGGCGCGGCAAGGGCCGGGAGGGCAAGGCCGGCGAGCGCGAGGAGGCAGCACAGGCGGTGGATCATGTCAGCGGGAAAGGTCGGGGGCCATCGACCTCGGGAGCGCGAAGCATGGGTGCCTCCTCGCCGGAACGCCAGAGTGGAAGCACGAAGCGGACGCGGCGGAGGACGTCCCCGCCCGCCTCGCCCCGCGGTTCGAGCGGCGGGCGGATGCCGATGAATTCGACGCGGGTGTCGGAAGCCGAGAAGCGGGCGATGCCGATTCCGTAGCCGGCGGTGTCGCAGTAGGCGAGGTGGCGGTTCTGTCGGGGATTGCGCTCGGCGGCGGCGGCGGCGAGATCGCCGGTGCGGGCGGCGGCGACCGCCGCGCGTGCGCCCCAGAGGAAGGTCGTGTTGAGGTTGGTGGTGGCGGCCTCGGTGCCTCCGAAAGGCCGGGCATCAAACGCCGTCAGAGGCCGCAGCGGGCTGTCCTTCGGCGTGTAGGCCAGGACGCCCTCCCAAACGCTCTGGGAACTGATGCCCGCGACGGCGAACTCCGCTCCAACCCAGCGGGGATGCTCGGCGTCGAAGTCAACGGCGAGGGAGCCGGCAAAGTGCGCGTGATGGTCACCGGTCAGGGAAACGAAGTTCGGAATGCGGTGCTCCGCGAGGAAACGAAGCAACTCGCCCCGCTCCGTTGGGTATCCGTCCCAGCAATCGGTGGTGAACGCGAGTTCGAGGCCCTTCTCCGGGTCCAAGTGATGAAGATCGAGCCGGAGCGGAAGCAGCGGCACCGAGTTGCCCCAGACCTTCCACGTTGCGTTGCTTCGGCGGACGGTCTCCTTGAACCACGTCTTCTGCTCGCGGCCGAGGATGGTTCCCGGGGGCGAGTCCCGCCGCGGGTTCGGCACGGCGCGCGCACCGAGGGAAACGCTCTCGGGCGGATTGCCGCCGGCGGCGGTGCGGCCCGCGTCGAGCGCTCGCACGAGGGCGACGGGGGTGACGTAGCGGGCGGATCCGGAGATCTGGACGTTGAGCTCTCCGGGGACCGGATGCTCGCTTCGGAACGAACGGTTGTCCGTCACCACCAGTTCCACGTTTCGGCCCCAGCGGATGGAGCGGGCGATCCCGAGAGACGCCACGGCGGCGAGATTGTTCGGCTCCTGATCGAGCCCGTGGTCGTCGACCCGGCCGCTGAGCGGAGCGTCTTGGGCCTCCGTAATGCGGAAGTCGTGGGCGGGGCGTGGCGGCGCGCCGGGCTCCGGCTTCGCGCTGAGGTCCGCCGGGATGTACTCGAACCACGCGCGATTGGCTGCGACCTTTCGCGCCTGCTCCGGCCGACCGGCGGGAACGTAGGTGGAGACGCTCTGCCAGCAATCATCCGAGAATTCGTGGTCGTCCCACGTCGTGACAAACGGCCAGCGGGCCCGCGCGGCGCGCAGATCGGGATCGGCGAGGTAGGTGCGGTACAGGAAGCGGTAGTCTTCGAGCGTCGTCGCGTGCACTCCAGCCAGTCCCCCGGGGGTCTCGCCTCCGCCGCTGGGGAGCCCGGCGATCGGTCGGACCGAACCGTAGCCCAGCGCTTCGTAAATGAAATCCCCGAGGTGGAGGACGAAGTCGATTTGCTCCTCCGGACCCGCGGAGGCCTCATCGTTGATCAAGGTGCGCCACGCATGGTAGTAGCCACCCTCGTACGATTGGCAGGAGGCGAAGGCGATCCGCGCGGGACGATCCGCTGAGGGCAGAGGCGCTGTCCGCGTGCGACCGGGCGGATTCGTCACGTCGGCGCCCGCGCGGAACCGGTAGTGGTAGCGTGTGTCGGGCGAGAGTCCTTCGACCAGCACCCGCACCGTGAAATCCGTGGCGGCGGTCGCGATGAGCCGCTCCTCGGCGACGACCCGCGCGAAGTCCTCCGTCGGGGAGACTTGGAGGACGAGCGGGACCGGGTCGACGCTCCCCGAGGTGGACTCCACGCGGGTCCACAGCACGACGGTGGACGGGGTGGGGTCGCCGGACGCAAGTCCTTGGGGAAAGTGATGCCGACCGGCCGCCGAGGAGGCGTGGAGCCGGGGTGGGAAGGGCGCGGCGCTGGCGAGGGCGAAACAACCGGCCCCCCGCAGGAAGGTGGCAACGAAGTCGCGGCGGTCCATGGCGGTCCTCAGAATCGCCGGGTCAGGCTGAGCCCGAAGAGACGGGGATCGCCGGCGACGAAGGTGGGGATCCCGAAGGCCCCGCCGGTGTTGCCGGCATCGATGATGAATTCCTCGTCGAGGGCGTTCTCGACGAAGCCCGAGATCTCCCAGCGCGTATCCGGAAGCCGGAGGGAGGCCCGGAGGTTCAGGACGCCGTAGCCATCTTGGCTGAGCAGCCCGCCGAAGTTGGCGTTGTTGTCATCGAAGAAATGGCGGGACTTGTACAGCCACGCCGGGGTGAGGGCGAGGCGGCCGAGGGATCCAGCGTCGAGGCTGAGCGTGCCGCCGACCGAGAAGGTGTGGCGGGAAGTGAGGCGGAAACGAAAGCCGGCGAACTGCTGGCGGCGCCCGTTGTCATCGGTCGCGTCAAAGGTCGCGTCGGTGTATCCGTAGGTCGCGAAGATCGAGAGCGCATCCGATACGGCCCCTTGGACGCCCGCCTCCACGCCCTGCCCGGTGGCGTTGCCGGCATCGACGGTCAGCGTGAGGGGTGGCGGCGTGGGATTGACGATCGTGCTCTGGAAATTCGAGTAGTCATAGCGGAACGCGGAGAGGTTCCAGTTGATTCGGCCGCCGCTCAGCGCCCCCTTGAGTCCGGCCTCATAGTTCCAGACGATTTCCTCGGCTAACTCGACGGGGACGTAGCGACCGCCCACGAAGTTGATCAGCAGCGTGTCCGGACGGCGGCCGCGGGACGCGGTGGCGAACGCGCTGAGGGTGGGGCTGATGCGGTAGCGCGCGGCGAGGCGGGCCACCCAAGAGGAGTAGTCGCGCTCGGCTTCGATCAGGCCGTTGGTGGGCGGGAACAGCGCGTTGGGAAAGTTCGCCGCGGCGATCGGGAAACCGGCCGGGGTCAACGCATTGATGACGCGGTAGCCGGAGGTGATCGACTCGGAGGTCAGGCGGAGACCGGCGGTCAATTCCAGCGCCTCCGTGAGCCGGTAGGTCCCGTCGGCGAAGGCGTCCCACGCGCGGGTCGCGCCGGTCTGGACGTATTCCTCGCGGTTGTAGGGGCGGAGCGGCGCCCCGGTGAGGGGATTGTTCGTCACGCCGGTGAACGGTGAGCCGTCGGGGCCGAACACCGGCACGCCGTTGCCACGCAGAAAGAAGGCGGCGAACTGGCGCTCATCGGTGTAAAATGGCACGCGTGCGCTGCCTGACTCATCGAAGAAGCTCGCTCCGGCGAAACCGGTGAAGTTTCCGCCGGTGTCGAAGTCGAGCCGCAGTTCCTGGCTGAATTGGTCGCCCTGGTAATCCTCGGCGAACTCGAGCATGAACAGCCGGGTGCCGTCGGCGTCGAACGCCTCGAACGAGTCGAAGTCGCGCCAGCCGGTGATGCTCGTGAGCGTGAGCGCGGTGTTGAGGTCGTGGGTCACGATGCCGGTGACGCCGAGGACGGTGCGATCGATGTAGAGACCCCTGCCCCGGTTGAGCTCAGCCGTTCCGAACGGACGGGTGTCCCCGCCCCGCGGCGCGAACGTCCCGCTCTTGAAGGAGGTGCCGGGCGGATTGTCACGCTGGTAGTTGACGATGAAATCGGCGGTGGTGCGCTCCCGCTTCCAGCGCAGGGAGGCGCGCAGCGCGGTGGTGTCCTTGCCGTTGAGGTCCGAGCCGTCCGCGACGTTGTCGATGGCGCCGTCGCGGGATACGGACGTGAACGCGACGCGGGCGAAGAGCTCGTTCTCGGTCACGGGGAGATTCACGTAGCCGGACGCCTCGATTCGCCCGAGATTGCCCACGCCGACGGTCAACGCCCCGGAGCGTTCGTTGCGCGGCTTGTTCTGGATGATCGAGATCGCCCCGATCTGGGCCCCGCGCCCGAAGAGGGTGCCCTGCGGGCCCTTCAGCACCTCGACGCGCTCAAGGTCGAAGAGCTCGACCACGCTGCCCCGCGAGCGACTGATCGAGACACCGTCCTGGAAGACCGAGACGCGGGTCTCCTGCCGGGGATCACCGCTGTCGGTCGTGACGCCGCGGACGTTGAGCCCGGGGTTGTTCGGTGACTGCTCCTGAATGAAGAGCCCCGGTACGAATGGGGCGAGGTCCTTGTACGAGCTCACTCCGGCGCGGCGGAGGAAGTCTCCCGAGTACGCATTGACCGCGATCGGCACGTCTTGGATGGCCTGCACCCGCTTCTGCGAGGTGACTTCGAAACGTTCGAGTTGGATGACCTCCGGTGCGTTGGTCGCGGGAGTGGTCTGGGCAATGATCGGGCTGATCGCGGTGAGAGCCGGCGAGAGGAGCAGGAGGAGGGAGCGGCAGCGGAGCGTGGGCATGAGTGGTGGGAGTGGAGGCACCCTGCCGATGCGCATCCCTTCCCACCGGGTCAAGCGGGCGGGCGGTCCGTCACCCCGAGTTCGCTTGGCCGTCGCGCAGTGGTCACCGGAACCACCTGAAACACCCAAAACCGCGGGCCAAGCGCCACCCGCGCGCCCGGCGCTACCGGCGCGGGCGCCCGGGTTCTGGGAGCGCCCGGGCTTCGGGCGAAGCGCGGTCCTGCTCGAGCGCTGCGATCCGCGCGGCGGGCGTCTCGCCGGCGCTTCCGATCGCTCGGAGGTAGGCGACCACGGCGTCGGTGAAACTGAGATCGATGGGCCGCACGACGGCGCGCGCAGCGGAGCCGAGCGCATCCCCGGGCTCCGTTGCGGCGCGCCGAGCGGCGAGGCGAAGGAAACGGGTTTCCCACTCAAGCTGCGCCATGACGACGCGATAGGTCCGCTCCGGATCGAGGTCGGTGCGGGTGATTCCGGAAGCGCCCTCCGTTGTCCGCCAGCGTCGGAAGCCGGCCCAGGAAGGAGGCTCGCGCTGGATCCGCTCCAATGCGTCGGCGTAGGCGGCGATCTGGGCACCGGTGAGGCGGACCTCGACGATGACGGCGCCGCGCTGGCCACCTGCCTTGAACACGTCGTTCACGTTGATTGAGCCGACGGGAAGGACGTTGCGGATGATCTGGTGACGGTGGCAGAAGGCGACGTCGGCGCCGCCCGCGACCCGCAGCGCCTCGGCCCCGAGCGTGGCGACCGCGAAGGCATCGACCTCCGTGAGATTTTCGACAACGAAGTCATCGGCCTCCGGAGCAACCTCCTGCTCCCGTTCCGTCACCCACGCCAGCATTTCGGCGTCGACCGGCACCTCGCCGTGGGTCATCTGCACGAGCCGGCCCGAGTGGGAGACCACGCGCCGGCTTGCAGGATCGACCTCCAGTTCGAGCCAGCCGACCCAGCGGGCGTAGCTGCCGGCCTGCACGATGATCGCGCCGGTCTCGGGTACGATCATGGGCTCGTTGAGGACGCGGTGGGAGTGACCGCTGACGAAGACCTGCACGTCCGGGGCGGCGCGGGACCACTGGGCGCACTTGCTCTCCGATTCATGACACAGCGCGATCACAACGTGGGCGCCGAGCGCGCGGAGCCGGGCGGATTCGGCGGCGAGGGCGCGGCCGGAGGCGGCGAAGTCGAGGCCGCCGACTTCGGTCGGACGCGGCGTGAGGAGCCCGATGACGCCGACGTGGAGTCCAGCCTTCACGAAGAGCCGGGACCCGGCGAAGAGCGGCGCATCGCCCGGTCCCCGCACGTTGAGACAGACCAACGGCTGGCCGAGGGCGCGTTCGAACGCGCGCAGCTGCGACAACGGCAGATCATCGAAGTCATGGTTCCCCGGAGTCACGGCATCGTAGCCGATCCGGCGCATCGCCTCGAAGGTCATGACCCCCTGTGTGCGGAAACCGACGAGGTCCCCCTTTTCCGTGACATCCCCGGCATCGAGCAGCAGGACATCGGGATGCTGGGTCCGGACGGAGCGGATGAATCCGGAGACGTAGGGCAGACCTCCGACTCCGCCCGGTCCGGCGCGCAAGTGATCGTGGTGATCGTTGGTGTGCAGGATGAGAAGCCGCGTGGTCTCGCCGGCACTCAATCGGAGGACGAGGGAGCTAGGGAGGAGGAGCGCGCCAACCAGCAGGAGGCGCCACACGGGGGAGAAACGCAGGGACATGGACCGTCAGCACACGCCGCCCCGTCCCGCGGACAAGGATGGAATATGCAAAAATAGCGTCACGAAGCCGGGCGTGACGGCAGTGTCACGCCGCGGCGACGGCGAGCGCGCAGACGTGGGCGACGACTGCGGGATGCTGTTGAGCGACGGTGAGGAGCGAGGCCCGCTCCTCCCACGGCGACTGAACTCGCCGTGCCGCGCGGAGGAGTGCGGCGGAAACAAAGACCGCAGGGAGCGTCCGTGGGAAAGGACGGGTCCCTGCGGCGGCTCGGCGGGGATGGTCTTGGACCGGGACGCGTCCTTAGAACGAGCCGGTGACGCCGAACTTGATCGACGTCGGGGCCATCAGGCGCTGGCTGACGCGGCTCGGGATGAAGAAGTACTGCTCCGGTCCCTCTTCGGTGATGTTGTCGAAGTTGAGGAAGAACGTCGCCTCCGGGCGGTGGCGCCACGTGAACCCGACGTTGTACCGCAGCAGGTCCGCCTGGTAGCGGCTGAAGCCGGCGATCGACGAGAAGGCGACGAGATTGGCGCCCTTGAAGTTGGCGTCGAACGAAGCGCCGAATTTCTTGTAGTTGTAAAGGACTCGGGCGTTGAAGAGGCGCGGCACGAAGCCGGCGACCTGGTCGGTCGTGAGGGATGAGGTGCCGCCGAAGTCGCCCTCGGTCCGTTGGTACGTGTAGTTTCCGGAAACGGTGAGACCCTTGAGCAGCCCGGGCAGCATGGAGAGCCGTTGACTGTAGTCGAACTCGATGCCCTCCACCTTCGCGGTGCCGAGGTTGACCGACTGGGAGATCAGGTAGCCGCCGTACAGCCCGTCGAAGCCATTGTCCGGTCCGCTCGGCACGGTGAGTCCGACGCTGCGGGCGGAGCCGATGTAGTCGGTGATGGTCTTCTTGAAGACGCCGGCGGTGAGCTTGCCGTTGCTCTTGATGTAGTAATCGAGCTTGAGGTCATAGCCCTCGCCGAGTTGCGGGCGCAGCGACGGGTTGCCGATGGTGACCGTCTGGGCCGCATCGTTGGCGGTGACGCCTGGAATCATCTGCGCGAGGAGCGGGCGACCGTAGGTGTTCGCCCACCCGCCGCGGAGCTTCAGGTTCTCGGTGAGGTCGTAGGTGAAGTGGACGCTGGGGAAGGACTTGGAGTAGCGGCCGTCGAGACTGTTGCTGTTGAAGTCCATCTTGGCCCGCAGGTAGTGATCCGGCTGCGTGGCGATCGGGGTGGAGCGGGCGCGGAAGTAAGTGAAGGTCTCGGTCGACACCCGCTCGTGCCGAAGACCGCCGATCACGCGGAGTTTGCCGATGCGGGCGTCGCCTTGGATGTAGCCGGAGTCGACGCCCTCCTCCATGATGCGTCGGCTGGTGTACGGCGCCGTCGCATTGAAGTTCACGTCCTCGTACCAGAGCGCGGGATTGCTGAGCGTGGCGCTGACGGCGGCCGGCTTGAAGGCGGCGACGCGCTGGCTGCCGTTCGCGTTCTGGCGCTCGAATTCGCTCAGCGGCATGAGGTCGGTGTTCAGGACCGAGCCGATCACGCCGTACCAGCGGCGCGGGCTGTTCTGGTAGTTGTTCACGCGGCGGTTCTGGGAATCGAGTCCCACCTTGAGCAGGAGCGGGATCCGGGTCTCGAACTCGTACTGCCCGTTGACGAAGGCGCTGACCTCGTTCGTCCGGGTGACGGTGTCGCGCTTGACGAAGCTGCGGGAGGTCTGGGGAACCGGGATGGTCGTGGTGTTGGCCGCCGTGAGCAGAATCGGCGTGTAGCTGTTCACATCCCACACGGACGGCCCGCCCGTTTGGGTGAAGACTTTTCCGTCGAGGTCGGAGTTGTCGAGGATGAAGCCGAGCGGGGCGTTGAGGCGGCTGACGTACTGGCCGCCCTGGTTGCCGCGTCCGTGCCCGGAGTGCCAGCGGGTCATGGACCAGCGGTAGGCGTGCTCGACCTTGAGCCGGCCCCAATCGTGGTCGAAGCGCAGCGTGCCGGTGGGGTTCTTCGAGACGAAGGAGAAGTTCCAGGTCTCGACGTCGAAGCGGGTGCCGGCCGCGTTGCGGATCTCCGTGCGGTTGGCGGTGTAACCGGGCAGCACCAGTCCCGTGGTGCCGTTGAAGATGGTGCGGGTGCCGAATGGGTTGACGCGGACGCGGTCGTAGAACGGCTCGTAGCCCGCGTTGTAGATGAAGCTCAGCGAGGCGGTGGTGCTGTCGCTGACGCGGTAGTCGGCGCGGGCGGAGAAGCCGTGGATGATGCGGTGGTTCAGGCCGGAGCGCTTGTCGTAGTCATGGAAGAACGCGACCGGATCGGCGGTCTGCTGGTACTGCAGGAAGTCGTAGTCGATCTGGTTGACGACCTCCTGGTACGAGGCGTTCAGCGAGATGCCGAGGTTGCGCTTGCCGCCGAAGACATCGAAGACCTCGGTGTAGTTGGCGCTGAAGTCGGGGTGGAGCGGGTGCTCGGACAGCGGCACATTGCGCTTCGACCAGGACGGGAAGTAGCGGCCGTTGACGTTGTAGCCGAAGCGGCGCTTCTCCTTCATGGCAAGCGGGGAGCGCGTGCGCAGGTTGACTTGACCGCCGAGGGAGTCGGCGCGCTTGTCCGGGGTCTGCGCGGCGACGACCTCGATCGCCTCGTAATTGGAGGCGGAGAAGGAGTGCAGGGTCGCGGTGCGACCGACGCCGGAGACGCCCGTGGCGGACATGCCGTCGATGTTCAGGCGGGTGTAGCTGTCGGGTTGGCCGCGGATGGAGATGTTGAAGATGAGGTCATCCTCGTCCGTTGTGTAGGTGATGCCGGGCAGGCGCGCGGCGAGTTCACCGACGTTCTGCGTGGGCAGGACGCCCCATTCATCGAGCGCGACGACGGTCTTGATGTTGCCCGCGTTGCGCTGCTCGGTGATCGACAGGGCCTGACCCTCCTTCATGGACTCGACCGTGAAGGGGGCGAGGGTGAGCACGTCAGAACTCGGCAGGACGATCGCGATGTTCTGAGCGCCGCCCGTGGTGAGCGCGGCCTCGACCGTCTGGTCCTTGAAGCCTGAATACGAAGCGGTGACCTTCACGGTGCCAGCCGGGACGTCGGAGAAGAGGAAGTGGCCGCTGCTGTCGGTGAGCACGGACCGGCCGCTGGACAGCGTGACCACCGCGCCTTGCAACGCGTTGCCGGTGCTTTGTGAGGTGACCGCTCCAGTGATGCGCCCGGTCTGGGCGGCGGCGGAGAGGGCGGTCAGGAGGGCGACGAACAGGCTGAGGACGAAACGCAACAGCCGCACGGACGAGGAACGACGGGGGTTCGGTTGGGTCATGGTGAGGACCGGTCACCTTGGGTTTTCGCGCCGAGGGCGCGGGCGACCGCTCGATACCCAACGTTTGTAGAAGCAGATGACTGACTCCAAGCTGTTTCTATAGGTGATGGCCCAAAACCGGCCTCGACGGGGTCCGGGTGCGCGGCACGCCGACCTTCCCCGAGCCGGTTCAAACCATGCCCCAGGCCCGGAAGCGCGCTCCGAGGTCGCGAACGATCTCGCGGTACAGGCGGTGGGAGGACTCCGAGACCACGGCCTTCGGCGACCCGGGATTCAGACCCCGAGCCTCCATGCCGGCGGCAACATTGAGCGGGAACGTGAGGCGGTCGATGATCTCGCCGATTTCGCGCAGGCGTTCAAATGCCGGCGCGATGTCACCGGTCCGGCCGAGGCGGCACACATTGAAGAGGTGGACCATCAGATCGGGGGCGATGTTGACCAGCCCGCCGATGCAGCCGGCGGCGCCGATCCCGAAGACTTCCGGCAGGCGCGTATCCGCCCCCGAGAAGACCACGAAGTTCCGTTGTGTTCCAAGCGCGACCAGATCGCGGTGGTAGGCGAACTCGCGCCCGCTTTGCTTGATGCCCGCCATCGGACCGCGCTCGGAGAATGCCTGGACGGTGGAGAGATCGATCCGCGTGCCGGTCAGCTCGGGGAAGTTGTACAGAAAGGTCGGCAGTTGCGCGGCATCGGCTGCATGCAGGAAGTGCGCGAGCAGATCGTCCTGCCGCGACGGGAAGAAGCCCGGTGGCATGATCGCGATGGCCGGCAGACCGAGCTGCCGCGCGAAGCGACCGAGCTCCGCGACCGCGCGCGGCCGGATGTCGCTCACGTTCGCGATGACGGGAAGGGGGTGCGCCAGCTCGGCGACGCATTCCAGGACCCGTTTGCGCTCCTCCAAGTCGAACTGGGGAAATTCGCCCGTGCTTCCGAGGGCCAGGATGCCATGGACACCGTGGCGGCGGAGAAACCCGAGATGGGCCGCGAGCGCCTCGCGCTCCAATTGACCATCCGCACGGGTGGGCAACCAGAGCGCGGCAAAGATGCCCTGCCTTGGTGTGGCGTTGGAAAAGGCGGCAGTGGGACGAGCGGAGGCCGGCGCGTCGGCGGTCAGGGTCGGGTTCATCGATCGAGAGGAAGCGAGTACAGGAATCCGTCTTCGGCACCGATCACGAGGACCGGGTGCGCGTAGCCGGGCCAACGTGCGATGGTCGGCGTGGTGGAGTGGGAGGCCAGCAGGTGCGTGTGCACGGAGCCGGAGTCCTGAAAGCGCCAGCGTCCCTCGGCGTCGCGACCAAGGCCGCGCAGCACATTGACGTTGGTGCTGCTGTTCACCAGCAGGTCGAGCTCCCCGTCTCCGTCCCAGTCGTGGAAGATGAAGGTGCGCCGCCCGCTGCCACCCGCCCGGCGTTCATTCATCCGCAACAGGCCGGATACCTGGTTCATCGGGCGTCCGCCGCCGTCGTAGCTGCTCACGCCCTCGGCCCAGAAGACGCGCTGCGGAGGGAGGAGCTGGAGTTGACCGTCCTTTCCGCGCCGCCGCTCGAAAAGCGCGAGGTAGCCTTCCTGGTCGAGCATGACGAGATCGGTCAGTCCGTCGCGGTTCCAGTCGATCATGGTCGGCGTGGTGCGCCACTGCGTGACCAACTCCTTGCCCACCGGCTTCCACCAGACCCACTGCGGCTTCGGCGTCTCGCCCGGCCATTCCACCTGCAGGGACTCCGGCTTGGCGAGGCGTGGTTCCGTGCGGGTACCGATGTTTCGGAAGAAGAGCACGCGCCCCCAGATGCCGTTCGTCAGGATGTCGGGGAGTCCATCTCCGTCCCAGTCGCCCACCGATGGATTCGTGTAGCCCCACTTGGCCTCCGCCGGACCCTGGATGGAGCCGTTCGGTCCGGCCTGCTCGCGGAAGACCTGATCGCCCGCCGCGAGGTAGACCGGTGCGGCCCAGCGCACGGGATTGCCCCCAAGGTTCTTGATGAAGCCGATGTAGCCGGCGGTGTTGCCGACGATCAGGTCCTCGAGCCCATCGCCGTCCCAGTCGACGCTCACCGGTGCGGCCAGCGCTCCGAACTTCACGTTGTCCGCCTGCTGCCGGAAGTAGCGCGGCGGGAGAAACTGCGGCAGGCCGTCGACGATCTTGCCCGTGTTCTCGATGAAGGCCACGCGGCCGTCCTCGTCGCCGACGACGAGGTCGACGTCACCATCGCGGTCGAAATCCACCGCCACCGGGACGATCATGCACAGGTCCATCGTCAAGTGGCGTCCCCCGACCATGAGACGGCGGCCCGGCGCGTAGCGCGGCTCGCGGCGGGACCCGACGTTCTCGAAGTAGGTGAAGCCGTCGACGAATTCGCCGCAGAGGAGGTCGAGATCGCCGTCACGATCAAAGTCCTCGAAGTTGGGCGAGGGCATGCCGTAGACATCGACGGGGTTGCCGTCGTTCATGAGGATGCGAACCGGTGCTCCGTAGCGCGGGGCGGCGTCGGTGCCCTCATTGGCGAGGAGGTAGACAAATCCGCGCAACGGCCCCCGGGTCCAGCGGCCTTCCGAGTCGAACGCGTCGTCCCAGCCGTAGTCGCCCCAGTAGCCGACGCCCACAACGAGGTCTTGCGCGCCGTCGCCGTTGTAGTCGGCGAACTTCCACTGGTTGCCGCGGACCCGCCCCTCGGCGACGTGGATCTTGAGCGGATCGCCGAGTTCGACCGGTTTCTCGAAGGCCTGGGTGCGGAACTCCGGATGGAACCGGCCTGAGGTGGTGACCATGGGCCGCCCCGCGACGTAGGAAATTGAAGGTGACGTCTGGCGTTCCCAGGGGCCTTCGCCGGCCCGGCCGATCACGCGACCGGGGGCAAAGATGGGCAGGTGGGTTGAGGGATCGATCTCCCCGGTGTTGCGGAAGACGTAGATGCCGTTGGAGGGACGGTCGGTGCAGGCGACCACGAGGTCCATGAGCCCGTCCTCGTCGAAGTCCATCGGGAGCGGCCAGGCCCACAGGCCTACGCCGAGATCCACCAGCAGCCCGGGGTTCTGGTGTTTCAGATGGGCGATGCGCTGGTCGGGATCGGTGGCCGCGGTAAGCGTGGCGGCAGCGGCGCAGACGCACAGCGCGAGGAGCCGGGTGACGGGCGGTGGACGGAGTAAGGAGCGGAGGGACATGGGTGGCGTTGAGAGGCTGGGTCTTCGTCGACGATCTGCCTCTCGAAGTGCGCCTCGTTGGGGACGTCAAGTCATTGCGTCGCCCCGCCCCGGCGTTCGGGTGTTCTCCGTCGTCCGGGGAAGCGTGACCGCATCCGGCGGTGTCGCGAGGGCGAGGACCCGCAGAGCCCAGACGCGCGGGACGTCGGGATGCGGGTCAGCGAGGCCAGACGCGCGCCGTGGGTGCACACCGGCACTTAGAACGTCGTGGAGACGCTCAGTCTGTAGGTACGCGGAGGCTGGTCGCGCGTGATCAGAAACGGTGCCTCGGTGAGGTTCGTGACCATGAGTTCAAACTGGTACTTGCGCCACGAGTAGGTGGCGCCGGCATCGAAACTGTATTGAGCGTCCGGAATGTACGCGAAGCCGTGGCCGCTCGCGAGCGACGCCAGCAGCTTGCCGACGGCGGTGACGCCGCCCTTGATCTCCCATCCCTGCTGGCGGGCGTCGCGCAGACTGTGCTTCACGAAGAGGTTGCCGGTCCATTTCGGTGCGAAACGCAGCGGGATCGTGCCCGGGTTGTTCGTGGCGACGCTCCAGCCTTCGGAATTGGCCTGGCCCTTGAAGAGCTGGGAGGTGTCCATGACCGTGTAGTTGGCGATCACAGACAGCGAGTCATTGATCGCACCGTACGCGGTGAACTCCAACCCCTTCGTGGAGCCATCGTACTTAAAGGTTTCCGCGATGTTGATCGGGGTGCCGAAGTCGCTCGGCGCCTGAGATGTCGTTGTGGAGGTGAACGTGATTGTCAGGTCCTTCTTCGCCATCTCCCAGTAGTTGGCCGTGAACGAGAGCCGTCCCCCCAGCAACTCTCCCTTGACGCCCGCCTCCTTCAACTCCGTGCCGGGACTGATGGCGAAGAATTCGTTCAGGCGCGGGTCACCCGGAGTGAGCCGCGTGGCGCGCTGAACCGACGATGGAGTGTCGTTCTGCAGGCTGTTGACGACGTAAACCGAGAGGCTGGGGTTGATCTTGAACGTCGCGCCATAGCGCCAAGAGTTGAGCGTCTGCCGGGAGCCGGCGGTGCGCAGGCCCGTGATCTTGCTGCGGGTTTCGAAGACATCCTTGTCCGAGCGCAGCCCGCCCGTGATCAGGAGCCGCTTCTGGAAGAACGCGACATCCTGCTGGACGAAGTAGCCACGGCTGTAGGAGTCGTTCTCCGTGTAGGTGGCGCGCGGCAGGTTCGCGACGCGGCCGTTGAAATAGGAGGCGCTGTATCCGCCGGCCTTCATGGCCGCCAAGTTCAGGGTGTTGAACGGTGCGGCGGGGATTCCGTTGTAGAAGCTGTCCTCAAACGAACCGTCATCGTACGAGTAGCCGACCATGGTCATGGCGGCGGCGACCGAGCCGAGATTGTACTTGGCGACGAGGTCGCCCTGCGCCGTCTGACCGCGGCGCCAGCCGACGGAGCCCTGGCTCGACGACGGGATGAGCGTCGTGAGGTTGTTTTCACCCGTCCACCAGTACTGATTGTAGCCAAAGTACCGCACGTGGCCCACTTGGCGGAAATACAGCCAGTCGTTGAACTGGTGGGTGAGAAAGACCGTGGTGTTGGCAACCTTCGTCTTGTCGTCGTTGCCCGGGCCGGAGATGTTGAAGTCGTAGGGCAGGCCGAGGGCGGTGATTGGATCGGTGCTGTTGTCGTAACGCGGAATCAGTCGGCGGAGCTTCTCGGGATAAAGGGCGAAGCCGTGTCCTTCTTCGCGCGACGGCGTCAGCAGGTCGAGGAGCTCGGCGTTCACATTGAGTTCGGTCCGCGGCGTGATCTGCCACTTGAACGAGGGGTAGAGCACCCGGCTCTTCACCTTTTGGAACTGGATGTAGTCATTGCCCTGCTGCCAGGCACCCGCCACGCGGGCTGCGAACGCCTGCTGACTTCCCGGCGTGATGTTGGCGTCGAACTCCACGCGGTTCATGTAGCCATCGTACTCGTCGAAGCTGAACGCATACTTGACGAAGCGGGAATTGGACCCGATCTGCGGCTTCTTGGCGATGTAGTTGAGCAGGCCGGACCCGCCCGCACGACCCTGCACGGCGGAGGGAGGTCCTTTCACGACCTCCAGCCGCTCGTAACCCACGAGGTCGCGCTTGTTGTTTCCCATGCGCACACCGTCGACCGAAATCGAGCCAGGCGTCTCGAAGCCGCGGAGGCTGATGTTGTCGCCGTTGCCAGCGTGTCGGTTGCGCACGAAAACGTTCGCGAGGTACTTGAAGGACTGGTCGAACGACGTCGCACCAATGTCGTTCCAGAATTCTTTGGTCACGATGTCGACGGATTGCGGGATATCGATCAGCGCGGTGTTGGTGCGGGTGGCGGTGGACGCGGAGGACACGCGGTAGCCCTTGGAGGCTTCGGCCGTCACCTCGAAGGGACGAAGGGTGATCGGAGCGTCGGGCTTCGCGGACGGGGTCGAGCTCTGAGCGAACGCGGCGCCGGCGGCGCCGGCGGCGAGGACAAGCAGGCGGGGGGTCAGACGGATCAGGGTCATGGGTAGGGGTGTGACGTGCGAGGTTGACGTGACGCGATCCGCACGGCCGGCGACCCTCGGGGCGAGTTCCGGAAGCGATTCGCTAGGGCAAAAAAGCTAAATGGATTTAGCAAATGCAAGAAAATTTTGCATGGGGTGTGAGTTGGGGGAGGCCGCGGTCACCGGGCGCGGCGTCTGGACCGAGCCTTCGCGGCGTCGCCGGCGGAGCGCGCGCGGCGGGTGGACTCGCGGAGGAAGACCGGCGGGACGACAAGCACCTCGGGAGGAACGGTTTCCCCGCGCAGCAGGCGGAAGAGCAGCGGCACGGCTTCCGCGACCATGGCCTCGTTCGCGCCGGCGACGGTCGTCAGCGGGGGGTCGAAGAACTCGGCCAGTTCGTGGTCGCCCACGCCGACGACGGCCACGTCGGCCGGAATCCGCACGCCGAGGTCGCGGAACACGCGGTACGCGCCGATCGCGAGGCTGTCGGTGACGGTGAAGAGTCCGTCGACGCGTCCGCCGCGCGCCCAGTGCTGTTCAAGAGCGGCGGCGGCCTGGCGTGGCTGGAGACCCTCGGAGACAAGCACGGTGGGCTCGCGGCCGGTGCGTTCGCGGAGGGTGTGCCGGAACGCCGCCAGGCGGTCGGCGGTGGTGTGCGTGAGCAGTCGCCCGTGGATCACGGCGGGCGCGCGGCATCCGGCGTCGATGAGAATCTCCGCGGACCTCCGTCCGACGAATTCCGGCGCCTCCAGCACGCAGCAGCGCCCGGGAATGCGTCGCCCGAGGATCACCGCCGGGTAGGGCAGGGCGGCCTCCGCGAGGAAGCGGTCGTCCTCCGGCAGGGTGTTGGTCAGGATCACGCCGTGATAGCGATCCGCGTCGAGCAAGCCGGTCTTCTCGCGGATGCGCCCGGCATGAAACATCTCGATCGCCACGGCGTAGCGGGTGTCGGCGGTGCTCTGCACCTCGACGGCCCGTTGCAGGGCGTGGAGCGCCTGACCGACCAGCGGCAGCGGGGCCTCGAACGACGTGAGGATGGCGAGGTCGATCTGCCGGGTCGCGGTGCGGTGCGCCCGCAAGCGGCGTCCCGCCATGTTCGGGATGTAACCGAGTGACTGGGCAGCCGCGCGGATCCGCTCCACCGTGGCCGGGGCGATGCGCCGCTCGACGTGCCGGTGGGCAAGCACCGAGGAGACCGTCGCTGCGGACACACCCAAATGGCGCGCGATCTGGTGGACGGTGACCGGGGGGCGATGGGCCGGCTTCATCCCGAAAGCGGAACGCGATCCGCGCCGGGACGCAATCCCGCGTCACGCGCCTCCTCTCCTGGGTGACGCACGCCTCCTCTGCACAAAAGCTTGAGCGGAGCGCTCGCCAGCGTATGGGTCGGGCTCGTCGGAGGCCGCCGGCGAGTCCACGCGCTCATCCCGGGCCCGTCGCTGCGCGACCTCCCTTCATCGCGATGCACTACACCTTGGGAATCGATGTTGGCACCGGCAGTGCCCGAGCAGGCATTTTTGACGCGCGAGGGAAGATGGCCGGAGCGGCCTCGTATCCCATCCGCATGTGGAAGCCCGCGCCGGATCACGTCGAGCAGTCCGCCGACGACATCTGGCGCGCCTGCGCGCGCGCGGTGCGGTCCGCGCTGGCGAAGGCCGGCCTCAGCGGTGATGCCATCAAGGGAATTGGATTCGACGCGACGTGCTCGCTCGTCGCCGTGGACGCCGCAGGCCGGCCGGTCTCGCTGAGCACGACCGCTCGGCGCGAGCAGAACGTCATCGTCTGGATGGATCATCGCGCGATCCCGCAGGCCGACCGGATCAACCGCCTCGGTCACGCGGTGCTCCGCTACGTCGGCGGCGTGATCTCGCCGGAGATGCAGACGCCGAAGCTGCTTTGGGTGAAGGAGAACCTACCCGCCGCGTGGCGCGAGGCCGCGCACTTCTTCGACTTGCCCGACTATTTGACCTTCCGTGCGACCGGTGACTCCACGCGCTCGCTGTGCAGCACGGTGTGCAAGTGGACGTACCTCGGGCACCGTCGCGGTGAGGGCAAGGGCTGGGACGCCGGGTACTTCCGGCGCATCGGCTTGGGTGACCTGGCGGACGAGGACTTCCGGCAGATCGGGCAGGTGGTTCGACCCATGGGCCAGCCGCTCGGCGGTGGCCTTTCGCCGCAGGCCGCGCGGGACCTTGGGCTTGCGCCGGGTACGCCGGTGGGGGTGTCGATCATCGACGCGCACGCCGGGGGACTCGGAATGCTCGGCGCGGTGCTGGACGGCCGCGCGCCGACGCCGGCGGCGCTGAACCGGCGACTCGCCCTGATCGGCGGCACCTCCTCGTGCCACATGGCGGTGTCGCCGGAACCCCGCTTCATCCGCGGCATCTGGGGCCCGTACGCGTCGGCGATGATTCCCGGCCTGTGGCTGACAGAGGGCGGACAGTCGGCGACCGGGGCGCTGGTCGACCACGTGATCTTCTCGCACGCGGCGGCGGCGGCAGTGAAGGCCGAGGCGCGTCGCACGAAGCGCACCGTCTACGAACTCCTGAACGAGCGGCTGGAGCGGCTCGCGAAGGCGGAGGGCGTGGCGCATCCGGCGGCGCTGACGCGCTCGCTGCACGTCCAGCCGGATTTCCACGGCAACCGCTCGCCGCGCGCGGACGCGACGCTGAAGGGCGTCGTCTCGGGTCTGACCCTTTCCGCGACGGCGGATGACCTCGCGAGGCAGTACCTCGCGGCGATCCAGGCGGTGGCGTACGGCACGCGTCACATCATCGAGGAGATGAACCGGCGTGGATACGCGATCGACACGCTGCTGATCTGCGGCGGTGGCACGAAGAATCCGGTCTTTCTGCGCGAGCATGCGGACATCACGGGTTGTCGCTTGGTGCTCCCGCGCGAGCCCGAAGCCGTTCTGCTCGGCTCGGCGGTGCTCGGCGCCGTGGCGTCGGGTCGGCACGAGTCGGTGCTCGATGCGATGCGGGCGATGAATGCGGCGAGCCGTGTCATTGTCCCGACGCGCGGGCCGGTGGCGCGGTACCATGCGGCCAAGTATCGGGTGTTCCATCGGATGCACGCGGACTTCCTCGCGCACCGCGAATTCATGGCCGCGGCAGAGTAAAGCCCCGGGAATTTCATTGGCAGGCACGAGCGATTAAATGAGGCTCTATCCATCCCGTCGGGCCGCCGCATCGGCCGTCGGACCGCCGCTTTCTCCCCATGATCTTCGAGCACTTTGCCCTGAATGTTCCGGACGTCCGCCGCCAAGCCCAGTGGTGGATCGACCACGTCGGATTCCACGTCGTTTGGCGGTTGGAGGAGGCCCCTTTCACCCATTTTCTGGGCGATGAATCGGGCCGCGTGGTGATGGAGCTCTACTCGACGCCGACGGTGCCGTACTGGCCGCAGGCCGAGCTGCCGACGGGCAGCTTCCACGTCGCGGTGGTGGCGGCCGACGCCCGCCAGGAACGGCAGCGTCTCCTCGAAGCGGGTGCGACCCTGCAGTCCGAGAACGTCTTTCCTGACGGCACCTGCCTCGTGATGCTCCGCGACCCGTGGGGCGTTTCGCTGCAGCTGTGCCAGCGGGCGAAGCCGTGGCGGTGACCGCCGCCGCTTCGGTCGAGGATCGGCATCCGGCGAGCGCGAACGGTCCGGTCCGGAGCGGGGGTCTCATCTTGGCCGCCGCGGGGCTGGATCCTCGTGCGGGCCCTCGTGTGGTCCGCAGGTGGCGCTGGTGGTCAAGGTCCGATCGCGGCCGTTGCGCTGCGACGCCACGGCGCACGCGGCGGCTGGTTCAGTGCCGCCGCCCCGGCCAGTTCTCCGGAGACCGCCAGAACTCTCCGCTGCGATCGCCGTAATACGAGGTCAGGGCGGCATCCATGACCGCAGAGGTGCGGCGGGCGGACGCGCCGGTGCTCGGGCAGGCGGCCCGGCCGAGTAGGTCGTCGACGACGGTCTGGATCAGAGGCTGCGCCACGTGCGGCGGGTGGGCGATCTCCAGTTCGGTGACTTCCCTGCCGCGGGTCAGGCGGAGCGGCATCGGGTCGAACACGGAGTATTCAATGGAGCCGTCGGTGCCGCTGAGGCGGCAGATATCGCGGGTGGAGTCTGACGCGAAGTTCCACGACGCGACGCCGCCGGCGCCGCCGGCGGTGAAGTGCAGAATGACCGAGTCCTCGGCCTCCTGCGCCGGACCGACGTTGGCGGCGCGACCGGAGACGTGGCCCAGCGGACCGACGAGGAAGTCGATGAGGTCGAGCGCGTGCGAGCCGAGGTCGAGGAACAGTCCGCCGCCGGCCGCACGCACGTCCGTGCGCCAGCCCGCTGCGGACCGGTGGGACGGGGAGGCGTGGAGGTAGTCGATTCCGGTGAGCCGCCCGATCGCGCCGTCGTCGAGCCAGCGTTTGACCTGGAGGAAGCGGGGGAGCGCGCGCCGGTAGTAGGCGACGTAGAGCGGTAGACCGCGTGCCGCGAAGGCGGCGATCATGCGGTCGCACTCGGCGGTCGACCGCGCCATCGGTTTCTCGACGTAGGCGGGCTTGCCGGCGGCGGCGACCTGAAGGGCGTAGGATTCGTGCGAGTCCGGCGGCGTGGCGATGTAGACGGCGTCGACCTCGGGATCCGCGATGAGGGCCTCGGCACGATCGTACCAACGCGGCACGCCGTGGCGCCGCGCGTAGTCGGCGGCGAGGGCGCCATCACGGCGCATCACGGCGACCAACTGCGAGCCGGCGGCGAGGCGGAAGCCGGGGCCGCTCTTGACCTCGGTGACGTTACCGCAGCCGATGATGCCCCAGCGCACGACGCCGGGCTCGCGTCCAATGCTGGCGGGAAAGGAGAAGGGGGAAGGAACCGGGGAGGACATGGGGTGGCGGGAGGATGGAGGGAACGCGGTGAAACCTGCAACCGTTCGCGCGAGTCCTGGTGCGCTCGCGGGTGCCGCAGGATCCCGACTCAAGGAGGAGGTTGCGGAGAAGGTGCGGGCGGGTGCGCGGTTGGACGAGGTCGTTCGAGGCCTTCTTGGTGACCGCGCTGTCCGAGACGTGTCGGCGATCGGCCGGCCCGCTGATTGGCGGGATGGGGTGCGCCCTCCGTCTAGTCAGCGACGAGGGTCGGCATCGGCCTCCGCGTCAATCGGAGATGCTTGAAGTCCATGACCTGCGATCCCGGCTTGGAGACGGCTCCAAGCGTGATGCGGGTCCGGCCCTCCTTCAGCGGAATGCTCCCGAGCCGCAACGAGGACCATTCGCGGTTCCGGTACGGTGACTTTCCGTCGCGATGGGGCAGAGGAATCTCCCGCGCGGGTGCGGCTGGCACTTCGACCTCGAGAGCGGTGCGACCGGCGGAGAGGATGACGCGGGATCCGGCATCGGCGGCGGAGCAGGCGAACGCTATTTCGACCTCGTACTGACCGGCGGTCGCCACGTCGACTTCGAACCAGAGTCGAGCCTGTGGATCAGTCCATGACGTCAGCCAGTCGTTGGCCGCGCCGGAAC
Organism: Opitutaceae bacterium; assembly: GCA_040382075.1. Lineage (GTDB taxonomy): Bacteria > Verrucomicrobiota > Verrucomicrobiia > Opitutales > Opitutaceae > UBA6669. The sequence continues at coordinate 32,248 of JBEIGD010000018.1, forward strand.
CGACCGCATAGCGGAGCGGCTCCGAAAAGAACGCCTGTGGGGCGTGCAGATCGACCGGGTTTTGCTCCGGGTAGCCGATGGGCAGAGGGAAACGCTCGAGGCCGGCGCGCGAGATGTCGGCGAACCACGACTCGTAACGCGCGCTGAGTTCCGTCACGATCTCGGGGTGGTCGTTGGCGACATTTTTCCGCTGCCCGGGGTCGGCCTGCATATCATAGAGCTGCCAGGGAGTGGCACTCGCGTCGTTGGCCTTTGCTCGCGACCCGCCTGACGGACCTTCAATCTCGCGAACGAGGCGGTAGCGTTCCGTGCGGACCGCGCCGGGATACCGATTCGTCTCGTCGATGGGATTGTGAATGAACAAGGTGCGCTCCGGCCACGCCGCTTGGTTGCCCACCTCGAGAAGGGAGCGAAGGCTGAGTCCGTCAAGGGTCGCCGTGTCCGGTGTGGTGGATTCGCAGAGATCGAGGAGCGTGGGAAACAGATCAACGTGGGCGACGATGCGGTCGACCACCGCCGGCTTCCACTTCGCGGCTGGCCATCGTACGAACAAAGGAACCCGGGATCCGCCCTCATGGACGCTTGTCTTTCCACCGCGCATCCCGGCGTTGTAGACCCTTACGCCGGCGGTGCCGCCGTTGTCCGTCAGGAACAGAACGATCGTATTCTCTGCCACTCCCTCCGCTTCCAGATGCGCGAGCAGTCGACCGACGTTATCATCGAGGTTTTCGCACATGCCGAAGAACGCGGCGACCGTGTCGTCGAATCCCTTCGCCTTGAACCGGTCGAAGTATCGATCCGGGACTTGGTAAGGCGAGTGCGGTGCAGGGTGGGAAAGATAGCAGAAGAAAGGCTGGTTCCGGTTCGCGGAAATGAACCGCATGGCTTCATCGGTCAGCACGTCGGTGATGTAGCCCTTGGTTGGTTCAGGCGTGCTACCGCGCAGCAGCACCGGATCGAAGTACAGGTTCACGTGTCCGGCGTTGAAGCCCAAGGCCTCGTGGAATCCCTGGCCCGTTGGAGTGAAGGGAAACTGTTCTCCATTGTGCCACTTGCCGATGCACGCGGAGCGGTACCCTCTGCCCGCGAGAGCCTCGGCCAGCGTGACCTCGGAGGGCCTCATGGCCTCCGCGTTGCGGGTGACCCCGTGACAGCCCGTGCGCAGCGGCCAGCGTCCGGTGAGGAGAGCCGCGCGAGTGGGGGCGCAGAACGAACTGACGAAGAAACGGTCGAACCGGACGCTCTCCCGCCCGAGCCGATCGAGATGCGGCGTCCGCAGGTGCGGGTTGCCGTGGATCGAGAGATCGCCATAGCCCTGATCGTCGGTGATGATCAGGAGGATGTTGGGCGAAGACGCGCTTGCGGCGACCACCGCCCGGCTAGGCGATGCCGCGACGAGGATCAGCGCGACGGCCGCGATCAGGTGCCTGCCGACTCGAAGTTTCATGCTCTCCTGTCGCCTCGGCACGATCTGGGTGCTTCGCCGCTTGGGTGGGTTCACCTCCGCACGCGTGGCCGGGTCCCGGCCGGCCTGGCTTCGGGACCCGGGGCGCGGAGCGGTCAGTACTTCACGGTTGCACTCAGGTAGACGGTGCGCGGGGAGTCGACGGTGTTGCTGCCGGGGGCGATGGCGGCCTGGACGAAGATGACGTCGGTCAGGTTCTCGCAGGTGAGGGCGAAGTCCCAGTTCTTCCGTCGGTAGTTGAGACCTGCGTCCCAGCGGGTGGCGGCAGGGTGCTGGTAGGTGTTCTCGGCGATGCCCCAGACCTCGGTCTGGTGGACGATGCCGGCGCGAACCGAGAAACCGGTGGCCCGCTCGGCGACGAAGTCATACTTGGCGAAGGCCTGGATCTTGTGCTTGGGGATGCCGCGGAGTTCGCGGGGCGAGCGACCATCGGACTTGAAGCCCGGGGCCTGAGTTTCCGTGTAGGCGTAGCCGCCGACGAGGGCGAGGTTGCGGCGGAGGCTGCCGCTGAACTCGACCTCCCAGCCCTTGGCCAGGTTGCCGCTCTCGATGATGTTCTGGGAGCCGCCGGGGACGTTCACGATGTCGTTGCTGGTGTTGGCGCGGACGTTGTCGACCTGCACGATTTCGAAGTGGGCGACATTGATGCCGAAGGCGCCGTCGAGGAGACTCGCCTTGAAACCAAACTCGTCGTTCGTGGTCAGCGGGGTGACCGTGCGGAGGATCTGGCGGGGATCGGTGAGTGGGATGCCCGGGAAGGTGGCGACCTGGCGGCTAGCCGCGCCGGCCTCGCTGTAGACGGCGTAGGCGGACAACCACGACAGCGGCTTGAGCGTGAGTCCGTACATCGGGCTTTCCACCGTCGGGGTGGTCTTCACGTTGGTGAAAGCACCGGTGAAGTTGTTGCGCGTCCAGGAGGCCTTGCCTTGGTCACGGCGGAGCCCGCCGGTCACTACCACACGATCGTTGAAGCCAGTGAGCTGGGCGTTGGCGAAGTAGCCGAAGTTTCCGCCCTTGGAGGTGTTGTCGACGGTCTTGACCATTGGCGTGCGCAGGGGAACGCCGTACACGGGGCTGCTGATGTTGATCGGCTCCATCTGGCCAGTCGTCGTGGTACCCGCGCCATCGGTGCGGCCGAGATCGTAACCGACCAGCACCGTAGCGCCGAGGTTACCGTCCATCCACTTCGTCGTTCCCACGATGTCGCCCTGCGCGCGGAGGATCTGGCTCTCTCCGGTGTTGCGCGTCGCGTTGCGCTCGTAGAAAATTTCGCCGTTGTTGTTGTAGGCAAAGAAGTTCGCCACGACGGCGCGGTAGTGGTCGGTCGAACTGTCGAAGTACGAGATGGCCTGCCGGGCGGCGAACACGTCGTTGAACTGGTGGGTGATCGTGGTGAAGATCGAGTAGAGTTCGGCGTAGAAGCCCATGCCCGGTTCGCCGCTGGAGTTGAGGGACATCGGCGCCCATTGACCGAGCTTGAAGCGCGGCGTGACGCCCGGCGGCACGACGACCGCCTGCGGCACGCTGATGGCGCTCGTCTGGCTGACGGTGTTGACCGGGGCGACGTAGGGCGTGCTGAAGCCGCCCGGCGTGAGTCCATCGTAGTACTCCAGGTCCACGGAGACCTGGGTCTTGCTCGAGACCTGCCAGAGGAAGGAGGGGTAGAGCGCCGTCTTGCGGAGCTTCTCGTTGTCGCGGAAGCTGTCGGCGGTGAGGTGGACGGCATTCAGGCGGTAGGCCATGCTCGTGCCGGCGATCGGACCCGTGGCATCGATCGTGCCGCGCAGGAAGCCGCGGGAGCCCATGGTCGCCGTCGCCGTCACCGCCTCCTTCATCTGGGGCCGCTTGGTGATGATGTTGACGTATCCACCGGACTCGGACGAACCGGCGATCGAGGCGGAAGGCCCCTTGATGATCTCGATCCGGTCCACGTTGATCATGTCGGTTTCGAAGCCCGGGACGAGGAAGCCATTCCGGTACCGATTCGACACGATGAAGCCGCGGATGACGCTACCATCGCGGACGTTCTGGCGCTGGGTGACGCCGGGGGTGTAGCGCACCGCCTGCTCGTAGGAGAAGGCCGAGATGTCCTTCAGCAGGTTCTCATTGAGCACGCTGATCGTCTGCGGCACATTCTCGGCTGGCGTATTGAGGCGGGTGGCGGAGGCGAGATTGGAGGAGCCGTAGGCGCGCGCGGGATTTTCCCGGACCGTGAAGACGTCGAGCGTGACGGTTTTTTCCTCCGCCACGGGCGGCACGGTCTGCTGGCCGTGAAGGCCGACGGAGGGGACGAGCGCGAGAACGGCGGCCAGCAGGGTGCGCCGGCGGTACGGTAGCGATTGGTGGTTGGTTGTCATGGGGGTGGGGTAGAGGAGCAAGGAGAACGGGCCCGCCGCTAGATCACGCGTCGGCGGCGATGGGGAGGGAGGGGGGCGATACCAGAGAGGGCAGGTGCCGCCGTCGTTTCGGTGCGGCCGGGGAAAGAATGAATAGAAGGGACCCGGACCGCGGACTTACTTCTGGTTAGGATTGTCAACAATCACGTCAAGAGAATTGTTAACAAACGGCACCGCTTTGCTCAAATTATGCACCGCGCGCGCTGAGAGTTTCGGCAGGGAGGGTGCCCGATGCGGAAGCGTGGAGCCTCGCGGAACGCTGTCGGATCAGGCGCTGGGCGTTGGCTTGCGCCGCGCCGCGAAGAACTGGGCCAGCCGCGGGGTGGCATCGCCGGAGGAAAGGCAGCGCTCGGACGCGGCGGCCTCGACGTCCGCGTTCTCCGCGAGGGAGGAAGTGCCGCACGTGGCGAGGATTGCCTTGGTCTCCCGGACAGCCGAGCGGCTGTTGCCGGCGACCGCGGCGGTGAAGGCGTCGACACGGGCGGGAAGTTCGGCGGCGGGGCCCGACCAATCGACCAGTCCGATCCTGGTGGCCTCGTCGGCTTCGATCATCCGGGCGGTGAAGGCGAGTTCCTTGGCGCGGGCCAGACCGACGCGGCGCGCAAGGCGGTAGCAGCCACCCCAGCCAGTCACAAGGCCGAGCTTCACTTCAGTTTGACCGAAGCGGGCGGTGTCGGCGGCAAAAATGAGATCGCAGGCCATCGCCAACTCTATGCCGCCCCCGAGCGCATAACCCTCGACCATTGCCACCACGGGCAGTGGCAGGGCTTCGAGACGGTTCATCAGCTGATGTCCGCGGTGCACCCACCCGGCGACCGTCGCGGCGGTGATCGTCTCCATCACGTTGAGGTTCGCCCCGGCGCAGAAGAATCGCGGCGACTGGCTCCGCAGGACCAAGCACACGAGTGTCTCGGCCCGCGACTCGACCTCGGCACAGACGGCGTCGAGCCCGTCGATGACTCGAGGATCGAGCGTCGGGGGCTTGCCCTCCGGCGGAACGAGGGTGACGTGGGCGATCGCGTCGCGGTAGGAAACGTGGACCTCGGTGCGCATGGGTCGAAGCGGGCAAGCGCAGGCGGAGCGAGAAAGGGGGTTCTGTCAAACGTATTGTTGACAAAATACAATCAGCTCCTGCACGGTGTGCGGCAATGCATCCTCCCGAGTCGGCGCTGAGCGGAATCCGTGTACTCGATTTCACGCACGTCTATCAGGGTCCGGTTGGGACCCAGATCCTGGCGGACTACGGGGCCGACGTGATCAAGATCGAGCGGCCCGGCGCGGGCGACTGGAGTCGCCGCTGGGGGCCGTTTGTGCATGGCGTGAGCCTGCCCTTTGCCGGCCTGAACCGGAACAAGCGGAGCGTGGCGATCGACGTGAAAAACCCGCAGGGTCGCCAGGCCGTGTACGATCTCGTGACGAAGGCGGATGTGGTCGTGCACAACTTCCGGGCCGGCGTGATGGAGAAGCTTGGTTTCGGTTACGATGATCTGGCGCGGATCAATCCGCGGCTGGTCTATGCATGGTCGGGAGGGTGGGGTGATCGGGGACCGTCGGCGGATCGCGCGCGAGGCGGGCACGATCTCATGGCGCGGGCGGAGGCGGGCTGGTTCGTGCAACCGGATCGGTCCAAGCCGCCGATCCCGGCGGGGATCTCGGCGGACTACGCGGCGGGGCTCATGCTGATGCAGGGCATCCTGATGGCGCTGCTGGCCAGGGTGCGCACGGGTCGTGGCCAGCGGGTGACGACCGACCTCCTCAGCGTGGCGTTCCACGCGCACTCCTGGGAAGGGCCGGCGGAGATGAACGCGGACCGGATCACCGAGGTCTCGGGCGTGATCGCGAACGAAAGCACCATCGACAAGTCGTTCGCGACGCGCGACGGCTACATCGAGATCTCGCCGGTGTTCAGCGAGAATGCTCTGCGGGATATTTCGGTCGCGCTGGGCCTAGGGGACCTGTCGCTGGACGAGCGCTTTCGCACCTTCGAACTGCAGGAGCGGAACCGCGAGGCGCTGAACGCCGCGTTGGCGGCTCGCCTGCGCGACCGGACAACGTCGGAATGGCTGGCTGAGTTGGAAGCCAAGGGCGTGCTCTGCGCGCGGATCAATACGATCGCCGAGGCCGCCGCCGACGCCCAGCTTCAGGCCAACCAGATGGTGGTCGACATGGAACATCCGGCGGGTGGGTCGCTCCGCCTGCTCGGCACCCCGGTCCGGCTCTACGGCACCCCCCCGCAACCGCGCGTGTTCGCGCCGGAACTCGGGGCGCACACTCGCGAGGTCCTGCAAGAGTTCGGCTACTCCGCAGAACAGGTCGAGGAGTTGGAGTCTCGCGGCGTCGTGCACACGGCAGTGGCCCCGGCGGCGAGCGCCGGGTAGTCCTCTCGCTCGCTGCGGCCGGCGCCGATGCGAGCAGCGCGGCGGACGTTCGCACCTCCGTGGTCTCCCGCCAGCGACGCAGCACCGGGGTTGGCGGCGCCGTGCTGGCTCGTCAGACGATGTGGCTCTTGAGCGCCTCGAGCGCCTCCCACTCGCGCCCCCCGTGCATGGCGCGGACGATGCTCGCGTGCTCATGGTAGCTTTCCATGAGGTCGCGGTGCCTCGAGTAACGGAGGAACATCCGCAGCATGATGGGGAGCCACAGGTCGACGAGGCTTCCGTTGTCGGCCGTCTCGACGATCGAGCGGTGGAACGCCATGTCTAGCTCGACGACCTGACCGAGGTCGCTGCCTCCGCACGCCTCGCGGTAGAGCGCCAGGTTGTCATCGAGTCGGCGAAGCAGGTGCGGGTCGCGCGTGCCGAACCATGCGGTCACCGCCGACGCCTCGATCTCGCGCCGCAGGTGCACGATCACGTTGCGCTTGAAGCCCGAGGGCTCGGCGGCGACCTTGACCCCGACGTTTGGCTTCGCCACGAGGAGGCCTTCCTTGGTGAGGTGCAGCAGCGCGTCGCGGATCGGTCCGCGGCTGATCCCGAACTCCAGCGCGAGCGTCTGCTCCCGGAGCGGTGTGCCGGGAAGGAGCTGGCCGGAGAGAATGCGCCGCCGCAGGTGCGAGGCGACCTGTTCCTGCAGGTTGGAGGCCAGCTTCATCAGGGTGGAAAGGGCAAGTCGGAGCGGCGGCGAACGCAATCCCGTTTCTGGGTCATTGATTGTTGACAAATGACAATCAAGCAAAATCCTGACGTTTTCCGTCATCGCGCTTCGCATCCGATTCCGGATGCTGAGTGTTCCCCAGTCTGCCCTGCAGTCTTTTTTCGTCCGCCATGTCCACCCCCCTGAGCCGGCGTCCGAAGTCCGCGGTTTCGCGGCGCACCTTTCTGCAGCAATCGGCGCTCGCGGCCGTGGCGTTCGCGTCCGCGCCGAGTGGGAGGAGCGCGGCGGCATTCCCGAGGTTCGCGCTCACGTACGCCGTCGCCTCCAGTCTCTACGGCGGTCTCTCGCTCGACGAGATCCTCCCGGAAGTCGGGAAGCAGGGGTCTTCAGCGATCGATCTGTGGCCGCGGCGTCACGGCACGCAGCGTGAGGAGGCGGATGCGTGGGGCCGGGAGCGTTTGGTGCGGACGCTGGAGCGTCATGGCGTGACCCTGGGTTTGACCACGCGATTCGACCTCGGGCCTTTCGGGCTGGATGCGGAGATCGATTTCGTCCGTTCGCACGGTGCCCGCCTGATCGTGACGAATGCGAAGGGCGAGGCGGGGCTGAAGGGGGCCGCGCTGAAGGACGCGGTGCGGCGTTTCGTCGAGGCGATGCAGCCGACGCTCGATCGTGCGGGTGCGGCTGGAGTGCAGATCGCGATCGAGAACCACAGCAGCACGCTCATCAATGAGCCGGACGCGTTGCGCTGGCTGCGGGACTTCTCGGTGGGCAAGCCGCTTGGCGTTGCGCTGGCACCCTACCATCTGCCGCAGGACCCGGAGTTGATGGCTGGCCTGATTCGGGAACTCGACGATCGGCTGGTGCTCTTCTACGCGTGGGAGTATGGGCGCGGTTGCATGAAGCCGATGCCGCTGGAGGAAGAGCTGATGCAACTGCCGGGGCGGGGTTCGCTCGACTGGGCCCCGCTGCTGCGCGCGCTGCGGGACATTCGGTTTTCGGGCTGGACGGAGATCTTCATGCACCCCACGCCCCGCGGCCGGCCGATCCGGGAGACGGCAGCGCAGGTCACCGAGGAGGTGAATCGTGCCCGTGCGCACCTCGAGGCGGTTCTGCAGAGCGTCGCCCGCTGATGCTCATGCACGACCTCGGACGGATGCGACCGGGCCGGCTGCTTCTCGCCGGCCTTGGGCTGGGATTCGCGGCGATGGGGGTGGCGGGCCCGGCGCCGGTGGTGGCGGGCTTCGAACGTTTCCATCGCGGGGCCGCGGAGGACTCCGGGTTGGCTGAGGGCGGCCTGCTGCTCCTCGGTGAGTTGAACTGCGTCGCATGCCACCGGCTCCCGGGCGGAGCGCCGCTTTCGGCACGGGCGCGGCTTTCGCTGGGTGACGTCGGCGCACGGCTCTCGTTGGAGTCGCTCGCGGCCTTCCTTGCGCACCCGGGTGGGGTGAAGCCCGGCACGGTGATGCCGGACATCCCCCTTGCGCCCGACGACGTGCAGGCCCTCGCGGCCTACCTCGGATCGCTCGGCACGCCGCGGGAGGACGCGGATCTCATTGGGGGCGCGGTGGAGTCCGGCCGCGCGCTGTATCACGCCGTGGGATGCGTGGCCTGCCACGGCGCGGACGCGACGTGGGTGCATCCCGTGGCGGCGGGTGAAGCGGCCCCGCCACCGGCGTCGACTGCCGTGCCTCTGGTGCTGGGCGCGCAGTATGATCGCTCAGCGCTCGTTCGCTTCCTCATCGATCCCCTGACGACTCGCCCGTCCGGCCGGATGCCGGACAGCCATCTCACGCCCGCGGAGGCGGCGGACATCGCGGCTTACCTGCAGCGCGACCGGGAAGCGCCGACGCCGGCGCCGGCGCCGGCGCCGGCGACCGCCGCGACGCTGCTTGCCGAGGGACGACGCCTGTTCACGGCGCGGGGTTGCGTCGCGTGCCACGTCGTGGACGGCGGGGCCGGCCCGGCGGGGCCGACGGAGCTCTCGTGGCGCGGACCGGACCTGGCGGGTGGCGGCGAGGTCCTCGACCGCGGCTGTCTCGCGGCGGCCCCTGCGTCGTCGGCGCCCCGCTTCCGGCTCGACGACGCTCAGCGCCACGCGATCGTCGCGGCCCTGCGGCGTCTCAGCGAGGATGCGGCCTTCCTGCAGGCCGAGCCCGGGCGCGACGTCGAACGGTTCATGGCGCGCATGAACTGCTACGCGTGCCACGCGCGCGACGGCCGGGGTGGAGTTGAGCCCGCGAGGGCGCGCTTCTTCGAAGTGACCGACTCCGGTGCCCACTCGCTCGGGGAGATGGGCTCTCTTCCCCCGGTCCTCGATCATACCGGCCGCAAGCTGACGCGATCCTGGTGGGGTAAGCTGCTCTGGGAAGGCGGCGGCGAGGTCCGCCCGTACCAGGCGGCGCGCATGCCGGCGTTCGGGCGCGAGGCGTGCGAGCCGGTGCTCGACGCGTGGGAGGAAACGGACCGCCGGACCCCGCCCGTCGCGATCGACGTGAGCGGCCGCCAGCTCCACCAGCGCGCACGCAGCGGCCTCCGGCTGATGGGAACGCAGGATGGAGGCCTCGGTTGCATCACTTGCCACGGCCTGCGCGACCGGCCGGCGATTGGCGTTTCGGCGATCCCGCTTACGCACACGGTTGAGCGGCTGCGTCCCGAGTACTTCAAGGAACTCCTGCTCAATCCGCAATCGGTGCAACCCGGGACGCTGATGCCGCCGATGTTCATGGGCCGGCAGAAAGCGGACCAGGAGATCGAGCAACTCTGGACCTACCTGAAGGAGATCGACCAGCAGTTGCTTCCGGAAGGTCTCCTGCGGACGGGGGAGTACGAGGTCAAGCCCGAGGAACTTGGTCGGACGGTGGTCTTCCGAACCTTCCTCGAGGGTGCCGGCTTCGAGGCCGTGGCGGTGGGCAGCCCCTCGGGCCGCCATGCCGCGTTCGACGCGCGGGAGGTTCGCTGGGCGCTGACCTGGCGCGGGCGTTTCCTCGATGCCCTGACCACGTGGGAGGATCGGATGATGGCTCCGGCGCGCCCGCTGGGCGAAGCGGTGACGACTCTGTCCCCGTGGACGGCCTTTGTGCGCGACGGCAGGGACTCGGCGGCGGTTGCTCCGGCGGAAGAGTTGGTCCGCTACCGCGGCTATGCGCTCGGGGCGGATGGCATACCCACCTTCCGTTATGATCTTGGTCCGCTGCGCGTCGAGGACACGCTGCGCCCTGCGCCCTCCGGCGGGTATCGTCGCACCCTGCGGGTGAGCGGTGGCGGCCCCGGATGGCTTTTCCGCGGCGCGGTGCCCGGTGCGGTGCCGCAGCCCGTGGCCTTCGACGCGGCGGGCGAGGCCCGTCTGGAGGAGGAACTCCCATGAACGCTCCTGCGACGTCCCGGTCGGTTGCGCATCAAAAATCCGGATACGTGCGGCGCCGTGATCCGCTGCCGGGTGTGAGTGCGGTTGTCCGGATCCTCGGCGGGCTGCTGCTCGCGGCAGGGGCGCCGCGCGGTGCGGAAGCGGGAGCGTCTGCGACTGCGCCCGCATCCGCCCTTGCGCCTGCGTTGACGGCGGCCCCGACGCTCGCACCTGCACCCGCACGTGCGTCGGAACCGGCCTCGACGTCTGCCCCGAAACGCGCGTCGGAACCGGCACCGACACCGGCGTACGAACGCGTGCCGTACATCCTCCCGACGGAGAGCAAGTTTGAGGTCAGCGGCATTGCCGTGCTGCCCGACGGCCGGGCCGCCCTCGCGCTCCGCAAGGGTGAGGTGTGGATCCTGGAGAACCCGCTGGACGACCCCGCGCAGGCGCGGTTCCGGCGGTTCGCGAGCGCGCTCCACGAGCCGCTCGGCCTGACGTGGCACGATGGTGCGCTCTACACGGCCCAGCGCAGCGAGATCACGCGGATCGAGGATCGCGACGGCGACGGCGTGGCGGACGTCTACGAGACGGCGGCGAAGGGCTGGGGCCTCTCGGGCAACTACCACGAGTACGCCTACGGTCCGGTCTTTGACCGGGACGGAAATCTCTGGGTGACCCTGAATGTCACCATCGGGCCGCCCGCGAAGATCACGGGCCACCGGGAGGGTCCGCCTCTTTGGCGCGGCTGGGCGATGCGCCAGGAGCCGGGCGGCGAACTCCGGCCGGCGGCCGCCGGGCTGCGTTCGCCGTTCGGGCTTGGAGTCAACCTCGCCGGTGACGTGTTCGCCACCGATCAACAGGGGAACTGGTGGGGCACCTGTCCGCTCATCCATCTGCAACCGGGGAAGTTCTACGGGCACGCGGAGTCGATTCCGGACACCCGCCGCCCGGAGTCGCCGGTGCGCGATCCCGGCACGCTGCCCCCGGGCCTGACGGTGGTCGAGGCGGCTGACCGCATCCCCGGCTTCGGGCTTCCGGCGGTCTGGTTCCCCTACGTCAAGATGGGACAGAGTACCACGGGGGTGGTGTGCGACGGTACCGGCGGAGCCTTCGGACCCTTCGCCGGCCAACTCTTCGTTGGGGATTTCACGCTGGCCCAGGTGAACCGCGTCTTCCTCGAGAAGGTGGACGGTGAATACCAAGGTGCCTGCTTCCCCTTCATGGACCAACTGCAGTCGGCCGTGCTGCAGATGGCGTTCCTCGCGGACGGATCGATGATCGTCGGCGAGTCGAACCGCGGCTGGAATTCCCTCGGCTCGCGCTCGTTCGGACTGGAGCGGATCCGCTGGACGGGGACGACGCCGTTCGAAGTCCAGAGCATGGAGGCCACGCCGGAGGGCTTCCGCCTGACCTTCACGGAGCCGCTGGCGGCTGACGTTGCGCTGATGCCGGAGCTCTTCGCCATGACCAGCTACACGTACCTGTATCGACAGGCCTACGGCGGCCCCGAGACGGACACGCGGCCGGTGGCGGTGGAGCAGGTCGCGCTGAGCGAGGACCGGCGGCGCGTGACCCTGCGCTGCGACGGACGTCGGCGCGGCTACGTGCACGAACTGGTGCTGGGTTCGCTGCGCTCCGCGACCGGGCAGGCCCTGCGCTACAATCGGGCTTACTACACCCTCAACCGCATCCCGGCTCCGTAGCGAATCGGCGTAGCATGAGCGCAGGAAGATCAGCCGCGGAAGGGCATCAGGCCGGGTCGTTGGTCCAATTCACCTTTCTTCTACCATGACACGAATCCACGTCTGGCTCAGCTGGGCGGCCGCGATGTTCCTCACCGCCGGCACCGTGACGGCGACGCGATCCGCTGCTCCTCAGGGACCGAGCGTGATCTTCATTCTCGCGGACGACCTCGGCTGGGGGGATCTGCGCTGTTACGGCAACCCGGTCGTGGACACGCCGGCGCTCGATGCCCTGGCGGCGGGGGGAGTGCGGTTCACCGCGCATTATTCCCCGTCGTCCCTCTGTGCGCCGGCGCGGGCCGGGTATTTGACCGGGCGCTACAACCACCGGACCGGAGCGGTCGACGTGCCCAGCAATCGAGGGCTCGACCGCCTTGCGCCTGGGGAACTCACCCTTGGCGACTATTTCCGTCACGCCGGCTACGCGACCGCGCTGATGGGTAAGTGGCACAACGGGGCCTACTCCCGCGAGCAACTGCCGCACCGGCGGGGATTTGATCTCTTCGTCGGCTATCCCAACGGCGGGCAGGACTACTGGCGGTGGAACCTCGTCCGCAATGACGAGCCCTTTCTTCACGATGGTCGGTACCTCTCGGACGCGATCGCGGACGAGGCGATTCAGTTCGTCCGTGCCCAGCGCGGCCGCCCCTTCGCGCTCTTTCTCGCGCATCCCGCACCCCACGGTCCTCTCCAAGCACCGGCTTCCCTGGTGGCAAAATACCGCGATCGTCTCGGGCCCGGTGGCTCCGAAGCGGTCGTGCTGACCTATGCGATGATCGAAGCGATGGATGCGGGGCTCGAGCGCCTGTTTCAGGCCCTGCGCGACGAGGGACGGTGGGAAGATACGATTATCGTCTTCACCAGCGACAACGGACCGGTCCTGCGCCGCGATCCGTCGCGTGGCCCGCAGCAGCGCTTCAACGGTCCCTTTTCGGGTGAGAAGGAGTCTGTGCTGGAGGGAGGTATCCGGGTGCCCGGGATCGTGAGTTGGCCCGGCCGCATCGCCGGCGGGCGGGTGGAGACCACGCCGGTGCACGGCTGCGATTGGTTGCCCACGCTCTATGGGTTGACCGGTCGGGCGGCGCCCTCCGGCGCCAAGCCCCTTGACGGCATTGATCTGCTGCCGCTGCTGGAGGGCCGGCCGTGGCCGGTCGGCGCGGAGCGCGAGATTCCGTTCCAGCGCAACCGCTATGCGCCGGTTGCCGGAAGCAACGCGGCGATCCGGGCCGGCCGTTGGAAGCTCTATTGGCCGGGCCTGGAGCCGACCATGCTCAAGGACGCGACCCGCGACAACCCCTCCTACTTGCGAGGTGTAGTCTCCCCACCGTGGGAGATGCCACTCGACGCTCAGTTGGACGTCGTGGCCACCACGGCTCCGCGGTCGCCGCGGCTCTTCGATCTCGAGACCGATCCGGGCGAAGAGCGCGATCTTGCGGCGCTTCATCCGGAGATCGTGGCGCGGCTCGCGGCGCGCCACGCGGCGTGGTTCGCTCCGCTCGGGGAGCAGTGGCGGGAAGCGCGCGCCCAGATCGTCGCTCAGGATCGGGAATATTGGCGGACGCGCCCGGTTCCGGACGCGCGGGAACTCTTCCGGGACTTCTGGCTGTGGTCGCTCGCGCCCCCAGGCACGGATCCGAAGACGGCCGATCCACTCACCGTGTTCCGCGGCTACTGGACGGCGCGCGAAGAGGTCCGCTAGCCGCCGGGCGGGACGGTGATGCGGGGAGGCTGCGGGGCAGGCTCCGGCGCGAAATTGTGTCGCCTCAGACTCCGCTCGCTGCCTAATGTTTAGTTTCCAACCTCATGAACTTCGAAACGCTCCAACTTCACGCGGGTCAGCAGGTTGACCCGGTCACGCAATCGCGCGCGGTGCCGCTGTACCAGACGACGGCCTATCAATTCAAGGACTCGGCTCACGGCGCGCGGCTCTTTGCGCTGCAGGAGTTCGGCAACATTTACACGCGGCTGATGAATCCGACGACCGACGTCTTCGAGAAGCGGATCGCCGCGCTCGAGGGCGGGGTTGCCGCGCTGGCGACGTCGTCGGGGCACTCGGCGCAGTTCATCGCGCTGAACAACATCTGCTCCGTCGGCGACAACTTCGTCACCACGTCGCATTTGTACGGCGGCTCGTACAACCAGTTCAAGAACGCGTTCCGGAACATCGGCGTGGAGGCGCGCTTCGCCGACGGCGTGAACGTCGCGAGCTTCGAGCGGTTGATCGATGCGAAGACGAAGGCGATCTACCTTGAGACGATCGGCAACCCGGGCCTGAGCGTGCCCGATTTCGCGGCCTTCGTGGCGTTGGCGAACAAGCATGATCTCCCGATCATCGTCGACAATACCTTCGGAGCCGGCGGCGCGATCTGCCAGCCGCTGCGGCACGGGGCGCACATCATCGTGGCGTCCGCGACGAAGTGGATTGGCGGCCACGGCACCACGATGGGCGGGGTGATCGTGGACGGCGGCACGTTCAACTGGGGCAACGGCAAGTACCCGCAGTTCACCGAGCCCTCGCCGAGCTACCATGGCTTCGTGCTGAACAGCGCGTTCGGGGTCGGCGGCCCGTTCGGCAACATCCAGTTCATCATCCGCTGCCGGATCGAGGGCCTGCGCGACTGGGGTCCGTGCCAGAGTCCGTTCAATTCCTTCATGCTGCTGCAGGGCATCGAGACGCTCTCGCTGCGCGTGGAACGCACCTGCGAGAATGCACTCGCTCTGGCCCGTTGGCTCGCCGCGCACCCCGAGGTCGCCTCGGTCAACTATCCCGGCCTCGAGAGCCATCCGTACCACGCCACGGCGAAGCAGTACCTCACGCGTGGCTTCGGCGGTGTGCTGTCGTTCGAGCTCAAGGGCGACCGCGCCCGAGCCGAGAAGTTCGTCAACCACCTCAAGCTGATCTCGCACCTCGCGAACGTCGGTGACGCGAAGACGCTCATCATCCATCCCGCCTCGACGACGCATTCGCAGCTTTCGCCGGCGGAGCAGCTGACCACCGGCGTGCTTCCAGGCGGCCTCCGGATTTCGCTCGGGATCGAGCACATCGACGACATCAAGGCGGACATCACCCAGGCGCTGCAGGCCTGAACGCCGCGCCAGGCTGTTCTCGGCGGCGCGGGGCACCTCAGCGAGGCACCGCGTCGCCGTACTCGGCGAGCTCCAACAGCACGCCGTCGGGGTCGAGGAAATAGAGCAGGCGCTTGTCGCCGCTCGCGAATCGCGCGACACCGGCCGGCACCTTCACCGGGTCGCTGAGCAGTGTGACGTTGGCCGCGCGGAGTCGATGGGCGAGGGCGGCGATGTCGGAGACGCGGAAGGCGAGGTGGCGCAGGCCAAGGGTGTTGGCGAGAGAGTTGGCGGGAATCGCGACCCCCGCCGGCGCGACGTACTGCAGGAGCTCGATGCGGACTCGCCCATCGGGAGCCTCCACGAAGGCGACGCGGCCCTTCACCCCCGGAAGCCGGACGATCTCCTCGATCCAGGCGCCCTCCATCGTGACGTCCTGCGTCTTCCGCAGCCCGAGCACACCGGTATAGAAGGCGACCGAACGGTCGAGGTCGGCGACGACGAGGTTGACGTGATCAATGCTGTGAATCATGGGCGAAGCGCGGACTCAGACTGCGCCAGGGCGGAGCGGATCGTCAAGCGACGCGGATGGACTCCACGGCGCCGTTGACCGACCGTCCGACGCGGGCCGCGTACGGGTAGGAGTGGGACCTGGACCGGTGAATCTCGCAACGATTGCGTGGACGGCTTGCCCGTGCCGCGGCGTGCGGGCCGCAGATCGGCGTGCAGGTAAACGGGATCGCGGTCGCGAACGCCTTCATGTACTTCGTCCGCTTCGGCGTGGTGGACTGGATTCCGACCTACCTCCAAACGGCGAAGCAGTTCTCGTTTCAGCAGTCGAGCGTGGCGTGGGCGGCGTTCGAGTTCGCGGGAATCCCAGGCACGATCCTGTGCGGGTGGGTCTCCGACCGGTACTTTCGCGGACGGCGGGCCCCGGCGACGATTCTCTTCATGGCGTTGACGCTGCTGGGGCTGATCGCCTACGGCCTCAATCAACGCGGTCCGCGGTGGATCGACATCGCGGCCCTCGTGGCGATCGGGTTCTGCGTGTACGGACCGATCATGATCATCGGACTGCACGCGCTGGACCTCGTGCCGAAGAAGGCGGCGGGGACGGCCGCTGGATTCACCGGCTTTTTCGGCTACGTCTTCGGCTCCGCGATCGCCGGTACCGGAGTAGGCTGGATCGCCGACCACTGGGGCTGGCCTGGCGTCTTCGGGACGATGATCGTCTGCGGTCTGCTAATCATCGCGTTCAGCGCGATGACCCTCGGCCACCGCTCACCGAGCAGTCACGCGGCCAAGTAAGCCGGACGAGCCCGTGGGCGTCGCGCCCGACGGGTCGACGGGACGCGGAGAGCGCGAGAGAGCGGGACCGCCGGACCGGCCGATCGGTGGGCGAGTCGTCCCGGCTCGAGATCTGCACCGCCGGGCGGACGGGGTGGCTCAGCGGCCCTTGGGGCCGCGCGCGGTGGCGTGCATCAGGCCGCGGATGTAGCCGTACGCAAAGAGCCGGGCCTTCATCGTGTAGCCGGGCTCGCCGTCGTCCTCACCCACCAACTGCGGCACGTGGTCCGGGCGCATGCAGCCGGTGAAGCCGATGTCGCGGTAGGCGCGCATCGCCTCCGCCATGTCGGTGGGACCGTTGTCGTGGAACGTTTCGATGAAGTCCTCCGGCGTGCCCCGCACGTCGCGGAAGTGCACGTAGGCGATGTGACTCCCGAGGCGGCGGATCGCGGCCGGAATGTCGAGCGGGAGGGCCGAGAACGTTCCCTGACAGAAGCAGAGCTTGTTGGCCTTGCTCGGGACGAGTCTCATCAGCTTCTCGAAACCCTCGATGGTATTCATGATCCGGTCCTTGCCGAGGAAGACGGGCAGCGGCGGATCGTCGGGGTGCATGGCGAGCGTCACGCCGCAGTCCTCGGCGACGGGCACGACGGCGTTGAGGAAACGCTCGAGGTTGTCCCAGAGGGCGGCGGCGGTGATCGGCGCGGACGAGAGCGACGCCGTGGTCGGGGACAGCGACCGGGCGCGTTCCACGTCCTTCAGACGGAACGCCGTCGTCTTGGCGCCGCCGCGCTCGCGCGCGTCGAGCTGGGTGCGGACCCAGTCGGTGCCGGCCATGAAGTTGTAGCACAGCAGCGGAATTCCGAGCTCCGCCATGTCCCGCAGCAGACGCTTCACCGCATCCAGTTCGGTCCCGTCGTCAGCACCGATCTTGATGTTCTCGATCGGCAGGTAGCCCTCGACGACGGACAGCCGGAGTCCGAACGACTCGATCAGCCGCTTCGTCTCCGTGAGCTGGGACCGTCCCCGCGTCGGGTAGCGCGAGACGATGTCGGTGACGCCGCACTGCGCAGCCAACTGCAGGTTTTCCTCGGAGAGCGGGGTCAGGACGCTGGCGAGCTTCATGGTGCGGAGAGTAGGCGGTGGGCAGCGCGGGTTCTAGTGGAAAGCGGCCTGATGCGCCGAGGGCCGACTCGACTGCTTCCGGCGGCCGGACCGCCGGTTCGTGGGTCAGGCCGGCTCGGGCAGGTAGCGGTTAACGTCCTCGCGGCGCCGGCCGCGGAGGTGGAAGACCCCCGGCCAGGACGGATCGGTGATGCGGGTGGAGGAGCGGATCACGCGGACCACGAGGTTGAGCCGCCAGTGCTCGGAGGATTGGTTGGCGTTCGATCCGTGGATGACGTTCGGGTGATGCATGGAGAGATCACCCGGATCCAACTGGAGGTCGACGGCTCGGCTCTCGTCGACGATCGACTCGTCGATGCTGCTGCCGAGGAGGCTCTCCCGGTCTTTCCGCTCCTGCA
Organism: Opitutaceae bacterium; assembly: GCA_040382075.1. Classification (GTDB taxonomy): domain Bacteria; phylum Verrucomicrobiota; class Verrucomicrobiia; order Opitutales; family Opitutaceae; genus UBA6669. Next base: position 50,172 of record JBEIGD010000018.1, read on the forward strand.
GGGCCTTCAGCTCCAGGTGCTGGGTCCCGGGAATGACGCGCATGCAGCCGTTGAAGACCTTCGACTCGGTGATCGCGAGCCAGAGCGTGCAGACCTCCATCGGCTCGAGCGGCCAATAGCCACCGTCCTGGTGCCAGAGGACCGCCATCTTGCTCGCCGGCGACTTGATGATGTAGCCGGCGGCGAAGAGGGCGAGGTCGGGTCCGAGGGACTGCTCGGCGATATCGAGCACGCGCGGCTGGCGAATGAGGCGCAGGTAGAAGGGGTCGGTGCGGTAGAGCGGGATCTGGTGCAGCTTGTCGAACGGCAGGTCAGGGTGCTGGGCGATGGTGGCATGGACGTGCTGCGCCGCCTCGCGCATGAGGGCGGGCGGAACGACGTTGCGGACGATGACGTAGCCGTCGCGCTCGTAGGCTGGCCGGACGTCGGTGAGTTGATCGAGGGTGAGTGAGCTCATGGCGGTGTGGGGATGACCGCAGCGTGGTGCGGACCTGGGAGCGCGCAAAGCGCCCGACACTGTCTGAAGGGTGGACAGGTTTTCGGCCGACCGGGCCGCGCAGCGGACGGTGACTGTTTCAGGCGTACGTGCGGTGCCCACGGCGGCGGCCGTCGTAGTTCGGTGCGGGAGGGAACGGCGTTCGCGGGGTGAGGGGAGGCGGGCGTCGGCTCACGGCTGTCGACCGGACTCCGGTCGGGGAAACGGAGCTACTTGGCGCGCGGCGAGAACTGGTAGGCGTAGAGATCGGCGTCCTGCAGCACGAAGCGCAGGCGCACGGCGCGGCCGGCGAGGGCGCCGACATTGCTGCCGCCGCGCCATGTGACGACGCGCTCGATCGTGTCGCCGAAGTGCGGCGGGCAGTCGGCGAGGGCGAAGCCGGGCAGTGGCTTGCCGTCGAGGTCCTGGATTTCGACCCGGATGCTGCCGGCGGCGGAGGTGGCGAAGTTGAGGGCGAGCACGTTGCCCTGGAATTGGATGGGCGTGGTCAGGAGTTCGCCCCCGGACATCGGGGCCTCGGCGGAGACGAAGCCGTCGAGGCGCAGCGTGTAGCGGCGCAGCGCGCTGCCCGGGGGTGTCCAGTAGCTCTCGGTCGCGAAGAAAGACAGCTCATCGGGGGCTCCCGGGAGATCCGACTTGGTCTCGATGACGTGCCATGCGGTGTACTGGTGGCCGTAGTTCCAAGTGCCCTCGCGCTCGATTCCCGGCGGGAGGAAGGCCTCGTTCCAGCGCTTGAACGCGACCCCGTCGCGGCTGGCCATTAGCACCGTCTCGGTGATGGCGCTGCCGTAGCGCTCGGATCCGCCCGTGGCGCGGCGCTCGCGCTGTTCGAGATCCGGCAGGGCGCGGAGGGAAGCGGACCACTGTTGCAACTGCTCCGGCGTGGCCTTGGTCCGGGCCTCGCCCAACCCGTCGTTCAACTCCCGTTCGAGGTAGCGGACCGGCAGTCCGATCAGCAGGTGCGGGGCGCGGTGGTACGGCTTGACCGCATTCGTGTACAGGTGAGTGCGGGGTGCGTCCGGAAAAACCACATCCTGCTGATTCTCCCAGTGGATGAAGTCCTTCGAGGTCGCGGTGCGGATCGAACGGATGCCGACGTAGGGTTGGTCGGGCGTACCGCGGTCGAAGTACCGCCAGTAGGCGCGGTAGACGCCGCGCTCGGAGTCCCAGAACGCGAGGTTCTGCGAGTCGAAGGCGCCGTCGGTGATTACGGGGTGCTTCACGAGCGGGGTCCAACGCAGGCCATCGGCCGACTTCAGGGCGACCAAGCCCCGCCGGTTATGCGCCGCAGTCGGACCCTGCGGGCGCTCCGGGGTCGCGCCCGCGCCCGGCGGGGGCGGGGCGAGGCGCGTGAGGATGAGAGCCTTGTAGCGGGCGTCGGGCGGCGCGGCGGGATTCTCGTCCTTGAAAAACGCCATTTCCGATGGGTCGATTTGCACCCCGTCGAGATCCCCGCTGACCAGAACGATGTTGTTCGCCTTCGATCCCTCGAACGCGTGCAGCCCCAGCTCCGGCTTGCGCCACCGGATGCCGTCGTCGCTCTCCGCGTAGAGCGCCAGCTTGTGGGTCACCTTGCCCGCCTTGTTCGACTCGTAGGCCGGGTTCACGTTGTAGCCGCGGTAGTACATCCGGAAGAGATTCCCGTCGCGGAAGACGCAGTGATACACGCACCCGGTTCCCTCCCACGGGAGGTCGTGTTCCAGCGCCATTTCGCGCGGGATGGGCCGGTGCAGGCGCAGCTGGGCGCCGCCCGAGAGGCGTTCGACCAAAGCCGAGTCGACGAACAACTCGCGGCGCGAGCCGATGTCGGTGACGGGCGGCGACGACGCGGCGAGGAGGCTGGCGGTGAACGAGGCGAGCAACGCGGCTCCGGCAGTCAGGCGGAAACGGAGGGAGGAGGCGGATGGGGTCATGGGGAATAAGAGCCAAGAGGGGTGCGGATCGGAAGGCGTGGGTGCGGAGGTCCGCCCGCTCCCGGGACGAGGCTCGCAACCCCGGTTAGGTTAAGCCGAGTCAAGCGGGCGGGAAGGCTTGACAGCCTGTATTCTTTCCAGACAGCGATCCTTTCCCGTGACTGCTGCCGACCGTCCCACGCCCTTCCGCCGCGCGAGCATCCCGGACCAGGTGGCGGCGGCGCTCCGGGAGAGCGTTCGCGATGGCTCGTTGGGGGATCCGCTTCCCGGCGAGCACGAGTTGGCGGTTCGGTACGGCGTGAGCCGCTCCTCGCTCCGCAGCGCGCTCCAGCAGCTGGAGGCGGAGGGGCTTTTGGTTCGTAGCAACGGCCGACGCGCCCGCTTCAATCCCACCCGCCCGGCTCCGCCTCCGGCGCAGCCGACCGTGTGCGTGGTCTGCCCTTCCTCCCGCGAGACGGTCGCGCTGCACAAGCACCCGATCCTCATGGAAATGCGGGCGCGGTGCGCGAACCGGGGGATTCGTTGGGAGGAGGTATTCGACGCCCGGCTCGCCGGCTCGCGGCCGGGGCCGCAACTGCGGCGGATCACGGTGGGCCGCCGCGGCATCTGCTGGGTCCTGCTCGCCTGCGGCGCGCCGATTCAGCGGTGGTTCGCGTCCTCGGGCGCTCCCACGCTGGTGCTCGGCTCCTGTGCACCGGGGGTCGAGTTACCGTCGAACGACGTCGATTTCCGCGCCATCGGGTGGCATGCGGCGGGACGGATCATCGGCCTTGGGCACCGGCGGATCACGATCCTCCAGCCGCCCCGACCGCTGCCCGGCGACCTAGCCGCTCAGGAGGGCTTCCTCGCCTACGCGCAGCGAGCGTCGGTCCGGGTCAACGTGAGCGCGCTGCCGGCGGACGGCTCGCGGATGCTCTGGGGCACGCGCATCCGGGCTCTCATGCGGTCGCCGAGCGCGCCCACGGCGGTGTTCACCACCCGCGTGACCCACGCGCTCGGGGTGATTTACCACGGGTTCAGTGTCGGGCGGCGCATCCCCGGCGACTTGTCGGTGGTGCTGGGCAAGTCGGACCTCATGCTGGAGACTGCGCTTCCCGAGGTGGCGCGGTACCGCGACGTTCATCTCCGGCAGGCGGCGCTGGCGATGCGGGTCGTTGAGGCGATGCTCACCGGCCACGTGATGGCGCGGAAGCCCACGCAACTGGTCCCGGCCTTCATCCCGGGGTCGACGCTGGGTCCCGCTCCGGTGTCGTGATGGGAACGGAGCCGGGTGCGGGACCGACTGGGCGGCGCGGCGCGGTTTCCCGGGGCTGCATCCGATCCTGGCACCACGGGGCGGATTGTGGATGCGAGTGCTACTGCGCTGCGGTCGGCGGACGGTCGATCGCTTGGTAAACGAGGTTGCGGAAGAGCTCGATTGGCTCGCTGTGTGAGGTGGGCGCGATCTGGCGGTAGAGCAGGAAGACCATCCGCTCCTGCGGGTCGACCCGAGCGGTGCGAAGATTCGTTCGCGGAAGAAGGCATCGAGGGTTTGTCCGGAGATCTGCTCGACGAGGCAGCCGAGCAGGTCGGTGTTGAGGCCGTAGGTCCAGCGTTCCCCCGGCTGGTGCATCAGCGGCACGGCGGCGAGACGGTTCATCGCGGCGAGGAGTGTGTCACCTTGGACATCCAGTCCCACCCGGATTCCGGCCTTGGCGTAAAGGGCGACGGCATCGCGGGAGCCGATCACGGCGTACCCGAGGCCGGACGTGTGGGTGAGCAGGTCGCGGATCGTGATGTCGCGCTTCGCCGGCACGGTGGTGGTCGAGCCATCGGCCGGATTGAACGACGCCAGCACCTGCTGGTTGCGGTAGGCGGGAAGATAGCGCGAGACGGGATCGTCGAGGCGAAGGCGACCCTCCTCCATCAGCATCATGATGGCGACGCTGGTGACCGCCTTGGCCTGGGACGCGATGCGGAAGATCGCGTCGGTGCGGAGTGGGGTGCGGGCCTCCAGATCGGCGTAGCCGGCGGCGCGAAGAAAGGCCACGTGGCCGTCACGGATCACGAGGGCGACGCAGCCCGGCAGCCAGCCGCGCTGCAGTCAGTCGTTCATGGCGCTCTCCACGCGGGCGAGCCGCTCGGGAGAGAAGCCGGCCTCGACCGCCTGCGCTCGGACGGATTCCGCGGCGGCGGCGGAGGCGTTGGGAGCAAACAGCGCCGCTCCGAGCGCCGCGATCAGGACAAAGGTGCAGGACCGGAGACGGAGGACTGGAGTCATGGGCATAGCGGACGTGGGCCCAGCGTGCCAAGGGCCGGGCGTACTCCACCCGCGCGCGCAAGAACGTGGGTGACAGGGGCGTGGGTGAAGCGAGCGCCGTGACCCGCGCCGGCGCCGACCTCATGAGTCGAGTTCGGCGTGACGGCTTTCCTTGAGGTAGATCGCGCCGATGACCGTGGTGATCGCGGCGATGGCGATCGGGTAGGCGAGGCCGGCGTACGGATTGCCGAACTTGGCCACCAAGCTGGTGGCGATGAACGGCGTGAGTCCGCCGAAGATGCCGTTTCCGATGTGGTAGGGCAGGGACATCGACGTGTAGCGGATCCGGGTCGGGAAGATCTCGACGAGGAAGGCGGCGATCGGTCCGTACGTCATGGCGGCGAGGATCACGAGCGTGAGCAGCAGGGCCACGATCATGACGTGGTTGATCGGGTTGGCAAAGTGCTGCAGGCCGGCGAAGACGGGGATGTACAGCAAGGCCGCCAAAGCCATGCCTCCGAGCACGACGGGCTTGCGACCGATCTTGTCGGAGATGCTGGCGAAGAGCACGAATGCCGGCGTTCCGAGGAGCAGTGCGATCGCGATCAGCGTGAGTGAGACCTCGTAGGGAACCTTGAGCACCGTCTGGAGGAAGTACATCGCGTAGAACTGGCCCGTGTACCAGACGACGCCCTGTCCGGCGGTGGCGCCGAAGAGGGAAATCAGGACCAGTCGGCGATTCTCGCGATTGAGGAAGCTCTCCTTGATGGGATTGCGCGCGAGCTTGCCCGCCGCCTTGGCCTTCGCGAAGAGCGGCGACTCCTCCATGCTGATGCGGATGTAGTAGGAGAGGCCAACGAGGACGATCGAGAGCAGGAACGGCAGGCGCCAGCCCCAGTCATTGAACTTTTCCACGCCGATGGCTTCGCGGATCGCGAGGATGACGACGATGGCGAGCAGCAGGCCGGCGGTGGCGGTGATCTGGATGAAGCTCGTGTAGAATCCTCGGTGGGCGCGCGGGGCGTGTTCGGCGACGTAGGTCGCAGCGCCGCCGTATTCGCCACCAATGGCGAGGCCCTGCACCATGCGGAGGATGACAAGCAAGATGGGGGCGATGATGCCGATGGCTTCGTAGTCTGGCAGGAGGCCGATCGCGAAGGTCGCCCCGCCCATCAGCAGCAGCGTGAGCAGAAACGTGTACTTGCGGCCTACGATGTCGCCGATGTGGCCGAACACGATGGCGCCAAAGGGTCGGATCACAAACCCGGTGGCGAAGGTCGCCAGCGTGAGGAGCAGTGCGGCGGTCTCGTTGTTCTTCGGAAAGAAGTGCCCGGCGATGATCGTCGCCAGCGCACCGTAGACGAAGAAGTCGTACCATTCGATCAACGTGCCGACGGACGAGGCGATGATGACCTTCCAGAGCGTTTTCTTATCGGAGTGGCGGGGGGCGGGGGACGACATGGGTGGGTAAAAAAATGCTGCCAACCGCTAGCGAAGTGCCGCGGTGAAGGGAAGCGGATAGTCGATGCCGCGGGGCCGCCGGTGCGCGATCAGCGGCTCGCTGGCATTCCGTAGACCTCGATCAGGACCACGCCGGCCTTGGCCGTCACGCTGGAGGCCTGCACGGTGTAGAGGCCTGGATTGAGCGTGAGGACCACGGCGGAGTCCTTGCTGTTTGGTCCCGTGAACGCGAAGGCGCCGGTGGCGGCGTTGGCCGCCGTGATGGCGGTGCTGCCCTCCCAGCCAGCATTGCTCGCGATGGCGACGCGTTGGGCGTTGAATACGGTCAGCCTGGGATCGGCAAGCGTGCCAGGGACATTGAACGGAGCGCCGGCCAGACTCGGGCCACTGACCCGGATGAGCACCTGCAGCGGCGTGGTCCCGCCGATCACGAAGCCCGCGGTCAGGACGTCATTGGCAGGTACTTGCTGCAGGCAGGATACGTTGATGAGGCGGGGCCCGGTTGGAGAAAAGGCAGCGTTGCTGGTGAGGTCGTAGATCTCGGCGAGAACGGTGCCGGTCGCGGTACCCTTGCCCGCGACTTGCATCGTGTAGGAGCCGACCTCGCGCGAGAGCGTCTGGACGGAGGCGGCGTCCTTGGAGGACGCCGACGCGAACGGAAATGCACCGGAGGCGGCCAACGCGGAGGTGACGCTGGTTTGGTTCGAGTTCGTCGAGCCCCAGTCGTCGTTGGAGCCCGCCGCGGTCTGGCCGCGGAAAAGCGTCAACGTAGGGTCGGCGAGGGGAGTGCCCACGTTGAAACTCGCGAGGCTCGGTCCGGCGCCGCGCAAGAGGAGGTCTTGGGTGCCAGTCGGGCTGGAACCGCCGATCACGAAGCCCACGGTCAGGAGCTGGCTGCCGGGGCCGGTGGGAGACAGAACGGAGAGATTGATCAGGCGCCCCGGCTGCGTTGCGGAGCCCGCGTCAGCCAGCGCGACCTTCACGCGGGCGGGAGCACTGGCGAGAAGGCCGTCGCTGACGACGAGCTCAAGCTCCAGTTCCGTAGCGGAGCTCGCAGCAGGCGCCGTGAAGGCGACCCGTGGACGGTCGGCGTTGCGGAGGGTGACGCTTGGACCGGAAACCTGAGTCCAGCGGTAGGTGATCGGGTCGAGGTTGGAGTCGGAGGAAGCTGAGCCATCGATGGCCACCGGTCCACCCCGCGTCGCGGCAACCGCAGCGGGCGCCCGGGCGGTCGGAGCCTTGTTCGCGGCGTTCACGTAGCCGGGAAACTCGATCTGAGAGAAGATCGAGCAGCCAAAGGTGTTGGTCTGCCACGTGAACAGATTGCGGTTGGAGGCGTACCTCGAACGGAAGGCTTCGAACCGCGCGGTGAGAGCGGGGTCCTTGACCTCGTAGACGAATGTTCCCAGGTCGTTCATCCAGAAAGTGGTGGATTTGGAAGCAACCCACTCGGCATGGCGCGCCTTGAACGTCGGGTTCTGCGCGAGCTCTTGGGCGAGCGGACGGAGGTGGGCGCTCGTGTAGACCGCGATCGATTGCTCGACTTTCTTGGCGATGATGTCGATAGAGCCGTCGATCCACCTGGCCTGCCGGTTAGCGACGATACGGTCCAGTGCCTCAGATGTGGGAACCTTCGTGGCCCAAAAGTGATGGTAGTTCAGCAGGTGGAAATGGGACAAGTTGGTGTTGTCGTTCAGTTGAAAGCCGCCGACCTCCTTTTCCGACGAGAGGATTACATCACAGTAGGGAGCGTAGGCTGCGACCCAGTCGAAGTAGCCGTTGTTGCAGTTGGTGGAGAAGTCTCCGACGATGGTGGAGTCGGGGAAGCTGGTCCGAAGATGGCTCATGTAGTCGAGCGAGTCGAAGTACTGGATTGCACCTTCGAAGAAAGCCCACGGGGCTCCGTGACCCAGGAAGCACAGCACAAAGCGGGAGGGGTTTGGTTCACGCTCGGCGATCAACGTGTTGAACACCTTGAGCGCATCGCGCACTTGGGCACTGATCGCAGGGTCGTAGTATCGGAGATTATTGGGATTCTTGATCTCGATCTTTCGGATCAGTTTGGACTGCTTGTAGGCGTTGAACGCGGCGAGCTCGCGGGGTTCGACTGCGGGGTCCCAGACGTCGCCGGTAAACCGATACAGCGAAAGGTAGGAGACTGAGTCTGCACTGCGTCCAAGTTCGATGTCATAGACCCCGTAGCCTGGCGCATCCTTGATGCGCATGTTGGTATGCCAGTTCCACGTCTGCGTCGTTGACTGACCCCAGCCGGGATTGGTCGAGGTGACGCACACCGCGACGGTGTTTTCAGCCGCGCGGCTCACGCCGCCGCAGAGAAGCACAACGGCGGCGACCAACCGCCAGCTAGCGGACCCAAGAGAATGCACGGTCGCTTGTCGCGCTCGGCATCTTGCCCGTCAAGCGCCTTTTCACCATGGACTTGCGAGAGCGCGTAGCGACCGAAGCGCCGGCCCCCGCGGCTAGGTCGCCGGGGTCGAGGGCGCCGCCGCGACGGGCTCGAGGGTCTTGGCGAGGACGCGCGGATTGCGGCCACTTTCCTCGTAGGTCTTGAGCCGGGCTTCGGGCAGGATGGACTTGTCCGCTTCCTCGAAGCCGGCCACGCCGGTGAAGAAGCCGAAGTTCTGCGTCGACAGGGCGACGAGCGTGGTGGCGCCCTTCTCCTTGGCGCGCAGCGACGCGTACTCGACCATCTTCCGGCCGATGCCGCGGTTGTGGTAGAAGGGCAGCACGTAGAGTGTGCCGAGTTCCGCCATCGTCGGGTGGCCGGGGTAGAAATAGAGGGTGACGCAGGCGATGATGTTCTCGTCGATCTCGAACACGTAGAACTGATCGATGTTCTTCTCGATTGCCTGCTGGGTGCGGTGGATCAGCTCCTCGCGTTTCACGCCTCCCCGGATGAGGGAGTAGAGGGCGCGCACGTCGCGACGGGTGGCGCGGCGGATCTGCTGGTAGTCATTGCCGTAGACGAGGGAACCGACACCCTCGCCGGAGAAGATCTCGTTGAGCAGCCCGTCGAGGAGACGGCCGTCGACGATGTGCACGCGGGGCGTGCCGGTCTCGATCGCGCGCACCGCATTCTGGGCCTTGCTGCGGACGAGCTCGGCGATCCGCTCCGGCTTGGTCCGGAGGATGTCGCGCAGGACATCGATGGAAACTTCGCGGCGGATCTCGCCGTCGATCTCCATCCCGGGGGCGGGAGTGAGGTAGATGATCTTCGTCGCCAGCAGCGCCTCCGCGAGCTCGGCGGCGAGCAGGTCGGAATTGATCCGCAGCGATTTCCCGTCCGGGCCGAAGCCGATGGGCTGGATGATCGGCACGATGCCCTCGTCGAGGATGTGCGTGATGAAGTCGCGGTCGACCCGCTCAACCTTGCCGGTGAGTTGTTGATCGACGCCCTTGATGATGCCCACGGGCAGCGCCCGCACCGCATTCGTCAGCGCGGCCTTGAGCGAGTTCTGGGTCAGGCCTTCCAGCACCAAGTGGGAAACCCGCGCCGAAGCCCGGATCGCGAGATCGAGCGTCGCGGCATCGGTCACGCCGGTGCCGTCATTGTTGGTGATCGGGACGCCGCGGAGCACGGACAGTTCCTGGATCTGCTGGCCGATGCCGTGGACCAGGACGACCTTGATGCCGAGGGAGCGGAGGACCGCGATGTCGACCAGGAGATTGCCGAAGTTGTCGTCGGCGACGATCGAGCCGTCGAGCGCGAGGACGAAGATCTGGCCTTGGAAACGCGGGACGTACTTGAGGATCCCGCGCAGGTCGGTGGGCTTGATCGTGGCGGTGGTCGCGGCCACGGTCGGGACTCCGCCGGCGGAGGGGGCGGCGGCGGTGGACACGGGCGAGGCAGCGGGGCCGGGACCTTGGCTCATCGAGGTTTGTCGCTGGAGTCTCGCCGCTTCCGCCTTCTCCCGTCAATCATTGGATTAAGGCGGCCTCGACCGATCGCCGCCGCAGAATTGTGTGGATTCTGGCTCGTTAAGTCTGCGATTCTCCCCGGCTGTCATGAACCCTGTTCTCAAGCTTCTCTCCGAAGGCGCCGCCGTGTCGACCGACCAGATGGCGCAGGTGCTGGGCCTCGCTTCCGCAGAGGTCGAGCGGCAGCTTGAGCTGCTGAAGTGCGAACGCATCCTTCTGGGCTGGCGGCCGGTGCTGGATCTCTCCGCGCAGAGCGAGGGAGCGTCCGCCGTGCGTGCCGTCATCGAGGTCAAGATCACGCCCGAACGCGGCGGCGGCTTCAATCGTCTCGCGGAGCGGATCAGCCGCTTCGATGAAGTGGAATCCGCCTACCTCATGTCCGGCGGCTACGATCTGCTCGTCTTTGTCCGTGGATCGTCCCTGCAGAAGGTGGCGGGCTTTGTCTCGGAAAAGCTCTCCACGCTCGAAGGCGTCCTCTCGACGTCGACGCATTTCATGCTCCGCTGCTACAAGGAACAGGGCTTCCTCGTGGAGACGGGAGACGCGTCGAGCACGCGCCTGACGATCGCTCCCTGACCGGGTCTGGCGGTCCTTCAATGCCTGCAACTGCACCGACGATCATGAGTGACGATGCGAAACGCTGGGTGGCGAGCCACATCGCCGCGCTGCCGAAGAGCGGCATCCGGGATTTCTTCGAGCTGGTGGCGAAGATGAAGGGGCAGGACGTGATCTCGCTCGGAGTCGGAGAACCCGATTTCGTGACGCCATGGCATGTGCGCGAGGCGGCCATCTTCGCGTTGGAACGGGGCAAGACGTACTACACGTCGAATCTCGGCCTTCTCGAGCTGCGTCGGGCGATCTCGACCTACGTCGGCGAACACTTCCGGGTCGATTACCGCCCCGAGGACCAAGTCATCGTGACCGTGGGCGTGAGCGAGGCGCTGGATCTGGCCTTCCGTGCGTTCTGCAATCCGGGCGACAAGGTGATGTTCCACCAGCCCTGCTACGTTTCCTATGCGCCGAGCATCGCGCTGGTCCATGCGACCGCGATCGCAGTCCCCACCTTCGCCAAGGACAATTTCGCGCTGACCGCCGAGGCGCTCCGGGCGGCGTGGCAACCGGGCGCAAAGATCCTGATGCTCAACCTCCCGTGCAACCCCACGGGTGGGACCTGCTCGCTCGAGCAGCTGCAGAAGATCGCTGAATTCTGCCGCGAGAAGGATCTCTTGGTGCTGAGTGACGAGATCTACTCCGAGCTCACCTTCGAGGGCACGCACACCAGCATCGCCAGCCTTCCGGGGATGGCTGAGCGCACGATCTTCCTGCACGGATTCTCCAAGGCCTTCGCGATGACCGGCTGGCGCATCGGCTACGCCTGCGGTCCGGCGACGCTGATTGATGCGATGATGAAGGTGCACCAGTATTCCATGATGTGCGCCTCGATCATCGCCCAGGAGGGCGCCCTCGAGGCCCTCACGCGCGGCTGGGATGGTGTCCTCAAGATGCGCGAGCAGTACCACCGCCGGCGCGACCTGATCGTGCGGCGTTTCAACGAGCTCGGCCTGACCTGTCACTCACCGCGTGGCTCCTTCTACGCGTTTCCGGATGTCCGCGCGACCGGCATGACCGAGAAGGAATTCGCCGTCGGCCTCCTCGAAAAGGAGAAGGTCGCCGTCGTGCCGGGTCTCGCCTTCGGCGAGAACGGTCGCGGCCACGTCCGGGCCTGCTTCGCCACCAGCTACGAGCAGATCGGCGTCGCCTGCGATCGCATCGAGCACTTCCTTTCCACGCGGTCGTCCTGACCGCACCTTGGCGCTCCGGCGGTTCTCGCCGGCTCGCTTTCCCTGATCCGATCCCTTTTCCACTATGTCGCGCACCGTTGCCATCGTCGGTCGTCCGAACGTCGGCAAGAGCCGCCTCTTCAATCGGCTGGCGCGCAAGCGCATCTCGATCGTCCATGACCAGCCGGGCGTGACGCGCGACATCATCTCGGCGCCGATCGCTGACGGTGACTACATGCTCCTCGATACCGGCGGCCTCGGCTTGAAGGGTGGCGAGACCGGGCGCGAGCTGATCGCGGCTTCGGAGCGGCAGGTGGACTTCGCCATCGAAGCGGCGGAGGTGGTCCTTCTCGTGATCGACGGTCTGGAAGGACTCACGGCGCTGGACGAGAAAATCGCTGGGCAGCTCCGCCGGACGGGCAAGTCGATCATCACGGTGGTCAACAAGGCGGACTTTGGGGAGGAGAAGATCGACGTCGGCCAGGTGCACCGGCTCGGACTCGGTGAGCCGATCTTCGTGTCGGCGGAGCATGGGCGGGGGGAAGAATTGTTGCGGGATGAGATCCTGCGTCGCCTCGGGCCGTCGGAAAGTGGTGAGGCGCCGGCGCGTACCGCGGCTGATCCCCTCTGCGTGTGCTTCGTCGGACGGCCGAACGTCGGAAAGTCGTCCCTGAGTAACCGCCTCCTCGCGAGCGACCGACTCATCGTGAGTCCGGTGCCGGGTACGACCCGGGATGCGGTGGAGATTCCCTTCGAGTACAAGGGGCGCGACGGGCGGATGCATCCGTTCCGGCTGATCGATACGGCGGGCATCCGGGCGCAGACGAAGCTTTCCTCGCCCGTGGAGTATTTCTCGCGCCTGCGCTCGCTCGACGCGATCAAGAACACGGATGTCGTCTTCCTCGTGCTCGACGCGGTCGAGGGTGTGACGCAGCAGGACAAAGCAGTCGCCGGTGAGGCCGTGAAGGAGCACAAACCGATCGTCGTGGTGGTGAACAAGTGGGACCTCGTGCATCGCGCGTTCGAGGATCCCCTCGGCATCCAGGGCTACGAGAGCGAGCGTGACTACCGGACCAAGTACGAAAGGGCGGTCTTTGATCGCCTGTTCTTCACGCCGGGTTCGCCCCTCGTCTTTGTGTCGGCGATGAGTGGATACGAAGTGGATCGGATGCTCAACGCGGCGGTGCGTCTGCATCGCGAGCTGGATCGCAAGCTGCCGACTGCGCGCCTCAATGCGGTGCTGGAGCGGCTGGCGGACCGCAATCCGCCGCCGGCGATCGCAGGGCGGCGCTTCCGGATCTACTATGCCACCCAGACGGGCAACCGCCCGTTCCGGATCAAGATTTTCTGCAATCGCGAGGAGAAGCTGACCGAGAGCTACCGCCGCTACCTGGAGGCTGGTATCGTGGAGGAGTTCGGCCTCAACGGCTGTCCGGTGCTGTTCGACCTCGTCGGTAAGGAGCGGGAGCGCTCGCGGGGTGGCTCGGGCGAGGCGCCCGCAGCCGGTCGCGAGGACGCGCGGGCGCCGCGGCGTGCGCCGCGGAACCGGCAGAAGCTACTCGAGAAACTACCTCAGAATGAAACGCTCGAAGACTGAGTATCGGGGCGGCGCGGCGCTGAGCCTCCGCACTCCGCGGCTGGAGTTGGTGGTCACGACCGATCGCGGCCCCCGGGTGGTGTCCTTCCGCATGACGGGCGGAGGGGGTAAAAATCTCTTCATCGAATTCCCCGAGGATGCGCCCCGTGCGCACGGCCTCGCCCTCCTCGGTGGACATCGTTTGTGGCACGCGCCCGAGGCGATTCCCCGGACCTACCAGCCCGACGACCTGCCCCTGGCCGTGCGGCCGCTGCCGGCCGGCGTGTCGCTGCGCCAGCCGGTCGAGCCCCTGACCGGCTTGGAGAAGGGCATGCGGATCGAGGGTGTGGGCCCCGGTACCGTGCGCGTCACCCATACCCTCACGAACCGTGGAGCGTGGCCCGTGGAGACCGCGCCGTGGGCGCTGACGATGCTGAGGCCGGGTGGGTACGCGGTGCTGCCCCTTCCGCCCAAGGGAAGTCACGCCGCGGGCGATCTGCTGCCAGGCGGCGCGCTGATTCCCTGGACGTATACCGATCTGTCTCTGCCGCTTTGGCAGTTCCACCGGGATTTCATCGGCCTCGACGTCGGCCGCGCGAAGGCTGCCCAGAAACTGGGCCTGACCGCGTACCCGGGCTGGTCGGCTTACTGGCTCGACGGGCAAGTTTTCGTGAAGCAGGCACGGCGTGTCGCCGGCGCAAAGTATCCGGATCTTGGATCATGTTTTGAGGTCTTCACCAATGGGGCGGTGATCGAGCTGGAGACGCTTGGTCCGCTGGTAAGTCTCGAGCCGGGGCGCTCCGCCACGCATGTCGAGCACTGGACGATCCTTGCCGACTCGCCGCGCCCGGATTCCCCCGCCGCGTTTGCGCGCTTGGCGAGCCGGGTGGGTGCTTGGATGAAAGGCCTCTGACGTGGAGGGTGCCGTGAACGACCGGGAGCCCCTGCGGATCGTTTTCCTGGGATCGGACGCGATCGCGTTGCCGCTGCTGGAGTCACTGCAGTCCGATGCGTGGGCGATCGCCCGGGTCGTGGGGGTGTTCACGCAGCCGGACCGTCCGGCGGGGCGAGGCCAGCGCGCCTTGCCGGGGCCGATCAAGGTCTGGGCGGAGCGCGCGGGGTTGCCGGTCCATCAGCCCGAGCGGTTTGATGAGTCGGCACGGCAGGCCCTGGCTGCACTGAAACCCGACGTCACGTTGGTCATGGCGTACGGCCACATCTTGCGTGATGACGTGATCGCGACGCCGAGTCTGGGCACGTTGAACCTGCATACCTCCCTCCTTCCGCGCTACCGCGGAGCCTCGCCGATCCAGACCGCGGTGGCCTCGGGCGACGACCGGACGGGCGTCACCCTGATGCGGATTGTGCGGGCTCTGGATGCCGGCCCGGTGGCGGACGTGGAGCCGGTCGCCATCGGACCCTTGGACACCGCGCTCGACGTGGAGGCCCGTCTGGCGTCCGCCAGTGATCGACTGGTGTCACGCGCGCTGCCGCTGCTGCGGACCGGCAGCCTGCGCTTTGTCGAGCAGGACGATGGCCGGGCGACCTACTGCCGCCGGCTCGCGAAGGAGGATGGAGCGTTGGACTTCGGCCGATCGGCGCGGGAACTGGCGGCGCGCATCCGCGGACTGAACCCGTGGCCCGGCTGCGCCTTCCCGTGGGGGGATGGCATGATCAAGGTCGGGCTAGCCGAGGCCATCGCCGGTGGTGCGACCGGCGTGCCCGGGACGATTGCCGCGGCCGGGGAGGCCGGGGTGGATGTCGTGACCGCGGAGGGCGTGGTGCGCTTCCTGCGGCTGCAGCGTGCGGGCGGACGCATGCTGCCCGCTGGCGAGTTTGTTCGCGGCTGTCCGCTTCCGATCGGAACGGTTCTGATCTCCCGGCCGATGCGACCGCTGGTCTCGGACCGTCCTTTTCCCCACCGTCCGGCGGCGAGCTGACCTCCGTTCGGGGACGCCCTGAAAAGCTCCGCTTGTTTTCTCGACGGGGTTTTAGCACAGTCCGGCATGCGGTTCCCCTTCTTGCTGCTGCTGTCGCTTGCCGCGGTGACGGTGCGGGGTCAGTCCTCGGTCGACTTCGCCAACCTCCGCGAAGATGTTCGCCTGTTGTCGCAACGTGTCGGAGAGCTTTCGTTGCGCGTGGAGCAACTGGAGCGCGAGAACGCACAGTTGCGTGCGCAGACGGCGGGATCGGGGCGTGACTATGCCACGCTGGCCCAGCTGAACGAGGCGGTGGCGGAGATCAATCGCGTGATCAAGGCCTCGGTGAGTTCCTCCCGCACGGAGACGCTGGAGACGGTGTCACGGCGCATGGACCAGTTGGCGCAGCAGACGGATGCGGCGATCCAGGCGTTGGCGAAGGGGGGCGGACCTCGAGCCGTCGCGGCGCCGTCATTTACGGGTGAGTTCCCGAAGGAGGGCATCAGTTACACCGTTCAAAAAGGGGACACCGTGGCGATCATCGCCAAGCGGACGGGGGCGCGAGCGGCGGACATCATCAACGCCAACAAGCTTACCGACCCCTCGCTGATTTTCGTCGGACAGGTCCTCTTCATCCCCGGAGGCAAGTGATTTTCCCACCATGGCAGCTCCCAAATCGCGTTTAGGTCGTGGACTCGGCGGACTGATTGCCGCTGCGGCTCCGAAGTCTGCCGAGGCCAAGCCGGCTGCGGCTTCCTCGTCGGCGAATCCCGCGTCTGCCGCCCCGGCGGCCGCGTCCGGGTTCATCGATGTCATGGTCTCGTCGATCGAGCCGAGTCCCTACCAGGCGCGGCGCGAGATCGTGGCGGAGCAGTTGCAGGAACTGGCGGAGAGCATTCGCAGTGAAGGTCTGCTGCAGCCGATCGTGGTCCGCCGTCACGGCGACAAATATCAGTTGGTGGCGGGTGAGAGGCGCTGGCGGGCGTTCCAGCTTCTCAAGATCAAGGTCATCCCAGCGCGTGTGGTGGAGGCGAGCAACGCCTCGTCGGCGGCGCTCGGTCTGATTGAGAACTTGCAGCGCGAGGGCCTGAATCCCGTGGAAGAGGCGTATGGTTACGCCAGCTTGATCCGGGACTTCGATCTCACGCAGGAAGCGGCGGCGGAGCGGGTGGGGCGCAGCCGGGCCGCGGTGGCCAACTCCCTGCGACTGCTTTCGCTGGATGCGGAGAGTCAGGGGTATTTATCGAAAGGATTGTTGAGCGTCGGGCACGCGAAGGTGTTGCTCGGTGTCGACGACGCGGCGCAGCGGGCGGTGCTCGCGCGCCGCGTGATTGAGGAAGGGTTGAGCGTGAGGGGCACCGAACGCCTCGTGCTCGCACGCAAGGCCGGAGCTCCGGCACCGACCGGCCCGGCCAAGAAGGTACCGGCGGTCGAGGCTGCTGCCGTGGCCAGCATTGAGCGGAAACTGGTGTCGCGTCTCGGTGCACGCGTCTCGCTACGGCACTCGCCGAAACGCGGCCGCATCGTGATCGAGTACGCCGGCAACGACGATCTGCACCGGATTCTGGAGAAGCTTGGCGTCGAGGCCTGATCCCGACCCGCGCGCGTATCCGATCCCGGTGGTCAGCCGGGAGTTTCCGCATTATTCCCACTGCATCAGTGGGTTTTAATTCCCTAATTCTTTGGGGAATTAACTTGGCAGGCTGAAGAAAGCGCCTTCCTTTTGCGCCACGATGTGGTGGCGCAGGGTGCGAGAGCGGATTTGGCCGCGCCGGGCGGAGGCCCGGGCGGAGCGGGTGCTGACTGAGGCCGTGGATGGCCTCAGCGACGTCGCTGACTACCTGCGCTACGACCCCGTTCCGCCGGTCTGGCGGGAGTTGCGCAAGTACTCCTGGGACAAGTTGCGGGCGGACGCCTTCGCGGCGGCGATGGTGGCGATCATTACCATCCCGCAGGCGCTGGGTTTTGCGCTCGTGGTCGGGATTCCGGTGCAGGCGGTGCTGATCACGGCGGTCATTGGCGGAGCGGTCTGTGCCATTCTCGGGACCTCGCGGCACCTGGTGTTTGGCCCGACCAATACCGTCTCGATCATTCTTGCGGGCGCGTTGTTGACGGTGACGGCGTCGCCGCTCACGCCGCTCCAGAAGGTCCTAGTGGTGGGTTTCATGATGGGGGTGTTTCAGCTGGCGGCGGGCTTCTTCAAGTTGGGAACGCTGACCCACTTCATCTCGCGCACGGTGATCGTGGCGTACGTCACGGCGGTCGGCGTGTTGATTGCGGCGGGGCAGGTGGGGAACCTCCTGGGCCTGGGGCGACCGGATGACATCAGTCTGCCGGGGATCGTGGCGCACATCGCGGTGAGCGTGGTACGGTTTGATCTGAATCCCATGACGGCGGGGGTTGGGGTGGCGAGTCTGCTGCTGATGATCCTGATCCGGAAACTGCGCCCGCGCTGGCCGGAAGGTTTGATCGTGCTGGGAATCGGTGGCGCGTTGTCGCTGGGCTACAATCTCGCCGCCTTCCAAGTGCCGCTGGTCCGTGATGTCGGTGATGTGGTGGGGTACATGCCGATTTTCGTGGGGTTTCCGACGAACGAAGCGGGTCTGGCGCTGATTCCGCAGCTGGCGAGCGTGGCGTTCGCGGCCGCGATTCTCGGCATGCTGGAGACAGTCTCGATCTCCAAGTCGCTCGCCGCCCGCTCCGGGCAAAAGATTAATGCCAATCAAGAGTTGGTGGCCATGGGTGCGGGCAACCTCGCGGCGACGGCATTCGGCGCGATGCCGGGCTCAAGCTCGTTCGTGCGCAGTGCGGTGTGCTACGAAGCCGGCGCCAAGACCCAGCTCGCGTCAATTTTTTCGAGCGGAATCGTCTTGGCGCTGCTGGTGGCGACGGCGGCGGCGGTTGGGGTGATTCCCGTCGCCTCGCTCGCGGCCTACCTGATTTTGATCGCGATCCGCCTGGTCAACTGGGAGCAGATCCGGATCACGCGTCGCGCGACGCGGTCCGACGGAGTGGTCTTCTGGGTGACGCTGGTCGCCGCGCTCTTTCTCCAACTCGACACGGCGGTGTACGTGGGCATCGGCACTTCCTTGGTGCTGTTCCTGCGCAAGGCGAGTGCCCCATCGCTGGTGGAGTACGGCTTCAACGACCAGGGCCAACTCGCGCAGCTGGAGGAACGCGGCAAGCGGCGGGACGCCGCGATTTCCATCGTTCACGTCGAGGGAGAATTGTTCTTCGGCGCGGCGGACCTGTTTCAGGAGCAGGTCCGGTACCTGGCGGATGATGACCAGATTCGGGTGGTGATCCTGCGCATGAAAAACGCGCGGCATTTGGACGCCACGACGGTGCTCTCCCTGCTGCAGTTGCACGATTACCTGCGTAAGACCCAGCGCCATCTGTTGATCAGTGGCATCAACGAGGACGTGGAGACGGTCCTGCGGCGCTCCGGGGCCTATCGGAAGATCGGAGGGGAGAACATCTTTCCGGCGGAGGCGAACCTGACGATGAGCACGAAGCGGGCATTGCTCCGGGCGAGGGCCCTGCTTGAGGAAGACCATGGCCGCGCGGGCGGAAAGGCGGACGTGAGGATCTTCTATGACCGCAAACGCGGGGGGCAGGGGGAGTCGGCGGCCTCCCAGGCACCCAAGGGGCCAGTGGAGGACTATCAGATCTGAGTCGGATCGTAGCGAGGTGGGCATTGACAACCGGGGTGGACGACGGTTTTTTACCCTGTTTCCCCATGAGCATCGTCATCGGCATCCTTACGTTCGTTCTCATCCTGCTCTCGCTCTTCATCGTGCTGGTCGTGCTGGCGCAGAAGGCGAAGGACGGAGGCGTGGGTGCGGCCTTGGGTGGTGGAGCCACCGAGGCGGCCTTTGGTGCGGAGACGGGCAACGTCCTCTCCCGGGCTACGATCAATGCCTCGATCGCGTTCTTCGTTCTGAGTTTCGCGCTCTACCTGGGCCACATCTATCAGCGTAAGCAGGCGGCGGCGACGGGTGGTTCGCTGCCGACGATCACGGTCCCGGCCGCAACCCCCGCTCCCGCGGTCCCGGCTCCGGCGGCCCCCAAGGCCCCGTAAAGCCGATTGGAGTGGAGATGAAGGTCCCACGGAGGTTCCGGCGCTTGCCGCGAGCCGCTGCGGGCTGGGTGCTGGGTGCGGGAATGTTGCTCGCTTGGTCGGGCGCGATCAGCCCCGCGCAGGCACAATCGAGGCGCGTCCGTCCCCCTGCTGATTACGTGCAGCTTTCCCCGCCGGACCAGGCGGAGGGCCGCGCCATTTTGGAATCGTTTCGGCGCAGCGATCTCGGGGGTGACTGCCACCTTGAATTTCAGCTCCGTGTCCTCCCGCGCCGTGGTGAGGAGCGTCTCGTGGCGGGTCGGCTCTGGCAACAGGTTGCGCGTGACGGGGTGGCGCGCCGGGTGGAGCTGCAGGCAGGAGCGACCCCAGACTCACCCGTGGCGTTGCGTTTGCTGCTCCGGGGCGGCGAGCCGGGGGGCATCTGGCGGTGGCGGGCCGACTCGGCCGGCGCCGCCGAGCGCCTCGGAGGAGCATCCCTGTTCGAAGGTTTGTCGGGCACCGACGTGACGCCCTTTGACCTGGGGATGCCGTTTCTCGAGTGGCGCGAGTTTGCCTACGAGGGATTGAAGAAAGTCCGGGGGCGACCGACGCATGCGTTTCTGCTTTATCCGCCGGACAGTGTCGCCGGCGTTCGCCCTGACCTCGTTGCCGTGCGGGTCTTCATCGATGCGCAGTTTCAGGCCCTAGTGCAGGTCGAGCATCTCGGTGAAGGTGCGAGGGCCCTGCGCTCGGTGCACGTCAATGACCTCAAGCGGCTGGGTGAGCGCTGGATCGTGAAGAGCCTGGATGTGCGTGACGATGCGACGCGCAACAAGACGCGGATCACCTTTGTCGGGGCAGCGCTGGATACAGAGTTTGCCGAAGCCCTGTTCACGCCCGAGGAACTCGGTGCCGCGATCGCTCCGCCCGAGCTCACCTTGATTGCGCCATGAATATCCCCGTGAAGGCCGTGGTCTTCGACCTCGATGGTACGTTGGTGGACAGCATGCCGATGGTACTGCGGGCCTACGCCCATGCGCTCGAGCCGTTCGTGCCGCCGATGAGCCCGCACGACCTCTTCCTGCGTCTCGGCGCTCCGCCGGAGCGCACCTTCGCGGAAATGCTCGCAGGGCCCACCGAGGTGGCCGCAGCGATGCAGCGGCTGGTGGAGTACTCCTCGTCGCACTGGCATCACATCCAGACCTTTCAAGGAATGCATGACGTGCTCCGGGACCTGCGCGCGGCGGCCCGCCGCACCGCCATCTGGACGGGGCGGGATCGGCGCTCGACCGAGGCAATCATGCGCGAGCACCGACTGGAGGCATGGGTTGAGGAGCTCGTGTGCGGCGATGATCTGCCCTCGCACAAACCCGATCCCGCCGGCCTCAGCGCAGTGCTGGACCGCCTCGGCGCCAGGCCGCACGAAGTGTTTTTCGCCGGGGATGCCGACGTCGACGTGCTCGCCGGTCACGCCATCGGCGTGCGCACGGTGTTGATTCGACACGGCCGTCCGGTCGCCGACGAGGTGCTGCGGCGCGCGTGGCGCGTCGTGGAGACCCCGACTGACGCCTACGCGCTCCTGCGCCAGGCGGCCGGAAGTGTCGGGTAAGTGTAGCGCTGCCCAAGGGCCAGCCGTGCGGGGCGGGCCGGATTCCCCCGTGGTGAAGGCCGCGCGGAAGTCGGTAATTGGCCGACCGGATCGAGTGGCTCGAGGAGGGAGTTGGCCTTGATGCAGGTATAAAAAGTGGCACCGATCTGGGTGTTTTATCCTGTAACCAAAATCCAATGACATGAGCAATATCGGGTGCGGTGCGATTTCCATTGCGGATACAACGGGGGCGGTCCTACGAATTTCACCGAACTTCCACCTAAACCTCATGGCCTCCAAGAAATCCACTGTTGCCAATCCTGTCACGTTCGAGCTCCCGCTCACGCTGATTGATAAAATCGAGCAGGCTCGCGCCAAGCGCGGCCTCAAGTCCGTCAGTGAGGTGATCCGCGTGGCGCTGGAGCAGTTCAACTACGCCGCGTATCAGGTCGCGCGGGTTGAGCAGCGCCAGATTTCCGTGCGCCTTCCGGACGTGCTGAAGAAGAACCTGCAGCGGCAGGCGCGCCTGAAGCGCACGAGCGCGGGCGAGATCCTCCGGGCGGCCATCGATGACCTCCCGGCGGCCGGGGCAAAGAAGAAGCGCTGAGCGCTCCAATCTGGGCCGGGCTTTCCGGTCCGCCCCGACGACAAGGCCGCGCGTCAAAGCGCGGCCTTGCCTTTGCCGGGGTCGGCTGGTTGCGTCGGCGTATTGTCCATGAGCAGCTCACCCGCCCCCCTTTCCACCTGGGCCCGTAATATCTCTCCTTCGCCGACCCTGGCGGTCGATGCGAAGGCCAAGGCACTGCAGGCCGCCGGCGAGGACGTCTGCGGATTCGCCGCCGGCGAGCCGGATTTCGACACGCCGCAACACATCAAGGATGCGTGCGCCGCGGCGCTGGCGTCCGGCAAGACCAAGTACGCGCCGACCCCCGGCATCGAGCCGCTCCGGGCGGCGATCGCGGCGCGCTACCAGACCGAGTACGGCTGGAAGGTGGCGGCGTCCCAAGTCATCGTTTCCCCGGGCGGCAAGTTCTCCTGCTACCTCGGCGTGCTTGCGACCTGTTCGCCGGGCGACGAGGTGATCGTGCCGGCGCCGTTTTGGGTAAGCTATCCGGAGATGGTGAAACTGGCCGGCGCGACCCCGCGGATCGTCCTCGCGGACGATCGCGCCGGCTTCAAGCTCACGCCGGCGGCGCTGGAGGCGGCGATCACGCCGCGAACCCGGCTGGTGATCCTGAATTCTCCGTCGAATCCCACGGGTGCCGTGTACCGCCGGGAGGAGCTGGCGGCGCTGGTCGAGGTGGCGGTCCGGCACAATCTCTACATCCTCTCGGACGAGATGTACGAGCATCTCGTTTATGACGGCGCGCGACCGACGTGCGTCGCGACGCTGAGTCCGGAAGCGGAGGCCCGCACGATCGTGGTCGCCGGATTCTCGAAGACCTATGCGATGACGGGTTGGCGGCTCGGGACCACGGTGGCCCCGGCGCCGATTGCCAAGGCGATTTCGGAGCTGCAGAGCCAGATGACCTCCAACGTGACGACCTTCGCGCAGTATGGCGCGCTGGCGGCCCTGCAGGAGAAGGAGAAGACCACCGCGGCTCTCTCCGTCATGCTGGCGGCGTTCGACCGGCGTCGGCGTAGCCTTCATGCCTCGCTTAACGCGATCCCAGGCATCACGTGCTTGCTGGCTGAAGGTGCCTTCTACCTCTTCCCGAACATCTCGAGCTTTGGGATCTCGGACCAGGAATTCTGCGCGCGCCTGCTCGACCAAGAGAAGGTGGCGGCGGTTCCGGGGAGTGCGTTCGGTGCGCCGGGCTATCTGCGGCTGAGCTACGCGACGAGCGACGCCATTATCGCCAAGGGCGTGGAGCGTCTGGCGCGGTTCTGCCGCGGGCTCTGAGCTTGGCCCGCGAGGCGGTCCGCATGTTCTCCGCCGGTTCCCTTCGCGTCTGGCTCGCGGCCACTCGGCCGCGGACGTTGCCCGCCGCCGTGGCGCCGGTGCTGGTGGGCACGGCTCTGGCGTGGCACGACGGACGCTGGATCCCGGCAGCGGCGCTCTACTGTCTCGCGTTCGCGCTGTTGGTGCAGATCGCGACCAACTTCGCGAACGACTATTACGACTTCGTGAAGGGGGCCGACACGGCGGAGCGGGTCGGCCCGAGGCGTGCGGTGGCCAGTGGCTTAATCGCGCCGGGCGTCATGCGCCGGGCGATGCTCATCACCTTCGCCGCCGCGTTCGCGGCTGGCCTCGGCCTGCTGCCCTACGGTGGCTGGCCCTTGCTCGTGATCGGGATCGCGAGCATCCTGAGTGGCGTGGCCTACACGGGAGGACCGTATCCGCTTGGCTATAACGGACTCGGGGACGTCTTCGTATTTTTTTTCTTCGGACTGGTGGCGGTCGGCGCCACCTACTTCGTCCAGGCGGGGACGCCCGGGGGAGTGGTTTGGCTCGCCGGATCCGCAATCGGACTCCTGGCGGCGAATATTCTGGTCACGAACAATCTACGCGATGCGGACACCGATGTCCGGGCGGGCAAGCGCACGACAGTCGTTCGTTTTGGGAGAAATTTTGGCCGAGCCCAGTTTGCACTCTCGCATGCGTTCGCGCTGCTGGTGCCGGTGGTTCTCCTGGGGCGGGGGGCGTCGGGTTGGATCCTGCTTCCGTGTGTGCTTGCTCCCGTCGCGTGGACCCAGACCCGCCGCGTCTATCGCGAAACAGCCCCGGCCCAGCTCATCGTCCTTCTCGGCCAGTCAGGACGTTACGTGGCGCTGTACGCGCTGCTGTTCGCGGTGGGTGTGATGCTGGATCGCTGAGCCTGAGCGAAAAAAAGCACCGCCACGAGGCGGTGCCGGAGAGTGAAAGCCGAGTTGGGCTCGGCCAACGCGCGTCCTCAGATCTTGGCCAGCAGCCGTTCCTTGAGTGCCGGCTTTTGGATCATCCCCACGAGCGTGTCCACTAACGTGCCGCCCTTGAAGAGCAGCATCGTCGGGATCGCGCGGACGTTGTACTGTGCGGCCAACTGGTCGTTGTCGTCGACATTGACCTTGGCGATGGTGACGCGGCCCTTCAGCTCGGCACCGAGCTCATCGAGGATCGGCGCGATGGCCTTGCAGGGGCCGCACCACGGGGCCCAGAAGTCGACGAGGACCGGAGTGGGGGAGTTGATCGCCGCCTGGAAGCTGGCGGCATTGAGTTCGATGGTGTTGGCGGACATGGTAAAGGGATGGGGTGGGCTCAACGCGGCGTGGACTTGTGCAGGATCTCGGCGAGTTCGCGGGGATCGACGGTTTCCAAGTGGCGATCCCGGCGCTTGAGCTCCTCGAACGTCTTGATGGCGGTCTCAGTCATGCGGCCGTGGGTTTCCTCCGAACCTCCGACGAGGTGAAACTGCTCGCCTTGGGTGATACGCTTGTGCCCGTCGTCACCGTCGAGCCCAACCCCGAGCAGGCCGGCCTTGCCGGCCGGCGGCTTCGCGGCGGGGGGGCGTTTCTTGGCGGGCTTCTTACTCACGCCAACACCGTGCTTCCTTCCGCCGTGGTTTCAAGAGGGTTTTCCGTGCTCGCTGCGGCGATTTCGCTCGGAGCCGTGGCGGTCGTCGGCGCCGCATCCTCGACCGCGGTGCAGACGATGTCCGTGAAGGCATCGTCCTGCCGAATCGCCAGCTTGCGCAGCCGGGTCAGCTCAAGGACGGCAAGAAACGTGGCCACCAGGACGCGCAGCGTGGTCCGGTTGGGGAACAGGTCCGAGAAGACAAACGACTTCGTGGTCTGGATCCTTTGGAGGAGGGATTCCATTTGATCCGCCACGGTCACCTGCTCGTCGCGGATCTCGCCGACGACGAGCTTTTCGGCGAGGCGTCGGAGCACGATGTTGAACGCATTCCAGAGCTCGATCCGGTCGACTGGCTTGAGGGGACGTTCGTCCTCTGCGACGGACTGTTCGACGACGCGGCGCGGCAGCTTATCCTGCTCGAACTGGGCGAGGGCGGCGAGCCCGCCGGCGGCCTCCTTGAATTTCTTGTACTGCAGGAGCTGGTGGACCAGTTCCCAGCGAGGATCCATGGCATCGTCGTCTGTCTCGTCCGCCACAGCGGCATGGCCCTTGGGGAGCAGCATGCGGCTCTTGATTTCCATCAGGGAGGCGGCCATGACGAAGAATTCGCCGGCGATCTCGAGATCGAGTTGCTGCAGAGAGTGCAGCACGTCGATGTACTGTCGGGTGACGGCCTCGATGGGGATGTCGTAGATGTCGAGCTCGCTCTTCCGGATCAGGAACAGCAGCAGATCGAGAGGGCCCTCGAAGGCGGGCAGCTTAATGCGGTAGTCGGCGTCGGGAACCACGGTCGCAGCGATGGTTGGCTGAGCGGTGCGGGCGGCAACGAAAAACGCGCGCGCCGCTCATCGCCGGCGCAGGACGGCGGCGTAGAATCCGTCGGTATCGTAAAGCGGCGGCAGCAGGGTGTGGCCACCGGCCGACGGAAGGGCCCGTGGCAGAACTCCGAGCGGAGCGGCGGGTGGCTGAAAGTCTGGGTGGAGCGAGCGGAACCTCTGGATGACGTCCTCGTTTTCGGTGTGGGTCAGGGAGCAGGTCGCATAGACGAGCAATCCCCCGGGGCGGACCAGTGCGTGATAGCGCTCGAGCAGGGCTGCTTGCTGGGCGGCGTAGGCTGCGACGTGTTCGGGCGACGTGCTCCACTTGAGGTGGGGTGAGCGGCGCCATGTACCGGTGCCGCTGCACGGAGCGTCGACGAGGACCCCATCGAAGGAGGC
>JBEIGD010000019.1:0-73045 GCA_040382075.1 Opitutaceae bacterium
GGCGCGCACGTGCCGTGTCAGGCGCTGTTCGAGGAGTGCGAACGTGCTGGAAAAGCCGTGCAGCCGGTTCATCGAGGCATAGCTCGTGTAGCCGCCCGGGTAGTTCTGGGCGGACCAGCGTCGTCCCGCGGCATCGAAGTCGCGCAGCTGCAGGCACTCCTCTTGGAGCTCGGCGTTGAAGCGCCCCTTTCCGGAGGGAAGGAGCGGTTCGTCGTAGATGTACGTGGTGAAGCAGGCGTGGACGGGCATGACGGTCGCGGGGGCCGCAGGACGGCCGGAGGGGCGGAAGGATGGACGAGTGGAGCGACGGCGCGGTGGGCGGACGGAGGATGGCTCAGCGAACCCCGCCCATCAAGCGGCGCACCCACGGGACGAGTGCGAGGAGAGCGACGGTGGCGGCACCGACCCACAAGGCCTGATGCAGGAAGAAGCTGGCGAGGTCGTCGGGATTCGCCGGCGAGAAGCCGCTCGCGAGCACGCCGGCAAGCTTGTTGCCCAAGGCTGCGGCGAGGAACCAGATGCCCATCACCAATCCCACGAGGCGGGCCGGAGCCAGCTTCGTCATGGTGGAGAGGCCGACCGGGCTCAGGAGCATCTCGCCCACGGTCTGGAGGAAGAACAATCCGACCAGCCACCCTGGGCCCACCTTGCCTTCGGCGGTCAGCTTCGCGGCTGGCACCATCCACAAGAACGAAAGTCCGACGCAGAGCAGTCCCAGGACGAACTTCATCGGGCTGGACGGCTGCCGGTGTCCCAAGCGGATCCAGAGAAAAGCGAAGACCGGTGCGAGCAGGATGACCCAGATGGAGTTTACCGACTGCCACCAGGCGGACGGGAACGGTGCGCCGAGGACTTCGTTGCGGGTGAGTTGGTCGGCGAAGAGCGCGATCGTGGAACCCGTTTGCTCGAAGAGCGCCCAGAAGATTTCCGCGGCGATGAAGAAGACGAGGATGGCGGCGATCCGCTTGCTGTCGGCATCGCGCCGGAACGCAAAGAACAGCACGGCGGCGATCTGCAGACCGAACAAACCGTAGACCAAGGCGGGATACTCATCGCTCGCCTTCATCGCCGCGATCAGGGCGGCGGAACCGAGGGCCACCCCGAGCAGCCGAGCCCAAGGGCGACGCACGCCCTTGATCTTCGGTGGCGGATTGCCCACGTGCGCGAGGCGGGCGCCCTTCAGGACGTAGACGAGCAACCCGAACGTCATTCCTACACCAGCGGCGGCGAAGCCCCAGTGCCAGCTGTGCAGCGGGTTGAAGCCCATATTCACCAGCTGCGCCTTCCAGGACGGACTCTGCGCGAGGTAGCCCGTGACGAGCGGGGCGAGAAAGGCGCCGAGGTTGATCCCCATGTAGAAGATCGAGAACCCGGCATCGCGGCGCTCGTCGTCCGGTGCGTAAAGGCTTCCCACCATCGTGGAAATGTTCGGCTTGAGCAGGCCCGTTCCCAGCGCGATCAGCACGAGGCCCGCGTAGAAACTCGTGAGCGAGTTCATCGCCATCGCGAAGTGACCGCAGGCGATGATGATGCCGCCCACCAGCACGGCGCGGCGAGATCCGATGAAGTTATCCGCGATGAATCCCCCCAGAATCGAGAGCAGGTACACGCTCATCGTGTACGTCCCGTAGACGGCGGCCGCCTCCTTCGTGTCGTAGCCCAAGCCACCCTCCGCAGCCGACGTCACCATGAACAGCATCAGCAGCGCGCGCATGCCGTAGTAGCTGAAGCGTTCCCACATCTCGGCGAGGAAGAGCGTGCCGAGGCCTTGGGGATGACCGAACATGCCCCGGGAATCACCGGGGACTCCGGACGGGACGGGAACCGATGCGTGTGCGCCCATGATCGCGGCAGCGTGGGCGACGTCGATCGGGGGGGCAAATCCCAATCCGCTTCGGACCAACGAGATCGAGTGGCCCCACCGGGGCGGGCGCTCCCTCCACTAGGGGTAACTCCGCGCTGGGCCGCGTCGCGCCAGTCGTCCCTCTTCGACACGTGGTCGTACTCCGCGCCTTCTGTCGCCCTGAAAAGGGCAATCGGTGGGCTGGTGGTACGACCGCGCCTCGGCAGCCTTCGGTTCACGCTGAACGGATGGTGTTGCTCGGGGCAAGGACTGCACCGCAACGAAGAAAGGACAGACGATCCATGAAGACCCTGACAGAAACCGAATCGGTCGCCACGCTGGGAGGTGGCGAACCCTTCACGCTGAGCGGTATCTTGCTCGGCATATTCTCGGCCACGGTAACCTACGCCGCCAAGGACATCTACGATCACTGGGGCGAGTTCAAGGAGGCGATCGCGGACGGATGGAATCACGTGTGAACGAAGAAGATCCTGACATGAACTCGCTTTCCATCGACCAACTCGCCGCCTGCCGGGGTGGTGCGGAGCCCTTCCGTACGGACCTCGGGCAGTTCATCGGGGCGTACGCGCGCTCCGTGATCCGTCGTGCTCCGTACTGCCTCATGTTCACCGGTACCGTCGCCTTCATCGAGGCGCTGGTGTATGCGCTGGAGGAGTAACTCGTAGTCGCTGTGGGGTCGTCGACCGGCGGCCCCTCAGCCACGTGGCCCCGCTTCCCTTTTCTCATGAACGAAAACCATCCCACCCCTTCGCGCCGCTTCTTCGGCGCGGGTCAAGTTGCCAACGTGATCGCCGGCTTCATCGGCTGGATTCTTGCCCACCTCGTGATCACTCACTGGCCCAGCTTGAAGGAACTCGTCCGAGGCCTCTTTTAGCCGACTTCCGGGAATTCGGGACGGGCTGGTTTCACGATTTCCCGGGCAGACCGGGAAGAAGCGAAACCAAGGCGGTTGGAACTTGCGGAGCAAATGAAATGCATTAGCGAGTGGATCAATCCCCTACCACTCGTGCCCTCCCGGACCTCTGTTTCACCACGCCTCGCTCCTTCCTCCGCATCGTCGTTCGCTTCGTCGCCGCGCTCCGTTGCGGCGGTGCCGGCGCCGGCGGCGCCGGAGTTGCTCGCTCCGTTGCCCCGCGATTTGCAGCCGTGCGATGTGGTCACGCTGGCCCATCTCCGCCACGTGCTGCTGGCGATCGATGACTGCCTCGTCGCGGATTCCGTGCTCCGTTTGCTGGCGCGTTTCCTGCCCCACGCAGAGGTGCAACAGGTCCGTGATCGCGTGGCGCTGCAGGGATCGCTGGCCGTGCGGGCGGCTGACTTCTTGATCGCCTCCGAGGCGCTGCTCGACGGCGACGCGCTTGATTTACTCGCGGAGGCGCGGGCGCGGAGGCAGTGCGATCGCCTGCTGGTGCTGACGCAGCGGCGCGAGCCTCAGGTCATCTTCGCCATCCGCAGCCTGGGCGCGCATGGTGCCGTCGACTCAAGGTCCGATGGGGCCTCGGGTCTGGCCGACGCGATCCGCCGCATTGGCTGTGGGGGCGCGTACTGGAGTCAGTCGTTTCTTGAGATCCTGCGGGGCGAGGGACCAAACGGTCACGTGCAGCGCGTGCTGAGTCCTGCCGAGCTCTATGTCTTCGCGGTGCTGGGAGATGGCTCGGATGACCAGACGGGGGCGGATCTGCTGGGGCTTTCGTTGCAGTCGGTCCACGCTTACCGCAAGCGCATCCATCAAAAGCTGCGGCTTCAGCACAAGGGGCAACTGGTGAGCCTGGCGATTCGTTGTGGGCTCGTCCGCTTTACTGAGCGGGGGGTTGAGCGGCCCGGAATCGAGGCGCTTCGATCTCGCAGCGTGTTTCGCTCGCGGCGCGGCGCTCCGCCCCGGTGCCCGGTTCCATCCGAGGAATTCGCGGTGTCTCCGTTCCCGGCAGTCGCTGAGCCAGCCTCCGCAGGCGCGCCTCTGCGGGGTCAGAAAAGGGTGACGATGCCCTCGAAGTAGGCGGTCACCCAGGGTCGCGCGAACAACAGATAAATCACCCCGCCCGCGGCGAGCATCGGCCCGAAGGGAACATGGACGCCGAGCGCGAGTTCGGTCGCTTCGCCTTGCGCCGTCTGCGCCGGGACCATCCTGGCGCCGCCGCCGCGCCGCCACAGCCACGCGAGGGCAACCCACAGGGAGCCGACGACGGCCCCGCCGAAAATGCTGAAGATCGCCCCCTGCCAGCCGCAGAAGGCACCGATCGCGCCGACCAGCTTCACATCCCCGAAGCCCATCGCGTCCTTGCGCAACACGGCCTCCGCAAGGATTGCGATCCAGAGCACCACCGCGGAGCCGATCAGCAGGCCCTTCAGGGAAGCCACGAGGGAGCGGAGCGCGTCAGCGATCCAGAACTCGCTGCTGAAGCCGTGGATGGCCGGCAATGCGACCGACAGGGCGACGCCGAGCAGCGCGCCGCCGATCGTGAGGCTGTCCGGAATGATCAGGTGATCCAGATCGATGAAACTGGCGCAGATGAGGCCGCTGATCATGATGCAGCCAGCGACCGCCTGAATCGGTGGCAGCAGCATCCAAGAGGCGACGAAGAGCGCCGCCGTGAGCGCCTCGATTGCAGCGTAGCGGATCGAGTAAGCCCGGCCGCAGCAACGGGCGCGACCACGCAGGAGGAACCAGCTCAGGATGGGCACGTTGTCGTACCAAGCGATCGGGGCTCCGCATCCGCAGTGGGATCCCGGAGTCACGATCGAGCGGCCGGCCGGCACGCGAAGGATCACGACGTTCAAAAAGCTGCCGATGATCGCGCCGAAAACTCCCGCCAGGGCGGGCTTCAGCCAGAGATAGTCAGCGAACAGCGCGGAAAAGGAGTCAGCCATGGGGAGCCTGAGGGTCTGACGGGAATCGAATCACCTGGTGCTCCGCTTGTCGATCACCCGCCTTCAGAGGCCAAGTGCGCGCCTCGCTGCGGTGCGCATGGCGTCGACCGGAACGGATACACCGCTCCAGATGGCCAGGGCACGAGCCCCCTGATGGACCAGCATGGAGAGTCCGTTGGCGTGCGGGACTCCCTGCGCCGCGGCCGCCGCGAGGAGTCGGGTCTGGGGCGGATTGTAGATCATGTCATACACCCCGGCGGGGTGCCGTACGCGGGCCAGGTCGAAGGGTAGGGGATCCTCGGGCCGGAGTCCGGCACTGGTTGCGTTGATGATCAATAGGTCCTCGGGGAGGCCTGCCGGCGGGTGTTGTGGGTTGAATCCGTGGACGGGAACGCCGTCGGCCAGAGGGGCGATCAGCGCGAGCAGCTGCCGCAGGTTGTCCGCGGATCGATTGGCGATCCAGAGCTCGGTGCAGCGTTGCTGAAGGCACTCGACCGCCGCCCCGCGCGCCGCCCCGCCGGCTCCGAGCAGAAGGATCCGGGCTCCGGAAAGCGGACGCCCCAGCTCCTCCGCGACGGCGGTGGCGAGCCCATACCCGTCGGTGTTGTAACCGTGCCAGCCTTCGGGAGTCCAAAGCAGTGTATTCACTGCCCCGATCGGTCGGGCTGCCGGGTCGACGGAGTGGACGCAATCGAAGGCGATGATCTTGTGCGGTACCGTGAGGTTCAGGCCGCGGAAACCCAGCGCGTGAAGGGTCTTCAGGGCGGCGGGCAGTTCTTCCGGTGGTACGTCGAACCGGCGATAGGTCCACTCCGCGAAGCGCGGTTCGCGGCGTGCCATCTGGGTCAGGGCGGCCGTGTGCATGGCCGGGCTGATGGAGTGCTTGATCGGATGACCCAGCACGGCGAGCGCGGTCCCGGCGGGCCGCTGGTCACCGAGGTCCTGGAGGGTCAGAACAGAGTCCATCACGCCGAGTCCGGGGCGAGAGGCGACCGCTGTCAAACCCCGGTCGAGAGGTCAGGCGGGATCGTCCTCCGCCGACTGTTCGAAGGCGGCGACAAATCCGGCGAACAGCACCGAGCGCTCGCGGTCGCCCGCATGGGCGAAGTGAACGACCAGGTTGCGGCACATCCGGCAGAGGACCTCGGCCGTGGTGGCGGGCACGAGATCTTCCAGCGAGAGCTCGACGCGTTCCCGGCGCAGCCGGGCGACGATGTCTTCTGCGGAACGCAGCATTCCGCCTTCGAAGGCGTCGATGAAGAACGGCGTGTCGTCGAGGTAGCAGCCCACCACGAAGTGTCCGGGCAACGCCACGGGCTCGAGATCAAGGCCGACGCGTTGCGCGACGAGAAGGTAGAGGGTGCTGAGGGAGATTGGGATCCCGGTCCGACGCTCCAGCACGCGGTGCAGGAAGCTATTGTCGGGGTCCATGTAGGACTCCTGATTTCCGCGGAGTTGCTCCTCGTGAAAGAGCACGCGGTTGATGATCCGGCACTTCTCGCGCGCGCTGCTGGGTTCCGTGATCAGGTCGGCGCAACGCTCGGCCCAGCGATCAAGCACGTCGTTGACCCGCGCGTGCTTCAGGTCTGGTTCAACGACCCGCGCGAGGAAAAGTGCCCCGGTCTCCAGCTCGTACGAGCGGGCGCGGATGAGGGCCCGGAAGTCCTCGGCCGGATCGCTCAACTCCAGTTCGTCGAGGTAGCCCTGGGCAATGGGCGCGAGCGGGCTCTTCGGGTTCTGCGCCAGGGCGGACAGGAGTCGGAGTGCTTCCCCGGGGCGGGCGGAGAAATGGGCGAGCAACGCGCGCCGGACGGCGGGCGAGGGATCGTCCAAAAGCCGGATCAGGGCTGCGTCATGCGAAAGAGGGGCCGCAGGCGTCACGCTTTCAAATCAAGGACCACTCGCGGTCTCGGCAATGCAGAAGCGGCGTATTCGCGCGGCCTAGCTGCGGGCGCCAAAGAGCGCGCTGCCGACGCGCACCAGAGTGCTTCCCTCCGCGATTGCCGCATCGAGGTCGCCGCTCATGCCCATGGATAACTCGTTCAGGGGTAGGCCGAAGCGCTTGACCAGATCATCGCGGATTTCGCGCAGCCGCGCGAAGGTGCGGCGCGCGACGGTGGGGTCGTCGCTCAGCGGGGCGATCGTCATCAGCCCGTCCACCCGGAGATGGGGAAGCTGCAGGGCCTGCTCGAGCAGTGCGGGTGCCGCCTCTGGATCCACGCCAAACTTGGCGGGATCGTTGCCCGCGTTCACTTGCAGCAGGACCGCGAGTCGCCGGCCCTGCTCGCCGGCGGCTCGGTCGAGGGCCGTGAGCACCTTGGCGCGGTCGACGCTCTGGACGCGCTCGAAGAGCTCCACCGCCTGACGCGCCTTGTTCGACTGCAGGTGCCCGATCAGTTCCCAGCGAAGTCCCCCGGCGACCCGCGGACGCTTGTCCGCCGTCTCTTGCACGCGGTTCTCCCCGACGGCCTCGAAGCCTCCGTGCTGCACGACAAACTGAACCACCTCGGGAGGCTGCGTCTTGGTCACCGGAAGCAAGCACACCTCCTCCGGATTCCGGCCCGCGCGCGCGCAGGACTCCACGATCCGCGACTGGACTTCAGCCACATGATCGCAAAAGGCATTGTAGGTCAGCGACATCGGTTCAGCGGGAATGAGATTGCGTGGAATAAGGAATGTTTATACCAAAGTATACTCGTAAGCTGTCCATGCAGATCGACAATTTCAAGATCTTCGCCGACCTCGTCGAGACGAAGAGTTTTTCAAAGTCCGCCAAGATCAACGGCATCACCCAATCCGCGGTCAGCCAGCAGGCGCGCGCGATGGAGCGGCATTTCAAGACGCTGTTGATCGACCGCAGCCAGAAGCAGTTCCAGCTGACCCGAGAAGGGCAGCGGGTGTACGAGTCGTCGATGGAGATTTTGCACACCTACGAGAAGCTGCTCTCGGAGCTGCAGGAGATGAAAAAGGTGATCAGCGGCATGATCCGGATCTCGACGATCTACTCGATTGGCCTGCACGAGTTGCCGCCCTACATCAAGCGGTTCCTGAACGACTTTCCGTCCGTGAATGTGCGGGTTGAATACCGCCGCTCGAATTTGGTCTACGAGGATATCCTCCACAATTCGGTGGATTTTGGTCTCGTCGCGTTTCCGGTGAAGCACCGCCAGATCGAGGCGCTGCCGTTCCGGAATGACAAGCTGGTGTTGATCACGCATCCGAATCATGCGTTGGCGCGTCAGGGAGGCGAGGTGGAGTTGAAGGACCTTGCGGCGCAGCGGTTCATTGGGTTTGACCCGGACATCCCGACGCGGAAGGCGGTGGACCAGATTTTCCGGGACAATCGTTTGGAGATCGAGCCGGTGATGGAGTTCGACAATATCGAGACGGTGAAGCGGGCGGTGGAGATCGATCACGGGATTGCGATCGTACCGCAGGCGACGGTCCTGCAGGAGGCCAAGCAGGGGACGTTGGCGATGCTGCGATTCAAGGGGCGCGAGTTCACGCGTCCCCTCGCCATTCTCTATCGGAAGGGGCGGGTGTTGACTCCGGCGATGAAGAAATTCGTGGAGACGCTTGGCATGGATCTGCCGGAGGCGCGCGAGACGTGATGCTCCGCGGGGCGGTGCGAGGCTGGAGGGCATGGCCAAGGGTAACTGTGGTCCTGGCCGCGCTGTTCGCGTGCTTGATGGCTCCGGGTTGCGCGCCGCGGGAGCCCCGCGTCGCGCAGCAGGCGGGGCCGGAGGCTCCGGCTTGGGCGGCCGACGATCTGGCGGGCGTTCGCCGGTCTCAGGCGGACCTCCGCGGCAAGGTGGTGTTGATCGACTTTTGGGCGACGTGGTGCGCTCCGTGTCGGCAAGAGATCCCGGAATACATCGCCTGGCAGACGCGGTACGCCAGCGAGGGTTTGGTCATCGTCGGGATGTCGCTGGATACCCTGCCGGCTGAGACGGTGAGGGATTTTGTGCGGAAGGCCGGGATCAACTACCCGGTCGTGCTCGCGGATGCTGACGTGGCGGAGGCGTATGCGGTCGAGGTGTTGCCAACGACGGTGCTGATCGACCGGGAAGGTCGGATTCGCCACCGCAAGGTGGGTGCGATGCAAGATCCCGAAGCCTACGCGGCTGAAGTGCGCGCGTTGCTCGCGGAACGCCCGCGCTGATGGCTGATCCCCGGCGATGAAGGGACGGGCGCGGTGGCGGGTGCCTTGATGGCTCCGGGGGGCCTGAACCAGCCTAGGCCTCGTCGCAAAATCGGGCGATGGTGGCGAGCTCGTCGGCGATGTGGCGGTCGCTGCGGCAACGCGGCATTTTGCCTTGGCCGCCCCACTTTCCGGCCGCCTTCATCCACTGCTCGAAGAGCCCGGGCATGACGAGGCGGACGATGGGTTTATCGAGGGCGTTTCCCTGCCGCTTACCTGCGTAGTCGGCGTTGAGGCGCTGCAATTCCGCGTCGAGCTCCGTGGCGATGATCGTCCCTGTGGGCGTGGTCTTGGTCGGGGTGCGGAGTTCGATCCACCACTCGTGGCGACCTCGTTCCCCGCCGCCGGCCTCGGAGAACCACGGGGCGACATGGAAGTTGGCGATCGTCCAGCCGTGACGCTGGCAGACCGTGAGCAGTGCATCCGTCAGCTCTTTTTCGATCACGTGCTCTCCGAACCCGCTGAGTTGAAGGCGCGTGCGGCCGACGTAGATGATCCGGTAGGGTTCGAGGGAGGTGAAGCGGACGACATCGCCGATGACGTAGCGGCAGAGGCCGGCGGGGGTGGTGATGACGACGGCGTAGTCGACGCCCGTGCGGACCTCTGCCAGCGGCAGCGCCCGCATTCCCATGCCGGGGAGCCGATCCTCCGAAAACTCCCGCATGGGAATGAATTCGAAGAAGAGGCCGGCATCCGCGATGAGTCGCAGCCCGGCGGTCGAGTCCGTATCCTGGGCGGCGATGAAGCCCTCGGAGGCCGGGAAAACTTCGTGGAACGTGACTCCGGGGCCGGCGAGCACCTTGAGCTCTTCGGCAAAGGGGCCCAATGGAACGCCCCCGTGAACGATGCACTCGAGGTTTGGCCAGACTGCGCGCAAGTGGCCGGGGCGAATCTTGCCCCGGGAGGCCTTGGCGAGGACGGCATGGGCCAGGATGATGAGCCAGCTCGGAATCCCGGCGATCAACGAGATGTCGCTGGAGACCGTGCGATCAGCGATTGCTTCCAGTTTGGCCGGCCAGTCGGTCATTTGGGCGATCGCTTCGCCGGGCTCGTAGAGATGCGTCTCCGCCCAGGAGGGAAGATTGAGCGCCGTGATGCCGCTGAGGTCGCCGGCGAAACCGGGATGATCGGAGCCTGGCGCGATCCTTTCCAAAGCCGTGGATCCACCGAGAAAGAGGTGACGGCCTTGGAACACGCCCGCATGGCCGGCGCGGGCACCGTACCGCAGGAGCGACTCGATTCCGGCGCGCCGGAAATGCGCCAGCATCTCCTCAGTCACGGGAACATACTTGGTCCTGCCCGACGACGTACCCGACGACAGCGCGAACAGGGACGTGCGGCCCGGCCAGAGAACATCGGCATCGCCGCGCTTGGCGCTCTCGATTTGCGGGAGGAGGTCCTCGTAGACCCGGACTGGAACCCCGGAGCGGAACTGGTCGTAGCCCATGCGCGCCTTGATCGCATAATCGCGCCCCTGCTGGGTGTTCGCGAGGCGACGCACGAGGTGGTAGAAGGCCTTCTCCTGCGCGACCAGCGAGCGATCGGGCCCCTTTAGGCGACGCTTGGCCAAGGCAACGGAGAGTCCGGCACCGAGATGGAGGATCGAACGGGGAAGTGCGGGCATGGAACGCTGCGAGCGGTGGTCAAGGGACCAACGCACTGGGTACTCAACGCCCTTGCTCTGGGTAGATTCAGCCGAAGTCATCGGTCTCACGTTTTTTTAACCGTCGGTAGAAGCGATGGATGAAGGGCAGGAAGTTGGCGCTGTGGAAGAGTAGGGAGGCGTGCTGAACTGGTCCGCCCCCCGGGTTGGTCACGATGTGGCAGCTGCTCTGTGGAAAGTAGGCGCGGTGAGCGGATTGAAACACAAAGAAGCTGGGGGCCTGGTTCGTGAGCACGGCACTCTCTTTCTCCGCGTAAAGGATCAGGGTCGGCGCCGGGCAGAGCGGCAGGAGGGCCTGGCTGAAGTAGGCGTTCGGAGGTTCGAAGCTGCGCAGGCACTGCACGCGGGCTCGGGCGCCGATCTCGGTGATCGATTGAATGGTCCGCCGGACCGCCGTAATCAGGGCCGCCGTTTCCCGCGGGGTCAGGAGGCCGCGGAGGGCCGCGCCGTTTTGGGCGCCGGCTTCGAACATCTTGGTGAAGATGGCGCGGGAACGCTCGATTTGGGATCCCGAGGGTTCGCCGCTATGGTCGAGGTAGGGTTGGATCGCTCGGCCGAGCAGCGTTGTGGGTCTTGCGGCTCCCGGTGGGAGCAGGTCTTCGATGCAGGTCACTGGGCTGACCAGCACCAATCCCCGGATGGGAGTCGTGGTCCCCCGGCGTCGCGCGCGCTTGAGCCATTCCAAGACGAGGCCGGCTCCGAAGCTGACCGCGAGAATCACGGGCGACCGGCCTCCCATCTCGGAGAGTTCCTCGATGAGGTCGTCGAGTTGGGCGAAGATCAGCTCCGTCGAGAAATCGTTCGGCGGATAGTTGAAGTAGTAGAGGGAGCCTTGCTGGATCAGGCTTCCGCGCAGCAGGTACACCTGCTCCGGCCCATGGGGAACGAATCCACCGAGGACGATTGTCGGGATCTCACCTCGATGCTCCTCGACCAGGATGGTCGCGGCGGCGTCGGTCCCGAGTCCTCGCTCGGTGCGCACCGCGTTCTGCGCCCGCTCGACGCGTGGCGTATGAACGACGACCTGCGGCGGACGGAAGCGATGTCGAGTGGTGCGCCACCACGTCCGCCAGGGCTTCACCGGAGCCTGTCCCAGCGCGGCCAGGTGTTGCAGCGACGAAAGGAGGCGAAGGGTGGGCATGGAAACGGTCTCCCCGAAGCGCGCGACCGGGTGCAAAGTGAATCCGGTGGCGTTGCCGCGAGTTCACCGTCGTGACCTCGGCGTCACCGACATGGCCTTGTTCCGGGCCTTGCCCTGACGTGGTCGGCCGCTACAGATGGTGGGTGCCTTTGCCGCCGATCCTGTACGAAGATTCCTCGATGGTTGCGTTCGACAAGCCCAGCGGGCTACTGGTCGCTCCGGACCGCTGGGACAAGGCGCGGGAGAATCTCATGGGACTGGTCCACGCCGCGATGGGTCGCACCGTCGCGAATATCCACCGCCTCGACGCCGACACGAGTGGCGTTCTCCTGTGTGCCAAGTCGAAGCCAGCGCTGGATTTTCTCAGTGGTCAGTTTCAGTCCAAGCAGGTGCGCAAGGTCTACCACGCGCTTGTGGTCGTGCTGCCGGTCGAGCAGGCCATGAAGGTGGTGGCGCCGGTCCGCACCGAGGAAGGGAGCTTGCCTGACGCGTTCACGGTCGATCTGGCGTTGGGTGCCGATGAGGCCACACCGGGTCGGATGCGGGTCTTTCGGCGGCGCGGCGGCAAGGCGTGCTTGACGGAGTTTCGTACCCTCGAGCGGTTCACCGCGACGGACGGCCGACGCTATGCATGGGTGGAGTGCCGGCCGCTCACGGGTCGAACGCATCAACTCCGCGTGCATCTGGCTGCCGCCGGCGCGCCGATTATGGGTGACCGTTTCTACGGCGTTCCCGAGGTGCAGCTGCGCCTTTCCGACCTGAAGCGTGGGTACAAGGGGCGCGCGGATGAGCGCCCGCTGCTGGATCGCCTGGCGTTGCACGCGTCCGAGCTCGAGGTGACTCACCCGGAATCGCGCGTCGCCCACCGCATGGCCGCTCCGTTGCCGCACGACTTTGAGGTCGCGCTCAAGTACCTGCGGAAGTTCGCCGCGGGGTCCGGGTTCG
This sequence comes from Opitutaceae bacterium, assembly GCA_040382075.1. Classification (GTDB taxonomy): domain Bacteria; phylum Verrucomicrobiota; class Verrucomicrobiia; order Opitutales; family Opitutaceae; genus UBA6669. The sequence goes on from JBEIGD010000019.1 coordinate 12,683, forward strand.
CCGGACGGCGTCCGCCCAGGCACTGAGTTCTTGCCGGACGTGTGCCAAGGGCATCTCCGGGGCAAAATGAGCGTCCGCGGCCCAGAGGCGGCGGAGCGCCGCGCGATCTTTCCAGACTCCCACGGCGAGACCGGCGAGAAACGCGGCGCCGAGGGCCGTCGTCTCCGTGACTCGCGAACGGGTCACCGGGACGCGAAGCAAGTCGCTCTGAAACTGCAGCAGCGCATCGTTCCGTGCGGCCCCGCCGTCCACGCGCAACTCCCGCAGTCGGAGCCCGGTATCCGCGCGCATCGCGGTGAGGAGATCAGAGACCTGGAATGCAATGCTCTCGAGGGCAGCGCGCGCCACGTGAGCCGCGGTGCTGCCGCGCTCCAGCCCTACGATGGCACCTCTCGCTTCAGGATCCCAGTAGGGCGCCCCAAGTCCGGTGAAGGCCGGCACGAAGCGGACGCCTCCGCTGTCCGGCACCCGGGCGGCGAGAGCCTCCACGTCGCGAGAATGCCGAATCACCCCGAGACCGTCACGGAGCCATTGCACCACGGCGCCGCCGATGAAGACACTGCCCTCAAGTGCGTACTCCAATGGTCCATCGTCTCCGATGCGCCATGCGATCGTGCTCAGGAGCCGATGTCGGGAACGCACGGGCTGCGTGCCCGTGTGCAGAAGGAGGAAGCAGCCGGTGCCGTAGGTCGACTTGGCCATGCCGGGGGTGAAGCACGCCTGACCGAAAAGAGCGGCCTGTTGGTCGCCGGCGATGCCCGTGATCGGCAGACCGCGGAGCGCGGGCAGGGCGGAGATCTCGCCGAAGAGGCCGCTGCTCGGCCGGATCTCCGGCAGGACTTCCCGGGGAATCCGGAAGAGCGCGAGCAGGGTGTCATCCCAGTCCCCGGTTCGAAGATTCACCAGCAGCGTGCGGGAGGCATTGGAAACATCCGTCGCGTGGACGCGCCCCCCCGTGAGTTTCCACAGTAGCCACGTATCGACCGTGCCGAAGGCGAGCTCCCCGCGTGCCGCGCGGCGGCGAGCACCCGGAAGGCGGTCGAGCAGCCACGCCAGTTTGGTGGCGCTGAAGTAGGGGTCGAGCTCGAGGCCGCTGCGCGTGCGGACACGTTGGGCGACGCCGGAGCGGCGCAACGCCTGGCACGCGCTCGCCGTGCGGCGATCTTGCCAGACGATCGCGGGCGCGAGCGGCTCCCCCGTCCGGCGGTCCCACAGCAGGGTCGTTTCGCGCTGGTTCGTAATCCCGACCGCGCGGATGCGGCCGTGTCGCCGGGCCTGGCGGGCCGCGCGGGTCGCGACCCGGACGACGGTCTCCCATAGGTCCTGCGGTGCATGCTCCACCCAGCCGGGTTGGGGAAAGTGCTGGGCAAACTCCTCCTGTGCCGATGCGACGGGCCGAGCGCGGGTGTTGAAGGCGACTGCCCGGGAGGAAGTCGTGCCTTGGTCGATCGCGAGAACCAGAGACATGGCGAGCCGTCCCGGCTACGAGAGCATGGCGGCGATGCAGGCGGTCATAAAGCAGGCCAGGCTGCCGCCGAGCAGGGCCCGCCATCCGAGACGCGCCAGTTCCCCGCGGCGCTCGGGAGCGAGCGCGCCGATGCCGCCGATCTGGATGCCGATCGAGGCGATGTTCGAGAAGCCGCAGAGCGCGTAGGTCAAAATGATGCGCGTGCGATCATCGGTCAGCACGCCCTCGGACTGCAGGCGGCTCATCGAAAAATAGGCGTAGAATTCGTTCAGCACCGTTTTCTCGCCGATCAATTGGCCGGCCACGAGGACATGCTGGGAATCCACGCCCATCAGCCACGCGAGGGGTGCGCCCAGCATGCCGAAGAGGAACTGCAGCGAAAGGCCGGCGTAGCGGCCGCCGCTCGCTTCCGCGATCCAGCGGTTGACCCCGGTCCATTCTCCGACGCCGGCGGACAGGACCCAGTTGCCGAGCGCGATCAGCGCGGTGAAGACCAGCAGCATGGCACCGACGTTGACCGCGAGTTTCAGGCCGTCGGTCGTGCCGATGCACACGGCATCCAGCACATTGGTGCCGGGTCGCTCGGCGCTGAGGTGCAGCGAGGAGTCCACCTCTTCCTCCTCGGGCAGCAGGATCTTCGCGATGATCAGCGCCGCCGGTGCGGAGAGGACGGATGCCGTCAGGAGGTGAGTCGCCCAGCGCACCTGCTCCGCCGGATCGTTGCCGCCGAGCAGGGTGACGTACACCGCCATGACGCCGCCAGCGATCGTGGCCATGCCCCCGACCATGATGGCGAGCAGCTCCGACCGCGTCATCGTGGGGAGAAAGGGTCGGATGAGCAACGGCGCCTCGGTCTGACCCACGAAGATGTTCGCCGAGGCCGAAAGCGTCTCCGCGCCCGAGAGGCGAAGGGTGCGCGACATCACCCACGCGAAGGCGTAGACGATCCGCTGGAGCAGGCCGAGTCGATAGAGCAGGGTCGTCAACGCGGAGAAGAAGACGATCGTCGGCAGGATGCTCACGATGAAGATCGGAGCCACGGTCGAGAATTCGCTGGTGGCACCGCGCGCCGCCTCGGCGCGCACGGTCACGCCGGCGTCGCCGGTTGGCACGGAGAACAGCCAGCCGAAGATCAGGCTGCTGCCTTCATTGGTGAAGCTGAGCAGCCGCACGAAGAAGGTGCCCACGGCCTCGAATGCCGCACGGACGAGCGGCACCTTGAGCACGGCCCAGCCGAGCACGAACTGAAGCGCGAGGCCCGCGCCCACCACCCGCCACGGGATGCGGCGACGGTTGGTCGAGAAGAGGACGGCGACTCCGATGAAGGCGACGAGGCCAAGCAGGCCGCGTCCGAGGTGGGTGAGCGAATCCATGGGAAGAACGGACGGGCAACCGCCGCATCGGCAGCAGGCTTGCCTCGTCGCGTTCCCACGGCGAGTGTGAATTCAACGCTCGCCCCGCCACCGACATGACCCTTCAGGAACGCCTCGATCGCCACCTTTCCCGCATCCCCGATGTGTCCCGGGCCAACTGGGTGGCGGCCAATGCGACGCTGGTCGGGGATGTGACCCTGGGGCCGCAGAGCAGCGTGTTCTATGGAGCGGTGCTGCGTGGTGACATCGCCCGCATCGTCGTGGGAGAGGGGACCAACATTCAGGACAACGCGGTCGTTCACTTGGCGGATGATCTTGATGCGATCATCGGTGACTGGTGCACCATCGGGCACTCCGCGATCGTGCACGCCTGCACGATCGAGGACGAGTGCCTGATCGGAATGGGCGCCACGATCCTGGACGGTGCGAGGATTGGCCGCGGCAGCATCGTGGGCGCCGGTGCGGTCGTGACCCAGCGGACGATCGTGCCGCCCGGCTCGATGGTCCTCGGAACGCCGGCCAAGGTCGTGCGGACGCTCAGTGCGGCCGAGCAGGCGGGATTGCGGGAGTGGGCGATGAAGTACGTGACGGTGTCGGCCGCGCACGCCCGGGCCGGTCGCTAGGCGGGTGCCGTGGCTGGCCGACCGCCGTGCGGCGGCGGGCGGGGCTTATTTTTGAGTGGTTCGGTGGCGGTTTTCGTCCAAAGTCCGCGTTTCGCGCCATGGACCGCCTCGATTCCGCCTTTGCCCGTGCCCGTTCGGAGAACCGAGCGGCGCTTGTTGCCTACCTTTGTGCGGGAGATCCGGATTTCGATACTTCGTTGGCGGCATGCCGGACCTTGGTGGCGAGCGGCGTGGACATCCTCGAGATCGGCGTGCCCTTCTCGGATCCGCTCGCCGACGGTCTCACCAATCAACTGGCCGCCCAGCGGGCGCTGGAAGGAGGGATGACCGCGGAGAAGGTGTTTGAACTCGTGCGCCGGCTGCGCGCGGATCACCCCACGCTGCCGATCGTCTTCTACACGTACTACAACCTGGTCTTCTCGAATGGCAGCGAGGCCTACGTGCAGGCCGCAACGGCGGCCGGGGTGGATGCGATGCTGACCCTGGATCTCCCTCCGGAAGAGGCGGCGGACCTTTCCGCCATCGCGGCCCGGCATGGTCTGCGCACGGTGTTCATCGTGGCACCCACCACGCCCGACGAACGCCTGCCGCGGATTTGTTCCGCCGCGACCGGCTTCATCTACTATGTTTCGCGCGAGGGCGTAACCGGCGTCCGCGACGCGGTAGCCTCCAACATTCCGGAGGCCATGGCCCGCATCCGTCGCGCCACGACCCTGCCCATCGTGGTGGGCTTTGGCATCTCGCGGCGCGAACATGTGCACGCGGTGGCAGCCCACGCCGATGGAGTCGTGGTCGGATCGGCGCTGGTCAACTGCATCCGCGAGCACCTCGGTCGTCCGGATGTGATCATGCAACGCCTCGCCGCCGTGGCCTCCGACTTGGCCGCCGGCTTGACCCGGGCCTGAACCCCGCGGGCTAGGCGACTCCCGGTACCTGCACGGCCAGGCTGGCCGGTTTGACCTCCACGTGGAGCGATCCGGAGGTTTCGTGGACTTCTCCGTCGGTGTGAAAGTAGCCGGCTTCGCTGCAGTCGATGGTGAAACCCGTGGCGCTGTGGCAGAACGCCCGCGAGCTTCGGTCCACGGAACCTGCGAACAATCGGAACGTGAGCGGCAGGGTATCGCGGAACCGGACCGGGCGGATCAGCGTCAGGTCGAGCTTGCGGTCATCCACCCGCGCCCGCGGCGCGATGAAGCAATTGTTGCCGTACTGGTCGGAGTTGGCCACGGCGATGAGGAAAGCAGACTCCTCGATCGCGAGATCGCTGGAGCGGATGCGGTAGCGCTTGGGACGGTAAGCCCGGAGTGACTGGAGGGTCGTCGTGACGTAGGCCCTGAAACCGCGGCGATGCAGCTGATTGAAGCGGGCGCTGAGATCGGCGTCGAAGCCCATCCCCATCACATTGAAGAAGGGAATCCCGTTGGCGGTCCCGGTGTCGATGCGGCGGACGCGGCCCTTGAGCAACGTGGCAAAGGACGCGGCGCCGCCGCGCTGAATGCCGAGGTGACGGCCGAGGCCGTTACCGGAGCCGCAGGGGATCAGGCCGAGGACCGCCGGCGAGTCCACCAGCGCCGCTGCGACCTCGTTCATCGTGCCATCGCCACCGATGGCGACCACCATCGCGCACCCCTCGTCGACCGCCCGGCGGGCCAACTCCGTGGCGTGGCGGGACCGCTCGGTCACCTCGACCGAGGCATCGAGCCCCTGCGTGCGGATGAACCGGCGGGCCTCGTCGAGGAGGTACGGATTGCGGGCGTTGTGGCCTGAGCGGGGATTGAAGATGAACCGACACTTCATGCGGACCGACCGAGAAAACAGGAAAATGGGGATGGGGCGAGCGGAGAACGGCGCGGCGGCCGCGGTTGCCATGCGCGGCGGGCGTGCTTCACTCCCGGCACATGCCACGCATCCTGCACCTCCTGACCGGCCCCACCGCGGTGGGCAAGACCGAGTGGGCGTTGCGCTGGGCGGAGCAGCACGGCGCGGAAATCGTGTCGTGCGACTCCTTGCTCTTCTACCGGGGGATGGACATCGGCACGGCCAAGCCCTCGGCGGCCGAGCTCGCCCGGGTGCCGCATCACCTGATTGACATCCTCGAGCCGGCGGAGCGGATCACCGTAGTGGAGTATGCCCGCCGGGCGCGCGCCGCCGTTGAGGAAATCCACTCCCGCGGCCGGGCGGTCCTGGTCGTCGGAGGCAGCGGCTTCTACCTCCGGAGCTTCTTCGCGCCGGTGACCGACGAGATCGAAGTGCCGGCCTCGCTGCGGGGTGAGTTGGAGGTGGAGTGGACGACCCGGGGTCTGGCCGGGTTGGTGGAGAGACTGGCGCGGTTGAATCCGGCGGGGCTTGGCGCACTCGACGTGGAAAACCCGCGACGCGTGCTGCGGGCATTGGAACGATGCCTGGTGTCAGGTCGCACCTTGGAAGAACTGGCGGCGGCTTTTGCGGCGCGACCCGCTCCCTATTCCGATTGGCATCTCCGATTGAGTCGCCTCGACTGCGAGGTGGCCGAGCTCTCGGAGCGGATCGAGCGCCGCACCCGGCAGATGCTTGCGACCGGGCTCCTCGCCGAAGTCGCGGCCTTGCGAGCACGCGGTCTGGAACTCAACCCGAGCGCGTGCGGTGCGATTGGATATCGGGAGTGTCTCGCGGTCCTGCGCGGTGAAGGGACCGAGGCGGACCTCGCCCGGCAAATCGCCGCCAATACCCGCGCGCTGGTGAAGAAGCAGCGAACCTGGTTCCGCACCCAGTTGCCGCCCCATCGTCTGGTTCTCTTACCGCGGGCAGCGGTTGCGACGCTGTTCGCCGCAGCGGATCCGGACGCGGCGACGGCCTCAGCGGGCCTGGTCGAGGACGATCCGGAATCGCGTCAGGGATGACCCCTCGAGCCGTTGCAGTTCGGCGAGTGCGATGCGCAGGTTGACCTGGGACTGCAGTTCGTTCACCCGGGCGATTTCGAGATCGTCTTGCGCTTCGAGCACCCGGCGGCTGGTCGAGAGACCGGCGTTGAAGCGGGCGCGCTCAAGCTCGTACTGGCGTTCGCTGAGCTGGGTGGCGAGGCCGGAGATGGCGACGCTTTCGCGGTTGGTTTCGACCGCCCGGACGGCGGAGCGGACCTCGACGACCAGATTTTGGTCGAGCTGCTGGAGACGCGTCTGCTCGCGCGCGATGTTGGACTGCGCGAGGCGGAGTCGCGCATTATCCTCCCGCTGGGCCCACGGTACGCGGAGGGTCAGGTCGACCTGCCAAGCGTAGCCATCCCCGTCAAAGGTGCGCGTGGCGGCATCACCGTAGGAAGCCTCGCGGCTGTTCAGGCCGAGACCGGCGCCGAGACCGAGGTCGGGCAGGCGATTGCGCTTGGCGGTTTCGCGATCGATCTCAAGTTGGCGAATGGCGATGGCGCTCGAGGCGAGGGCCGGCTGGTTTTCCCGGGCGAGCTTGTAGGAGAAGTCGAAGGAGACGGCAGGGACCGGCGCATTCTCGAAACTCACGTCGCCGATGGTCTGGTTGAACTCGAACTGACCGATCAGCGCGGTCAGCGCGTCCTCGCGGTCCTGGACCGTCTGATCGGCGAGCAGCAGCGATCGGCGAGCATTGGCGACGCCGACTTCGGCTTGGAGAACATCGAGATCCGTGGCGACGCCGGTTTGGCGCCGGGCCCGGTTCTCCTCGAGGAGCTGCTGGGCGAGCTCGAGGCTCGACTGCCGGACCCCCCGCTGCTGGCGTGCGAAGACCAAGTTGTAGTAGGCGGCCTCGACGTTGCGGACGACGACCAGCACGCTGCCCTTGAGGTCGAGGTTGGCTCGATCCACGCCCAATTCGGCGCGGCGGAAAGAAGCGCGGGAGTACTCTGAGCCGGCTCCACGCAGGAGCGGCTGGCGCACGGAGAGGTTGAAGTCGCCCGTGTAGGCCGGGTTAAGGAAGAGGTTGCGCGAGTTCGACTCCCCGCGATCCAGCGAAGCGCTGGCGTTGACGGTGGCACCCGTGGACAGCTTCTGCGAAACGCCGGCCCGGAGATCGCGGCTTTGGTTGCGGAGGCCGGCGGCGCTGACGCCATCGATCGAGCTGACGACCGTGGGCTGCTGGCTGGTGTTCGTGCTGGCGGAGAGTTCGAGGGTGGGGTCGAACGCGGCATCGGCGATCGTGACCGCCTCGCGCGCCTGCCCGGTGGTCACGCGCTGGATCTGCAGGTCGAAATTTCGATCGAGCGCGCGCGCAATGCACGCCTCCAAGGATAGGGTGGGCGCGGACGCTGCTTGAGCGGGAGGCGGAGTGCTCGGGGAGGGGGTCTGCGCCACCGTCAAAGCGGGCAGGCCACAAGCGGCGACGACGGCGATGAGGAAGCGGTGACGGGAGATCATGCGACAGGAGGACGACTCTGCTAAGCTAGCACACAGTCCGGGAAAAGGAAGTTGCACAGGACAAGCGCCAAGAGGACGGAGCCCGGCTTGGCGAGAAGAGATCGAAAGGGAGACGAAACCAGGGGGCCTCTGGTTTCAACGCTGAGCCCGCAGACTACGTCTAAATGCCCAGTGCGGACGGTGGCGGTCGGTCCGACCGCGCTGGACGCAGAAATCAGGGGGTGGCGGGTGCCGTCTTCGCCAACTCCTTTTCGACGAGCTCGTTGAGATAGTCTCCGGCATTGCGGGACCCGATGAAGGCGGCGATCTGGCCGCGCGTCTCAACAAACCGAGGATTACTTTCGTCGGTCGCGGGCATGGCCTTGTCAGCCACGTGAACGATCATGCCCTTCGCGCCGGTGGTCACCATTTCGGAGACGCCGCCTTTTTCGAGGGACTCCAGCGCCCCGAAGACGGCGGGCTCGAGCGTGGTCGGGGGCTCGCGGAGGGTGAAAGCCGGCGGCGATTGCACGCTGAAGACGAGGCCGGCAATCGGATTGGCCGCTGCCTGCTCGAGCGATTTGCCGGACCGGATCAGTGATTCGATTTGGGTCCTGGCCGCGCGACCTGCCTCGACGAAGCGCTTGCGTTTCTCGTTTTCGGCGTAGTCGGTGGCGACTTGGCCGCGGACTTCGACCAACAGGGGCTGACGGGCGGGGATGGATTCCTGCCACAGCAGCACGACGCTGCCCTCGGGGGTCGGGAGTGCGTCCGAGAAATACCGGGCGGTCCCGAGGCGGAACGCCTCGGCCGCGATGTCGGGGGACCCGCCGAGGTCGGCCGGCACGGCGGTGCGCGAGAACGGCGGGACCGGGCCGGACTGAAGCTTGCGGGCAGCGAGGAATGCATCGACTGACGATGGCGCGACCTTGCCCTCGTAGAGTGCGAGGGTCAGGTCGCTGGCCGCCTTGGCGGCGAGATTGCGGGCGCGTTCCAGCTTCAGCGCGGCCTCGACCTGCGGGCGCACGGCGGCGAAATCCGCATCGGAACCGCCGGTTGCCGGCAGGGCCACGGCGGCCTTGCCATCCGCGGCAGGCTTCGGAAAGCGCGCGGGATTTGAGTCGTACAGTGCGCGCACGGCGGCGTCGTCGACGAAGGCCTGAGCCACAAACGCGGCGGCGGGAAAACGCACCGCGCGTACCTTCACCTGCGGCGGGATTTCGTAGCGGAACGCATTTTCCTCAAAAAACTTCGTCAGGTTGGCCTCGCTCGCGTCCACCGTCGGCGAAAATTGGCCGTAGTCGGCGCTCGCGACGGCGATCGCCCACTTGGCCTCGGCACGAGCCAGTTGCTGCTTCACATCGACCGGCAGAACGTAGCCGGGGCCCGCAAGGAGTTTTTGGACCTGCGTGTAACGATAGTCGTCGGCGAGGATGCGCGAGACGTCGCTCTCGGTCAGCGTGGCGTCGAGCTTGAGGTTGTCGCGGAACTGCGCGTAGCGCGCGGGATCAAAGACCCCATTTTCCCCGGCGAAGACGCGCAGCGTCTTCACGTAATCGATCAAGTCAGCCCCCGATGGGCCGGGCACGTGCAACTGGTCCGCGAGATGCAGTGCGGCGTGGCGCTGCAGCGCGTAGGCTTGGAGCTGTTCGCCGCCCAGCGCGGGGAATCCAGCTTGGAGAAACACGCTCAACCCGGCGTCGCTGAAGAGTCGCTTTTGATCCTCCTGGCTGCCGAGGTTCAGTCCGTAGAACGGACGATCCAAGGCTTTTGTGCGCGCGTCACCGAGGCCCGGTGCGGCACCGATCGTGAAGACGAATGCGATGATCGTCATGACCAGGAGCACGATGAAGATGACGCGGAAGTGCTGCTGGAATGTTCTCTGAGTCCAGGAAATCATGGAGATAAACCGTCAGACTAGGTCAGCCGTGCCGCCTGTCAACCGTGCTTACCTCGTATTGCAGCCCACTTGAAGCCTCCGGCCTCAAGGCTCCGCCTGCTCGGTTCCTACCGACGTCAGCGGGGCGGACCGGAAAGGCATCTGCTCGAACAGTGCCGACAGGGGCGTGGAGAAGAACGGATCATCGAGCGATCGAGCGAGCCGGTGATCGTAAGCCTCCAGCACGGGATCGAGGTTGGCCAGGCAGACGGCCGAGGAAGAGTCCCCCAGGGCGTCGTCGGAGCGTTTGAATTCCTTTAGCGTCACGCGACTGAGCGGACGGGCGGGCTGGTAGCGCACATTGGCCACGTCGTTCGGGCCGTTGCCGGGAACGGGCGTGATCAGTCCCATGAGCACGAGGCGGTTGATGCATTCGTTGACGATCTGGGCGGGTACCTTGAGCGCTTCGCTGAGTTGGCTGGTGGTGCAGGGGGGCTGGCAGCCCTCGAAGCGGCGGCCGATGAGAAGAAGCACGACCAAGGTGAGGCGTTCGCGGACGGACTCCGCCAAGCTATTCCACGCCGCCTGACTGTTGCGGAAGTGAACATTCTGGATGGCGTAGCTGACGGTGCCGCCGAGCAGGACGAAGAACCAAAAAACGTACAGCCCCAGCATCAGCACCAATCCGATGCCGAGGGATCCGTACAGGCTGCGGGTGAGCAGGACCCGCTTGAAGTACAGGAACGCGAGGAAGTTGTTGAGCAGGATCAGCAGGCCGACGACGACCGCGCCGATGAACGCGGCGCGCCAGAGCACGCGCGTATTCGGAATGGTGCGATAGAAGATCGTCAGGGTGAAGATCATCAGGACCGTCGATCCCAGCGGGAGCAGGAAGATCAAGGTCTCGCGGACCTGTTGTCCGAACGGCAGTTTCTCGGCGAACGCGGTCAGGAGTGCGGTGGCGGACAGGCCGGTGGCGGCCGCGAAGAAGAAGAGGGCGCCCAGCGTCAGGATGGTCCAATAGAAGACAATGCGCATCAACCAGGAGCGTCCGCGCCGCACGCCCCAGATTTCGTTGAAGGTGGTTTCGACGGAGGTGAACAGCTGGAGCACGATCACGATCAGCGTGAGGGCTCCGAAGATGCCGACGGCGCCGCTGCGTGAACTCGTGATCATCTCGTCGAAGATGCGCACCAGCTCCGGATTCACTTGGACCTCCTGTCCAGCCGGCGCCGCGCGCGCGGCTTCTTCCGCACCGAGTTTCTCGTAGTGGGCGAGGGGAGGGGCGACGTAGCGGATCAGGTCGTGGACCGTGTGGGCCGCGAGAGAAGGACCTCGTTCATCGAGGGTGAAGCCGGCGATGAGAACGGTGAGCGAGATGAGGGGCCCAAGTCCGACCAACGAGCTGAAGCTCAAGGCGGCCGCCCGGCGGGCCGCGCTGCTTTCGAGAAGCGCGCCGACGGTGATCGAAACGACTCGCAGGATGGCGTACCACCGTCCCTTAAGGGACCGGTCGCGCAGGTGCTGGGGGAGCCAAATATCCGTCTCGAAGAGATGGACGAGACGCTCTCGGGTGGCCTTGAACCGATCCATGGTTCGCTGGCCCGGCGGTTAACCGAGCATGTAGTGGGCGAAGGCCGCCACTCCGGCGAATCCAAGAAGGGCGGCGCCGACGAGGCGGATGGCGGAGATGAAGATGGTGGAAAAGTAAAGTCCGGCGGAAGCGAGCGCGACCCACGCGATCGGGACGGAGTCGGAGTAGGACCAGAAGATGACACCGAAGAAACCGAGTCCGAGCAAAGCGCGGAGACGAACCAGGGGATAGACCGTCACCATCTGCAGGCAGAGAAACAGGGCGAGCAGGAGATCGCAGCCGCCGAGCAAAGCGAAGGGATGGGAAAACAGGCGCGCGAGATCCCCGGTTCCGATGTGCATGATCGCCGGAGGAGAAAGCAGCAGCGACGCGGAACTCGCCAAGAGCATGGCCACGACGCTCCACAAACCGATGCGCGCGACGCGGAGCTGATTGCGCATCTTGGTCTTGGCCCCCGCGCCTTCGGTGCGGTTGTCGGCCGCAGCAAGCATATCGTCGACGGTGATCGGTGCAGCGGAGCGGTCCCCGGCGGACGTCGTTCGCCGCGCATCCCGTGCGCGGACACGGAGACGCTTTTTCTCCGGGAAAAGTGCGGCCTTCACTTCCGGGTCGGCGTCGATCGGCACCCACTGTTCCGAAAGGGTATCGTAGTAGAGGGTCTCCGGAGTTACCTGGCCGGCCTCGACGAGGGAGCTGAGCTGGTCGAGCGTGAACGGACCGCGCGCGTCAGTCTCGTCAGAGGCACGGATGTAGAATTCCTGCGTCGCCATATCCGGGAGATTTTGGGAGGGTCCGTCTCGGCGAGCAAGGCGGTTTTTCGGAAATTCTCCGTCGAGGGCAGCCTACATGCGGCCGAGCGTTCGCAGGCCCAGCAGACGTAGTCCCGATTCAAGCACGAGGAGGGTGCGTGCGCACAGCAGGAGTCGGCGTGCGCGGATTGCGGGATCGTCGACCAGTACCTTGTCGGCGGCGTAGAATGCACTGTAGGCGCCGGCCAACTCGTAGAGGTACGTGCACAGGAAGTGGGGGCGCAGTTGGGAGGTGGTGAGGTCCAGCGTGCTGGCCAGAGCGACGAGCTTGCGGGCGAGCGCGAGCTCCGTCTCGGATTCCGGTGCGGTGGCGGCGGCCACGGCGGTGGCATCCGCAGGATTAACCCCGTGACGTCGGAAGATCGAATGGATGCGCGCGACGGCGTAGAGGAGGTATGGCGCGGTGTTGCCCTCGAGCGACAGGATTTTGTCCCAGGCGAACACGTAGTCGCTGCTTCGATTCTGGGAGAGATCTGCGTAGCGGACTGCGCCGATACCCACCGCAGCCGCGATCTCGTGGCGCTCGGCCTCGGAGAGCTCCGGGGATTTCTCCGAGACGAGGGTGAAGGCGCGGTCCTCGGCTTCCGCGAGAAGCGCCTTCAGGCGGATCGGATCGCCGGAGCGGGTCTTGATCGCCTTGCCGTCTTCGCCGAGAATGGAGCCGAAGGAGACGTGTTCGAACCGCGGCAGGCGGCGCCCGGTGGCCTTGAACCATTTCTGGGTCGTGAGCCAGAGTTGCTCGAAGTGATCGGTCTGTCGCGCGTCCGTTAGGATGACGATCGCGTCGGCACCGAAATGTTCGACCCGGTAGGCCATCGTCGCGAGGTCCGTGGACGCGTAGTTGGCCGCGCCGTCCGACTTGCGGATGATGAAGGGCTGGGTGTTGAAACGAGGGTGCTCCGGGTGAAAGACCACCAAGGCGCCCTCGGATTCCGTCGCCAGTCCCAACCTCGTGAGCTCCGCGTACACCGGAGTAAGCTTATCGTTGTAGAAACTTTCTCCGAGTTGGTGGTCGAAGCGGATCTCGAGCTTGCGATAGATCTCCTCGAACGCGCCGGAACTAATGGCGTTGATCCGGTTCCAGAGCGCGAGGTTTTCGGCGTCGCCCGCCTGCAATTTCACCAACTCCGCACGCGCAGCGTCCAAGGTCTCGGGCCTCTCCTTGGTCGCTGCATCGGCTGCCTTGTAGAGCCGCTCGAGTTCCTCGAGGGGATCCCGGGCCAGCGCGGCCTCGTCCCGCAGGTTCTTGTAGCCCCAGATCAGCTTTCCGAACTGCGTGCCCCAGTCGCCGATGTGGTTGTCGCGAACCACCCTCGCCCCGCAGAACGCGAGCAGGCGGCAGATCGCTTCGCCAATGACCATTCCGCGGACGTGGCCGACGTGCAGTTGCTTCGCGGTGTTGGGAGAGCTGAAGTCGACCACGTAACGCTGGCCGCGATGCAGCCCGGCCGCGCCTTCCTCCAGCTGACCGACCGTGCCGTGATGCTGGAGCCACGCGAGCAGCGCGCCCGGGTGGAGTCGAAAATTGATAAACCCCGGCCCGGCGATGCTCGCTTCGCAAATGAGCCGCACCTCTTCCGGAAGGGCGGCGACCAGCTGCTCCGCGAGCGCACGCGGGTTGGCCTTACGAGCCTTGGCGTAAGCGAGAATGCCATTCGCTTGAAAGTCGCCGTGCCGCGGGTCAGCGGTCCGGATTTCGGCGGAGAACTCTGAATCGGCGAACCCGAGCTTGCGGGCGGCCGCTGCCACCGCAGCAGAAAGATCGACCGCCGGCTGGAAAGAGACGTGCATCCAGCGACGACACGCGGCCCGTGAACCTGTCGCAAGCGTGATTTGCGATCGACCGCACGCACCGGTGGGCGGGTGGGGAAGGGCCGAGATGGGAAGCATTTCCGGCTCGACATCCTATGCCGGCATGGTTTGCTCGTAGACTCTTCCGTTTCGGCGGAACTGCTACCCGGAGCCTTTATAGTACAATGACGAAGCGAAACATCCCTCCCCGCAGGTTCATTAAGCCGACTTTCGAGTTCCTCATCGAAAAGAAGCGCGACGGTGGCGAATTCAGCAAGGATGAGATTCGCTACATCGTTGATAGCACGCTCGATGGGGAAATGCCCCAGCACCAGCTGGCGGCCTTGGCCATGGCCATCTACTTCCAGGGCATGTCGGCTCAGGAAACGGCGGACCTGACCGAGGAGATGATGCTCTCCGGCGAGGTGATCGATCTCTCGGCGATCGCGAAGCCCAAGATCGACAAGTTCGCGACCGGTGGCATCGGCGACAAGACGTCACTCGTGCTCGTCCCACTCGCGATGGCCGCAGGGGTCGTGGTGCCAATGATGTGCAGCGCTGAGCATGATTACGTCATCAGCACGCTCGACAAGCTGGCTTCGATTCCCGGTTTCAAGGGTCAACTCAGCAACGAGCAGTTCGTGAACCAGCTGGCGCGCATCAACGGCGCGATCATCGCGCAGTCTGAGGACCTCGCTCCGGCGGATGCGAAGCTCTATGATCTTCGCAAGGAAACGGGGACGATCCCCAGTCTGCCGCTGATCACCGGCTCCGTCCTCTCCAAGAAGCTCGCGGAGGGATCCGAGGGACTCGTGATCGACGTCAAGTGGGGCAATGGTTCCTTCATCAAGGATTTGGAGCAGGCGAAGCAGCTGGCCCGGTCGATGACCCGCGTGGGTCGCTCGATGAAGCGGCGTTGCGTGGCGCTGGTCACCGATATGAACCAGCCGCTCGGTGACACCGTCGGCACCGCGCTTGAGGTCAAGGAGGCCATCCAGATCCTCAAGGGTGGTGGGCCCGAGGACATCAAGGAACTCGTGCTCAAGCTGGGCATGGAAATCGTGCGCCTCGCCGGCGTTGCGGGCTCCACGTTGTCGGCCAAGCAGACGGTCGAGCGTCATCTCACGGACGGTTCCGCGCTCGAGAAGCTCAAGGAACTGGTCAAGGCGCAGGGCGGCGACACGTCCTTCATCGACCACCCGGAGAAATTCCCGCAGGCACGGCACATCCGGAAGTTGCCCGCTCCGAAGCGCGGCTACGTCCACACGATCAACGCCGCGATGATCGCCCATGGCGTCCATCTTCTCGGGGCCGGTCGCGCCGCTCCGGGCGACAAGATCGATTATTCAGTCGGCGTGTCCGAGATCCGCAAGGTCGGCACCCAGGTCAAGCAGGGTGAGCCGCTGATGATGATTCACTACAACGACGAGTCGAAGCTCGAGCAGGCGCTGAACTACTTCAAGGACGCCTACCGGCTCGCGCCCAAGCGTCCGACCCCGCCTCCGCTGGTGGTCGAGCGCGTCGCCTGACGTCGCTCGCCGACCTGGGCGGTCTTCGGATCGCCTCGCGGCACCTCAATCAAACAACGAAGCCCGCGGCCAAGGCCGCGGGCTTCGTCGTTCCAATGTCGCGCGAAGGCGCGATGGAGGCTCACCCTCAGGCTCGGCCGAGGTAGGTGCCGTCGACCGTGCTGACGCGGACGAGTTCGCCTTCCTTGATGAAGAGCGGAACCTGAATAACGAGGCCGGTTTCGAGCTTGGCTGGCTTCTGGACGTTGCTGGCCGTGTCGCCCTTCACGCCATCGGCGCTCTCGATGATCTTGAGCGAGACGGTGGACGGGAGATCGACGGACAGCGGCTTCTCGTCGACAAAAAGCACGTCCACGCGACCGCCGGGCGTGAGGTAGTTCTTCACCTCGCCCAGCGTCGCCTCGGTGAGCTCGATCTGGTCAAACGTCTCGGGGTCGATGAAAGCGAAGGCGTCGCGGTCGGCGTAGCTGAATTCGAGGGTCTTGCGATCGGTGGGCAGGACTTCGATGCTTTCCGTCGACGCGAAGCGCTGGTCCAGCGCTTTGCCGTAGCGAAGATTCCTCATCTTGATCTGCACGAAGGCGCGGAGATTGCCGGGCGTCCGGTGCTGGGTCTCCATCACCAGGTGCGGCTCGCCGTTGAATTTGATGACTTGGCCTTTGCGGATATCGTTGGCGGCAGGCATGGACGGTAAGGGATGGGCGCGGGCGGTGGATCGTTGAGAGAAAGGGTGTTGGATTAGCCAACTCTCCGGCGGGCTGTCAAGGATTCGACCAACACGCCTAAGCGCTTGCCCTTTTCGGACCGGGCTTGGACACTCGTCGGGCCCTCACCCATGAAGCAACGCACCTTGGCGCGCGCCGTCTCGATCAAGGGAACCGGTCTGCACACCGGAAACCCCGTCCAGCTGACGTTCAAGCCTGCCCCCGCCAATCACGGACTCGTCTTCAAGCGGCTGGATCTCCACGGTCAGCCGGAGGTTCACCCGCGCATTGAATCCGTGGGCGACTTAGTGCGCAACACCACTGTGCAGGAGGGACATACAAAGGTTCACCTCGTCGAGCACGTGCTCAGCGCACTGCACGGCTGCGGCATCGACAATGCCGTCATTGAAATGGATGCCTCGGAGCCGCCCATCATGGATGGTTCAGCGCGTCCGTTCGTGGCCCTGATTCAAGAGGCGGGTCCGGTGGAGCAGGACAAGGAGCGTGTCTATTACGAGCTGGATGCTCCGATCTCGGTGATGAAGGGCAACCGCTCGATCATCGCGCTGCCTTTCGATGGCTTGAAGATCACCTGCACGTCCACCGACGACCGCGGGTACCACACCCAGCACCTCTCGCTGACGATCGATCCGGAGACCTACATTGCGCAGATCGCACCCTCGCGTACGTTCACGATCTACGAGGACATCGAGGAGTTGCTGAAGCTCGGCAAGATCCGCGGCGGGAGCTTGGACTCCGCGGTGGTGATCAAGGGCGGGAACATCCTTTCCAAGGAACCGCTGCGGTTCCGCGATGAATTCGTGCGGCACAAGATGCTCGATATCATCGGGGACATCGTGCTGCTGGGCATGCCGCTCAAGGCGCACATCGTCGCCACGTGTCCGGGACACCAGCTCAATGCCGAGCTGACCAAGGCGCTGTTCGACCGTCGCGCCGAGGCGGCGAAGCGCGGGGGGAAGAAGGCGTCCACACCCGGCGAAGGGAAGGCGATGGTGCAGGCTCACGAGACCTCACTCGATATCCGGCGCGTGCTCGACATGCTCCCGCATCGCTATCCTTTCCTGATGATCGACCGCGTGACCGAGTTCCGCGGCGAGGACGAGCTGACTGCGATCAAAAACGTCACCATCAACGAACCCTTCTTTCAGGGGCACTTCCCCGGAAATCCGGTGATGCCCGGCGTACTGCAGCTTGAATCGATGGCTCAGGCGGCCGGTCTGTTGATGCTGCGGCGTGGCTCCCTCGAGGGAAAGACCTCGCTGTTCATGAGCGCGGACAAAGTGAAGTTCCGCAAGCCGGTGCGGCCGGGAGATCGCTTGGTGGTCACGGCCAAGCTCACGAAGACGCGGGGCACCAAGCTCGCCTCGGCCGAGGTCGTGTGCACCGTCGATGGGGCGGTGGTGTCCTCCGCCGATCTGATGTTCGCGATCGTCGACGAGGCGGAGGTCGGTTGAGCATGGCCACGCGGATTCATCCGAGCGCCGTGGTGGAGCCGGGTGCACAACTCGGAGTCGACGTGGAGATCGGCCCCTTCGTGTACGTTGGCGGCGAGGTCGTCTTGGGCGATCGCACCCGGTTGCACCATCATTCCTCGGTGGAGGGCTGGACCACGTTGGGCGAGGGCGGCGAAGTGTTTCCCTACGCGAATCTCGGGGCGAAGACGCAGGACCTGAAGTTTCAGGGCGGTCGTCCGGGTGTCCGTATCGGGGCCCGCAATGTTTTCCGGGAGTACGTCACGGTCCATGCCGCGACGCGCGACGGGGAATTCACCGTGCTCGGCGACGACAACACGCTGCTCGCGAACTGCCATGTCGCGCATGATTGCGTACTCGGCAATCACATCGTGATGAGCAATGGCATCCTCCTCGCGGGCCACGTCCGGGTCGAGGATCACGTGACCATCGGAGGAGCGGCGGGGGTGCACCAGTTTTGCCGGATCGGTGCGTATGCGATGATCAGCGCGTTCGCGAAAGTGGTGCAGGACGTCGTTCCCTTCATGATCGCGGACGGCCAGCCAGCCGTCATCCGCTCGATCAACAAGGTCGGGCTGGAGCGCCGCGGTTTCGCGCCGGAGCAGATCGAGCGGGTGAAGCAGCTCCATCGCGTGCTCTTCCGGGACGGGCTGAATCGCTCCCAAGCGTTGGAGAAACTCGCGGGTTCAGAGCAGGCGGCGAGCGCCGAGTTTCGCCGCGTTCTCGACTTTGCGGCGGCGAGCGAGCGGGGGCTGGCTCCCGGTTCGACGGGTTGACTCCGATCCGCCCGCGGGCGGCTCAGGCTTTCCGCTTGTAGACCTGGGCGGGGTCGAAGAGCGGCTTCGCGGTCGTCTCCAGACTGAAGTCGCCTTGGCGCGCGGCGGCGTCCACGTCCCGGAGCTTCCGGTAAAAGCAACTCTTGAAGCCGTTGTGGCACGAGGCGTTGGCCGGTCCTTCCTGCGTGACGGCGAGGAGAATCACGTCTTGGTCGCAGTCGGTGCGCAGATCCTGCACCCGCTGCACGTTCCCGGACTCCTCGCCCTTGATCCACAGCTTGCTGCGCGAGCGGCTCCAGTAGGTGGCCTTGCGGGTGCGGAGGGTGTGCTCGAGCGATTCCGCGTTCATGAACGCAAACATCAGGACCTCGCCGGTGGCGGCGTCCTGGGTGATGCACGGGATCAATCCGTCGGCGCCGAATTTCGGCTGGAACGTGCTCCCGAGCTCGATCTCGGGCGTGGTGGTTCGGGCGGGAAACGACATGGCGGAAGGAATGGAGTGGAGTGGGGGGCCCCTCAGGAGGGGTCGGGCAGGCGCGCGGCCAGGGCGCGGAGGTAGTCGTAGGTGTACAGGCCGGTCTGGTGACCGTCGCTGAACCCGAAGCGGAGGGCGTAGTTGCCGACTCGGTCCCACGCTTGCACCGACACGCCCTCGAAATGACGGGGGCCATCCCCGCCGTACTGCCGGCCGAAGATGTCGCGCTCTCCCTGCGTCTCCGCGCTCGGCGAGGCGGCGCGCAGGCGGTCCGCGGGGAAAAACGTCTCGGCGCCGTCGCTCCAGCGGATTGCGACCTCGTGGCCGATGATCTGGACATCGACGGGAGTGTGCATGGTGGAGGGTAACAAACGGCAGCCCGGCGCGGCTGCCGAGGAAAATCGGGTGGCTCGCGCAGCGGGATCAGCGTTGCCTTCAGCACGCTTCCCGCGTGCGCTCGGACTCGCCCTTCGGGGCGGGTGCATGTTGACCAACCGCTTTTATTCCGACTTCGATCAGGCGACGTGGGAGTCGCCGCGCCGCCCCGATTACCGGTCGTTGTTTCAAATCGACCGCGATCGGATCATTCACGCGCACGCGTTCCGGAAGTTGCAGGCGAAGACCCAGGTCTTCCTTTCCGGAGAATACGACTTCTACCGGACCCGGCTCACGCATTCGATGGAGGTCGCGCAGATCGGCCGGTCGATCTGCCATTACCTCCTCTCCCGCGGGGAACCGCTGGCGCCGGATTTCTTCATCGACCCGGAGTTGGTGGAAGCGATCTGCCTCGCCCACGACCTTGGGCATCCCCCCTTCGGTCATTCCGGCGAGCGCACCTTGCAGGAGCTCATGCTTCCGTGGGGTGGATTCGAGGGGAATGCGCAGACCCTGCATCTCCTGACCGAGACCATTTATCAGAACGAGGAGGGGACCCGCGGCATGCAGCCGACCCGCGCGTTGATGGACGGGGTTCTGAAGTACAAGAAGTTGCTGAGTGAATACGCAGTGCCTCCGAGCAATCATTTTCTCTACGACTCCCAGGAGCCGCAGCGCAGTTTCGTCTTTGCTGGCACCGCGATCCCGGAGGCGGTCCGGGAAGGGGAGGGATTGAACCTGTTCAAGAGCGTCGAGTGCCAGATCATGGATTGGGCGGACGACGCCGCCTACTCGCTGAATGACGTGGTGGATGGAGTAAAGGCCGGGTTCCTCACGCTCGACCGCATGGAGCGCTGGGCTTCAGCGCAGGCGCTGGACGCCGAGCGCCTCGCGTGGCTGGACCGACTCTTCGCCGCGGTGCGCGCCGATCGCCTGGAGGCCGTGTTCTCGCAGAAGATCGGAAGTTTCATCACGGCCTGTCGACTGCGTCCCCGGCAGAACTTCATGAGTGCTGCGACCCAGCGCTACCGGTTCGAACTCGTGGTCGGCGCCGAGGTCCAGCGGGAAGCGGCGTTCTACAAGCAGCTGGCCGACGACATCATCTTCGAGAGCCCGCAGCTCCAACAGATGGAGCACAAGGCCCGCAAAGTGCTTTTCGACCTCTGGGACTCAGCCTGGCGGAATCACGTGGAATGCAAAGGGCGCGTGATCCGCATCCTGCCACCCCGGGTGGGCCGGCTCATCGACACCGCAGGCTCTGATACCGAGAAGGCGCGGCGGATCTGCGACTGGCTGGCCGGCCTGACGGACGGGATGATCGTGCGCACATACCGGCGCCTGTTCGAGGCCGACTTTGGCAGTCTGCGCGATCTCAGCTGAGCCGCTGCGTCGCCGTCGGATCGTTACCGGCGCTCGGGCTCGGTGACGCCCATCGGCCCCGGAGGCAGGCGGCCATCCTGCACCGCCTCCCGCAGCATCGCCTCGGCGTAGTCCCAAAGCGCGGACGATCCCTCGGCGATGGGACGGTTGCGGGCCACGACGCGGTCGTGCGTGACGCCGTGCCGGCGCCAAGCGGATCCTTGGGTCAGGAGATTCAACAGCACCGGCTGAAAGCGGTCCACCGCGCTGGCGAACCGCGCCTCGGCCGTCTCCTTGGCCTCGAACTCCTCCCAGAGCGCCCGAAACTCCCGGGTCTGGTCATCCGGCAACAGACCGAAGATCCGCTCCGCCGCCTGCGCTTCCCGGGCGTACTGATCGGCCATGCGCTGCGCGTCATACGCGAAGGTGTCGCCCGCATCGATCTCCACCAGGTCGTGGATGATGAGCATTTTGAGGACCCGCAGGAGATCCAGGTTGGGCAGATTCGCATGCTCCGACAGGACGATGACCAAGAGGCAGAGGTGCCACGAATGCTCGGCATCATTCTCCGCCCGACCGCTGTGGATCAGCACGGTCTGGCGGTAGATGTCCTTAAGTTTATCGACCTCAACGATGAACTGAACCTGACGGGCGAGTCGGGATTCGGGCACATCCGACAATCGGACGCTCCCCCTTCCGTTGGCGAGCGCGACGTGACTGCTGCACCGTGATTGCATGTGTTGCAAGACACCCCGCTGCGGTCGCGGTCAGACCGACTGTTTCCTTGCTTGCTTGCCCCCCCTGAGCGGCGTTTCGATGACGGGCTTTTTTCCGAATGAAAATCCTCGTTGCCGATAAGATTTCACCCAAGGGGGTCGCCTACCTGCGTGAGCAGCCGGGCTTCGAAGTCATTGAGGCCTACGGGTCCTCTCCGGAGAAGGTCCTTGAGCTGGTGCGCGATGTCCATGCGATCGCGGTTCGTTCGGAGACGAAGATCTCCGCCGACGTGATCGCCGCGGCTCCGCTGCTGCGCGTGGTGGGCCGGGCCGGCGTGGGGGTCGACAACGTGGATGTCGATGCCGCAACGGAGCGCGGGGTGATCGTGATGAATACGCCCTCGGGCAACACGATCGCGACGGCTGAGCTGACGTTCACGCACCTGCTCTGCGGCGCGCGGCCCGTCTCGCAGGCGGCGGCCTCGATGAAGGCCGGCCAATGGGATCGCAAGAGCTTCAGCGGGATCGAACTCTTCAAGAAGACGCTCGGCGTGGTCGGCCTCGGTCGCATCGGCAGCGAGGTCGCGAAGCGTGCGCAGGCCT
Organism: Opitutaceae bacterium; assembly: GCA_040382075.1. GTDB lineage: Bacteria > Verrucomicrobiota > Verrucomicrobiia > Opitutales > Opitutaceae > UBA6669. The sequence continues at coordinate 34,590 of JBEIGD010000019.1, forward strand.
TCGGAATGCGCGTGCTGGCTTACGATCCATATCTTTCTCCGAGCCGGGCCAAGGCGATGCAGGTGGAGCCCGCGACGCTCGATGAGCTCCTGGCCCAGTCGGACTACATCACCGTCCACATGCCGCTGACGGATGATACCCACTACATGATCGACGAGGCGGCATTCGCGAAGGCGAAGAAGGGGCTGCGGATCTTCAACTGCGCCCGCGGCGGGATCATCAAGGAGAGCGCGCTGGTCGAGGCGATCAAGTCGGGCAAGGTCGCGGCCGCCGGCCTCGATGTGTTCGAGGACGAGCCGTTGGCCAAGGACAGCGAGCTGCGGACGCTTCCAAACGTGGTCCTGACGCCGCACCTTGGCGCCTCCACCGCAGAGGCGCAGGAATCGGTCGGCATCGAAATCGCCGAACAGATCACCGATGTGCTGCGCGGCGGCGTGATCCGCAACGCCGTCAACATGCCGTCCATCGACGCCGCAGCGGTCAAGGTCCTGGGCCCGTATATCGACTTGGGCGCCAAGCTGGGCACCCTTGTGCAGCAAATCGCCGGTCCGCAGATCACCGCCCTGCGCATCACCTACTGGGGCAAGCTCGTCGATCTGGATACGAATGCCATCACGCGCGCCGTCCAACGCGGCTACCTGCGCCGGATCAGTGGCGACGGCGTCAACTTCGTCAACGCCCCAGTCGTTCTCGAGCGCCTGGGCATCAAGTGCGACATCCTCAAGTCCACCGAGCACAGCGACTACACCGAGCTTCTCGGCGTGGAGGCGATCGCGGCGGATGGGTCGTCGCGCAGCGTGACGGGTACGTTGTTCACCAAGGCCGCGAAGCCGCGCGTGGTGACGATCAACCAGCGCGAGGTGGAGGTCGAGGCGGCGGGCAAGTTGCTCATCATCGAGAACAAGGACCAGCCGGGCATGATCGGCTACATCGGCATGCTGCTCGGGCGGGACGGCGTGAACATCGCGAACATGTCCCTGAGTCGTCAGGCGCCAGGACAGACGGCGCTCATCGTGATCAATCTCGACAGCGAGCCGAGCGAAGCCGTGCGGCTTGAGCTCAAGGGCAATCCGAACATCGCGCTCGCGAAGTACGTCGAATTGTAACCCCCGCAACCCCGTCCCGCCATGCTTTCCGCCCTGCTGGTCTTCGCGCTCGTCGGTTACGTGCTCGGGGCGCTTCCGTTCGGCTACCTCGTGGCGCGGGCCAAGGGAGTCGACATCTTCCGCGCGGGCAGCGGTAACCCGGGCGCGACCAATGTGCGGCGGGTCCTCGGCCGCGGGCCGGGTAATCTGGTGTTCTTTCTGGACGCCGCCAAGGGGGCGGCCGCGGCGGGATTGCCGCTGCTGGCGTCGCGGCTTGGCTGGGTTTCGTCTGCGGCGGGAGACATGACGATCGCCGGCATCGTCGGCCTCGCCGGTGGCCTGCTGGGCCACAGTTTTTCCTGCTTCACGGGCTTTCGCGGCGGCAAGGGCGTTGCGACCACGGTGGGCGGGTTTGCGGTGTTGTTGCCCTGGGGATTGCTCGCGGCCTCCGTGGTCTGGGTCGCGGTGTTCTTCATTGGACGCTACGTCTCGCTGGCGTCGATTTTGGGTGCGGTCGCGCTGCCGCTGGCGGCGTGGTTACTCGGAGCAACCAAGCCGCTGGTCGTGCTCGCCGTCGCCGTCGCGGCCTTCGTCATCATCATGCACCGCTCGAACATCCGCCGCCTGCTGGCGGGGACCGAGAGTCGATTCAGCCGGTCCGGTGCCTCCGCCCCCCGCAGCTGACCCGGCGACTTTACTTTCATGTCCCGTCGCACCATTCGCATCGGTCTTTGTGGTCTCGGCACCGTCGGTCAGGGAGTCTGGAAGCACCTGACGGCCAACCGGACGGCGCTCGAGGACCGGCTGGGTGTCCGCATCGAGTTGGCCAAGGCCGCGGTGCGGGATCGCTCCAAGGCGCGCGCCGTGAAGGTGCCGTCGCACTGCCTGGTCGACGACCCGATGAGCATCGCCCGCGATCCCTCCATCGACATCGTCTGCGAGCTGATGGGCGGTACCGGAATCGCCAAGAAAGTGACGCTCGAGGCCCTGTCGCGAGGCAAGATCGTGGTGTCGGCGAACAAGGCCCTGCTGTGCGAGAGCGGCGCCGCCGTTTTCGCGGCCGCGCGCAAGGGTGGGGGACGTTTCTTCTTCGAGGCGTCGGTCGCCGGCGGCATCCCGATCATCAAGGCTCTGCGCGAGGGCTTGGTCGCGAATCGATTCCGGCTGATCTACGGGATCCTCAACGGGACGTGTAATTACATTCTCACGCGCATGGCCGCCGAGGGGGCCGGCTACCCGGAGATCCTCGCCGACGCGAAGCGTCTCGGATTCGCCGAGGCCGATGAATCGCTGGACGTGGAGGGCTGGGACACCGCCCACAAGGCATCCATCCTCGCGCATCTGGCCCACGGGGTGTGGCTGAAGCCGAACCAGATGACCGTCGAGGGTATCACGAAGATCACCCAGGCAGATCTCCGTCATGCGGCGACGCTCGGCTACGGGATCAAGCTGCTGGCGGTCATCACCCGCGACTTCGCGCGCGACGAACTCGCCGTGCGCGTCCATCCGACGCTCGTACCCAAGGATCGGGTACTGGCGAACGTCAACGGGGTCTTCAACGGCATCTCGGTCGTTGGCGACGTGGTCGGTACCACCACTTATATCGGCCGCGGCGCCGGGCAGGACGCGACGGCCAGCGCGGTGATCAGCGATATCGCGGATGCGATCGTGCTGCTCACGACGGGTCGCGATGTCACCCCGGTGGAGCCGCCCGCCCGCGCGGCGCGCACCGTGCGCCTCGCGCCACCGGAACGTTTGCGGAGCCGTTACTACGTGCGGACCACGGTCAAGGACCGTCCCGGCGTGCTCGCCCAGATCGCGACCGTGATGGCGCGGCACGGGGTCAGCATCGAGTCCGTCATCCAGACCGCTTCCGAGCGGCCCAATGCGGCGTCGCTCATCCTCACGACGCATGAGAGCGATGAGCGCGCCATGGGCGCGACACTGGCGGCGCTGGGGCGCCTGCGCAGTCTCCTGGAGAGCCCCCTGCTGCTCCGCATCGCTGACTTCTCCGACTAGGTCAGCGGACTCTCGCCCCCTTTTCCATCATGGCTCGAATCGTCCAGAAGTATGGCGGCACCTCGGTGGGTGACGTCGAACGCATCAAGAAGGTCGCGGAGCGCATCAAGGCGTTTCGGGACCAGGGTAATCAGCTGGTGATCGTCGTGTCGGCGCGCGCCGGCGTCACCAACGAGCTGATCGCGAAGGCCAAACAACTCTGCGCCCAGCCGTCCGAGCGTGAGATGGACCAGCTTCTGGCCATCGGCGAGCAGGAGACCATCGCGTTGACCGCCATGGCGCTGCACGGCGTCGGCGTCGACGCGGTGAGTTACACCGGTGCGCAGGCGGGGATTTTCACCGACGCGGTCCATACGAAGGCGAAGATCAAGATGATCAACGCGGCTCCGGTGGAGAAGGACCTTGACGCAGGTCGGGTGGTGATTGTCGCCGGCTTCCAGGGCATCAACGATGACGGTGGCGTCACGACGCTCGGTCGAGGGGGTTCCGATCTCACGGCGATCGCCCTCGCGGCGGCGGTGAAGGCAGACAAGTGCGAGATCTACACCGACGTGGATGGCGTCTACACGGCGGATCCGCGCGTGGTGAAGGACGCCCGCAAGCTGGATGAGATTTCCTACGACGAGATGCTCGAGCTCGCCTCCAGCGGCAGCAAGGTCATGCAGTCGCGCAGCGTGGAGTTCGCGAAGAAGTACGGCGTCATCTTCGAGGTCCGTTCATCCTTTAATCAAAACCCGGGAACTATCGTGAAAGAAGAAGTGGCATACATGGAAAAGGTCGTCGTCCGCGGCGTGGCCGTGGACAAGGATCAGGCGAAGGTCATCGTGAGCAATCTGCCCGACAAGCCGGGCTCGGCGGCTCGGGTGTTCCGCGCGCGGGCCGACGCCAATGTCATGGTCGACATGATCGTCCAGAACGTCGGACGTGGTGGGGTGGCGAACCTCACGTTCACGGTTCCGCAGACCGACCAAGTGAAGGCGCAGAAGGCTTTGGAGCCGGCGCTGACCGCCATCGGCGGCGGGCAGGTCGCGATCCACGAGCAGATCGCCAAGCTCTCCGTGGTCGGCGTGGGCATGAAGACCCACAGCGGCGTCGCGGCGACGCTCTTCCAGGCCCTGGCGGCCGCCAATATCAACATCGAGATGATCAGCACCTCGGAGATCAAGATCTCGGTGATCGTCGAACAGGATCGGGCCGATGAGGCGGCGCGGGTCGCACACGCGGCCTTCCACCTCGATCAGCTGTAACCGCACGGGCGGTCCGTCCGCCTGCGGGTTTCGTCATGCGCTTCCTCTCCACGCGAGGTGAGTCGCCGACCCTCGGCTTCAGCGACGCCGTCGCCACCGGTCTCGCGCCCGACGGCGGGCTTTTCCTGCCGGCCACACTGCCGCGCTTCTCCCGGACCGAGCTCGAGGACTGGGCCTCCCTACCGTACCCCGAGCTCTGCGTTCGCTTCCTCTCGCGCTTCGCGACGGACATCCCCGAGGACGTGCTGCGCGGCTTGGTCACGAAGAGCTACGCCACGTTTGCGCATCCGGAGATCGCCCCGCTGGTCCAGCTGGACGAGCGCCGTTTCGTGCTCGAGCTGTTCCACGGACCGACGCTCGCGTTCAAGGACTTTGCGCTGCAGTTGCTCGGCAACCTCTACGAGCTCCAGTGCCTTTTGCGGCACGAGAAGATCAACGTGCTTGGTGCCACCTCCGGCGATACCGGATCGGCGGCGATCCACGGATTGCTCGGCAAGCCGGGAACCGCGATTTTCATTCTGTATCCGGAGGGCCGCACGTCGCCGCTGCAGGAGCGGCAGATGGCTTGCACCGGAGCGGCGAACGTTCACGCCCTCGCCGTCACCGGCACCTTCGACGACGCCCAGGCGATCGTGAAGACGCTGTTCGGGGACACCGCTTTCCGCACCGGTCACCGCCTGTCCGCAGTCAACTCCATCAACCTGGCCCGCGTGCTGGCGCAGTGCGTGTACTACCTGAGCGCGTGGCTGCGGTTGCCGCCGGGGATCCGCGAGACGGCGGAGTTCGTCGTCCCGACGGGTAACTTTGGAAATGTCCTCGCGGGGTGGATGCTGCAGCGGATGGGCGTACCGATTGCCCGGTTCCGGGTCGCCACCAACCGCAATGACATCCTCCACCGGCTGTTCACGACGGGTGAGTACCGGGTCGGCGACGTGGTCCCCAGCCTCGCCCCGTCCATGGACATCCAGGTCGCGTCCAACTTCGAGCGTTTCCTGTATTACTCGGTCGGTGAGGATCCGGCGCGGGTACGCGAGGTGATGCGGACGTTCCGCGAGACGGGCAGCTTCTCGTTTGGGTCCGCACTGCAGGCATCATTCGCGTCTTCGCGGTGCACGGATGCGGAGATCCTGACCCTGATCCAAGACGTGCAGCGGCGCTGGGGCTACGTCGCGGATCCCCACACGGCCTGCGGCTTCAAGGATTTGTCGGCGGATCGGCCCAGCGTGGTTCTGGCCACGGCGAGCCCGGCCAAGTTCCCGGAGACCATGCGCGAGGCGCTCGGTTTTGAACCGACGCATCCGAGCCTGGAGGTTCTGAAGGCCCGTCCGCTCGTCGTGCACCGCCTGCCGGCTTCGGTCGACGCGGTGCGCCGCTACGTCGAGCAGCACGCCGTCTAGTGGAGCAGCCAGAGCGCGGCGGCGCCGACGGCGGCGGTCAGGCCGAGCACGACTGCGACGGGCCGACGCATCGCCGGGGATCCGAGCGTGAGCGCGAGACCGGCCTTCATGATCGCGTTGGCCACGGCGGCGAGGGTCACGGCAAAGCCGGCGGTTTCGAGGGCCACCGCGCCCGCCTCACGGCTGTTCGCGAGGGAGAGCGAAATCGCGTCCATGTCCGTGAGGCCGGAGACAAAGCTGAGAGGGAGCAGACTCGCGTTCCACTCCAGTGTGGTGACCACCTTGATCAGGAACGCGATGATTGCATAGAGGAGGGCGAACTTGATCGAAGTGGCGAGCCCGAGGGGGTTGTGCAGCGGCAGTTCCGCCGGGGCGGAAGAGCCCGCCCGGCGGCGCCACCAGATCACGCCATAGAGGACCGCGGGCAAGGTCATGAGCGCGAAGGCCGGAGCAACCCGAAGGGCGAGGGCGGGTGAAACCACCGCAATGGCCAGCACCACGCGCGGCACCATCACGGTGCACGCCGCGACCACCGCGAACGCGAAGTGCCCAGACCACTCCGGCACCTCACGACTCCGCCGACTGAAAGCGAGGGTGGTGGCCGTGCTGGAGGCGAGGCCCCCGAGCAAACTGGTGACGAGGATACCCGCGCGCGTGCCGAGCAGCCGCATCGCGACGTAGCCGACGAAGCCAAGTCCCGAGATCAGGATGACCATCATCCAGGTCGCGTAGGGATTGAAGCCTCCCCAAGGACCGAACGTGCGGTCGGGGACCAACGGTAGAATCACGCCGGTGATGGCGACGAACTGCAGCGTGGCGCGGATGTCCGGCTCGGTGAACCGCCGCATCCAGTCGTGCAGCGGCTTCTTCGATGCGAGGATGACCATGGCGACGCCCGCGACCAGCACGGCGGCCTCTCGCTCGTCCCACGCCACCAGCGCGCCGACCAGCACGGCGATGATGAACGCGGCGAAGCGCGTGTTGCCCGCGGGTTGCCCGGCCTGGCGGGCCATCACCTGCTGGGTGGCCAGCGCGGCGAGCGCGACGGGCAGGAGCAGCGGACTGAAGGCAGCGGAGGCATAGGCGGCGATGCACCCCACCATCGCCCATAGCGTGTAGGTGCGGACGCCGCCGAAGTCGTCGCGCCCGGCCGGGTCCTCCGACAGTTCGCTCCACTGGCGAATCAGTCCGATCAGGGCGCCGAGGCTCGCGCTCGTGAGGATCCCGGGGAGCAGCGTGTCCATGGCAGCAGTATGCGCAGTCCAGGAGGGGGCTGCAAGGAGGTCCGAGAATCGGTTTGCCGGCGGCGGTCGGTGTGGACACGCTGGCCGATTAAATCATGAGCGACCAACCGCTTGACATCTCTCACGACCAACACGCCGTGCGGCTGTCCAAGTTGGCGGAAATGCGTGCCGCCGGCATCGACCCCTTCCGCGCGGAATTCCAGACGACTCATTTCTCCGATGCCGCGCGTCGGGCCTATGTGGACGGTCAGGACTACACCGTGAAGGTGGCGGTGGCCGGGCGCCTCGTCGTGATTCGCGACATGGGGAAGAGCCAGTTTGTGAAGATCTTTGACCAGCAGAGCGGCGGCGCCGAGGGGCCGCTGCAGCTGTACGTCAAGAAGGACCTCGTGGGCGACGAGTCCTACGCGGCGTTCAAGAAGCTGGACTTGGGCGACATCCTCGGAGCCGAGGGCACGCTGTTCAAGACGAAGACCGGCGAGATCACCGTGCGCGTGGATCGGTACGTACTCCTCGCCAAGGCGCTGCGCCCCTTGCCCGAGAAGTGGCACGGGCTGAGCGATCCGGAGCAGGTATACCGGCAGCGTTATCTCGATTTGATCGTGAATCCGGAGTCGCGGTCGCGCCTGCTCCTGCGCTCGCGGATCGTCTCGCACGTGCGACGTTTCCTGGAGGACCGGCAGTTCGTGGAAGTGGAGACCCCGGTGCTCCAGTCGGTGGCCGGCGGTGCGGCCGCGCGGCCCTTCACGACTCACCATAATGCGCTTGGAATGGACTTCGTGCTGCGGATCTCGCTGGAGCTCTATCTCAAGCGCCTGCTGGTCGGCGGCATCGATCGGGTTTTCGAGATCGGCCGCAATTTCCGCAACGAAGGCATCTCGCGGCGGCACAATCCTGAGTTCACGATGCTCGAGGTCTATCAGGCCTACTCTGACTACCGGGGCATGATGGCGCTGGTGCGGGAGTTGTTGCTTTCCCTCTGCCAGACCGTTCTGGGGACGACCCGGATCCGCCATGCGGCGAGCGGCCAGGACATCGAGTTTGCCGGCGAGTGGCGGGAGGTTCCGTACCGGGATCTCATCCGCGAGGCCACCGGGGACGCCGACTGGTTCAAGCGCAGCAAGGCGGAGAAGATCGCCGGTGCGGAAGCGTTGGGACTCAAGGTCGATCCATCGTGGGAGGATTTCGAGGTGACCAATGAGATCTTCTCCAAGCGCATCGAGCCGGGCCTGATCCAGCCGACGTTTGTCACGCATCTGCCGAGGGAACTGTGCCCGCTGGCGAAGCTGAATCGCGAGGATCCCACGGTCTTGGACGTGTTCGAACTCACGATTGGCGGCATGGAAATCGCGCCGGCCTACAGCGAGCAGAATGATCCGCTGGAACAGCGCCGCATGTTCGAGTCCCAGGCGGGCGGCGATCAGCAGAATGTCGATCAGGACTTTCTCTTCGCGCTGGAGCACGGCATGCCCCCGGCGGGCGGCATGGGCATCGGCATCGACCGGTTGTGCATCCTCCTGACGGGCGCGGAGAGCATCCGTGACGTGATCCTCTTCCCGCAGCTGCGGACCACCCCGGCGCCCTGAGCGCCGTCCCCATGCCTTGGTACGTCCATCTCGCCCTGAAGCAGCTCTTCCCGGCGGGCCGGCGTTTCCCGTTCTTCACGGCCATCTCGGTCCTGGGCGTGGCGCTAGGCGTCGCCCTGCTGATCGTGGTCACCAGCGTCATGGGCGGATTCGGCTACGAGATCCGGCGCATGATCGTGGAGACCGAGGGCGAGGTGCAGATCAAGGCGCGCGGACTGATCGGCGAGTCCGCGCCGCTGCTCAAGGAGGTATCACGGGTGCCCGGCGTGCAGGCGGCGACCCCGTATGCCTCGGGCGTGGTCATGGTGATGGCGAACGGTCGACCCGCCTACCCGGCGATCCGGGGACTTGACCTCGCGACCGTGACCGGGGTGGTGGAGCTTTCGACGTACATCCGGCTCGGGACACTGGACGATCTTGATGATGATTCCGTGCTCGTGAGCTCTGAACTCGCGCGTTCCCTGGGGGTCACGATCGGTGACACCTTGGAGGTGTATTCCCCGCTGATCATCGAGCGGCTGCGCAGCGACGAAGTCTTCCTTCCCCGTGAAGTGCGGGTGGTGGGTCTGGTCGAGATCGGCCATCAGCAACTCGACAGCAGCATGGTCTACGGGACGCTGCGCCTCGTGCAGGACCTTTACGGGCTCGGATCGGCGGTGCACGGGATCAATGTCCGTGCCCGGCCCGGCGTCGGGGAGGACGAACTGGCGCGGCGCCTGAACGCGAGCGGGCTGCCGGTAGGCATGCAGGCGTTTTCGTGGATGGACAGTTTTGAGGAGTTCCTCTGGGTCCTGAATCTGGAGAAGGGCATGATCTTCTTCCTGCTGCTCTTCATCGTGATCGTCGCGGCCTTCTCGGTGATGAGCTCTCTCCTCATCTCGGTGGTCCGTAAGACACGGGAAATTGGCCTGCTGGGTGCCCTCGGGGCGTCCTCCGGAGGCGTGGCGGCGTGCTTCTGTGCGCAGGGGCTCCTGATCGGGATCTTCGGCACCGCGGTCGGATTGGCGCTGGGCTTTGCGGCGCTGGCGGTGCGCAACGACGCCGTCATGCTGATCGCCCGGTTGACTCAGCGGGAGGACGAGCTGCGACGGTTCTATCAGTTCAGCAATCTCCCTGCGCACACCGTTCCCGGTGACGTGCTCACGGTGGTGGTGCTCACGCTGGTGATTTCGTTTCTGGCCGGACTCGTGCCGGCGTGGCGGGCGGCTCGGCTCCGTCCAGTGGAGGCTTTTCGCAGTGAGTGAGCCCGCGAACGCCGTCCTGCAGGCGCGCGGCCTGCGCAAGAGCTACGCGAGCGGCGACCGCCGCATCGCGGTGCTACGAGGCGTCGACCTCTCGCTGGGCGCCGGGGAGAGTGTGTCGATCCGCGGGGAGTCGGGAGCGGGAAAGTCGACGCTTTTGCACCTGCTGGCGGGTCTCGATTCACCGGATGAAGGTGAACTCTTGTGGAACGGCGCACGGATCGACGCGCGGCGATGCACGGCGCTCCGGAATCGTTTTCTCGGTTTGATCTTCCAGAGTTTTCATCTCGTGCCCGAGCTCACCGCGGAAGACAACGTGCTCCTGCCGCGACGCATCGGTGGACGAGTCGATGCGGCGGCGCGGCGGCGGGCCGTGGAGCTGCTCGCCCGCGTCGGCCTCGACGAGCGCGCCGCCCACCTGCCGTCGCAGCTGTCGGGCGGAGAGCGGCAGCGGGTCGCGGTGGCCCGGGCCCTGATGAATCAACCCAGCTTGCTTCTCGCGGACGAGCCCACCGGAAACCTCGACGAGCGGACGGGCGAGTCGGTGATCACCCTGCTGCTGGAGTTGGTTGCGGAGACGCAGACGGCGCTTATTCTCGTGACTCACAATCCAGCGCACGCAGCGCGGACGTCCCGGCAAATGACCCTTTCTGAAGGAACCCTGCACCATGGCTAATCCCGTTCTTCGTTGCGGCGTGGCTGGAGTTGGCTCGCTCGGCCAGCATCATGTCCGCATCTACCAGAGCCTCCCCGACGTGGAGTTCGCGGGTTTCTTCGAGGCGAACGATGCCCGGGCAGCGGAGATCGCGGCCCGCTTTGGAGCGCGTCGCTTCGCGAGCCTTGAGGAGATGGCGGCCGAGTGCGATGCGGTGTCGGTGGTGGTGCCGACGGATCGCCATGCCGAGGTGGCGCTGCCGCTGCTCGCGGGGGGCTGTCATCTGCTGATCGAGAAGCCGATCACGGCCACGCTTGAGCAGGCGGAGCGCGTGCTGGCGGCGGCCCGGGTGGCTGGCGTGCTCGTGCAGGTCGGGCACATCGAGCACTTCAACCCGGTCATGAGCTTCCTCGAGCAGGAGGTGAGCGATCCGCGCTTCATCACGGCCGATCGACTCGCTCCGTTCACTCCGCGGGGCACCGAGGTTGGCGTGGTGCTGGACCTGATGATCCACGACATCGGCATCGTGCTTGAGCTGGTGAAATCGCCCGTGGAGAAGATCGACAGCGTCGGGGTCAGCGTGCTCTCGCGCTCCGAGGACATCGCGAATGCGCGGCTGCAGTTCGCGAATGGGTGCGTCGCCAACCTGAGCGCCAGTCGGATGAGCCTCAAGAAGGTGCGAGAGATCCGGATTTTTCAGTCCTCGGGCTATCTCTCGTTCGACTTCATGAATCAGTCCGGCCACCTCGTGAAGCGGGCCGGCATGCTGGAGTACGCGCAGAAGATCATCGCCGGCGCCGTGAAGCCGGGCGATCTGTCGGCGGTGCCCCTGGAGCCGGTGCCGCTCGAAAAGGGCGAGCCCTTGGCTTTGGAATTGGCGCATTTCGTCGAGAGCGTGAGACGGGCGCGGCAGCCGAAGGTCTCGGGGGAACTGGCGAAGTCGGCCCTGGAACTGGCGATCATCATCACCGAGCAGATCCGGGCTGGGGCGCGTCGTTCCTGACGTCGCCTTTCCCGTCGCAGCGTGAGCCACATCCGTCAGGACCTGCAGGACTTGAAGTTGACGCCACGGCCGGCGTTCTCTCGTGCGCCGCTGGCGCTCTTGCCGCCGCCAGAGCGGGGCGGGAGCGTGGACCTGCTGGTGCTCGCCGGGGAGCACTCCGGTGATGAGCATGCGGCTCGGCTGGTGCGCGACTTGCGGCGAGCTGACCCGGCCGTGACGGTGGCCGCACTTGGCGGACCGGCGCTGCAGGCTGCCGGAGCCCAACTGTTGCACGACCTGACCGCATCCTCCGTGGTCGGCGTCATCGAGGTGCTGAAGCATTACCGGTACTTCCGGAACCTGCTCGACGAAACGGTGGAGTGGGTGGCGCGACATCGGCCGCGGGCAGTGCTCCTCGTGGACTACCCCGGCTTCAACCTTCGGCTCGCGGCACGGCTGCGCGAACGAGGGGTCAGCGCGAAGGGTGGAGGTCCGGTCAAGCTCCTGTACTACATTTCGCCGCAGATCTGGGCATGGAAGGCGCGTCGTCGCTTCACGATGGCCCGCGACTTGGACGCATTGGCGACGATTTTTCCGTTTGAGCCGGCGTGCTACGCGGACACGGATTTGCGGGCGGAGTTTGTCGGTCATCCATTCCTGGCCCCGGAGTATCGACCGCCGGTGCGGTATGACCCCTCGGCTCCGGTGCTGCTGCTACCGGGAAGCCGGCGGCAGGCCGTCGAACGTATTTTCCCGCGCTTGCTGGCGGGGTTCGCGGCCTCGGGACTTCCGCGCGCGCAGGTTCTCTATCCCAGCGCGTTGATCGAAGGCGTGTTGCGGGCCGCGCGTCCGCCAGCCTCCGTGACTCTGGTTCCCCCAGGGACTGAGGTCGCGGCGTCGGCGGTGTTGACGTCGAGCGGCACGATGTCGCTGCACTGCGCGCTCGCGGGCATTCCCGGTGCCATCGTCTATCGGGCGAACCCCCTGACTTACCTCATGGGGCGCTGTCTGCTCCGCGTGCCGTATCTCGGCATCGCCAACCTGCTCCTGAACGAGGAAGTCTATCCCGAGTTCCTCCAAGGGGCCGCGGCGCCCGGACCGCTCGGCGAGGAACTGCAGCGGTGCACCCGGGATCCCGCCCGCATCGCCGGCGCGCAGCGCACCGCGGAACGCTTGCGGGACATCCTGCGTTCGCCCGCGGACGCCGGAGCAGCGTTTTGGGTGCGCCGGCAGCTGAAACGCTAGGCGGCCCTCCCGCGATCGCTAGCGCGGCTCGAGGCGACCGCTGGCCTGCGGTGCAACCTGGCGCCAGATCGAGTCGGCCCGCTCGCCCACGAGGACCAGCGCCCTGGCCACCTCGGCTTCGCGGGCGGCACGATTGCGCTCCGCAATCCGGGCGAGGTCGTCGAGGTTGTAGACGAAGGCGTTCTCGAGCGTGGCGACGTCGGGCTCGACATCGCGCGGCAGCGCAAGATCGATGAAGAAAAGCGGATGGGCAGGGCGGCGTCGGAGCGCGGTCGCCACGGCCCCGTGCGTGATCACGGCGTGCGGAGCCGCGGTGGAGCAGACGAGGATATCGAACTCATGCAGCCGCTGGCCGACCTGCTCGAACGGCAGAGCCACCGCGCCGAACTCGGTCGCCAGCTCCAGGGCCCGCGCGAGCGTGCGGCTGGCGACGGTGAGGGAGCCCGCGCCGCGGCTCTGGAAGGCGCGCGCCGTCTTTTCGCCGATGTCTCCCGCACCCAGCAGCATGACGCGGGTTGCGCTCAGGTCGCCGAAGATGGTGCCGGCGAGCTCGACCGCGACATTGGCCACGCTCACCTGACCGACTGTGATCGCGGTCTGCGTGCGCACGTGCTTCGCGCTCTGGAAGGCCTTCTGGAAAACACGGTTCAGGACCGGACCGACACTGCGGCGCTGCTGGGCGCCCTCGTACGCGCTCTTCACCTGACCGAAGATCTCGTTCTCTCCGAGCATCTGGGACTCGAGCCCGCTGGCCACCGCGACGAGGTGCCGGATGGCGTCCGACCCATCGGCGAGCCGCCGGATTGTCGCAAAGGTGGCGGGATCGAGCCCGGAAAGCCGGCAGAACTCCTGCTCCAGCGCGGCGACGGCATTCGCATCGGTGGCGACCCCGTAGAGTTCCACGCGGTTGCACGTACTGACCACCGCAAGCTCCCGCAGACCCGCGAGGCGGCTCGCCGCATCGTGCAGCTGCGCCAGCTTCTCCGGCGTCAGCGCCAAGCGTTCGCGCAGCTCAATCGGCGTGGTCTGGTGGCTGGCGCCGACGACGAACAGCGCCGGCGAGACATCGGGCGAACTCACGGCTGGTGCGAAGGGACGCTGGCCGGACCCGGAACCGGGCGGCGTGGCGTGATCAACGAGAGCGACAGCAGGGCGACCGCAAAGAGGACGATGCACGCCTTGGCCAGCCGCTTGCCTTGGAGACGCCCCCGCAGGCGCAGCGTCAGCGCGACCGCGTAGGCGAGCCAGATGGAGGCGGTGGCAGCGATCTTCACCGGGTTGACGCCGCCCGGGTCGCGCATCCACCAGGACGCACCGACGAGCAGTGACGTCGCGAGCAGCACCACGCCGGTGATCAGGAGGCGGTGGCCGATCAGATCCAAGTCAACGATGGAGGGGAGGAACGCGAAGGTGCCATCAAGCCGCTTGTTTTTCAGCGAAAAATGGCGGAGCAGAAAGAGGATCGACGTGAGCGAGAGCAGGCCGAAGACACCGTAGCTGAAGAGTGCGAGAGCCGCGTGGAACTCGATCCACGCGTTCCCGCCGAACACGTTGATGCGGTGCTCGGCGTCCCAGGCGGGCACCGAAAGCGAGAGCAGGGTCAGGGCGGCCGACAGCATCGACGTGAAGTAGCCGAGCAAGCTGATGCGGAACGTGGTGCCGACGACGAGGTACAGGCTCGTGGCCGACCACGCGGTGAACTGGAAAATCTCGAACTGGTTGCCGAGCGGGCAACCGCGCACCTCGACTCCGCGCAGGTACAGGGCGTAGGTGTGCAGCACGTAGCCCACGACCACGATGGCATTCATGATGCCGCGCGAATGCGCGCGGCGGCGCAGCACGACGGACGTGCCGAGCGCGAGGCCGGCGAAGTAGCAGGCGCCGGCGAGCCAGAACCAGAAGCGATCGATCGATGGATCCATCCGAAGACCAACGCTGCTGACTTCGTGGGTCTCGCGCAAGGCTGGCCCGCGCGGGTGCTCTCACTCGCGCCTCTCTCCCGGTTTCGGCCTTCAGAGATGGCCCGCGGAACGGAAGCTGTAGAACCCCAGACCGGCGGGATCGAGCCCGCGCCGGCCGAGGATGACGTGGTCGAGCAGCGGAATGTCCAACGCCCCGGCTGCCTCGCGCAGGCTCCGGGTCACCCGGATGTCCTGCGCACTCGGGCTGGGATCTCCGCTGGGATGGTTGTGCGCGCAGATGATGCTCGAAGCACCTTCGCGGACCGCCTCGCGAAACACCTCCCGCGGGTGCACGAGCGTGCTGGAGGCGGTCCCGGATGTCGCTTCTACTCGCTTGAGCAGGCGCCCTTTGCGGTTCAGGCAGAGGACCCAGAATTTTTCCACCTCCAGCCCGACCGCGAAGGGACTCAGGTAGGCGGAGACGCTCTCCGCGTGATCAAGGAGCGGAGTGGCGATCGCCTCCTGGCTCAGCACGCGCCGGGTGATCTCCATCACGGCGACCAATTGCGTGGCCTTCACCGCGCCGATCCCTTTGCACCGCCGAAAGCGGGCGGGCGACCAACTCAGCAGGCCGCCCAGAGACCCCGCCTCCTGCAAGAGCCGATTGGCCAGCGTGATGACATCCAGCCCCCGGGTCCCGCTCCGCAGCAGCAGGGCCACGAGCTCGGCATCGCTCAGCGCAGCCGGCCCAGCCGCCAGAAGGCGCTCCTGCGGCCGCTCCTGCGGAGCCGTTTCGCGCAATCGGTTGGGGGGCGCCAAAGAATCCATTCCCCAATACTAATGCAACTCAATAGCATGGAGTCGAGCTTGTAAACCGAGACTGGCCGCATGTACTGCGCCCCCATGTCTTCGCTTCGCGTGGTGGTCTGGGGTGAGAACGTCCATGAACAGCGCCATCCCAAGGTGGCCGCCGTCTATCCCCGGGGGATGCACGAGGCGATTGCCGAGGCGATCCGGGAGGGCGCGCCCGAGGCCAGCGTGGAAACGGCGACGCTGCAGGAACCGGAGCACGGGCTCACCGCGGAGCGTTTGGCGCGCACAGATGTCCTGACGTGGTGGGGTCACATGGCGCACGGCGAAGTCGCCGATGCGGTCGTCGACCGCATCCAGCAGCGAGTGCTGGAGGGCATGGGCCTGATCGTCCTGCATTCCGGGCATTACGCGAAGATCTTCCGCCGTCTGCTGGGGACGACCGCCTCGCTGCAGTGGCGGGAGGCGGGGGAGCGCGAGCGGCTCTGGGTCTGCAATCCGGGCCACCCGATCGCTGCCGGCCTTGGGCCGTACTTCGAGTTGCCGCAGGAGGAAATGTATGGCGAGCCCTTCGTCATTCCCACGCCCGACGAGCAGGTTTTCCTGTCGTGGTTCGAGGGCGGGGAAGTGTTCCGGAGCGGCTGCACGTGGCGCCGTGGGAATGGGAAGATCTTCTACTTCCGTCCCGGCCACGAAACGTATCCGACCTATCACGACAAGAATGTGCGCCGGGTGCTGGCGAACGCCGTACGCTGGGCGGCGCCGCAGGGCCGCTGGACCGACGTGCATCTCTCGCCGAATGCCAAGACGCACCCGGAGCCGATCCGTGGTGCTGCGGGCAGTTAAGCCAGCGCCGTCGGCGCGGCGGGCGCCGCCAATCCGCGCGGGCCGGCCCGCTTCAGGGATGCGCCCTTTCCCGGTGCGGCGCTCGCACGGTGCTCAAGCCGGGCGCGGGCCGGTCGAGGGCTGGGCCGGGCGGCCGGTCTTCGCCGACTCGTAAAGGGCGAGCACGAGCGCGACGGCCTTGCGGGCCTCGGGACCATCGACTTCGAGGGAGGTGCCGGAGCGGATTGCTTCGACGAGGTTGGCGATCTGCTTCTGGTGGCCGAGGTGGCTGATGCCGCTGGGCGAACTGGCCCCGGAACCCATCTGGGTGGCGGTGGCGCCCTGCCGGATCGTTTCGTCCTCCGGCGCAGCTTCGCGGAAGTCCCAGCGGGTGATGCGGTCATCCTCGAGCACGATCGCCCCGTTCTCGCCACAGAGCTCAAGGCGGCGCGACCAACCGGGGTAGGCGGCGGTCGAAGCCTCGATCACGCCCAGCGCTCCGTTCCCGAACCGCAGCGTGGCCGCCGCCGTGTCTTCCGCCTCGATGCCGGTGTGCACGCGACGGGTCGTCCACGCGAAGACGTCCGTCGGTACGCCGGCGAACCATTGGAGCAGATCAATGGCGTGGATCGCCTGATTGATCAGCGCCCCGCCGCCGTCGAGCGCCAGCGTGCCGTGCCAGCTCTGGTGGTAATAGGCGGCCGCGCGCACCCACTTGACGTAGGCACTGGCGAGGACGAGGCGTCCGAAGCGCCCCGCGTCCAAGGCGCGCTTCACCGTGCGCGCGCCTTCGCCGTAGCGGGCCTGAAAGATCGGCAGCAGATGCACGCCCGCCGCTTGGCTGGCCGCGAGCAACGCGTCCATCCGCTCCAGCGTCACCTCGATCGGCTTCTCGACCACCACATGGCGTCCGGCGCGCATGGCCGTCAGCGCGGGTTCCAAATGAGCGCCGCTCGGGGTGGTCACGCAGATAACCTGGATGTCGTCGCGGGCGACGAGGTCCTCGACCCGATCCGTCGTGAACGCCACGCCGTGCTTCTCGGCAAAGGCCTTGGTGGTCGCCGCCGACCGGCCGCACACGCCCTTGACCGAGCAACCGGGAATGGCCGCGATCGCGCGGGCGTGAAAGTCGGCGATCATGCCGGGACCAACGATGCCGAAGCCGATCGAGGTGGGGGAGGTGGAAGAGGTCATGGGGTCAAGAAAAGGAGGGTGGGGGATACCAGCGCGCCGGCGGGGAGGGCGCAAGCCGGGGAGGACGGCTCGACAGGCGGCGGACAGGCGTCACACTCGCCGTATGCCCTCCACCTATGAACGCATCCGCGCCGACATCATCGCGGCGATGAAGGCCCGGGACACCAAAACGGCGACGATCCTCCGCACCTGCGATGCCGCCATCCAGCGTGCCTCGATGGATCAAGGCAAGCCCATCGACGAGGGGCTGGTGATGACGACCCTGCGCAAGGCGGTGAAGAATCTCTCCGACGCCCGCGACGAGTTCGCCAAGGCTGGCCGCACGGATTTGGTCGAGGCCAACTCGACCGAGATCATCCTCCTCGAGGCCTACCTGCCGAAGGGACTCGATGCCGCCCAGACCGAGGCGTTGGTGGCGGAGGTCCTGCTTGCGACCGGGGCAACGACCAAGAAGGACATGGGTCGGGTGATGGGTGCGCTGAAGCAGCACCCAAGTGCCGGACAGCTGGATTTCGCCGTGGTCAGCCGCCTGCTGCAGTCGAAGCTCGCGTAGCGTGGTCGCTTTTTCCGGGCGCCCGCGTCGCGTCCGTCGTGGCCGCGGACGGCGCGCGGAAGTGCTCGCATGGCGTCGCGGTTGATGCCATGCACGCTGTTTCCTTCCGTCGCCATGCCTGAGCTCGCCCGAGACACTCTGCAGTCCGCCTTTGCCGGGCAGCCGTTGTTCGAGGCCAAGTCATGGCGGCTGGCCCCCGAGGCCTGGCCGCTGAGTCCGGCGCAGATCCGCGAGCTGGAGGGCATCGGCGCGGCCTGCGTGGAGTTCCATCAGGCGCTGGAGACCCTTTACCTGCGCTCCGTAGCCGGTCGGAACCTCCTGCGCAACAAGCCGCTGCTCGCCCCGTGGGTCGCCGAGTACCTCGACCGCGGAAAGCCGCCGGAACTCCTCGCGCACGCCCGCGATGCCCGCAACCGCGGGTCCCTGCCGACCGTGCTGCGTCCCGACCTCCTGCTCACGGCGGAGGGATTTGTCATGACCGAGCTCGACTCGGTGCCCGGCGGCATCGGGCTGACCGCGTTCCTGAATCGGATGTATTCGACAGGTGGTGACACGACGGTGATTGGATCGGGCGATGCAATGGTTCGGCTGTTCCATGCCGGTCTGGCGGCGCTGAAGCCCGACCTGCGTAACCCCCTGATCGCCTTGGTGGTGTCCGATGAGGCAGCGACGTACCGGCCGGAGATGCACTGGCTGGCGCAGCAGCTGCAGCTGCAGGGCAAGCGCGTCTTCTGCCTGCGTCCGGATGAACTCTTTCCCCTGGGTTCGACGCTGTGTTTCGACCTCGAGGGAAATCCGGAGAAGATCGACATCGTCTATCGCTTCTTTGAGCTCTTCGACCTCGGTAACATCCCGGCGACGGAGCACCTGTTGGAGGCGTGGCGCGCGGGCGAGGTGGCGGTGGCACCGCCGCTGCGTCCGTTCCAAGAGGAGAAATTGTCCTTTGGGCTCTTCCACCATCATCGCCTGGCGGATTTCTGGGCCGAGACCCTGTCGCGGACGGCGTTCGAGACCCTGCGGCGGCTGATTCCGGCGACGTGGATCATGGATGCGACGCCGCTTCCGCCGGGTGCGGTTCTGGACGGCCCGCGGGTGGGCGGACGGGCCCTGACCGACTGGCGTCAGCTCTCGGCTGCTTCCCAGCGCGAGCGCGAGCTGATCGTGAAGATTTCCGGTTTCCACGAGACGGCATGGGGCGCGCGCGGGGTGACCCTGGGGAGCGATTCCTCCCGGGAGGAGTGGCAGGCGGCGATCGAGGCCGCGGTGGCGGCAGCGCCACACAACCTCCACCTCGTGCAAGAGTACCGCAAACCCCAGCGGGTGGCGCACCGCCTCTATGCGGACGCTGCACCTTACGCCGCGGCTGAGGAACATGGGCGACTGCGCCTTTGCCCGTACTACTTCGTGCAGGGCGGAGGCGTGCAACTGGGAGGCGCGCTGGCCACCTTCTGCCCGCCGGACAAGAAGATCATCCACGGCATGCAGGACGCGGCGCTGCTGCCCGGTCGACGGACTGCGGACGCCTGAGGCGCCGGCCCGGCTTCTCCCTCGGAGAATTGGTTTGCGGGCCCCCCAGCGAGGCCGCTTAGCTCGGCGCCGACCACGCCCATGCATCGCACCCATCATTGTGCCCAACTCACGCCTGCCGAACTCGGAGCAACCGTTTCGTTGCTTGGCTGGGTGGACTCTGTCCGCGACCACGGCGGCATCCTCTTCGTCGACCTGCGTGACCGCAAGGGCATCACCCAGGTGAAGTTCGACCCGCAGGTGAACGCCGGGCTCGGTCAGCAGGCGGCGCACCTCAAGCCGGAGTCGGTGATCGGGGTGACCGGGAAGGTCGCAGCCCGCCCGGACGGTACGGTGAATTCTTCGCTCCCGACCGGTGGCATCGAAATCGAGGCGACCGAGCTGACGATCCACAATGTTTCCGAGACGCCCCCGTTCCCGCTGGATGACGCTGGCGGCGACAAGGTGAACGAGGACCTGCGCCTCACGTACCGTTATCTCGACCTCCGCCGCCCGAAGATGCGGCGCAACCTGCAGGTGCGCCACCGCGCGACCAAGGCGATCCGCGATTATTTCGACAGCCGCGAGTTCATCGAGGTGGAGACGCCCGCCCTGTTCAAGAGCACCCCGGAGGGCGCCCGCGAGTACCTCGTGCCGTCGCGCATTCACCCGGGGCAGTTCTACGCGCTTTCGCAGTCCCCGCAGCAGTTCAAGCAGATCCTGATGGTCGCCGGCGTGGAGCGCTACTTCCAGATCGCGCGCTGCTTCCGCGACGAGGATCTCCGGGCCGACCGGCAGATGGAGTTCACGCAGGTGGACGTGGAGGCCTCCTTCATCACCCGCGAGGATGTCTACGCCCTCTTCGAGGGCATGCTGCAGCGCGTGTGGAAGGAAGTGCTGGGCGTGGACCTGCCCGCGCCTTTCCCGCGCATGGCGTTCGTTGATGCGATGAACCGCTATGGCGTGGACAAGCCCGACGTCCGCTTCGCGATGGAGCTGGTCGACTTTACGGACTTGTTCCGCAACTCCGCCTTCAAGGTGTTCCAGGCCACCGCCGCCGGCGGCGGCGTGATCAAGGCGTTGAATGCGAAGGGTCTTTCCGACCTGACCCAAGGCGAGCTGAAGAGCCTGGAAGAGGTTGCAAAGTCCCTCGGGGCGAAGGGCCTCGCCTTCATCAAGGTTGAGCAGGGCGAGTGGAAGTCGCCGATCGTGAAGTTCTTCTCCGACGCCGAGAAGCAGGCGCTCACCGAAAAGCTGGGTGTTGCCGAAGGTGACATGATTTTCTTCGCGGCCGCCCCTTGGGAGAAGGCCTGCGCGATCCTTGGTCGCATCCGTCTCGAGGCCGCCGCCCTGCTGCAGAAACGCGGCAAGCTGACGGTCCGGCACGACGACTGGAAGTTCCTCTGGGTGGTCGATTTCCCGCTGATGAGCTACGACGAGGCGGAGAATCGCTACGCCGCGACGCACCACCCGTTCACGGCTCCGGTGCCGGAGGATGCTGCGTTGCTCGATTCCGACCCGAAGGCCGTCCGTGGCCAGCACTACGACGTCGTCCTCAACGGCATGGAGCTGGGAGGCGGCTCGATCCGCATCCACCAGCCGGCCCTGCAGAAGAAGGTCTTCGAGGACGTGCTCAAGATCCCGGCCGACGTCGTCGAGAGCCGTTTCGGCTATATGCTCAAGGCCTTCACCTACGGCGCCCCGCCCCACGGGGGCATCGCCTTTGGCCTCGACCGCATGGTGGCGCTGCTTTGCGGCACGACCAGCATCCGCGATGTCATCGCCTTCCCGAAGACGCAGAAGGGGCAGGACCTGATGGCCCAGAGCCCCACGCCCGTCACTCCGAAGCAGCTCAAGGAGCTGCATATTCAGACCGTCATTCCGGAGTAAGGTCAGCGTCCGCTCACGCGCCTGGCACTCGGTCTCCGCGGGGGCTCCGATCAGGTCGGGTACGCGCGTATCCGCTTCCGGGGCTTGGCGGGGTCAGGGAGACCGGCTGCGCCCCCCGGGGGCAGGGGCGCGACTAGGCTTGCTCCGGTGGCCGGAGGGGAGCTAGGCTGCGCGCGAATCCCCAACCCTGTCATCGCATGAAACTCATCATCGCCATCATCAAGCCGTTCAAGCTGGAGGAAGTGAAGGAGGGCCTGTCGGCCATTGGCATCGAGGGCATGACGGTGACTGAGGTAAAGGGCTTCGGCCGCCAGAAGGGGCACACCGAGATTTATCGCGGCAGCGAGTACACGGTGGATTTCCTTCCGAAGGTGAAGCTGGAGATCGTCGTGACCGACGAGCTGGTCGCGAAGACCGTCGAGTCGATCGTCAAGTCCGCGAAGACCGGTAAGATCGGCGACGGCAAGGTGTTCGTGGTGGCGCTGGAGGAAGCGATCCGCATCCGCACCGACGAGCGGGGTGACGCCGCAATCTGACGGCAGATTGATTGCCGTCGGGCGCAGAAAAGGCGCGGGTGCCGGAGCACCGCGCGCCTGAGTTGGAAACCACGAGGCGACGCGAGTCGCCTCTTTTGTTAGGCGCGTTTCGCCGGAAGCGCGCGCGTCCGGATCTCGGTGACCAGGCTCTCGAGGAACGCCGCGGCGGGCTTTACACCCTCATCGCCGCGGGCGCGGGAGCGCACGCTGACCGAGGCGGCCTCGGCTTCCTTGGCCCCGATGACGAGCGTGTAGGGCACTTTGTCGAGTTCGGCACGGCGCACCTTGGCCCCGAGCTTGTCGCTGTGCTCGTCGACCGATGCGCGGATGCCGGCGGCCTTGAACTGCGCCAGCAGGTCCCGGGCGTAGTCGATGACCTTGTCGCTAATCGGCACGATGCGTGCCTGCTCGGGGGCGAGCCAGGCCGGGAAGTCGCCGCCGAAGTGCTCGATCAGCACGCCGCAGAAACGCTCCATCGAGCCGAACGGGGCGCGGTGGATCATCACCGGGCGGTGCGGCTGGTTGTCGGGTCCGATGTACGAGAGATCGAAGCGGACGGGCAGGTTGTAGTCGACCTGCACGGTCCCGAGCTGCCATTCGCGGCCGATCACGTCCTTCACCACGAAGTCGATCTTCGGCCCGTAGAAGGCGGCCTCCCCCGGTTCCTCGGTGAACGGCACGCCCAGCGTCTTGGCGGCCTCGCGGCAGGCGGCCTCGGCCTTGTCCCAGTTCTCGGCCGTGCCGGTGTACTTGTTGGAATCCGGGTCGCGGAGGCCCACGCGCACGCGGTAGTCGCTCATGCCGAGGGTGGTGAGCACGACCTTCACGAGGGACAGGCAGCCGAGGACCTCGGCCGGGATTTGGCTCTCAGTGCAAAACAGATGGGCGTCATCCTGCGTGAAGCCACGGACGCGGGTCATGCCGTTGAGCTCGCCGCTCTGTTCCCAGCGGTAGACCGTGCCGAACTCCGCCAGCCGGACCGGGAGGTCGCGGTAGCTGTGCGGCTGGGAGGCGAAGATCTTGATGTGGTGCGGGCAGTTCATCGGCTTCAACATGAAGCCGTCGAGCAGGCGATCCGCATCGAGCACGCGGTCCTGCGAGATGATTTCGCGACCGGCCCGGCGGTTGACGTCCTCGCGGAGCTTGGCGGAGACGCCGTCGAGCCGCGCCACCATGTCGGCGCAGGAGCAGCCCTCGCGGACGATCGCGGCGAGCGACTCGTTCTCCACGACCGGGGTGAACTGCGATTCCTTGTAGTACGGGAAATGGCCCGAGGTCTTGTAGAGCTCGAGCTTACCGATGTGCGGCGTGAAGACCTGATGGTAGCCCTGCTTGCGTAGCTCCTCGCCGATGAAGGTCTGGAGTTCCTGGCGGATGATCGAGCCGTTGGGCGTCCAGAGGATGAGTCCCTGGCCGACATCCTCGTCGATGACGAAGAGGCGCAGGTCCTTGCCGAGCTTGCGGTGGTCGCGGGCCTTGGCCTGCTCGAGCCGCTCGAGGTGCTGTTCGAGCTCCTCGCGGTTCGGGAACGCGGTGCCGTAGATGCGCTGCAACTGCTTGTTGCGCTCGTCGCCGCGGTGGTACGCGCCGGCGATGGAGAGCAGCTTGAATGCTTTCACCTTGGACGAGTAGCGCACGTGGGAGCCGGCGCACAGGTCCATGAATTCGCCGTTCTGGTAGAACGAAATCTTCTCGCCTTCGGGGATGTCGGCGAGACGGCCGAGCTTGTAGCGTTCCTGGCCGCGCTGGCGGATGATGTCGATGGCCTCCTCGCGCGAGACTTCGCGACGCAGGAAGGGTTGGTTCTCGTCCACGACTTTCTTCATCTCCGCCTCGATGCGGGTGAGGTCGTCCTGGGTCAGCTTGTGATCGAGGTCGACGTCGTAGTAGAAGCCGGTGTCGGTGGGCGGTCCGATGTCCAGCTTGGCGTCCGGGAAAATGCGGAGCAGGGCCGTCGCGAGGATGTGCGAGGCGGAGTGGCGGAGTTCCTCGAGGGGGGACATCGGCATGGGAAAGGGGAGGTTGGGGTCAGCGTTTGCTGGGTTCGAGGGAAAACCCGTCTTTGCGGTCGAGCATGGTCCAGCCGGCTTGGGCGATTTCCGCGCGCAGGGCGTCGGCCCGGGCGAAGTCGCGAGCGGCCTTGGCGGCCCAGCGCTGGTCGGCCAGCGCGCGGACCGCTTCTGGCGCCTCCACCACCGCGGTCGGCGTGGTGCGCAGATCGAAGCCAAACAGGCCCATCACCTCGGCGAAGCCGGCGGCGTCGACGCCTTGGGTGCCGCGGTTGACGACGGTGAATAGAGCGCCGAGGGCGGCGGGAGTGTTGAGGTCGTCCTCCAGCGCGGCGATCACCGGCGCGAGGGTGGCGGGATCCCCGCCGGTGGCGGGAAGGCTGGCGGCGTAGGCGCGCAGGTGCCCGAGGGCCTTCTCGGCGGCGTGGACCGACTCGAGGGTGAAGTTGAGCTGCTTGCGCGGATGGCCGGAGAGGAGCGCGTAGCGCACCGCCACGGGGGAGAAGCCCTTCGCCGTCAGGTCATCGAGCGTGTAAAGGTTGCCGAGGCTCTTGCTCATTTTCTTCCCGTCCACGAGGAGGTGCTCGCTGTGGTACCAGTGGAGCGTGAAGGGTTGCTGGTTACAGCACTGGCTCTGGGCGATCTCGTTCTCGTGATGGGGGAAGAGGAGGTCCACCCCGCCGGTGTGAAGGTCGATGGTGTCGCCGAGGTGCTTCTTGCTCATCGCGCTGCACTCGATGTGCCAGCCCGGGCGGCCGGGGCCCCAGGGGCTTGGCCAGAACACATCGCCGTCATCGGGCTTGTGGCCCTTCCAGAGCGCGAAGTCGCTGCCGTCTTCCTTTTCGTCCGAGTCGGCGGTGGTCGCCTTGAGCGCCGAGCCGAGCTTCAGCTCGCGTTCCTTCAGCCGCGACAGGGTGCCGTACTCGTCGAAGGAGGAAACCTTGAAATAGACTGAGCCATCCTCCGTGCGGTAGGCGTGCGCGCGGCGCTCGAGTGCCGCGATCATGTCGATCTGCTCGGGAATGTGGCCGGTGGCGGTGGGCTCGACGTGCGGCGGGAGGCAGTTCAGGGCGGCGCAATCGCGGTGGAATTTTTCCGTCCACTGCCGCGTGACGTCCGCCAGCGGGCGGCGCTCCTCTCGGGCGCGGCGGATCGTCTTGTCATCCACATCCGTGAGGTTGCGCACGTGCTTCACCCGGCCGGGGCCGAATTGGCGGTCGGCGAGGCGACGGATCAGGTCGTTGACCACGAAGGTCCGGAAGTTCCCGATGTGCGCCGGGGCATAGACGGTCGGTCCGCAGTTGTAGAAACGGAAGACCCCGTCCGCCTGGGCGGCGGTCAGCGGGCGCAGTTCACGCCGGAGGGAATCGTAGAGGCGAAGGGCCATGCGGGGGAAAGGGGAAGATACCGGAGGGGAGACCTAGCAGGGGAGGGGGTGGGTGGGAAACGACAATTTCCATCCCCCTCCGTGGGCGACAGCGTGACAAAAAAGCCGGCGCTGGTGAGGGACCACGCGGCCGGGAAGGAGCCGCGGAATCAGGCGCCGGCGCACGGCGTTCGCCGCGCCTTGAGCGGGCGGCAGTCCGTGAAAAAACGTGTGGCGACCTGGGCCATGGCGTGATTGGCTGGCAACAACGCGAATATGAGCGCCGACTTCAAGCTTGATCTCACCCACCGGCCCCGGCGTCTGCGCCGGACCGGCGCCCTCCGCAGCCTCGTCGAGGAGACGATCCTCGCCCCGGCGGATTTCATTGCCCCGCTGTTCGTGGTGGAGGGTGACGGCGCGCCCGAGCCAATCCCGTCCATGCCCGGGGTCTCACGCCTGAGCATCGCCGACTTGGTCGCGGAATGCCGCACGCTGTCCGGTCTGGGCGTTCACGCCGTGGCGCTGTTTCCGAAGCTGGCGGATCGCCTCAAGGACGAGCGGGGAACCCGGGCGCTGGACCCTGCGGGGCTCATCATTCGGGCCGTCCACGCGGTCAAGGCCGCCGTCCCGCAGATCAGCGTGATGACCGATATCGCCCTCGATCCGTACACGACGCATGGCCACGACGGCATTCTATTGCCGGATGGCGAGACCGTCGCGAACGACGAGACCGTGGGTGTCCTCACCCGCATGGCGGTGCTCCACGCCCAAGCCGGCGTCGACTTTGTGGCTCCTTCGGACATGATGGATGGCCGGGTGGGGGCGATCCGCCGGTCCATGGATGCCGCCGGGTGCACGCATACCGCGATCATGGCCTACTCGGCGAAGTTCGCGTCCGCCTATTACGGGCCCTTCCGCGATGCCGTGGGCAGCGCCAAGGCGGCGGGGACGCACTCGCTCGACAAGCGCGGCTACCAGATCAGCCCGGCCAACCGGCGCGAGGCGCTGATCGAGGCCGCGTTGGACGAGGCGGAGGGCGCGGACGTGCTGATGGTCAAGCCCGCGGGGCCCTATCTCGACATCATCCGCGAGATCCGCAACGCGACCCAGCGTCCGGTCGCGGCGTACCAAGTCTCCGGCGAATACGCCCAGCTCAAGGCGGCGTCCGAGCGCGGTTGGTTGGACCTTGCTCGAACCCGCCGCGAATCGCTGCTCGCGATCAAGCGCGCGGGTGCGGACATGATCCTGACTTACTTCGCCAAGGAAATGGCGACGGAACTCGCTCTTTGAGGGCGGATCAGGCGGTCAGCGCGAGTCGGCCGTGATCGACTCGCGCGATGGCAGTGGGGGGAGGCGAACGCCTTAGCGCCGGCGGCGGCCACGGGCGGGACGGTCGGACTCGTTTTCTTCGTCTTTGTCCCCGTCCTCGTCCTTGTCCTTGTCCTTTTCCTCCGCGTCCTCGTCGTCTTCGTCGTCCGACGCGGTCTTCTTCTCTCCCTCTCCGTCCTCTTCCTTCTCTTCGTCCTCGTCCCACTTGAGGGAGGAATCGCCCTCGAGGGCCTTTTCGTCCTCCTCGTCGATTTCGGGCAAGTCCTCTCCGTCGCCTTCTTCGACGCTCGGCTTCTCCTCACCCTCTTCCTCAGCATCCCAGCCGGCGGGCGCGTAGTCGAGGATCGCGCACAATTCCTCGAATGAGTGGATGGCCTTTCCCTCCATGAATTCGGCGTTCTGATCCTCGCGGAGCTCATCCTCGACCTCATCGACGCTGAGCTTTTGCTCGAAGTCGAAGATGTCGTTGAGCATTTTGACGCGGCAACGGGTGAGGTGATCCAGCAGGTCGGCGAATGGACCATTCTCCTCGTCGACGATATCGGGCAGGGCGAAAAGTTTCTCCTCGGACTCGAAGATCGAGTCCTTGACCCGCTTGAGCCGCACTTTGCCGCTGCCGAGATCCTTGTCGATGCGGAAGGGGATGAAGGCGGCCTCCATCACGTCCTGATCGAAGCCGTAATCGCGGAGTGGTTCGATGGATTCGATGAGGTGGGCGACTTGACGGGGGTCGATGATGCTCAGGCCGTCGACGTCCCAGCGCACGGGGTCGCTGACCTCATCGACCCACCAGTTATGGTCGTCGCCGAGTCGGACGTTGCACCAGTCGAGAATGCCAGAGGATTTTGCCATGAGTGTGGTCCCGCAGTAAGGGGAATTTCGGGAGCAAAAGCGCGGGGCTTGCTGTGAGTCAAACCGGGAAAGTGCTTTTTTTGTGGGCGGGACGGATCCCGGGGTGCTTGTTTTTGGTCCGGGGGGGGCCTAGCCTGCTTCTCGGTATGGATTTTTTCTACGAAAGGGTGCTTCGACCATTGCTGTTTAAACTTGAGTCGGAGCGTGCCCACGAGTGGGGCGTGGAGGCGCTGGCGCTGTTGGGTCGGCTGGGGCCGTTGCGGGTGCTGGCGGAGCGGACTTCGCGGCTGGATCGCGACCTTTACGCTCCGGTGCGGGTCTTTGGGCTGGAGTTTCCCAACCGCGTGGGCTTGGCGGCGGGGTTCGACAAGAATGCCCGGGCGTGGCCGGGGGCGGCGGCGCTGGGTTTTGGTCACGTCGAGATCGGCACGGTGACGGCGCTGGCGCAGCCGGGCAATCCGGCGCCGCGGATGTTCCGGTTTCCAGCGGAGGAGGCCCTGATCAACCGAATGGGGTTCAACAACGCGGGAGCCGAGGCGGTGGCGCGGACGCTGGCGGGACAGCCCCCGCGTGGTCGCCGCTCGATCCCGCTGGGGATCAACCTCGGCAAGTCGAAGGTGACGGCGATCGAGCAGGCCCCAGCCGATTACCTGGCCAGCTTCGAGCGCTTGGCGCCCTTCGCGGACTACCTCGTCCTGAACGTCTCCAGCCCGAACACCCCGGACCTGCGCAAGCTGCAGGACGAAGATCGCCTGCGCGAGTTGCTCGCCGCGGTGACCGGCGCGAACCGGGCGGCGGCGGCGCGGCCCGGGGTGCGTCGCGTGCCGATCCTCCTCAAGATCGCGCCGGACCTCTCGTGGCCGCAGATCGACGCCGTGCTGGGTACGGTGGCGGAGTTCGGGCTCGACGGCCTGATTGCGACGAACACCACGCTGGCGCGCCCCGGGGCTTTCGCGCAGGTGGGCGAGGCGGGCGGACTCAGCGGGGCGCCCCTGCGGCGGCGGTCGACGGAAATCGTGCGTTACGTCGCGTTGCGGACGCAGGGCCGCCTGCCGATCATTGCGGTGGGTGGCGTCAGCGACCCGGCCAGCGCGGCGGAGAAGCTGGATGCCGGGGCGACGCTGGTGCAGGTCTACTCGGGACTGGTTTTCCGGGGTCCCCGCCTCGCCGCCGTGCTGGCCCGCGCCCTCGCGGAACGCGATCGCCGCTGAAGCGTCGCCGGCCGCCGCTGCCCGCGGCACGGCCCGGGAGCCTCGGGGCGCCGCGCCTTCGTCAGATGACCCAGTCGCTGGCGGCCTCGTTGGCCGTCCCGCGGGGCTTGCGTGGGCGGATGATCGAGGCCTGATCGCCCTGGTAGTACGCGATCGTGTTCGGGGGCATGGACTCCATCAGCCAGACATTGGAACCCACGACGCAGTGTTCCCCGATGACCGTGTCGCCGCCGAGGATGGTCGCGCCCGGGTAGACGACCACATGGTCGTCGAGCCGGGGATGGCGCTGCACGCCCTTGACCGGCCGGCCCTGATCGTCGGTGACGAACGATTTGGCGCCCAGCGTGACCCCCTGGTAAATCTTGACGTGGTTCCCGATGCGCGCGGTTTCGCCGATGACGACCCCGGTGCAGTGATCGATGAAGAAGTGGGAGCCGATCCGGGCGCCCGGATGGATGTCGGCGCCGGTGCGCTCATGCCCGTACTCGGTCATCATGCGCGGCAGCAAAGGCACGTCCCGCCGGTAGAGCGCATGGGCGATCCGCTGCAGCGAAATCACCAGCACGCAAGGGTAGGAGAGGATGATCTCCTCGATGCTACGGGCGGCGGGGTCGCCCTCGTAGGCGGCGACGACGTCAGTGTGGACGGCGCGGCGGATGTCGGGGAGTTCCCCGAGCAGGTCCATCGCCAGCGCCCCGGCGGCGGCGGCGGGCTCGGC
The DNA here is from genome assembly GCA_040382075.1 of Opitutaceae bacterium. Classification (GTDB taxonomy): domain Bacteria; phylum Verrucomicrobiota; class Verrucomicrobiia; order Opitutales; family Opitutaceae; genus UBA6669. The sequence continues at coordinate 63,991 of JBEIGD010000019.1, forward strand.
GTGCCGGGAGAAGCGCAGACTCTTTTCGAGCTCGGTCACGAGGCGCTGGTGGACCTCGCCGACCCGCCGGGCGGTGGCGGTGGCGACGGCGTCCCGGTGGAGCGGTTCCTGGTCGAAGAACCCCGGGAACAGCAGCCGCATGAAGTCGGAACACAGCCGGTTCACCGACTCCTCGGACGGCAGGTTGGTGCCATCGAAATGATTGATGCCGCCATCCCGTTCGTAGGAGCGGAGCAGCGAGGCGGTGATGTCAGCGAGCGTCTGAGTCACGAGGCGCTATGACGCCCGGAGGCAGGTGGAACGTCAAAGCGGATCTTGGCGGTGCGAAAATGAGGCTTTACACCGGCGGGCCGATTTCGCTTAGTCGCCCTTCCTCGGTTTTCGAGTCGCTCAGGTGGTGGAATTGGTAGACACACACGTTTGAGGGGCGTGTGCCGTAAGGCGTAAGGGTTCGAGTCCCTTCCTGAGCACCAATTTAAGGGGTAGGGCGGGGTAATGGGACGGATATGGGATCTCAGCGTAATCGCCCGAATCAGTCGGCAGTATCAGGCCATTGAGTCCGTGACTTTGAAGCGCTCCGGTCTAGTTCGGCGCTGGTTGGTACTTTGTAATCCATTATAGAACGACTCGCCCCAAACAAACGCGGTTCGACAACGACGCGACCCGCGATTAACGGGTTTTGTCGTGGATATCCCCTCGCAACGCCCGCGACGTCTATCGCTGACTAAGAAACAGTTGCAGCGCGAAGACGCTGAATCACTTCTCACCTTGCTAGCGGACTCGGTGGCTGATGGCCACATCTCCGAAAATGAAGTCGAGCGTCTCAAAGAGTGGCTAACCAAGATGCACTCATCGGATCTGCCAGCCGTGGGATTTCTTCGTGAAGCGATTGAACAAGCAATCGCCGACGGATCCCTCTCCGATTCGGACCGCTTGGATATTCATCTCGCAATTGAACGCGTACTCCCGGTCACGAACCGGGCGCTCTCAAAGGAGGCACGCAAGAGTGCCGATACTGCCGCGAAACCTGCACCGAAGATCACGCGCCAAGATCTGACGCGTATGCGGGCCGATATTGATATGCGCCAGCCCGTTGACCGGGCCGTATCGTGGCGGGATAATGTAGTGACCGAAGCGCAGCGTGGTTTTTTGAAGAGTCTTGGCGGCACCGTGAAGCCAGGCATGACAAGAGGTGAGGCTTCAGACCTGATCGACGCCCTTCTCAACAACAAACCGATCAGCTCTCGGCAGCAGATGGTCATGCGCTTTTGGGGGCGAGAGCGCCAACCTAGCGAAGGACCTCGCGAGATTTCTGATTGGTTGGATCTTTTCCACGAGGAGGATCCCGACCGGAAGAAAGCCTGGGAACTATTCAAAAACGAGAGCGAAGACGATGGGTTGCAGGGTGATCCGATGCGGGTGCCTTTCGGAATCGGCCCGCAGTTTCTGGAGCGGATAAAGGAAGGGGGGCAAGCTGCCGTTCCGCGATTCCACCCTGCGGCCCGCAAAGACCTAGTCGGCCCGGGTCTCCGAGATCCTTTTGTCGTGACAGTCTTTGCCATAGCCGCGGGCATCGGTCTCTACTTCATCATGAGGTGAAGACCAAGGTCATTTACTCCTCGTGCCGAGAGGCGGCGGTGCTCGTTCTCCGGCTCAGGCTCGATCACAACGCGGTTTAACCGGGCCACTTCGGGTTGTCTCGGAGAACTTCGGTCTACCGTCGGTCGCCTCGAGAAGAGGTTGAGATTGTCCGCGGAGCTTCAGCGGGAGGTTTCGTCCGTCCTGCGGTCGAGATGAAGCGGCGCATCCTTCTGCCCTCCCATTCACACCAGCGCCTGTAATGTTAACCGGGAGTTGAATTAGAGGGTGGGGCGGCATGCGGATCTTTAAATCGCGGCTTCAATATTTGAATACAGCGCATTGTAGTTTAGCTACCAACGCAGCCGTTTCGTCTCGCGCGCGGGTATTTTTCGCCGTCTCCTCGCCTTCAGACAATCCCTACGATGCCGCTTCAAGTCAGACTCCGTGTGGTTTTTTTGGTCTTATGCTTCGGGAACCAGCACTCGGTCAGTCCCTGCGCCTAGGATTGCCAAGGACCGCATCAACCAGTACGACCGACAGCGATCGTCGGGGGGTTGGTCTTGCGTCCCGCTCACTATTGCTGCCCGCGCGATCGGATGGATCATCGTAAAGGATTCACCACCCTTTTTCTCCACGACACTAACCCATGAACCGCATTTACCAAGGTCGCGTCGCGTCCGTCGAGATTCCAAACCCAGCCGCTGCCGATGCAGACCAAACTCCGTGGACCCCGGCGCCCGGCGGCGACGAATCGCTGTGGGAGCATCACGCTCACTTTCAGGACGCGGTAAACTATTACCTCGTCGCCCTACTTGCGCTTGCCGCGCCGGACAACAGATCCCTCGGCGCGCTCCGGCAGCGAATCGCCACGCCCGGCGACGAGTTCCAAATCTGGGGCCCGTTCCGGCGGCGCGGCTCGGACCGTCGCGGGCTTCGTGACTCGGTCGCGCGCTACCTAACCCCGACGAATCCCGCGCCTACGCTCGACGAGGCATTTGCGGCCGTGCTCGCAGGCAGCGAAGCCGATATCACCACTCGCGACGCTGCCGTGACCGCGCTGCTCGCTAAGTGCGACGGTCCCGGTGCGATCCAGCAACAAGGCCGTGCATTCTGGCCGAAATTTTGCGACCCCGCCACTGCGGCTAACTTCGCCGGCGATTCCGCCATGCTTCGTCGCGAGCGGCACCAACGGTTGCTACCACGCGTGGTGCACGATCTCGCCATCCGCCACGATTCGCCCGCCTTGGATCAATTCGATACGCACTCGATCGCCACACCTGATAGGCGACACCCGGAGCTGGGCGGCGCCAAGGCCCGCGCCCGCCTTCACCAGGCCGTCGCTCTGTGGCGCAAGCGGCAGCCGGAGGCCGTCGCAGACTTCGACCGTCTCGTCGCCGCGATCGACCGCCTTCCGCCTGAACTTACGCTCCCAGGTTACGTCGGCAGCAGTGCCAAAGGCGAAGTCCAAGCTCGTCTGTTTGCACTGTTGCTGTTTCGCCATGTCGAGCGCTCGGAGTTCACATTGGCGCTCCTGCGCGCGGCGACGCCCGTGCCGCGCAACGCGTCCCCGGCCGAAGAGGACCTCGAATCCACGGAGCCGTTACCCGCACCTGACTCCTGCGATCCGATCCGCAGTGCCCGTGGCGAACGCGGCTATGTCTTCCGCGCCTACACCAGCCTGCCGTGCTGGAATCCCGACGACACGCCTGAGCCACAGTGGAAGGAATTCGACATCGCCGCGTTCAAATACGCGCTCACCGCCCTCAATCAGATCGAGGAGAAAACCAAGGAGCGGGCAAACGACGCCGCCGTCATCCGCAACCGCCTCGCCTACATGCGCGGTACAACCACTAAATTCACAGGCGCCACCGAGCACGAAGAACCGCCGCCGGTGCTCGCCGGAGATCCGCGCATCGATCGCCTCCGCGCGTTGCTGGCGTCCGATAATCTCCGCACTGCCAACGCTCTCACCGATGGCGAGGCGCGCGGCTACGGGCTGCACCCGCGCACGATCCGCGGCTTCCGCGACCTCCGCAAGATCTGGCGGCGTCGCGCAGGAACGGGCGTAGTTTCTTCCCAAGAGATTCTGGCCCGGCTGCGCGACGATCTGCGCGATTTCCAAACCGAACACAGCGAGACCGTGGGCAGCGTCGCGCTCTTCGAAGCCCTTCTGTCGGCGGAGAACTGGCTCGTGTGGCAGGAGCCGGATCCCGCGACCGCACAGGTCTGGACCGCCGCCGGATTCGCGGCGGAGACCAACGACCCGCTCACTGCGCTCGTTGAGGAGCGAGAGTTGGAAGAGAAACTTCTCCGCCTCGCCGAGCCCATCCGCCTCACGCCTGCCGATCCACTGCACTCGCGCCGGCAATACGATTTTAACGCGGTCAGCAAATTCTCTAATGGCCGGCGCGCACGGTGCCGCCACGAAGCCAGCGCACTCGCGTTCACGACCGAGATCGCGATCTGCGAAGCCGGCCGCTGGCGGGTCCAGTTGGTGCGCCTGCGCTACTCAGCCCCACGCCTGCTCCGGGACGGCCTCCGGTCGGAGGAGGGCACCACGGACCTCGCCGCCGCCCGCTGGCTCCAGCCAATGATGGAGGCGCTCGACCCTGCCCCGGAACTCCCGCAGGACCTGACCGATTGTCCGGTCAATCTGATGCCCGATGTTACGCTTTCGGGCGACCGTCGCGTCCTGCTAAATTTCCCCGTTACTCTAGACCCCGCCGCACTCGTGCGCCAGCTCGGCACAGCGGAAAACTGGGATGGCCAATTCTGCGGTCCGAAAGATTCGCCGTTCGCCCTGCGCTGGCCGGCCGACGTCTGGTTGCCCGGCAGCGAGCCGTCGGCGTGGTATCGCCGGGGCACGGGATTCACTGTCCTCGGCGTCGATCTAGGCACCCGCGATGCGGGCGCAGTGGCCCACATCACTGTCACACCCGATGCGCCGGCCAAGGCCGTGCATCGGCCGCTCGGCGAGGCTGGCGGTCGCCGCTGGTTCGCCTGCCTCACCGGCACCCAGCTCATCCGTCTGCCTGGCGAGGATGCGGCGGTTTTTCTGCCGGGAAATCCCAAATCGGTGATCGAGCCTTACGGTGAACGCGGCCGCCTCGCATCTTCGGCCGAGACTGCAGCTGCAGCGTGCCTGATTTCCGACCTGGGCGAGGATCCGGAGAGGCTGCTCGGGACCGTCGGCTCCGAACACCGGCGGTTTTTCGCGCTCCAAAACGATCTGCTGTTGGTCGCGCTGCGGCGAGCACAGGCGCGCCTCGCGCGGATGCAAAGCTGGAGTGCCCGGCTGCGCGTCGAAGCAAGACGCGATGAAGCCGCGGCGGAGATCGTCGCCGCGCACGCCGAGCGCGCCACGTTGTCGTTCGCCGAACATATCGCCGCCAACGACGCCGCAGTGATCGCCCAACGCGAGCTTGTGACACGCAGTCTCGTGATCGTCGCCAACCGCGTGCTGCCCCTGCGCGACCGCCAGTGGATTTGGGTGCCCAACGAGTGCGAGCACCGTGGCCATGTTCTCCGCCAGACGGATTCCGGCTCCGATCCCGGCCGGCGCCAGATCGCCGGCCAGCGCGGCCTTTCGCACGAGCGTCTTGAACAAATTGAGGAGCTGCGCCGCCGTTGTCAGTCGCTCAGCCGGGCGCTCGCCCACGCTCCCGGCTTGCCGGTGCGCATCGGTCGCGGTACCCGCGGCGACGAACTGCCCGATCCGTGCCCGGCGCTGTTGGAGAAGATCGAACACATGCGAGATCAACGCGTCGATCAGACGGCTCATGCCATCCTAGCCGCCGCACTCGGCCTGCGCCTGCGCGCGCCCGCCAAATCTGCCGCCGAGCGCCGCGCCCGCGACATCCACGGCGAATACGAACGTTTCCGATCGCCGGTGGCCTTCGTCGTGATCGAGGATCTCTCGCGCTACCTCAGCACGCAGGACCGCGCCCGCCGCGAAAACTCCCGGCTCATGCAGTGGTGCCACCGGCAGCTCGTCGCGAAACTCCGCCAGCTTTGCGAAACCTACGGCCTCACCGTGCTCGCAACGCCCGCCGCCTACTCTTCACGGTTCTGTTCGCGCACCGGCGCAGCCGGATTCCGCGCCGTTGAACTCACCCCAGCGGCCCGACGTGAAGCGCCCTGGCGCGGCACGCTCGCGCGCCTCGCGCAGCACGAGTGCGGGGAGAGACCCCTCGAAGGCGAGGCCCTCGCCGAAGCACGGCGCGTGCATGCACTTTTCGCCGAGCTTGACCGCCTCAACGCCGGTCGTGTCACCGCCCAGAAACCGCCGCGTACCCTACTTGCGCCGCTGCCGGGAGGTCCCGTGTTTGTGCCAATGGGCGATGCCCCGGTGATGCAGGCTGACCTCAACGCCGCAGCCAACATCGCGCTTCGCGGGATCGCGGCGCCCGACCGCCACGACCTTCACCATCGCATTCGTACCGAACGGCAGAGAGGAGGGGGCCTGCTGCTCCGCACGACAACCAAACGCGAAAAAGCGCGCTGGGGCGCTGCTCCGCCCGTGATTGCGTTGTCATACGACGGTGGAGCGTCCGAGCGCACGCCGAACCTCTTCATCGACGTTGCCCGCATCGCCGAGTTCGACCGCGCTATCCTCGCGGGTCTAGAGACTCCGTTTGCCACCGGCCGTGGTATATGGACGGCCGTCAAGCGACGCGCTTGGGAGCGAGCGAATGTGCTCAACCGCGCCCGCATTGCCAAATGGAACAGCACCACGCCGGTGCCCAACCATCCCGAGCTTTAGCCGACTCCGTCGGCCCACTCTGCGCGTGACCGTTATCCCGCGACCGCGCCCGCCCACAAGCCGCGGTCTCCCTAGCGATCAAGGGGCCACGTTCCCTCCGGCTCGCTTGCACCTCCTGAATCCCATGCCCGACCTCGGCCTCAAAACCCAAGGCACGCTTGAGCCGCAACCGCCTATGCCGGTGCGGCGGCTGCACAACTACCTCTACTGCCCGCGGCTCTTTTATCTTCAGTGGGTTGAGAATGTTTTTGAGGAAAACGCCGATACCGCGGCGGGCTCCGCAGCGCATCGCCAAGCGGACCTACCTTCGCGCTACGATCAGGAAAAAGCCGCGGCACTACGCGACGGGTTGCCTGAGGGCGCAAAACTTCGGTCGCTCCGGCTCGAAAGCGCTGTGCACGGGCTCGTCGGGCTGATCGATATCGTTGAGGGCGGAGCGGACGGAGTGTGCGTGATCGATTACAAGAAAGGCTCCGCACGCCGGCTCGACGACGGCACGCGCGTCGCCAAAGAGCCTGATGCCGTGCAAGTTGCCGCCTACGCGTTGCTGCTCCGCGAGCACGGTACTCCAGCTGAATCCGCCGCCATCTACTATGCTGAGGACAAGCGCCGTGTACCAGTGCCGCTCACCGAAGGGCTCTTCGGCAAGACGCTCGCCGCGCTCGCCGAGGCCCGGGAGGTGGCGTCGGCCGGTCGGCTCCCGCCGCCGCTCGTCAATGACCGACGCTGCAACTTCTGCTCTGCGTATCCGGTCTGTCTACCGCGTGAGAGCGCATGGTGGGCCCAAGCGCGGCAGCGCGCCGCAGGCGACGACGGGCAACTACGTCTCGCTTTCCCGCCCGGCGAGCTGCCGCTGGAATACACCGGCACGCCCCCGGTCGATCACGATCCGATACCGCCGCCCCGCCCTCCGCACGACGACGGCGAGGTGCTCGTGGTACAGAAAGCCGGCTCTCAGGTTGGACAGCGCGGCGGGGAGTTCGTCGTCACTGTGCAGGGCGAGATCACGCGCAAGCTCCCGCTCCATCAGGTGCGCGCGATCTATCTTTATGGCGCGGTGCAACTCACGGCGCAGGCGGCGGAGTCGTGTTTGGAGAACGGCGTCGACGTGGCCTATTTCGCGGCGTCGGGGCGGTTTCTTGGACTGTTGCGGGGGCTGCCGGCGAGCGGGGTGGATGCGCGGCTCGGCCAGATGCGGCGGTTTGACGAACCATTTTTCCGGCTGCAGCTGGCGAAACAGACCATCCGAGCGAAAATCCACAACCAGCGCGTGATGCTCATGCGTAACGGCGAGGTGCCCGACCGAGTGCTGCGCCTCCTCGCCGAAGCCCGCGATGCGACCGCCGAGGCCGGAGACCTCGCTGCCCTGCTCGGCTGCGAGGGTGCGGCGGCCAGCCTGTATTTCGAACAGTTCGCCTCGATGCTCAAGGGCGCGGAGTGGCGGTTCGATTTCGCCGGGCGCAACCGTCGGCCGCCGCGCGACCCCGTCAACGCCCTTCTATCGCTGGGCTATTCGATCCTTTCCAAGGAACTGGCGGGCGTGTGCCACACGGTGGGGCTCGACCCGTTTCTCGGGTTCATGCATCAGCCGCGCTACGGCCGGCCGGCGCTGGCGCTCGACCTGATGGAGGAGTTTCGCCCCTTGATCGCGGATTCGGTGGCGATTTCGCTCGTGAACCGTGGCGAGGTCGACCCACACGACTTCATTAGAGCGGCGAGCGGCACTTTCCTCAACGAGCAGGGCCGCCGAAGGTTCTGGGAGGCGTGGTTTCGCCGGATGGACACCGAGGTGAGTCACCCGGAATTCGGCTACAAAATGAGCTACCGGCGGATGCTCGAGGTCCAGGCGCGCCAACTGTGGCGCGTCGTGAGGGGCGACGCGACGGTCTACCACGGGTTCACCACTCGATGAGCGAAACGGATCAATAACCCGATGGCCGCAAAACGCCTGCGCTACCTAGTGAGCTACGACATCGCGAACGCGAAGCGGCTGCGGCGCGTGGCCAAGACGCTGGAGAGCTACGGCACCCGGCTGCAATATTCAGTGTTCGAGTGCCCGCTGGACGAGCTGCGGCTCGCGCAGGCCCGGGCCGCGCTCGCGGAGATTATCAACGCCGATCACGACCAAGTGTTGTTCGTATCTCTCGGACCGGAGGCCGCCGACGCGACCCTTGTCATCGAAGCGATGGGGCTGCCCTACACGGTGCGATCACGGGTGACCATCGTGTGAAGGATTGACACGCCCGGGGGGCGGCTGCTTGGGTAGCCGCGGCGACTTAAGCGAAAGCCCACGCCACCGACCACCTTCCCTCCGCCATTGGGAAGGCACGTTGCTTGAAATCGCGAGGACGAGGGAAGGAGCGAGTGCACCAAGTGAGAGACTGCTCCACCGAGAGCGCTCGCAAATCGGATTTCAGAGGGACAACGCAATGAAACGATCCGCGCTAGGGGCGGATGTCGCCGTTGGGAGGAACGCGCTCGTTGCTCACATTTCCCACCGAGGGAAAACTGCCAGTTATCCACAGGGGCAGTCTCCCCGAGCGCGATTTCAGGAAGCGTGAGGCGGCACGCATGGGCTGAGAGTATCGCCGCCGTCCCGGGTCTCCCCGAGCGCGATTTCAGGAAGCGTGAGGCGGACGTTCTTCAGGCGCTTTATGCGCTCGTTGTATTCTCGTCTCCCCGAGCGCGATTTCAGGAAGCGTGAGGCGGGAC
>JBEIGD010000020.1:0-63178 GCA_040382075.1 Opitutaceae bacterium
CGCACCGCGCCGCGGCAAGCCCGGGCTCCGGCCGGGCTTGGGATCGGGATCGGGATCGGGATCGGGATCGGGATCGGGATCGGGATCGGGATCGGGATCGGGATCGGGATCGGGATCGGGATCGGGATCGGCCGCGTCGCGAGGGCGTGCGACGCCGGTGCGCGCTGCCGACCGGTCAACGTCGCCCGCAGCACTGGCGGCCCAAGCCCGGACCGCCCCCGCAGCGGCTCGACCCGCACCGGCGACCGGCATCGATCGATGGTTCCGGCCGGGCTCGGGCTTGCCGCGAGGGGTGGACTGCTGACATCAATCCGACGTGTCCTTGCTTCCGCCCTCGCCTGCTCCGCTTGAGGTCGTCTGCGCCCTGATCGAGCGTGACGGCTGCGTGCTGATTGCACAGCGCCCGGCGCACAAGCACCTCGGGCTGCTCTGGGAATTTCCCGGCGGAAAGATCGAAGTTGGCGAACCGGCGGGCGACGCGCTCCGCCGGGAAATCCGCGAGGAACTCCGCTGCGACATCGTCCTCGGCGACGCCCTGCCGCCCGCGCTCCACGCCTATCCGAAGATCACGGTCCGGCTCCACGGCTTCGTCGCCACGCTCGCCCCCGGCAGCCCCGAGCCGGTCGCCGTCGAGCACGCCGCCTTGGCGTGGGTTCGACCCGAGGCGCTCGACGCCTACGCTCTCGCGCCCGCCGACTACCCGGTGCTGGCCGCGTACCGCGGCCAAAGCCAACGCTGAGACCTCGCGCGCCTAGTCCGGCCAGCAAGCGTGGCGACACGCCGGTCGCCCGCGCCGCGCCGCAAGCCCGGCGGCGTTCCGGCCCATCGCGTCGTACCCGCTGGCACCACGCTTGCAAATCCAGCAGGGCGGGGTACCGTCTTCTTCTTGTTCCTTGATCCGCTTGCACGACGGTAGCGGCTGCGGTCCCGAAAGGGTGCCGGAGCCACCGCGGACCATCCCAAGGATTTCACTTTGGGGGTGTTCTGGATTCTACCCTTGGTTGGAGCGAACCGCTGCCTGAAGAGAGTCGTGGGTCTCTCGTTAATCCCCCTGCGAAAACAACAAACGGCAACACCGAAGAAATGCCCCTGGCTGCCTAAATAAGCAGCCTCGTACGCCCGGCGACTCCTGCTGGCCGGAACGTACGTCGACAGCAGGAATAGTCCGCGTGGCCGACTTTGACGCGCGGGCCGTATCTTCATCCAGAGCCTAGCCGGTGGTGAGCGCGTACCGCCACATGTCACCAGCGAAACTCAAGCGGTACTACGCAGGTAGATGCGGTCCGTGAAGGCCAGGGGCACCCGGGTTCAACTCCCGGCACCTCCACCATTTCAAAGCTTCGGCCTCGTCCGGCTCGGCCAAGCCATCGCGCGCGTTTGCACGGCTGCAGTCCGCGGGCATGGCTTGGCGAAACGTTAGGCGAGCACGGTGGGCATGGCTGAGTCACCACGAGGCGGGTTTGTGAAACGTGCCTTGAGCGTCCGCCAGTTCCGGCGGGAACTGCGAGGCGACCAAGTGCGCCCACGTGATGCCGTTTCGGTAGAAAGAGACCGCGTGTTGCAGGCCGGCGCTCTTTCGTGGCGGCCGACAGTTCGGTCCGGAGAGACGCTGGGGATTCAGAACGCCGATGGGCTTCCCGATCTCGTCGCGGACCATGCGGATCGGGGTCACCAGATCAGAGTCGCCGGAGATCACGATGGCGCAATCGTAGCGACCCCGGAATCCGTCGAGCAGAAGGTGCGAGGCGAGATTTACGTCGGAGCCTTTCTCCTCGGTCTTGAAAACCTCGATCGTGTTGGGCGGCGGCGTCACCACCGGAGCCCGGACTTTGCGAGTGCGGAAGTCGCCCTCGATGATCTCGAGATTGAGCAGGGTCTTGAGCGCCCGCCAATACATCGCCTGCCGCATGGGTTGGTCGGGGTCGCCCGGCAGCGGCGAGACTCGGGCGGTGAAATACTTGGCGGCGACGATCTGATTTCGCGGGAAGGTACGGGCACTCAACGCGAGGGGATTCAGCCAACGCAGCGGGGTGCCTCTGACGGCGCTGGAGTAGACGTTGAAACCGTCGATGTAGAGGATCGATTTCATCGCGCTCCTCTTCGGCAGCCCATCCGCTCCGTAAAAAATGCAGGGGCGACTTCCGAAGAGGTCGCCCCGCGTCCTGCCGTCGAGACGGACAGGAGAGATGTGGGGAGGAGAGAATGAGCCAGAGCGCGGGTGGTCAACCCGTAACGCAAGGGAAAGTCCGGAAGCGGGTGCATCGTTCCAAGCCGGAACCTATGGTTGTTTCCGCGCATAATCGGTGATCAAGGGGCGCAGCGCGGCCCAGGCTCGGAGGCGTCCGGGTGGGGACGCGCTGCTCTGAGCCCTTTCGGAGAACGTCGCCAAAGCGATTCGGATAGTCGGGAACACAGGCGGTACTACGCCCCAATCCCGGGAGTAACTTGGGCCCCTTGAATTCGGATGGCCGGAAAACCTCATCAGTTTAACGCAATATAATTGCCTAAAGATGCAACGTCGATTTTCCCGCCCTTCCAAGTTTGGGGTCAGAGACGGCTTTTACCCACGCCTGCTGCGGCGGCGGACCTCGCGCCTTGCCGGAGATGCAACCCCCTCCCCGCCAACCGTTCCCGCAGGGCGCGGACCTACCGACTGGCTGCCGTCGTTACCCGCCGGCGGTCATGAGGTAGCGCGGCTCTTGTCCTTGACCGGTGGATGCGCCGGACGTTGACTGCGCGCATGTCCAACCCCGCATGGATACACCGCCTCGCCCGCCTGTTCCCGTCGCGCGCGCAGACGAGCCTGCGGCCGTCGAGAAGCGACGCGGACCGGACCGGCGCGACGGCGATCACCGCCGCACCCCACGCGTCCGCGGGCTGCTCCAACCCGACCCGCCGAACCGGCCTTGAAGCGCGCATGGGCCGCGGCCGCGCCGTCCTCGTGGGCCTCGCCGCGCTGGTCGCCGGCAGCACCGTGGCCCTCGCCTGCACCGGGATTTCCCTGCGCTCGGCCGACGGCAGCGTGATCACCGCCCGCACGGTCGAATGGGCGCTGAGCAACGCGGACCACGACCAACTCGTTCTCTTCCCCCGCCAGCATGCCTTCACCGGGCAGACGCCGGAAGGCCTCCGCGGGATGCGGTGGACCGGCAAGCACGGTTTCGTCTCGCTCATGGCTTACGGCCAGCCGTACGGGCCGGATGGGCTCAACGAGGCGGGGCTCTACGTGGGGATGTACTACTTCCCGGATTTCGCGAGCTACGCGCCCTTCGTGCCGGCCGAGCGCGACCGTTCCCTCAGCGTCGGCGATCTCATGCAGTGGATGCTGTCGTCCTTCGCCACGGTCGCCGAGGTGAAGGAGAAACTCTCGAGCGTGCGCGTGGTGAACGTCGAGGACCCGCGCTTCGGCGGCGCCCCCCTGCCCTTCCATTGGAAGGTGGCGGATCCGACGGGCGCCTCGATCGTGATCGAGATCGTCGAAGGCGGGCAGGTCCGGGTCTACGACGCGCTGCTCGGCGTGATCACGAACTCCCCCGGCTACGACTGGCACCTCACCAATCTCCGCAACTACCTCGGCATGGCGCCCGGCAGCGTGGCCCCGGTGGAACTCGCGGGCCGCACCCTTGCTCCCCTCGGCGCCGGCACGGGCCTGCGCGGGCTCCCGGGTGACTTCACGCCACCCGCGCGCTTCGTGCGCGCGATGGCGCTGACCGCCTCGGCGCGCCCGCTCAAGGACGGCCCGGACGCGGTCTTCGAGGCCTTCCGCATCCTCGACAGCTTCAACCTCACCCTCGGCAGCACCGGCACCGGCGAAAAACTCGCGAAGGACATCGTCAGCGCGACGCAGGTGACGACCGCCTCCGACCTCAAGAACCGGATCTTCTACTTCCACTCGATGTGGGATCGCGGCGTGCGGAAGCTGGACCTGAGCAAGATCGACTTCAGCAAGATCGGCCACACCGTGCTGCGCGACGGTGCCAGCCGCGAGCAAACCGTCCGCGAGCTGCACGTCTCCGCGCGCTGAGCCGCGCCGTAGGGCGTGGCGCAACGTGCGAAGGTCGGCGTGCGCGGTGCGAATGCGTGAGCGACCGCAACGCTTCGGAACCAGCAGCAAGACGTAGCACCTTCTGCTCTCAGCCGACCCCACCCGGGGCACCTGGAATCGAGGGAGGTTCGGGGCGCGCCCTAACACTGATCCCCGCCCGACTCGGTCAGCGCGCCGCGAGCCAGCCGCGGGTCACCTCAGCGTCCTGCCGGAACCAGGCGACGCCGCGGGCGCGGTCGGCGAAGGGCACCGCTTCGTGCTTCGGGTACTCCACGTGAATGCAGACCGGGAGGCTGTCCCGGCCGGCCAGCGCGAGTTTCACCATGTCCGGGCCGACGATGCCTTCCGCCAAGGGGGTCTCGATCGTGCGGTCACGGTCCCAGCGGAAGCTCTTCACGTAGAGCGATCCGATGCGCGGAGCGATCATCCGGATCGCCGCCGGCCACGCGCGACCCAACTCCACGCGGAGGTGCCGCAGGTCCAGCGCCACCGCCACCTGCGCCGGCGCAATGTCGTCGAGCATCAGGTCCAGATCCCAGAGCGCCCCGCCGACGTAGTCCGCGCCAGCATGGTTCTGGTAAAGGGCCTGCATCCCGAGTTCGCGGTTCAGCGCGGCGATGTCGCGCAGCTGCGCCCGGAAATCCGCCAGCTGCACTTTCGGAGAAACCCCCGCGCGGTAGCGGAAGCCGCGGTGGCGATAGAGGGTGATTCCAAGCGCCCGCGCTGCACGCAGGGAGCGCTCAATGTGCGCGTCATCCGCCCGCGTGAACGATGAAGCCAGCACAAGGATGCGCCGCTTCCGCGCGGCCATCGCCGCCGCGAGGACCGGGAGTTCATCCGCCGCCCGTTCCGGCTTGATGTGTCCTTCCGGACGGAGTGTGAGCTCAAGGTCGAGCCCGATCTCGTCCCAGACCTGCGCGGTCTGCTCGGGGGTGTACTTCTCAAAGAAATGCTTCTCGAAACCGGCCATGGGGAAGGCCGCAAGCGAGGCGCCACCGGAGGCTGCCGCCGAAGTCTTCGCGTCGGCCGCCCCCGCGGTGCCCGTCGCCGCGCGGAGGAGTCCTCCGGTCGCCACCACCGCCGCCAAACCCGCCGAGCGCCGGAGAAAGGTCCGTCGCGTGCCCGCCACCGAACTCGAAGACCTGAATTCCATGGCGGGATCCAAGGGCATCCCGTTCCGCCGGGCAATGCCACAGTGCGAGACGTAAGCCCTCGGTCGGCTGCACCCGCAGGGGTCTCCGCGACGCACGCGCGCTCGCGCCGGTCCAGACTGGCCCGGACCGAACCGCCGTTTGCCCTTGCCCAGCCGCCGCGGGGCGTTGGACTCACTCGCTTTCGCATGTCGGAATTGTCTTCGTCCGCCTCCCCGTCATCCCCCGAGTCCGTCGCTGCGCCCGCCGCCCCCGCCAGCCGCGCCCCCAACCCCGAGCACGTCCTCCGGGTTTCCGAGGAACTGGGGATCAAGGTGTTCCAGGTCGCCGCCACCGCGGCCCTCTTCGCCGAGGGCGCGACGGTGCCGTTCATCGCGCGCTACCGCAAGGAGGCCACCGGGGAACTCGACGAGGTGCAAATCACCGCGATCCGCGATCGGCTCGAACAGATGGCCCAGATCGACGATCGTCGCGCCGTCATCCTCGCCTCTCTCAAGGAGCGCAACCTGCTCACGCCCGACCTCGAGAAGGCCATCCGGGCCGCCACGACGCTGACCGCGCTCGAGGATATCTACCTGCCGTTCCGTCCGAAGAAGCGGACCCGCGCCACGATCGCCAAGGAAAAGGGTCTGGAGCCGCTCGCCGATCTCATCTTCGCCCACGAGCCCGGCACCGATCTGCCCGCGGCCGCGGCCGCCTACGTCGGTCGCGAGTACACGCCCGACGATGGCAAGAACACCGCCGCCAAGATCGCGAGCGCCGAGGAGGCGCTCGCCGGCGCCCGCGACATCCTCGCCGAGCGGATCAGCGACGATCCGCGCGCTCGCGCCAAGCTGCGCACCCTCTTCCAACGCGACGCGGTCCTGTCTTCAAAGGTCCTGCTCGGCAAGGAGTCGTCCCCCGAGGCCGCCAAGTACAAGGACTACTTCGAGTGGTCCGAGCCGCTCGCCAAGGCGCCGAGCCACCGCGTGCTGGCCATGCGCCGCGGCGAGAAGGAGCTGTTTCTGATGATGCGGATCACGCTGCCCGACGACACCGCCGCCCTCGCCGAGGTCGAGCCGCTGTTCGTCCGCCCCGGCACCGTCGCCGAGCCCGCCCCCGCCAAGGGCGCCGCTCCCGCGTCCTGCACGCCGCAGGTCCGGCTCGCCGTCGCCGACGCCACCAAGCGGCTGCTCGGGCCGGCAATGGAGACGGAAATGCGGCTCGATTCCAAGAAGCGCGCCGACGAGGCCGCGATCCGCGTCTTCGCCGACAATCTCCGCGAACTGCTCCTCGCCGCGCCGCTCGGTCAGAAGGCCGTGATCGCCATCGACCCGGGTTTCCGCACGGGCTGCAAGGTCGCGCTGCTCGATCGCCAGGGGAAGCTCCTGCACCATGACGTGGTCTACCCGGACCGCCACGCCGTCGAGGCGTCGGAAAAGATCAAGGGCTTCGTCGACTTCTTCAAGGTCGAGGCCATCGCCATCGGCAACGGCACCGGCGGGCGCGAGACCGAGGCGTTCATCCGGGGACTCGGACTGCCGGTCTCCATCGCCATCGTCATGGTCAACGAGTCCGGCGCATCCATCTACTCCGCCAGCGAGGTGGCCCGCGAGGAATTCCCCGATTTGGATCTCACTGTTCGCGGCGCCGTCTCGATCGGGCGGCGGTTGATGGATCCGCTCGCCGAGCTGGTGAAGCTCGATCCGAAGTCCATCGGCGTGGGTCAGTACCAACACGACGTCGAGCAGAACGCGCTCCGCCGCTCGCTCGACGACACCGTGGTCAGCTCAGTGAACGGCGTGGGAGTCGAGCTCAACACGGCGTCGAAGCAGTTGCTCAGCTACGTCTCCGGCCTGAACGCGTCGGTCGCCGCGGCGATCGTGACGCGGCGCAACGAGCTGGGACCGTTCAAGGCGCGTGCTGATCTGCTCAGCGTGCCGCGACTCGGACCGAAGGCATTCGAGCAGGCCGCCGGCTTCCTGCGGATCCGCGATGCCGCGAATCCGCTCGACGCGAGCGCCGTGCACCCGGAGCGCTACGCGGTCGTCGAACGCATGGCGGCCGACCTCGGCTGCTCGGTCGCCGACCTGATCCGCGACCCGAAGCTGCGCGGCAAGGTGAAGCTCGAGGCCTACGTCACGCCGGAAGTGGGTCTGCCGACGCTCACCGACATCGTGGCCGAGTTGGCGAAGCCGGGCCGCGATCCGCGCCAGAAGTTCGAGGCGTTCGCGTTCGATGCCGGGGTGCACAAGCCCGAGGACCTGCGTCCGGGAATGCGCCTGCCGGGGATCGTGACCAATGTCACCGCCTTCGGGGCCTTCGTCGACATCGGGGTCCACCAAGACGGGCTGGTGCACGTGAGCCAGCTCGCGGACACGTTCGTGAAGGACCCGGCCGCGGTGGTGAAGCCGCAGCAGAAGGTCAATGTCACGGTCCTCGAGGTCGATCTTCCGCGCAACCGCATCGCCCTGTCGCTGCGCAGCAATCCGCAGATCGGTCCGCGTTCCGGCCCCGGTCCGTCTCCCGGCGGACCGCGTCCGGGGGGCGGCCTGGGCGGCGGACCCCGGGGCGGCGGGGGTGGCGGCGGTGCGGGCACGCCCAGCCCGGCGCGCCCTCCGTCATCGCTGAACGGCGACTGGTTCAGCGCCGCGCTGAACAAGCGCAAGTAGGCGGCGTGCTCTTCGGCGCGGGGTCATGCCGCCGCGCCGGACCGACCGCACGATCGCCGCCGGTCGGCGAGCCCGCTGCGCGGTGGCTAGGCTCCCCGCGCTCGGGCTAGATGGCCGCCATCAGGCCGCCGTCGACGGCCAACATCTGGCCGTTGACGTAATCGCTGGCCGAGGACGCGAGGAACACCGCGGCACCGATCAATTCCTCGGGCCGACCCCAACGACCCGCCGGGGTGCGGTTGCAGATCCACTGGTTGAACTCCGGATTGGCCGCAAGGGTGGCGGTCATCTCGGTGAGCAGGTAGCCCGGGGCGATCGCGTTCGCCTGGATGCCGCGCTTGGCCCACTCCACCGCCATCGAGCGGGTGAGCATTTTAAGCCCGCCCTTCGCGGCCGCGTAGTTGGCGATCGTGGGTCGGGCGAGCTCCGACATGAGGGAGCAGATGTTGATGATCTTGCCGCGGCCGCGCTGGAGCATCGAGGGCGCGATCGCGCGCGCGACGAGGAACGGACCGGTGAGGTTGAGATCGATCACCGCGCGCCAGTCCGCCTCGGACATGTCCGCGAGGGGAGCACGGCGGTGGATGCCGGCGTTGTTCACGAGAATGTCGATCGGGCCTTGGTCGTCCTCGATCCGCGCCACCGCGGCCGCCACGGCCACGGAATCGGTCACATCGAAGACCGCCGTCGCGACCGAACACCCCTCGCCCCGCAGCGCCGCGGCCGCCTGCTCGAGTTTCGCCGCGTCGCGGCCGTTGAGCACGACCCACGCGCCGGCCTCGGCCAGTCCCCGCGCCAGCGCATAACCGAGTCCCTGCGAGGATCCGGTCACGAGCGCAACCCGGCCGGAGAGGTCAAAAAGTGCGGAGTTCTTGGGCATGGCAAAGCGACCGGACGACGCAACCCCTACAATGCAGGAGCCCATGGCGTCGACCTGAAACCAACCTACGACCCGGGAGGACGAGGCGCGGCGCCCGCGCGCCAGACGAGCGGCAGGGGCGGCCATGCCAACCCAGTCGCCTCACCTCGGGATCCGCCCGCAATCGTCGCGGCAGCGCCGCCGCGCCCTTCCACGCCCCACGTCGCGGCGATGGGTGCGTGGGAGCGTTGCTCTCCTTCCCCAGTGAGAGCGTCGTTTCCGACAAATCGCTTCTGTTCCCTGAAATCAAACGCCTCGCTTGTAACTCGCCTTCGTCGCCGAAGTGGATACGTTCAGGACACGATGAGTAACCCCTCCATTGATCCAGCTCACTTCAACGACAAGCTGGTCCTGCGCGGCATCCACGTCACGCTGACCGACGCGCTGCGCACCAGCGTGCAGCACAAGGTGGAGCGCCTGTTCCGGCACGAGCCGCAGATCGTACGCATCCGCGTGGACATCGAACACGACACGACGAAGGCGATCGGACACAACTTCATCGCCAAGGGCCACATCGAGATCAGCGGCCCCGACCTGATTGCCTCGGAGGCCTCGGAAGATGCCTACAAGTCGATCGATCTGTTGGTCGACAAGCTCGGCGAGATGCTGCGCCGCCGCGCCGACACGTTCCATTCGGGCAAGCGCCACTCGTCGCGCGAGGAGCGCGATGCCGGGGCGGCTGAAGCCTGAGCGGGCCCCAAGCCGGATCCCCGGAAATTTCCCTCGGCAGGCCGCCGCGTTTCTTCCTAGCGTGGCGGCCGGTGGCTTCCCGCAAAATCCTCTTCGTCGCGCCCGAGATTGATCCCTTCGTCAAGGTCGGCGGCCTCGCCGACATGGTCGGAGCCCTGCCCAAGGTCCTGACCGACCTCGGCCACGACGTCCGGATCGTCTGCCCGCTCTACCGCTCCGTCCGCCGGATCGGTTTCTGGCGGCCGCGTCCAGACCCGCTCGGCATCGATGTGGGCCCAGAGGCGCTTTGGGCGCGCACGTGGGAAACCAGCCTCCCTGGGACCTCGGTCCCCTGCTACTTCCTTGAGAACGACGCCCTCTACGGTCGGCCCGGCGTCTACGGCGAAGGCAATGCCTCGTACCCGGACAACGACCAGCGCTTCATCGCGCTGTCGCGCGGGGCGCTGACGCTGTGCCTGCAACTGAACTGGATCCCGGACGTGGTCCACGCGCATGACTGGACGACGGGCTGGATTCCGGTGCTGCTGAACACCGTGTTGCGCGATTCACCTCTTGGCGGCTGCGCCTCGGTCTTTACGGTGCACAACCTGGAGCATCAGGGCTACGCGGCGCGCGAGGCGGTGGAGTACGCCCGAATTCCACCGTCGGAGTTCCATCCGCGCAGCCTTGAGGCCCTGGGGGCGGCGAACCCGATGAAAGGCGGCCTGTACCACGCGACGAAGATCACCACAGTGAGCCCGACGTATGCGCAGGAAATCCGGCGGCCCGAGAGCGGCTGCGGTCTCGATGATGTGCTGCGCTTCCGCGGGGCCGACCTGATTGGCATCCTCAATGGGATCGATCTCGACTCCTGGAATCCCGCGACCGACCCCACCCTGCCCGCCCGCTATGGTCCGAATGACCTTGCCGGCAAGGCCATCTGCAAGGCGGCGCTGCAACACCGCCTCGGATTGTCGGAGTCACCCGACATCCCGGTCTTCGGCGTGGTCGCGCGCCTCGTGCACCAGAAGGGACTTGATCTCCTCGCGACTGCGCTGCCCGCGGTGCTGGCGACGCAGAACCTGCAGATCGCGCTGCTCGGCTCCGGTGACCCGGCCCTGGAGAATGCCTTCCGCCGCCTCGCGGTCGAAGCCCCGGGACGCGTCGGCGTGCAAATCGGATTCGACGCCTCGCTCGCACGGCTGATCCAGGCGGGCAGCGACAGCTTCATCATGCCGAGCCGCAGCGAGCCCTGCGGATTGACCCAGCTTTATGCGATGCGTTACGGCACCCCACCCGTCGTGCGCGCCACGGGAGGGCTGATCGACACGGTCACCCCCTACGACGAAGCCACGGGAAGCGGACTGGGCTTTCGCTTCAAGGAAGCCACTGCGGAGGCCCTCGCCGAGGCCATCGTTTCGGCCTGCTCGACGTACCACGACCGCCCGGCGCATTTCGCGGCGCTGCGGGACCGAGGACTCCGCGGCGACTTCGGTTGGGGACGCTCCGCCGCCGCCTACGCGCAGGTGTACGACTGGGCGATGTACGCCCGCCGGGGCGGCGATCTCGCCGCGTCCGCCTGACCCGCCTCGTGCGGCACGCCAGCCGACGCCTCTCCGCGCACGGGGTGCCGTGGGCCGCTCAGGCGGTCCCGGCCAAGACTCCGCGGATCGCGACCGTCAGGATGTCGTCCACCACCGGATCGCAAAAAGCGACACTGACCTCGTATCCGCCCTTCGGGTACTCAGGCTTGGTCGGCAGGTACCACGGCCCCCCGTCGCCGTAGGCCGCCGTCGCGACAAAACGATCCGGCGAAACTCCCTGAGCGAGGAGCTGGTACTCCACAAACGACTCGGCCGGAAGGTGCAGGAGGGAGATGTCGTCGAGGTGCAGCGCGCTGACGCAGATCGGGAGCCCCGAGTCGACGCGATCGCGCCAGGAAAGGCGCATCGCCGCGATGGAACGCAGGACCTGCGTCTTCGATGGATCCGCCAGCTGCGCCAGCAGTTGTGCGGGGGTGAAGGACGGATCCGGGGGCGGAAGGATGTCGCGCGTGCTCCAGCGGACCCGCTGCAGCGGGCGGGGTTGGAGGGACTCTTCGGCGCGGAGCATGGCGCGGTGCAGTCGCTCGGTCAGGCGCACCCGCGCCTCGATGGAGCCGTCGTTGTACTTGCCGGCGCCAATGTCGCCGGCGGCGCCGGAGAAATACAGATGCAGGCAGCCGGGGTCCTCCTGCTGCCGCCGACGACGCGCCAGCCCGACATAGTCGCTGCTCACCCGGCCCTTGCCGTAGTGACTCATGGGATGGCACGCATAGTAGTGGCACGCCGCCACCCGCGTCTCGCCGCTGTAGAACGCCACGGTCCGCAGTTGCGGATCGATCAGCCCCTCGGGTAACGCGATCAACTCGGCGTCGCGGCAGGAACTTCCCCGCATGCGCACCACCTTGCCCGCGGCGTCGAGGAGGACGCGCCGGTTGCCGGCGATCTGCTCCACCGGAGCAGCACCGCGGGCCACGTGGGTCAGCGGGCGCGCAGTCGCGAGCGAGGCGCCGGCGGCCGCGGCGAGCCGGTCGCGCATCGCCGTGACGAACGCACGGTCAGCGACCGCGAAACCGTAGGGCCGGAGCAATTCGTCGGCGCGGAAGCAGACGAACGGCGCGTCGTGCTGGTGGACGCACTGGAGCGCGACCCGATCCGGCGTGGTGCCGACGGCCCGGGCGATCGCCTCCCGCCAGGCCAGATGCTCCGCGTTGAGCACACCCGTCCAGTCGATCGCGCAGACCACCTGAGGTGCGCCGGCGCCGAGGATGACAAACCCCACCGCCTCAAGCGGGTCGAGGACTTCCGTCGCCGGGGAGATCCATCCGCCGCAGAGCGGGTGTCCGATTGGCGGCGTCAGGTCGGCGCGGAAGGTCGCGATCCGCAGGCCAGGCGCGCCGGAGCCACCTTCGCCGGCGGCCCGCGCCGCAGAGCGCGGCAAAAGCGCGGCGGCGCCGCCCAGGAGCGTGGACTGAAGGAAACGACGGCGGGGGATCGATGCCATGAAGGTACCCAACGATCCTTCTTCCCGGCCTGATCTCAACGCCGAAAAGCATCGCGGAGGTTCCGCTTGCACGACTCACCCCGCCGGTTCTGGCTCGCTGCCGTGATGTACCCCACCCCCCGTCCGATTAGGCGCTGGCTGGCGCTCGGCGTTCTCGGCCTGGCGGCCGCCATTCCCGCCGTCCGCGCGGCGGACGCCCGCCCCCGCAACGTGCTGTTCCTCATCGCGGATGACCTGAACACGATGCTCGGCTGCTACGGCGATCCGCAGGCACGGACGCCGCACATTGATCGCCTCGCGGCCCGGGGCGTACGCTTCGAGCGGGCCTACTGCACCTTCCCGCTGTGTGGCCCGAGCCGGAACTCGATGCTCACCGGGCTCTATCCGAACAGCACCGGCATCCTCGCCAACGCGGAAATCTTCCGCCAATCGGTGCCCCAGCAGATCAGCCTCCCCCAGGCCTTCCGCCGTGCCGGTGCTTGGGCCGTCCGGATCGGGAAGCTCTACCACTACGGGGTGCCCAACTCCATCGGCACCGCGGGCCACGATGATCCGGCATCCTGGGAGATCGGCATCAATCCCGCCGGCGTCGACCGGCTGGAGGAGCATCCGGAAATCTTCTCGCTGCGGCCCCCCAACTTCGGCGGCACCGTGAGCTGGTATGCCTCGCCGCGCGATGAGACCAAGCACACGGACTACCTCCTCGCCTCCGAGGCGGCGTGGGTCCTCGAGCGCTGCGCCCGCCAGCCGGACCGCGCCTTCTTCCTCGCCGTCGGCTTCTACCGGCCGCACACGCCCTACGTCTCGCCGCAAAGCTACTTCGATCTGCACCCCCGCGATGCCCAGCGGGTGGTCAGCGGGGTGGCCGAGGACCAAGCCGACCTCCCGCGCGCCGCCCTCGGAAGCGCCAATGCCGAAGAGGCGAAGATGACCGACGAGCAGCGGCGCGCGGCCCTGCAGGCCTACTACGCCAGCATCACGTTCATGGACGCGCAGGTCGGGCGCGTCATCGACGCTCTCGACCGGCTCGGCCTAGCGGAGTCAACCACGGTGGTGTTCACGAGCGACCACGGCTACCACACCGGCGAACACGGTCTCTGGCAGAAGCGGAGCCTTTTCGAGGAAAGCGCCCGCGTGCCGCTGCTCATCGTTTCACCGGGCACGACCCGGCCCGCCACCGTGGCCGCGACGCCGGTCAGCCAGATCGATCTCTACCCCACGCTCACCGCCCTCGCCGCCGTGCCCGCCCCCACCAATCTGCAGGGTCAAGACCTCACGCCGCTCCTCGCCGATCCCTCGCGCGAGGGCCGGGGTTGGGCTCTGTGTCAGGTCACCCGCGGTTCCGGCGACGCCATGTACTCCGGCTACAGCCTGCGCACCGCGCGTTGGCGCTACACGGAGTGGGACGCGGGTCGGCAGGGCCGCGAGCTCTACGATCACGCGAACGATCCCCGCGAATTGACCAATCTCGCCGAACGCGGCGAACACGCCGCCACCGTCGCCGAACTCTCCCCCCGCCTCCGCAGCGCGGTGCAGGCCTCCTTCCCCGCCTCCGGCCTGCGTCCCGTCGTGAAGCAGGGCAATTGGATGCCCATGCTGGTCGATCCGTGAGCCGACCTCACCCGCGCCGCCCGCCGCGGCGCCGGGGCCGTCAGCGCAGTTCCTCGAGGTAGGACAGGAGATCCGCCATCGCCGGCACGGTGAGACCGGACTCCAGTCCCTCCGGCATCAGACTCCGCCCTTCCGAGGAACTGCCCGCAATCGCGCTGCGCGCGAGCGTGACGTCAATCCCACCCATCAGCCGCAGGGTCAGGCCAGACGCATCGTCGCGGGTGATCAGGGCCTGGAAGGTGGCGCCTTCCTTGGTGTTGACCGTGTACGCGACGTAAGCGGGGGCGACTTCGCGGTGCGGATCCACGATCGCGGTGAGCAGGCCGTCGCGGCCCCGGCTCTTCACGGTCAGCATGTTGGGCCCGACCTCGACACCGTTTTCCCCGGCGCGATGGCAGATGATGCAGCGCTGCTCGAAGACCTCCCGACCGCGCACGGCATCACCGCGGAGATCGATCGCGGGCTGAAAAGTTGCAAGAACCTCTTCGCGGGACTTGGGCCGGACCGAGGCGAGAGCGCGGCGCGCGAGCGTCGCGACGTCCGTCGAGCGGTGCGAGCAGAGCGCCTCAATGTCCGCCGCGGAAAGATCCGTGGCCGGCACCACTCCACGCTCGATCGCATGGAGCAGTTCCACGCTCAGCGCGGGGCGCGCGAGCAGCACCTTCAGCGCGGCGGTCTGTGCGGGCGACTGCAGCCGCGGCCACGCCTCGACGAGCAGGCGACCGGCTTCGTCACGGGCTCCCTGCCCGATCGCCTCGACCGCGCGCACCTGCACCGCGACCGGAATCGACTTCTCGAGACCAAGCACGATCGATCTTCCCGCGCGCTCCCAGCGCACCAGGGACAGCAAGGCCACGGCATCGAGGCGATCCGCCTCGATGGAATCGGAGCGCCACAGCGCGGCCTCGGCCCGCGCGAACAGCGGCGCGAGAGCGGCGTCGCGCTCGAGCGCCTCCTCCGGCGCACCGGCCCGCCGGCGCCCCTCGCCAAAGGCCTTGATCCACGCCACCGGCGGACGATCCGCGGTGAGCGTCTCGCGCAGCAACGCCAGCGTGCGGGGTGAGGAATCGGTCGCGAGCGTCTCGATCAGTGCGGCCACCCAGGCCGATGGGAACGACGCGAGTTCCGAGCGGAGCGCGACCAAGAGTTCCCGATCGGCATTGCGCAGGAGCGCCGCGCCCACCCACGCATCCGCGCGATCCCGGCGCGCCAGCGCCGCCCGCAACTGCGTGCTCGCCGCCGAGTCGAGCAGCGGTGCCGCCAACGCCGCATGGAAGCGCACCCGAATGGCCTCATCATCCGCGCGCCCCGCCAGCGCCACCGCCACGTCGGGCGCCAGCGCCGTTCCGGTCGGCGGTGGGCGCCGCAGCAGCGCCGCGATCGCTCGCTCCCGGACGCCGGCGTCCGGATCGGCCATCAGGCGCGCGAGGGTCGCCGCCGGCACGGCGTTGAACCCTTCCAAGGCCGCCAGCGCATGCACCCGCGCATACGGCTCCGAAGACTCCTGGGCCAGCGCCACGAGCAAAGGAATCGCCGCAGGATCCTGCGCCTCGTACAGCAGTCGGCTCGCGGTGTCGCGGTGCCAGCCGTTCGGATGCGCGAGCAGGCGGACCAGTTCGGCGGTGTTCGCCGAATCCATCGCGACGGAGGTGCGTCGCGACCATCCAGCATTCGCCGGCGCGATGCGGTAGATCCGGCCTCGGTCGCGACCGGAGGTCAGGTCGAGGTGCTGCTTGATGGTCTCGGGAATGCTCCACGGGTGCTCGATCACCTCGCGGTACATGTCACAGAGGTAGAGCGATCCATCCGGCGCATTGGCGAAGTTCACCACCCGCACCCAAGGATCCGTGCTGGCCGCAAATTCGACGTTCGCCTCGTCGGCGGCGCGGCGTCCACTGAAGCTCACGCCGTCGGGCTGGATGAGCTTGCGGTGCACAAGCTGACCGCCGGCGTCCCCGGTGAAAGTGGACAAAGGGAACCCGGGGCCGAACGCATCCCCTCGATAGAAGGTGGTCCCGGTCGCGCCGGTGAAGTAGCCGGAGACGCGACCGCCTCCCTCCACCATGCCGGCGACCACGCCGCCGATCCGCCAGCGCGTGCGCACGATCCGCCACGGCTCATCGGGGCTGATCCGGAACACTTCGGCCGCGCCACCATCGACGGCAATGCTCGCGCGCGGCGCCGGCAGCAACGGTCCCGGTCCGGCCGGCACCAAGCGGTCATCGTAGATGTAGAGCTGGAGGTGGTCGCTGTTGCTGCAAGCGAACCGGCGGCCGTACGAATCGAAGCTCATCCCATACTGGCCCCCGCCGGCCTCCGCGCCGAATTCATGCGTGCGTGGGTCGAACCAGAAGTCGCGGCCCGTCAGCTCGAGCGGCGGCAGATCCGGTCGCAGCGGCGACGTGATGGTGCCGCGGTGACCGCCGCCGGTCTGCAGGTGAATGCGGTTGTCGAGCCCCCAGATCGCACAGTTCGCGAGCGCTTGGACGTTGAGGCGCTTCTGGCCGCTGGAGAAGCCGGTGAACGCGACGTCGCGCCGCTCGGCGCGACCATCGCCGTCCTCGTCCTTGAGAAAGAGGACGTCGGGCGTCGCAACCACGTACACGCCGCCGCGCGCGCAGATCAGGCCCGTCGGCCAGGCCAGGTTCTCCGCGAACACCGTCCGCGTCTCGTACACGCCATCGCCATCGCGATCCTCCAGGCAGGAAATCCGTCCGAGGTGCGGAACCACGTCACGCTGCTCGGAATAATCGACCATCTCGCAGACGAACATGCGGCCACGCTCGTCGACGGAGATCGCGATGGGTGAAGTGACTTGCGGCTCGTGCGCGGCGAGCTGCAGGGCGAAGCCAGGCCGCACCCGCCAGCTCGCCAGCGCCCGCTCGGGGGCGACCGGCGGCGTCCGCGGCAGGTCCCGCGCCGGATCAATCTCCGGCGCCTGCGGGACGGCCGGCGTACCGGCGACCGGGGCGGACCACGAAGGCACCGCAGCCGCGAGGCACAGCGTGAATCCAAGGACGAAGGCGGGGGTCCGGCGAGCGGTCATGGGAAAAAACACCGCCGCGGAGCCAAGCGGTCCCGCGGCGGAAAGGGAAGCCCGGACGCACGCCGGACGTGAGGCTGAAAATTCAGTCGGGTCGACCGACTCCGGGGGCTACCAGCCCACCGATGAACGGGTGCCCTGCTTGGTGATCTGCTTCTCCTCTTCCCATACGGCGAGGCCGTCCTTCACCGTCGTGAGCGAGAGCTGGAAGGTGTACGTCACCTGCTTGACCTTGCCAGCCTGCGCCCGGTCCTCGAGCAACTTGCCGGAAAGCGTATAGTACGGCAGCCGCGTGACTTGCTTCTGGCCCGCCATCATCGCGGCCATCTCGGCCGACTCCTTCGCGAGGGGATCCTCGACCTTGCCGCCAAGGCCGAGCGTCGTGGTGGTGATGACCTTGCCGGACTGATTCAACGCGACGCGGATCTTCTTCGTCAGCGAGTCGGTGTCCACCTGCTGCTGCGTATTGTTCACGATGCGCGAGATCGCGAGCACGGCGGGTTGCTCCGGCACGCGCTCCAGCACACCGGAGGAAAGCAGCGAAGCGACCATCGCGTCCGCGGCCCGGTTCCAGTCCTGGATGTTGATTTGGTCGAGCGTGACGACCGTGCTGGCGCCGCCGGACTCGATGTACTTGGCATCGCGGGGCGTCTGGCAGCCCGAAAGTGACAGCAACCCTGCGGCGAGCAGGGAGACGACGGAAAAGCGACGGAGCGGCGAGTTCATGGAAAACGAGGAAGTCATAAAGGGGAACGAGCGCGAAGGAAAGGCCGGGCGATCACTTGCCCTCAACGATCTTGAGGGTGAAGTCCGCCGCCCGCGGCGATGTGGCGACGGTCGAGACACTCCGCGTCTCGCGACCCGCGAGGACCAGCGGGAGCCACAACTCCGAGACGCCGCCCACGGCCATGCCATCCTGATCGACCCACTCGAAGCGGTAGCGGATCTCGCGGTTGTTATCGCGGAGGTTCTCGAGCGTCACCTGCACCTTCCGGAGGTTGCCGGACACGATGGTTTCATTCACGCTGACCACGCCGATCAGCTCGCCGAGCGAGCGGTCGGTGACGACGCGCTTGTCGTTCACGAAGGTCGGCCGGGCCAGCGGCTCGGCGCGGGACACCGTGTTGACGTTGGTCTGGCAACCGGTGAGCGGAAGCAGCAGCGCCGCGGTAGCGGCGAAGAGGGCGAATGATTTCATGGGTGGGTAAGCAGAAGGGAGGGGAAATCAGGGAGCGGGCACGAGGACCCATTGATTGACCAGCAAAGGCGATCCGGGATCCATCAACTTGACGGTGACGAGATTGATCCGGCCCGGCGGAAGTTCGACGGTCTGGGTGGCGCCGCCGACGGAAAGCACCAGTTGGCGATCCGCCGGGGTCGCCAGCCTCACCGTGTGGAACTCCTGGGGAAGCGAGCGCCACGTGCGGGTGTCGGCGATGTTGGTCGAATCCTGAATGACGGCGGTGAGGATCTCGAAGAAGGCCTGTCCTCGCTCGCCAAGCTTTTCCTTGGCCTTCCGCTGCATGGCCGCGTCGAGGGTGGCCTTCAACGCCGTGCCGACCAAGGTCTTGGTGACGACCGACGGCCACTCACGGCGAAAGTCGCTGGCGATGACTGAATCCATGCTGCACACGAGGGCCGAGGGGTGCGTCACGCCCTCGGCGGTGACGTTGAGCACGGGCGGTCGCCCCTGGCTGAAACGCAGGTAGGGAAATGCGGCGCCGACGTACGATACCTTGTCGGTCACGAGATAGAGCGGCAATTGCAGGCGGAGCTCCTCCCGGAACGGAGCGACGCCAGCCTCGTAGATGATGTACGTCAGTCCTTCGGGGAGCTTCCCGTCCGCGGCCTGCTCAGCCATCGCCGCATCCGCGGCGGCGTACGGATTTTCCGGTGCGAAGCTGGCGACCCGCTCGAAGGAGAGCCGGGCGCGCTCCAAGTCCGAGCGATCCTCTGCCTGAGTCAGGAAAAACAGCCCATCAAGAAACACCACGAACGGATTCACGTAGTCGCCGTAGGGACGGATCCGGGCGCGGACGACGGAGTCGACGGCGCCGAGCCGGCGTTGCAGATCGGCGTCGCGCGTCGTGCGGGAGACGTCGTAGACCGCGCGGTTGCCCTCGCGGTCGGTCACGCGGCCCGAGCGCAGCTCGTTCGCGGCGGATTCGGCCTCGGCGAGACGCCCGGCATTTGCCGCCAGCGCATCGCGCTGCCGCTGCAACGCCCGGTTCAGTTCGACGCGCGCCGCGTCGCGCTCGCCGAGCTGGAGGTAGTTCAGCGCCTTGTAGCCGTGCATCAGGATCCGGTCATAGGCACGGCCCTCGTAGGGAAGATTCGCAAGATGGGTGAGGAGCGCGAGCGACGACGAGCCGAGCCGTACCTCCGGCTCTTGATCGTAGGCATTGATCCGCTCCTCGGCACGGTCGAACGCCGCGATGCTTGCACGCAGGTTGACCTCCTCCGGGCGAGCGGGACTGGTCACCGCCGCAGACCCTTCTCCGGTCTGCCGAGCTCCGGACGACGTGCGGTCGGACGGTGCCAGCGGCGGCACCGGGATCCGGGCCAACGCGGCTTGGCGTAGGATCGCCCCCTGCTCGAGACGGAAAAGGACGGCGTCCTTGCCACCGTCGTTGCGCAACGCATCCGCATTGGCCCGCAGCACGGCGGCATCGAGCGAGCCCCGTCGCACGTCAGCGTCCCGCTGCGCGGTCTGCGCCGTGTACGTCTGGCAACCCGTCATCACCCCGAGCAACGCGAGGCATCCAGCCACGCGCAGCCACGCGACGGATGCGGTGGCACGCCGCAGCGCAACACGCCCGAGACGCGTCGGACGGAGGCGCGGGAAGACGAAAGCTCCGTGGCCGCCGCTCACTGCGCCACTGGACGAACCAGCGCGCCGCGGTCGATGCCCAGATCCTCCTGGACACTCGCCTGCGAGGTCTTGGCCGTGACCCGCGTCACGCGCACCTTCCCCACCAATAACTCCTCGCGACCCAAGCTCGCACCAGTGTCGGGGTCCTTCATCTCTGCGCCGAGCGCAAAGACTTCCCACAGTTGCCCGGGCGCAATGCCCGTGCCGTCACCGCGGTTGATCGTCACGATCTTGTCCGTCTTGGCGACGATCCGGGCCGGGTAAACAACATCGGAAACGTGGCGCGCGGTCTTTTCCGCCAGCTCTTGGGTGAGTTCACGGAGCAAGGCGTCACGGGTGTCACCGGTGACCTGCCCACGCTGCTCCTCCGGAGCGGTCCGGTTCACGCTGAGATTGGCGGTCTCCATCACCGTGCCCGTCTTGACGTCGTAGACGGACGAAATGGCCGCGAAGCGGACGGTCCGCGACGTGACGGTCGTGCCGAGCGCGGCGAACGTCTTCGTCTCCATCGCGTCCTGAAAGTCATCCACGGTAACGACGAGCAGGTAGTCCGCTTCGCCAAAGGCGAACGCCTTGCCGGTGGCCGCCGCCTCCTCCACGAGTGCAGCCCCGTCCGCGCGGCCGACGAGCTGGAACCGGCGGCCCGTCTGAAATGCGGACAGCAACTGCGCGTTGAGATTCTCCGTCATGCGATCGAGCGCAACCTTGCGCCCACTGGCCGCGGCGGCCGATGCGGCGGCCGCGTTCACCTTGACCGAACCGATCGCGAGCTTCTTGAGCGCGACCTCCTGCGCGGTCGCAGCCGTGACTCCGCAGGCGGCGATCAGAGCGAGAAAGAGAGACGAAAGACGGGGAAAGTTCATGACGAGAAAGCGGCGGAAAAGAGGAACCGACGAAAAGCCTTGGGAGGAATCAAAGACGGGCGCCGGGAATGACGAGACGGACATTCTCCTTCGTATCCATGCGGGAGAAACTCTCGGAAAGCATCTTGCCGTAGCCCTCCAGCACCTTGACCTGCGCATCGGTCAGGCGCGCGCCGTCCTTCAAACCATTGATGAAGGTGGTCGCATCCTTCCAGCGCGCATAGCCGGATTCGGACAGGGTCAGAGCGATGGAGAGCGTCTGGCCCTCGACCGCATTGATCGTGCGCTCCCACGGCGCGAAGCCCTCGCGCGTGATGCGCAGCTTGCTGAAGCCGGGTCGGACCGAGAGCGCGCCGGGGGCACTGCCGACCGCGACGCCATCGATCTCGACCGAGGCATTGAGCGGGGACAGACGGTACTTTGACTCACTGATGGAGACGGTATTTTCAGGACCGATACGCACGTCCGGAATCATGAGATCCGCCGCCTCGAGCCGCACGGTGAGCGTCACGCGCTCGGCCAGCGCCGCGGGAGCAGGCACCCGGCCTGCCGCCACGCGCACCCGGAGGCTGTCCACCACGCGGCCAGCGGCCTCATCGAGCAAGTCGTCCACCACCCCGTCCCGCTGGGTCTCCGCATTGGCCGTCTGCTGAACCACCGTGGACACGCGCACCGTGTCGCCGGTCAAACTCCCGCCGCTGGATGCATCCAGCAGGCGGTAGCTCAGGCGCAACGAGCGCTCCTGCGACTTGGTTTCCACGCCGTAGGCCTTGGCCACGACGTCCTTCGCCCCGATCGACGAGAGCGAAGCCTGGATGATATAGTTCACCCCGAGATTCTGAGCCAGGCGCAGCGCCGAACTCTGCTCGGTCAACTGCGCCTCCAGACCGTCGGCCGGACGGGGCAGCGAGGCGACGGCCGGGTCGAAGGTTCGAAGCGAGTCGACCACGACCTCCCGGGTCAGGATCGAGAAGCCCAGATCCGTGAGTTGGGCAGCGAGATGGTCCTCCAGCACCCGAATCTTCCCATCCCACTCGGAACCGGCGCGATTGCTGACCAGCACGACGCTCTTGAACTGGGGTGCGGCCCCCGGCGCCGCTGGCGGCACGGGCTGGCCCCAGACGGACGCGGTGAGCAGCGTGACACAGAAAACAATCCGGGGAAAAAGACGGGCACGGAACATGGAGAAAAGGGGGGGCTGAGTGAGCGGCGGTGCGCCCATGCGCCTACCACAGCCTCGGACCCAGCATGGCGGGCAAGGTTCCTCGTTCAAGCGTCGCACACGGGAGCGCGGCCGGCTTTCGCAAACCAACAGCGCCTTTTTCCAGACGAGGGAGGGTAGCGCGCGTGACGTGCAGGCGCGGCTTTCCTTTCCGGGCAGAGTGGCTATCCGTTACGGTCCCGATGTTCGCCAACCTCCTTCAGCTCTTGAGTGGACAGTCCCCGTCGCGAGCGGAGTACGACCACGCGTTCGTGCGGGACGTGACGGTGAAGGTGCGCGAGCCGCGCAACCGTCGGCTGGAACTGGGGCTGGTCGTGGGCTGGATCTTGATCGTGGCGAAGAGCGCGCTCATGTTCTGGGTGGTTGATCGCTACCGCGTTCCGCTGAATGCATGGTGGATCAACGGCCCCACGGTGATGCTGGCGCTGCTCTGCACGTACGTGTACCTCCGCCGTCGCTGAACGCGCGATCCGAGTCAGCGCCTGGGTCGGCATCACCCTCTGCGTTTTCCCATGAAGCACACCCCCATCACGGATCGCTTTCGCGGCAAGGTCGCTCTCGTCACTGGCGGAGGCGCGGGGATCGGTCGAGCGATCGTGGAGGAGTTGCTGAAGGAAGGCGCGGCCGTGGCGTTCACTGACCTCAACCCGGCGACGGTGCGGACGGCAGAGGAACTGAAAACGGGCGATCGCCAGGTACTCTTCCTCGCTGGCGATATGGCGGACGAAGCGTTCTGCCAGAGCGCGGTGGAGCGGACGGCAGCGACCTTCGGCCGCATCGACTACCTCGTGAACAATGCGTTCGCGTTCACGGCGAAGGCGCTGGATGCGACCACGGCGGACTGGATGCGGAGTTTCTCTGCGGGGCCGCTCGCCTATGCGCGCATGGTGCAGCACGTCGTACCGCACCAGCGCAAGGTCGGCGGCGGCGCGATCGTGAACATCTCGAGCATCTCCGCGCACGTCGCGCAAGCGAACCGCTGGACGTACAACGCGGCGAAGGGCGCGTGCACCCAACTCACCCGCTGCCAAGCCCTCGACCTCGCACCAGACCACATCCGCGTGAACAGCGTCGACCCCGGCTGGATCTGGACCAACGAGACAGACAAGGCGGCCAACCTGGACGGCGGCGGGCGCGCCAAGTGGGATCCGATCTGGGGCCGCTACCACATGCTCCGTCGCATGGGACACGCCATCGAGGTCGCGCGGCCCACGCTCTTCCTCCTCAGCGACGATGCGTCCTTCATCACCGGCACGACCCTGATGGTCGACGGCGGCTACCTCTCGATGGGCCCTGAGGGCCTCGGCGACACGGCGGTGATCGCTGGCTCGGATTGAAGACTCGAGATTGCCTTCACGACCTCGTTTCGCGCTCTCTTGCCCATGTCTGACGCTTCCCGTTGGTCTCGTTTCCTCCGTTTCGGCGGCATGGGTGCGAGCGTCCTGGCCATCGTCCTGCTCGCCGCGCTCGCCTGGGGGTGGAAGCGGCTGGAGCGGAGCCTCCCGCAGTTGGACGGCGCCCGATCGCTGCCCGGACTGAGAGCCGCGGTGACCGTCGAACGCGATGCGTTGGGCATCCCCACCCTCACCGCGGGCAACCGCGAGGACCTCGCTCGGGCGACCGGATTCGTCCACGCGCAGGATCGTTTCTTTCAGATGGATCTGCTGCGGCGCCGCTCGGCGGGTGAGCTCGCCGAACTCTTCGGCGCGGCGGCCCTGCCCCTCGACCGTCGGGCCCGCCTGCACGAGTTCCGCTCCCTCGCGGGGCGCGTCGTCGCAGCCCTCCCGGAGTCGGAGCGCACCCTCCTCACCGCCTATGCCGAAGGCGTGAACCACGCGCTCGGCAGCGCGCCGCGGCCTTGGGAATACGAACTACTGCGTCTTCCGCCCGTCGCGTGGCGACCGGAGGACACGATCCTCTGCATCTACTCCATGGCGCTCGATCTCCAGGATCACTCGGGCAAGTTCGAGCAGGCACTCGTCACGGTCCGCGAAACCCTCGGCGCCAGCGCCCTCGCCTTCTTCGCCCCGCGCATCGGACCCGAGGACGCCGCGCTCGACGGCACGACCGCGCCGCTTGCGCCCATTCCCAGCGAACGCGCGCTGAATCTCCGCTCTGCGGCGCCCGCTGCCACCGCTTCCGACACTCCGACGGCCCAGCACCGCCAGCCGGAAGCCACGGTCCTCTTCGGGTTCACGACGGACGGTCACCGCGAGAGCAAGCCCGGATCCAACAGCTTCGGCGTCGAAGGCGCGCTCGCGGGCGGAGCCGCCCTGCTCGAGAACGACATGCACCTCGGACTCTCCGTCCCGAACGTGTGGTACCGCGCCCGCTTCCGTTGGACGGATGCGGCTGGCGTCGCTCATGATCTGACCGGAGCGACCTTCCCCGGCACCCCCGCCATGGCGGTCGGTAGCAACGGCCAGATCGCGTGGGGTTTCACCGCCAGCTACACCGACACCGGCGATCTCGTGCGCGTGCAGCCAGACGCCGTGCTCCCGGAGGCCATGTACCTCGTGGAGGGCCGCCCGGTCGATTTCGAGCGTCGACGCCAGATCATCCGGGTGAAAGGCGGCGCCGATGACATCCTCGACACGCGCTGGACCCGCTGGGGGCCGATCATCGGCGAATCCCCCACGCGTCACCCTTTGGCGTACCGCTGGACTTTCCATGATCCCGCCGCGGTCAACCTGCGTTTGGTCGCGCTCGAGACCGCTCGGTCGGTGGACGATGCGATCGCGGCGGCGCATGAGGCCGGCGTTCCGCCGCTCAACCTCCTCGTTGCAGACCGCGACGGACGGCTCGCCTGGACGATCGCGGGCCGCCTGCCCGAACGCTTCGGCCACGACGGCCGGTTGCCCGTTCCCTGGGCCTACGGCGATCGCGGGTGGAAGGGATTTCTCCCGGCCGACCGCGTCCCGGTCATCATCGCGAAACCGGGCGACGTCCTCTGGACCGCGAACCAACGCGTCGTGGGAGCAGACGCTCTCGATCTTCTCGGGGAGCAGGGCTACGACGAGGGCACCCGCGCCGGCCGCATCCGCGATCGCCTGCGCGAACTCCAGGCGGCCCACGCAGCGAGCGGACGCACCGTGGCGCCGGCTGATCTGCTGGCCATCGCGCTGGATGACCGGAATACCCGGCTCGACCGCTGGCAGCAGAAGCTCCTCGCGTGCCTCGACGAGGCGGCGGTCGCGAACCATCCCTCGCGCGCCGAACTCCGGCGAATCGTGAACGAGTGGGACGGTCGCGCCCGCGTCGACAGCGTCAGCTACCGCTTGGTCCGCGCGTGGCGGAGTGCCGTCGCCACCCAGGCGCTCACGCCGATCTTCGCCCCCTGCGTCGAAGCATCGCCGCGCTTCGACTTCCGCTCCCTGCCCTACGAACTGCCGCTTGAAGCCCTGCTCGACCAGAAGCCCCTGCACCTCCTCGCCCCCGAGTATCCTTCCTGGGAACACCTGATGCTCGCGGCCGCCGACGACGTCGTAACGGAGATGGACCGACGGAAAATCCCGCTGGCGAAGGCCACGTGGGGCGAACGCAACCGCCTCCGCATGCAGCACCCCTTTGCCTCCTTCCTGCCCGACTGGGTGGCCGAGACACTGCGCCTGCCGGCGCAAAGTCTCCCGGGCGACTCCGACATGCCCCGCGTCCAGACCCCGAGCGACGGTGCGAGCCAGCGCATGATCGTCGCACCCGGACAGGAAAGCGCCGGGATCTATCATCAGCCCGGCGGCCAGAGCGGCCATCCTCTCTCACCCTACTTCCGCGCGGGTCACGATGCCTGGGTGCGCGGCGAAGCGACGCCATTCCTGCCCGGGGCCACGCGGCATACCCTGACCCTGCAGCCCTGAACGCCAGGGAAAAGTCCCTTCCTCCGGGAAAGCCCGGATGAGCGCCTCCGCCCGGCGAAGTGCGAGCGGGGCCTTGCTCCGGGCGCCATCCTTGCGCAGCCTCCCGACGTTCGTTCCTCCCTCCGGCATGAAAAAGAAACCCCGGCGTCTCTCGGTCTACTTCGGCAGCGAGCTGTTCAGCATCAAGCACCTCGTTGGCAACGCCTATCTCGCCGAGGCGATCTACGAGAAGTCGCATGGCCGCTTCCTCTGTCGTCTCCCGCAGGACTTCGAACTCCGCGGCCTGCACCCGCAGACCATCCGGGATCAGGACATCCGCGCCCTCTTCGAGTGCGACCTAGCGCTGTTCAACTTTGACGGCACGGAACTCGACAGCGGGACCGTCGTGGAATTCATGCTCGCGAAGTTCGCCGACATCCCGGCGGTGATCCTGCGCAGCGACCTTCGCGGTGCGGGGGATCAGGGCCGCGGCGATCCCTGGAACCTAATGGCGAGCTTCTACCCGCGCACGGTGACGCTGCACATGGAGAGCCTGATCGACTATCGGATCGTGCAGAAGCAACGCCGCCGACTGCGACCACGCGACGAAGTGTTGCACCTCGCCGGACAGCACGCCTCCGCGACGGCCTCCATCGTCTGCGATCGCATCGCACTCTCCGTCGTGCGCGCCCTCGAAAAAGTGGCCGCCATGGAGCCCGTGCTTCCGCGGCACCTGCAGGAGGAGGTCTATCATTGGCTTGCCCGCATGCCCGGGCTGCGTGGCAAGGAGAAGGCGCTGCGCAAGGAACTGGAGCAACTGCTCGAGCGTAAGGTCGAGCGCGGCCTCCTCTGATCCCGGTTTTCCCGCCCGCACGCGAAGCCTCCCACCCATGCTCCACCCACTCCGCCATCCGCTTGCCGCGCACCTCGTCGCCAGCCTCCGCGACCAGGCCACGCCGTCGGCGGAATTCCGCGGCCTCGCGCACCGACTCGGCCTCCTGCTCGCGATGGAGTCGACGCGCGACCTCCCGACACAGGGGGCGACCGTGACGACGCCGCTGGAAGACGCCGCAGCGCTGCGCCTCGCGCAGCCGCTGGTGGTCGTTCCCATCCTCCGGGCGGGCCTCGGCCTGGTGCAGCCCTTCCTCGATCTTTTCCCGGACGTCAGCATCGGCTACATTGGATTGGAGCGGGACCACACGACGGCGGTGGCGCACAGCTACTACTGCAAACTCCCGCCGCTGGCCGGACGCACGGTGGTCCTCGTCGACCCCATGCTGGCCACGGGCGGCAGTGCCGCGCAGGCGCTGACCCTGCTGAAGTCGCACGGAGCGACGTCCCTGCGCATGGTCTGCGTGGTGAGCGCGCCGGAGGGCGTCGCGACCCTCCACGCCGCGCATCCGGAAGTCCCCGTCTTCACCGCGGCCCACGACCGCTGCCTCAACGACCGCAAGTACATCCTCCCCGGTCTCGGCGACTTCGGCGACCGCCTGTACGGCACCTGAGGCGGCGACGGCCTGGGCTCCGATCGCTGCCGCAGCGCCACCTGCCTCGGGCTCGTCGAGTCGGAAACGAACTAAAGGGAGCGAGGATGCCAACCAAGTCTTAGGTAGCAAAAATACTACGCTTGAGTCGCTTTTGGACCACCTTCTGCACGATTCCTTTTGCAACCATTACGCACAGGGTTTCGTTCGCAGTGTCACCCGATGCACGAGGCCACACCTACTGCACCGTCGGCCGCCGCTGGGCGTCAGGAATCGGACTCGCTGCTCTCGCGACTCATGGCGCGCACGGCCGACTCGCCTTCGGTGACGATGAGTTTTGAGGACCTTACCGGAGTTTCGCTCGACAACCCCCAACTCGCCCTTCCGTACAACCTCCGGATTCACACGTGTCGCTTTTGCATGTTCGCAAAGGCGAACCCCGATTCACACCAACACTGCGTACGGAACAAGATGGCCGCGAATCGCCTCGCGATTCGGCGGAAGCAGGGTTTCGTCGGCCAATGCCATCTTGGCCTGACGGATCTCGTTAAGCCCCTCGTTTTTCAGGATACCGTCCTAGGAGTCTTTTACTACGGATCCTTCGTATTGACCGGCACGGAGGACGCGGCGCGGCGGCGGATCGAGAGATTTTGTCGGCGCCATGGTTTCGCGGTGGCGGGGTATCTGGATTCGCTCGACCGTGCACCCCGGGTGAACGGTTCGATGCTGCCCGAACTCTGGGCACGCCTCGATCTCACCGTCGATCTGGTGGGGTGCATCGTCGAAAGCATCGGGATTCCGGTCGGGAGATACCGCACCCGGCCCGGCGCGCAGTTCTCGACGTGGAATGGAGCCATGTCATCCTCGGTGAGAACGGTCATCGGCCATATCAACCGGCACTACGCCGAGGATATCCGCATTGCTGACCTCGCGACTCAGCAGAAGTGCAACGCCGACTACCTCAGTCGCGTCTTCAAGCGCACCGTCGGGTTCGGCATTCTTGAGTACCTTCACCGAGTTCGCGTCGATCACGCGCGCCGTCTGCTCCAGACTGACCGCTTTTCCGTCGGTGAGGTCGGTCACCTGGTCGGCTTTCCGGATCAGAGTCACTTTGGAAAAGTGTTCCGGAAATTCGTCGGCTTGCCTCCCCAAGCATTCCGGGCCGCGGTCCAGTCAAAGGACGCGCTGCCCAAGGCATTTTCCGCCTTCGAATACAGCAACATCAAGCCCTTCAATCCCAAGTTCTCGGAGGGCTTGGTGGATCCGAAACGTCTCGTCATGTGAGTCGGATTACTACCAGTTGCGAGTCGTAAAACTACTAGAGCGTGCCACTGGCTCTGCACTCACTTCAGTGTTTGGCGGGGTCGTCAGGGTGAAAGCCGACATCGGAAAACGGTAGGGAAATGACGAAACCAATCCCGCCTTCCTCCTAACACTGGCGCCGCGCGACCTGCGATACTGTCGACGCAAACCTACCCTCCCCATATGCAAAAATCCCCCTCGGCCAGCAGGCAAGGCGTGCTCCTAGCAGCCGCGCTCGCTTTGGCGCTCTCCCCCAACCTCAGCGGCCAAGCCGCCACGCCCCCCGCTTCCTCCACTTCGTCAGCAGAAGACACCGTCCGGTTAAGTCCTTTCTCAGTGCAGTCAAAGAAGGACTACGGCTACCGCGCGACCAACTCCTCCACCGCTACCGGATCCGGACAGGCGCTCGCGAATACGCCCCTGAGCATCTCGATTCTTACCGAGGATTTTCTGCGCGACAAGAACCTCACCGAACTGCGCGATGCGCTGCGATTTGTGACGGGAATTTCGACCGACTATCAGCAAGTCTTCAGCCGCGGTTTCTCATCGGTCATCAAGACGGATGGTGCCGAGGTCAATGGAGGAGGCACCGGCGACTTCATGACCTACAACGCCGAGCGCATCGAGGTCGTCAAGGGACCGGTGTCCGTGCTTCAGGGACGCGCAAGTGCAGGTGGCGTGGTACATGTCATCTCGCGGCGGCCAAGCTTTAACTCCGCGACGGTCCTCGACCTTGGCTACGGTTCCTTCGATCGCCTCTACGCCCACTTTCGCAATACGGGTCCTTTGATCGACCGACGCCTCGCTTACTTGGTCAGCTACACGAAGCTCGACCGCAAC
The DNA here is from genome assembly GCA_040382075.1 of Opitutaceae bacterium. Lineage (GTDB taxonomy): Bacteria > Verrucomicrobiota > Verrucomicrobiia > Opitutales > Opitutaceae > UBA6669. The sequence continues at coordinate 29,551 of JBEIGD010000020.1, forward strand.
GGCTGGGTGGACCTGAACTCCATTCGTGACGACGTCATCAACTTCGCCCTTGAGTACCGGCCGTCCGATCGGCTGAGCCTGAACTTCAACTTCGAGCAGGTGCAGCGGGACGGCTACCCCGAGCAGCATCTCACGTTCACGCATCCTGATTTCCTCGCCCGGCAACTTGAGGCCCAGCGCCTCTACGACGCGAATAATCAGCCCCGCCCGGCGAGCTTCCCGCAAGAGGGCGAAACCACCGCAACGTGGTTGGCTCGGTCAGGCTATCCGAGCAACACACCGACGGAGGTGGTCAACGTCAACGAGCTCATGTACCCGCGTGGCTTTCGTGCGAACATTCAGGGCTCCCAAGCCTACGAGAACCGTGACCGCAACTCGTTCTTCGTCGAGGCCAAGTACCAGCTCGCCGACCGACTCGACTGGCGTAGCTATTACAACGGTTTCCGCGAGAAGTTTGAGTATGCTCGCCAATCAACCTTCCGGCCGATTGCCGGCATCGGTAACATAAAGATTTCCGATCCGGCCCAAATGGGCGAGAGCAACGCGCACTTCTTCAACACCATTCATGAATTGGTCGGTCGCTTCCGCACCTTAGGGCTTAACCATCGCACCCTCGCGGGTTTCGAGTACCGGGACACCCGCACCCGCAGCCTGATCATGAACGGAACGCGCGCGATCTACAATCCCCGCACGGGTGCCGACCAGAAGATCGTGAGCAACGTCCTCGCGGCGAATCCCAACGGATTCAATCGCGCGACCGCCTACACGATCACCCGCGAGCGAGCGTACTATGTCGTCGACCAGATGGATGCGTTCGACGAGCGGCTCCACCTCTTCGTGGGTGGTAGGCAGAGCGCGGCTACCCAGCGTGGATTGACGCCCAAGAAGTTCACCCCGCAGTACGGTGTACTGACGCGGATTCCCGGACTCACGGGAGTCACTGCGTTTGCGACCTACGGAGAGAGCTTCCGACCGAACTACATCGTCGATGGCCGGGGAACCCTCGTCCCTCCGACACTGGAGAACAACCGGGAGTTTGGCGTAAAGATCGAGCTCCTTGACGGGCGCATCTCCGGATCCTCATCGGTGTACCAGATTGAGCAGAACAACGTCGCGCTGCGGGACTTTGCCTCGGAGGCCGCGACCGGAATCAGTCCGATCTACAATGTGGCAGGCGCCGCCGCGTCCGCGGGAGCGGAGTTTGACCTGATCTACACGCCAGTGCGGAACTACCAGGTTGTTCTGGGTTACTCCCGAATCTGGGAGGCCCGGACGCTGGTTGCGCAGGACGTACGCCAGCAACAAGTGCGGCTCAACGGCGCGCCGGAATACACCTTCAGCTTCTGGAACAAGTACACGTTCCTCAGCGGAGCCTTGAAGGGGGCCTATGCCGGATTCGGTTTCCGATTGGTCGGGAACACTCACGTCCATCCGAGTTGGTCAGCCCCGGTGTACGAAGATCGCGTGCGGACGGGTGATATCCTCGTCGGCTACCCGCTCAAGTTCGGACGTACGACGGCCGACGTCTCCCTGCGGGTCGACAACGTGACGGATCGATTCTTCTTCGACCAATCCTTCCGACCGGCCGCAGGCAGGACCTACTACCTCAGCACGCGACTGAGCTTCTGACCGGAAGCGTAGAACGCCGCGCGCCGGCCTCCTGCCGGCGCGCGCTTGCCACGATGCATCTGATCGAGCGTCTGATACTAGTCGCGACCACGTTGGTGGTCGCTCCAGCGACGTCTCTGGGCGACGTGATTCGCTTCAATCGCGACATCCGCCCCATCCTATCAGATAACTGCTTCGCGTGCCATGGCTTCGACGCTGCTCACCGCAAGGCCCGGCTGCGCCTAGATACCTTCGCGGGGGCCACAGAACAACGCGAGGGCCTCTCAGCCATCGTTCCCGGCGACCCAGCCAACTCCGAGCTCTGGCACCGCATCACTAGTTCCGAAGACGATGAAGTGATGCCCCCTCCTGACTCGCACAAGACGCTCACCGAGAGTCAAAAGGAGACCGTCAGGCGTTGGATTGAACAGGGGGCGAGCTACGAGACCCATTGGGCCTATCAACCGGTGCAACGGACACCGCAGCCGCTCGTGCAGCGAGCCGAATGGCCGAGAGGAGAACTTGATCGTTTCGTCCTGGCCCGCCTGGAGCGCGAAGGTCTCAAGCCCGCGCCGGAGGCAGACCGAGCGACGCTGCTGCGGCGGCTGAGCCTTGATCTCATCGGCCTCCCGCCGACGCTCGCGGAGCAGGGCTCGTTCCTCGCGGATCCCACACCTGATGCTTACGAGCGAGTCGTTGAGCGACTGCTGGCTTCACCCCACTTTGGCGAGCGGATGGCAGTGGACTGGCTGGACGCCGCCCGCTACGCCGACACCAACGGATACCAAGTCGACCGAGATCGGGAGGCTTGGGCGTGGCGCGACTGGGTGATCTCGGCTTTCAACCGAAACCTTCCCTTCGACCAGTTCACAATCGAGCAAATCGCCGGCGACCTCCTGCCCAATGCCACTCTGGGGCAGCGAATCGCGACGGGCTTCAACCGCAACCACATGATCAATGAGGAAGGCGGCATCATTCCCGAGGAATTCCTCGCGGAGTATGCGGCCGACCGGGTTGAAACCACGGCGGCCGTTTGGCTTGGCCAGACTTTCGCCTGCAATCGCTGCCACGACCACAAATACGACCCCTTCACCCAGAAAGATTTCTACAGCCTCAAGGCGTTCTTCCACACGGTCCCGGAGCTCGGAAAGTCGATTCGGCAGAACGACTTCCGCTTCAATAGTCCACCCTATGTCGTTCTGCCATCAGCCGAGATCGACGCGCAGGTGGCGTCGTTGAAGGAAACACTAGAAGAGCGCAAGGCCGCTCTCAGCCGTCTCGACAGCGGGTCCGAGGCGGATCTCCGCGCGTGGGTGCAGCGGTTGAGGAACGAGGCACTCCCATGGCAAACGCTCCGTCCGATCTCGGCCGATGCGGAGGACCCAAGTCCTCGGATCATTCCGGACTCCGGACAAGTCCACCTTGAGTACCTCAATAACACGCGGCTGGAGACGACAGTGCGCACCGCGGTGCCCGCCGGACGGCTCACCGCGCTGCGTATCACGTGCGCGGCCACGGACATTGGCGGCGCGTTCAACCTCACCGATCTGCGGGTGCGAATTGGGAGCGGCAACGCGATGCGCGAGGTCGCGCTTCGGCCGGTCACTGAGTCGGACTCGCTGCCCCGGGACGTAACGCTGCTAGCCAACGACCACAGCCTTGAGACACGCGTGCCCCTTCGCGTCGAGCCGGGCACTCCCGTCCGGCTCACGTTTGAACTCGCTGAGCCAATCGAAGCAGGGGCAGATCCGCACCTCGAACTCGCCTTCAGCATCTTCTCCTACGGAGCATCCAGCCCGACGCGCTGGACATTTGAGACAACCGCCGCCGACCCGGACCTGCTCGTATCTTCCGCCCTAAGGCTGGCGGCAGCCCGTGCGGAGCATGAGCGCACGCAGGCGGAGGAAAGCGCGCTCCGAACACGCTTCACAAGCACACTCGCGACCGGTCGCAGGCTGGAAGATGAGGTCGCTAATCTGCATCGGCAGATCGAAGCGACCCGCCGGGAGTACTCCACAGCTATGGTGATGCAGGAGATGGATCAGCCGCGGGAAACGTTCATTCTGATCCGTGGAGCCTACGATAAACCGGGCTCCCGCGTGAGCGCGGCTACGCCAGCGATCTTGCCACCGCTGCCAGAGGGCGCACCGCACAATCGCCTCGGCCTCGCTCGCTGGCTAGTCGATCCAACAAATCCGCTCACCGCACGCGTCACCGTCAACCGCCTTTGGCAGGCCGTCTTCGGAGTGGGTCTGGTGTCGACGAGCGAAGACTTCGGCTCGCAGGGCTCACCACCGTCGCACCCTGAGCTCCTCGATTGGCTAGCGGATGAGTTCGTGCGCAACGGATGGGACATCAAGGCCTTCATGCGCATGCTGGTGACCAGCGCCACCTACCGGCAGCAGTCGCGACTCACGCCCAAACTCCTTGAAGCCGATCCGGAGAACCGGCTACTTGCCCGCGGTCCACGCTTTCGACTCATGGGGGAATTCGTGCGAGACCAAGCGCTCGCCGCCAGCGGGCTCTTGGTCCCGAAAGTGGGCGGCCCTTCCGTGCGCCCCTATCACCCGCCGGGCCTGTACGAAGGGGTCGCCCCGACAAGCGAGGACACCGTGAAGACGTACGTGCAGGGGGCCGGCGATGACCTACACCGCCGCGCGCTCTACACGTACTGGAAGCGTTCGGTGCCGCATCCTGCGATGCTCGCCTTCGACGTTCCGTTCCGGGAAGTGTGCAGCGTCAAGCGCACCCGGACCAACACCGCCGGACAGGCCCTGAACCTCATGAACGACCCCACCTACGTGGAAGCAGCGCGATTCATCGCATGGCGCATGCTCCACGAAGGCGGTGAAACGATGGAGTCCAGAATCGACTTTGCGTTTCGGCTCCTGCTGGCTCGACCGGCCCGGTCGCCGGAAATAGCCCGCCTCCGCGCAGCATTGGAACGGGCCCAGGCTGCCTTCACCGCCGATCCTACGGCCGCAGAGTCACTATTAGGTGTCGGCGAGAGGCGGTCACCCGCTCACCCCAGCGCGTCGGAGTTGGCCGCCTACACCATGGTCGCAAGCACTCTGCTCTGCACCGATGAACTCCTGACCAAGCAGTGATTCGCCATGCACCCGATTGACGAACGTCTTCACCATCTGACCCGGCGGCAGTTCATCGCACGATCCGGAGTCGGAGTAGGAACGGCGGCCCTCGCCTCCCTGCTCAATCCCACCACCCTCTTCGGAACACCCTCGGGTGCGACGGGCCTTCACTTCGCGCCAAAGGCGAAACGCGTGATCTGGCTGACTCAGTCGGGCGCTCCCTCACAGCTGGATCTCTTCGACCACAAGCCGCAGTTAGCCTCGTGGTACGACCGCGATCTGCCCGACTCCGTACGCGGCAGCCAACGCCTCACGGGAATGACGGCCAATCAGACCAGGTTTCCCATCGCCCCGTCGATCTTCCGGTTCTCCCAGCATGGCAAAAGCGGACTCTGGATGAGCGACTTGTTGCCCCACACCGCGAAGGTCGCGGACGAGCTATGCGTGATTCGATCCATGCACACGGAGGCGATCAATCACGATCCGGGCATGACGATGCTGCAAACCGGGTTCCAGATCGGCGGACGCCCCTCGTTCGGCGCTTGGGTGGCCTACGGACTGGGCTCGGACAACGCGAACCTGCCGGCGTTCGTCGCGATGGTTTCCCTGCCGACGGGCAAGGTCAATTCACAGCCATTGCACGAGAGAATGTGGGGAGCAGGCTTTCTGCCCGCGAAGTATCAGGGCGTCCGGTTCACCCCCACCCGTGATCCCGTGCTCTTCCTCGGCAATCCGCCGGGAATCACCAGCGAGCGCCGCCGGGCGATGCTCGATGATCTCGCCGAACTTAACCGCGGCACCCTCGCAGACTACCAGGATCCAGAGACCCAGGCGCGGATCGACCAGTTCGAAATGGCTTTCCGGCTTCAGACCAGCGTTCCCGAGCTCGCCGACCTTTCCCGGGAGTTGCCGACGACCTTCGAACGGTACGGGCCCGAGTCACGCAAGCCCGGAACCTACGCGGCGAACTGCATCCTTGCCCGCCGGCTTGCCGAGCGCGGCGTACGCTTCATCCAACTGTACCATCGCGGATGGGACCAGCATGGGAACCTTCCCCGGGACATCCGAAGCCAGTGCTATGACACCGACCAGCCCACGGCAGCGCTGATCATGGACCTTCGGGAGCGCGGTTTGCTCGAAGACACGTTGGTCATCTGGGGCGGCGAGTTCGGGCGGACGGCATACTCGCAGGGAACGCTCACGGCCGACAACTACGGCCGGGATCACCACCCCCGTGCCTTCACGGTGTGGATGGCCGGTGGAGGCGTTAAGCGGGGCCATGTCCACGGAGAGACGGATGACTTCAGCTACAACATCACCCGCGATCCCGTTCACATCCACGATATGAACGCGACCGCGCTCCGGTTGCTCGGGCTCGACCACACACGGCTGACCTATCGCCATCAGGGACGCGACTACCGCCTCACCGACGTGCACGGCGAGATCGTCCGCGGAATCCTGGCGTAATCGAGTGATGTCCTCCCCCGCGCACCGCCCCGATGACCTGTCCATGCTCCTTCGCGCTGCGGTCCGGCCAGCCGTGCCGACCGAACATGGAACGACGGAGTCCAGCCCGGTTTCCGCGCTTGGGAAGGCCTCCGGAGGATCGCGGAACGCGTCCACTGAATTGGCGGCAGACCGCAGAACGAAACTCCGACGTCACGCGGAGCCATCATGACTGCGCGGACCGCAACACAAAAACAGCTACATGCCGCTACGCTCACGCGCGCCCGAATATACTAATGCAAAGCACCCCATCCATCCTTTCAGCGCTCCGGCTCTCCTTCGGCCTCGCGTTGCTGACCGCAACGACGATCGCCGGCACCGCTCCCGCACCCCTGCACTTCGTCGCTCTTGAGCCCACCGTTCTCTTTCCGAAGCGGGAGCCGCTCGCCCAGGTGGCTCGCTTGGTCGTACGCAACGACAGCGACCAGCCCATCGCAGCAGACGTGGAAATATCGGTGGCAGGAGGCGCGGCCAGCCCGCCGCAGCGGCTGTCTCTTGCTCCCCACCAGCAGGGCTACGACGTCTTGGTTCCCGACATCGCTGCTCCCGCCGAAGTGCGGGTCGCAATCCGGGTGGAAGGCCGTGCACCGATCCTCCATACTCAGGTCTGGAAGCCCCAGCGCAAGTGGAAGGTCTTCATCGTCAAGTCGTCTCACGAGGACATCGGGTACGAAAACTTCATCTTCAAGAAGCAGCACGAGATCGCGAACTTCATTGATCTGGGTCACGAGCTGAGCTCCCCGAAGTCCGTGCTCGGCGGAATCGAAGCGACCGCCGACGTGCTTTACAACCGAAAGCCCCGTCCGGGAGACTCTCAGCCAAAGCCGGTCGGCAGCGTGCCTCCACCGGCGCGGAGTTCAGCCTACCACTACACCCTCGAGTCCATCCTCTTTCAACGGAACTACATCGAGGAGCGAGGGGAGCGCGCCTGGCGCCGTTTGGTCGAGCAGGATCTCAAACCCGGCCACATGAGCATGATGGGCGCCCCCAGCGGCGTGCATTCCCACTGGATGGACTACGAGCAACTTGCCCGAATGACCTACCCGGCCCGCCGCGAGACCAAGGATCGCTTCGGACTGGACATCCGCACCTTCATGATCGTCGACAACCCGAGCCTCTCGTGGTCCGGGGTCCAAGTCCTCGCCGACTCCGGCTTCAAGTATGTGGCCCGATGGGGCCAGTCCTGGCGTACGGGAAGCCGAAACGATTACGCCACGACGAAGCTTCCACCGATCTTCTGGTGGATCGGTCCCGACGGCACGAGCCGGGTCCTCTTCACGTGGCGCTCCCACTATGCGATGGGATTCTGGTGGGGACAGACCGGCACCTACCGGGCGCTGGTGGACCTCGCGACGACGCAGGTCTCGAAGCATCTTCAGGAGGTGGAGAACGGTGCGCTCGGCGAATATCCCTACGATGCCCTGATCACCCCGGAATACGTGGATCACGATACGCCGCGTTTTGACAACCGGGTCTTGCCTCTGTGGCGCGAGCGCTATGCCTATCCGGAGATCTCGGTCGCCAGTCCGGATACCTTCTTCTCCTATATCGAAAGCCGCTACGGGGATAGCCTCCCGCAACTCCGAGGCGATCTGAACAACTACTCGGCCGACTACTCCAGCATCGACCCGGAGTCGCAGGGCTGGAAGCGCGAGGCATCCCGCCTTTTGCCCGCCGCGGAAAGCCTTGCTGTCTTGGCGGGAGCCCAGACTCCCCAGACGCTGCTCAACCCTTCGCTCATCGAGCGCACCTATACCCGAATGTTCGACTTCGATGAGCACTGCTGGCCGACCCTTCCCAAGGTCACCGATGCACAGCTGTTCAACGCGAACTGGGTGAAACGACACGAGGGCCGCCGTATCCTCGACATCACTCAGGGCCTGTTCGGTCAGGCGAGCATGGCAATGGCCCGCCAAATCGCCACGGGTGAGGGTGAGCATATCGCGGTCTTCAACGCCCTCGCCCACGTGCGATCCGACCTTGTGCGCTCGCCTGATCGCCTCGAATCAGTGATCGATTTGCAGACCGGCGTTCGCATTCCGGCCGAGATCCTGCCCGCTGGAGGATCAGCGTTTGTGGCCAAGGATGTACCGGCTCTGGGGTACAAGCTGTATCGGGTCAATCGAGCATCGACTCCGGCCTCTCCTCGTCAAGCCGGTGCCCCCCCGTCGGTGCTCGCGGCCGATGCTGACAGTCTCACAAGCCCCCACTACCGCATCCGGTTCGACCCCGCGACCGGGGCAATTCGCAGCATCCTCGACCGCGAGTTGGATCGCGAACTGGTCGATCAAAGCTCGCCCTACCAAGCGAACCAGCTGGTCTACGTCAGGGCCGCCGACCGGGAGTCTAAGGAAGTGACGGAGACCCTCATCGCCAAGCCCACACGCCATGCCACGCAGGTCGGTGAGGTGCAGGCGAGCTACTCGGTCTGGATCGACGATCCGCACACCGGAGCGAAGATCCGCCAGACTGTGACCGTATACGCGGAGCGGAAACGCATCGATGTGGTGAACGAGTTGGAGCATGCGAAGGTGCTGTCGGTCGACCATCAAGAGCGCTACCGGAACAACCTGTTCTACGCGTTCCCATGGAAGGTGGACGGAGGGCAGTTCCGGGTGGAGTACCCAGGGGGCGTCGTTCGACCCTATCTCGATCAGTTGAGATGGGGATCCCATGACTATCTCCACGCCAATCGATGGGTCGACATTAGCAACCGGGACTTCGGCATCACCGTCGCCCCGTGGAATGCGGCCAACTTTCACTTCGGCGAAATCAGATACAACCAGCTTTCGAACGATTATCAGCCCAAGGGCTCGTGGCTCTTCAGCTACGCGTGGTCCGATCGCATGGCAGGCCTCATCACTCTGAATGCGGAAGACTGCCGGGCGTCCTTCGGCTACTCGATCACCTCGCACCGCGGGGACTGGAACGCCGGCGATACCACCGCCTTCGGCTGGGCCGTGGCCACGCCTCTGGCAGCCATTCCCCTTCCCTCGGGGCAAAAGGGCGCATGGACGAAGCCAGCTCAGGGTTTCCTCTCGCTCGACGCGAAGAACGTCCAGCTGACGGTGCTTAAAGCCGGCGCCCAGCCTTCCGGAGGCTGGATCGCCCGTCTCGTCGAAACCGAAGGTCAGGCAACCCAGGTAACTGCGGACGTCTCGGCACTGGGCATCGACTCCGCACGGCTGTGCTCCATCGTCGAGGATGACTTGGCGCCGATCACGGTGCGCGATGGCAAGCTGTCCGTTCCCATTCGGCCGTTTGGAATCGTCACCCTGCGGCTGCTTGCCGGTCCGACACCAACGGCAGCGGCTGGACTCTCGACGGCGGTCCTCAGCGACAGCGAAGTGCAGTTGGCGGCGCGGGGGCGGCCGGAAGCAGTCTACAACATCTACCGCTCCGATGACCCTGATGCTCCTCCGACCGACTATACACTCGTGGGTCGGATGACCGGTTCACGCTTCACGGACCGCGGTCTGAATCCCCGGACCACCTACAATTATCAGATCGCTGAGGTGAGCCCCGGCAATCGTCAGGGCCCCATGTCAGAGGTCCAAGCGGTGACCACATCCGCCATGAACCACACGCCGCCGCGTCCGGTAGAGGAGCTTGGAGGCATCCGCCGGTCGCCGACGTCGGCCTTCATCTACTGGCGACGCAGCGATGAACCTGATCTCGCGGTGCATCGTGTTTACCGCAGCGAGACCCCTGCGTTTGAGATCGGGGCGGCCGCACCCCTCGTCAGCCTCCAGCCTAACCCCAATCACTTCCTGCAAGTATACCTCGACGACCGGATGACGCCCGGCAAGACCTACTACTATCGGGTGGTTTCCGAAGACTGGGCCGGAAATCGGCAGAGCCTCTCGCCCGAGATCTCAATCACCTCGCCTCAACCGTAACCGCATGAGAATCAGTTCTCTCAATCACAGTTCATTTGACGTCGTTGTTTGCGGCGCCGGCAGCGCAGGCATCGCCGCCGCGTGCTCAGCCGCGCGAGCAGGCGCCACCGTGCTTCTTCTTGAAAGGCACGGTTTCGGGGGGGGGATTGTGACCGCGGCGATGATTCACACGTTGGACGCGATCAAGAGCTGCCAAGACCATGGGGTCGAGGTCGTGGGAGGATTTGCCTCAGAACTAATCCGGGAAACCGTGGCTCTCGGAGGTGCGGCCACGGGCGACAATCCCGGTGAGGCCCTGACGCTGCATCCGGAAGTCTACAAGGTCGCGGTGGATCAGCTACTCGAACGAGCCGGAGTAACCGTGCTGTTTCACGCGCTGGTCTGCGGTGTGACGATGGTGGGAGACACCGTGACGGGGGTAGAGGTGGCGCTTCGCGACGGAAGAGCCTGCATCTCCGCAGGTGTGGTCATCGACTGCACGGGTGATGCGGAGGTCGCGCATCACGCGGGCGCGGACTGGAATCTCGATCGGGACCTCCAGGCGATGACCTATCACTTCCGACTGGGTAACGTCCCGAGGGGAATCTCGTGGTCGTCGTGGGAGGAGCGCCTCGGGCGCGCGCTGCAGGCAGCCCACTCCGAAGGCGAAATCGGCGTCTTTGGGGGCCCATGGATCATTCGCCTTCACGACAGTGAGATCTCCCTGAACGTAACGCGCGTCTACGGCAGCCCGGTCGATCCTGCACAGGTTTCGCGTGCCGAGGCGCAGGGCCGCCTGCAGATGCTCACTCTGTGGAAAGTCCTGCGGAGCCGCGTGCCGGAACTCCGAGACAGCTACATTCTCGCCGGCGCATCCCAGCTTCACATCCGAGAGAGTCGAAAACTCGTCGGAGTCTACACCCTGACGGAGGAGGACATTCAAAGCAGGCGTGCGTTCCCCGATGCGATCGCCGTCGGAGCATGGCCGATCGACATTCACCCCACCGACGGGTACGTGGGTGTCCACCCCCACAAAGACAACCCGCCTTCACCGTACGAGATCCCCTACCGATGCCTCGTCCCCGTCCGCATCAACGGCCTCTTGGTGGCGGGGAAACCGATCTCAACCACCCACCGGGCACACGGTTCCACCCGAGTGCCGGGCACATCTCTCGCCACGGGTCAGGCAGCAGGGGTGGCGGCAGCCATCGCAGTCCGCAACAAGGTCCCTGCGCGGGAGGTGGACACCGGGCAACTCCGGGAGGTCCTGACTGCCCAAGGCGCAAGGCTCCAACCGTCGCCGCTCACCGCGGCCTAAGCCGATGACCTCCCCTCCGGATTATCGCCGCCGACGATGGTGGATCGTCGCGCTTCTCTTCTTCGCCACGGTCATCAACTACGTTGATCGCCAGACCCTCTCGATTCTCAGCACGACTCTCCGAACTGAGTTGAACTTGACCGATCAGGACTACGCGAACTGTGTCTCCGCGTTCCTGGTTTCGTACGCCGTCATGTACTCGGTCTCGGGACGCCTGATCGATACCGTCGGAGTGAAGATCGGCGCCGCAGCCTGCGTCATTTGGTGGTCGATCGCCGCAGCGCTCACCGGTCTGGCGCGCGGCCCGCTCAGCTTGGCTGCCTTTCGGTTCGCGCTGGGAATCGGCGAGCCCGGAATCTTTCCCGCCGGCATGAAAGCGTGCGGTGAATGGTTCCCGAGCCGACTTCGCGGAACAGCCATCGGTATTTTTTCCTCTGGGTCTTCGGTGGGCGCGATCATCGCGGCGCCATTGGTAGCTTGGATGGCAACTCACTGGGGCTGGCGGATGGCATTCGTGATTCCCGGAATTGTCGGACTCGTGGTGTGGCTTCCGCTCTGGCTAGCACTCTATCGGGATCCGCAAACGACTGGGATGACTTCGGCGGATGCGGCCGCCCTGCAGTCGCGGCAGGAGAGCGCCCATCGACGTCCATGGCGCGCTCTGCTGAAGGATCGGAACGTCTGGGCGCTGGTACTCGGGAGAGTCGCCGCTGACCCCGTGTGGTATCTCTATCTCTTCTGGCTCCCTGACTACTTGCAGCGGGTGCGGCATCTCAGCCTGCTCGAGATCGGGCTCTACGCGTGGATTCCGTTTCTGTTTGCGGACCTCGGCGCAGTCTTTGGTGGATTGATCTCCGACCGCTTGATCAAGCGCGGTTGGCGGGCGCCGCGGGCTCGAGTCGCGGTGCTCTGCGGCATCGCCGCAGTCGCTCCCTTGGGGGCCGCAGTTGGGTTCATCGAGTCAACCGCGGTCGCGATGGGTGTCATCTGCGTCGTGGCCTTCCTCTGTCAGGCATGGTCCACGAACATGGCTACCCTGGTGCCGGATTTGACGCCCCCCAGTGAGACGGCGAGTGTAATGGGCCTCCTAGGGACCGCCGGCAGCGTGGGCGGCATCGTTTTCGCCCAGGTTCTCGGCCTTTCGATCGGGCTCTTCGGATATGCCTCGGCGTTCGTGCTCTCGGCGGTCCTGCATCCTTTGTCGCTGGTGCTGCTCCTGGTAATGCTTTGGCCGGTTCTTCGTGCGCCGACTTCAGCCATGTCGGCACAACACTAGTCCCGAGCCATCGCGCCGACTCTTCCTCATGCCCCGCGCGGAGAAACCTCTGCCCAAAAGCACAACATGAACCTCTCGATCAGTCGTCACCTCCGCACCGGCGTCCTAGTTGTCGGCGGCGGCACGGCCGGGCTTGCTGCGGCCATCTCAGCCGCTCGCCGCAAACTGAAGGTCCTGCTGGTTGAGCAACAGGGATTCTGCGGCGGTCTCACCGTCTACTCGATGGTGCACGTACTCGATGGTGTGCTTGCGCAATCGGACTTCACGAAGCTGGCGGTGGGTGGCGTAGCAGTGGATCTGCTCAACCGAATTCAAACGTTCGGTGGGATGGGGCCGACCGACAACCCTCCTGAGACGCCGGTCTTTGACCCGGAGGTCTTCAAGCTCATTGCCGACGAAATGCTGACGGAGACAGGTGTCAGCTGCCTTTTCCACACGCGCCTCGTTCACACGGAAACTCAGGGCAACCGTGTTTCCGCGGCTATTCTGCACAGCAAGTCCGGCTTCTGGCGCGTGGAAGCGGATCATTTCATCGACGCTTCGGGTGACGGAGATCTGTGCGCACAGGCCGGCGCGGCGTTCGAGAAGGGTACTGCGCTCCAACCCATGACGCTGCATTTCCAGCTGGCTGGTCTGCGCCCCGGCCTCACCTGGAAGCAGCTCGAGAAGGCATGTCACGACGTTCTGACGGAGGCCTACAAGACCGGAGAAGGGCCCCGCTTCGGAGGTCCTTGGATCCTCCGCGTCCGCGAGGGCGAGGTTTCGATGAATTGCACCCGGCTCTACGGGGACGCACTCGACCCGAATGACCTTACCGCCGCGGAGGTGACTGGGCGCCGGAATGCGTGGTGGATTTTTCAGACCCTCCGCGCGCGCATCTCCACCTTCGCGGACGCCCACTTTGTCCAGAGTGGACCCTCCGTCGGATGCCGGGAGACGCGGAGGATCTTGGGCGATTACCAACTCACGGAGGAGGACATTCTGAAACGTCCAGCTTTCGCCGACACCATCGGCCTCGGGGCGTGGCCGATGGACGTGCATCCGTCGGACGGTCGAATCGGCTTTCATCCCCACAAAGAGACGCCGCAGGCTCCGTATCCTTATCCACTCCGTGCGCTCTTGCCTCGTTCGTTGGAAAACGTGCTGGCAATCGGCCGCTGCGCCTCGACCACCGTCAAGGCACACGGCTCTTCTCGAGTGAACGGTACTTCGATGATGATGGGCGAGGCCGCCGGCGTGCTTTGCGCGCTCGCCCAATCGAGCAAGCGCGCGCTACGCGATGTTTCCATCGTTCGGCTTCAGGAAGCTCTCCTTGAGAATGGGTCGGTCCTCGACCCGCACGATCTGCCTGCTCGGCCATCGGGTTGGACCGTGGGAAGACGTGTGGCGGACCCGGGGCAGCCGGTGTTCTTCGGCGGACTTGAGCCGCTGGCTTCGCGCTAGGCTTGGCCCCTGAAAACGGTTTCAGCCGCCAAGTTCCTGGACTCGGCGACGGTATTCAGAGGGTGCAACTCCGGTCCGCGCCTTAAACAAGCGGGAGAGATAGAATACCTCCGGAATACCGATGGCCTCCGCGATGCTACTGATGGTCATACTAGTTGTCGCGAGCAGCTCCCGCGCACATTCCAGTCTCGACCGGATCACGAACGCCTGAGGACGTTCGCCGTTCACGGCTGCGAAAGTCCGCGAGAAGTGACTGATGCTGTAGCCAGCCTCCCGAGCCATTACAGCGATCGTTGGGGCAGCTGCCGGGTTTGCCCGAATGCGCGCTGCGACCGCTCTCATTCGCTCGCTGTGATCATTCCTCACGGATCTGGCCAGCGGTCGGCTTTGTTGGGCGTCACGTACGATCTCCTGCAGCAGGGCAGCGAAGAGCTGATCTGCGGAGGTCCGTCCCTCAGGCTCTTCACGAATCCTCAAGATCCGGCGCATGAGCGTGTCGGCGAAGTCAAAGTGACGGACGATGAAATGATCGATCGCCGCGGGACGCGTGGGCGAAGACGCCGAAACTCTGCGGTCCCGATTCAAGCCAAAGTGGAAAAAGTTGACGCCGAGAGGATGCGCGGGGTCGTGGGTGGTGACGTAGCTGCGCCCAGGTTGCATCCAGACACAAGTGCCCGCTCTCAACTCACAGGGTCGACCATCGATCTCCATGACGCCCCGTCCGGCCCATACAAACCAGAGATCGTGGTCCTTAAGCGTTCGCCACCAGTTGGGACCCGACCGCCAGTCCGGTGGAAACCGCACTCGGCCGCAGACGCGGCTAAGGGCGATGTTCCAGGACTGTCCCGCGAAAGTCACAAAAGCCGACATGTGCAAACAAATGCCTGATGCCTCCATTGAAGACAAAGCTGATTCGTATAAAATTGAGCCCACATCACCTACCCTCAGGTGCTCCGCGCATCTAGGTGGGGCCGAAATTCGCATGAGCTCTCCACGTCCTTTGCGCGCAGTCATCGTCGGGTGCGGCGGGTTCTCCCGCAACTACCTGCCAGTCTACCGCAGCATCCCCAATCTCAAGATCGTCGCGTGCGTCGACGCCGATCTGGCAGCGGCCGAGGCGATGGCGAAGATCCTTGGTGCCGAAACCGCATCTTCGAGGGTTTCCGATGCGGTCGAGGCGGCGGCAGACTATGCTATGGTCAGCACGCCGAACTTCCTCCATGTCGAGCACGCCACGGCGCTGCTCCGCAGCGGGAAGCACGTACTGCTTCAGAAACCGATGGCCCGTTGGCTTGGCGAGTCCCGGGCGCTCTACGCGGCCCAACGGTCCTCCGGACGCACCATGGGGCTCTACATGTCGATGCTCGACTTCGGGCTGTGGTGGGAACTGCGGGCGGCGTTCGCCCGGCAGTCGCCGCTGGGTCAGATCGCGCAAGTGAGCATGCGGCTCGGCCACACGGGCGGACTCGTGTGGAGCCAGCAGCCAGCGCAGCTCTGGCGCTTCTCCCGCGAGAAGACGGGCGGCGGGGCTTTCATTATGCTCGGGGTGCACTACATCCACTTTATCCGGTGGCTCTTGGGCCTACGCATCACCCGGGTTCTCGCGCAGACGGCCAACCTCCACTGCGGCCGGATCGAGGGCGAGGACATCTGCCAGTTCCAGGGCGAACTGAGCAACGGTGGCCTCGTGCAACTGAGCGTGGCGTGGAACTCACAAGGCGAGCATTTGGCAATCTATGGAACCCACGGTTCCTTGGTCTACCTCGACAACGAGCTTCTCCGCATCCACGGCACGAGCGAGTGGGAGACATCCTACTTCAAGTACGAGAAACCCGGCTCCTGGCAGACGTTCGAGCGAGTGACCCCTCCCAAACTCGACGATCCGGAAAATCCCCACAACCAGCATCGCGCCTTCGCCGAGGCGATCCGCTCCGACCTGCAGCCAACGGTCGAAGCGATCGAGGGTCTCTGGGATATGCAGGTAGCGGACGCCGTCTACCGGAGCGCACAAAGCAACCGCTGGGAGGTCATAGATTATGTCTGAGCCGCGCATTGTAGTCATCACCGGAGGAACCAAGGGCCTCGGGCGAGTGGTCGCGGAGGCCTTCGCGTCGCGGGGCGACCGGGTCTGGATCCTCTCAAGGCAAGGATCGGCAGGCACGGGATTACCCTCGTCGATCCAGCACCTCCAAGCCGACGTCCGGAGTCGCGAGCAACTCGATCAGGCCGTCGCCACGATTCAATCCGAGTGCCCTCACATCGATGTCTGGATCAATAACGCCGGATTCGGTAAGCCCGTGCCGTTTCACGACGTCGACAACGCCCTCTGGGAGGATATGTTCGCCGTCAATTTCTGGGGCACCGTCCACGGAACGCGCGCCGCGCTTCGCGCGCTCCGGCGCCCCGGCGGATCAATCATCAATATCGCATCGCTCGCCGGGCTGATGGCACCGCGTGGGCACTCGGCCTACGCCACCGCCAAGGCGGCAGTCATCGCCCTCACCCGCGCCACCGCAGTTGAATTCGCCTCGACCGGAATCCGCGTCAACGCCATCGCTCCAGGCCCGCTTGATACGGAGGGATTCCGCGCCGCCGGCGGGGATCCGGTCAAGCGCGCTCAAACCATTCCCACCCGCCAGATGATCACACCGGAGGAGATCGCCGCCACCTGTCTTTTTCTCTCGGAGCCGATTCGTTCTCTCACCGGGCAGACTTTGGGCATCGACGGCGGGTCCAGTGCCGTCGGCTGCTACGCCTAGGTCCCCCCCTCCCGACGCGCTCCCCGTCGGCAAGAAACGCCCGCTCCTCGTCAACGGATGCGGAGCATCGCGCGCGGGGGATGGGCATACTGGGGCATGATCTCCCCACAAGATCTAGACCCGCTTTCGGGAACGGCTCCCGCACGCGCGACGGTCGCGCCGCTCGACCTCGACCTGATCCGCCGCTACGCGGGTCCCGCACCCCGGTACACGTCCTACCCCCCGGCCACGCAGTTCCACGCCGACCTCGCGGCACTCGATCTGAACGCCCGGCTCGCCGAGGACAATACCCTGGAGGCCGGTCCAATCTCCCTCTACGTCCATCTTCCGTTCTGCGAATCGCTCTGCTGGTACTGCGGCTGCAACACCGTCATCACCCGCCGCCACGGCGCGGCCGACGGCTACCTCGACCTCCTCACCCGCGAACTCGACCTGACCGTCGCGCGCATGCGTCCGGGCCGCTCGGTCGTGCAGCTGCACCTCGGCGGCGGCACCCCGACATTTCTCACGCCGGAGCAACTGCGACGGCTGACCCGCCTCCTGCGCGAGCGCTTCGTCTTCGCCAAGGACGCCGAAATCAGCGTCGAAGTCGACCCGCGGCGCCTCCGCCAAGAGCACGTCGCCGCCCTGCGGGAGATGGGGCTGAACCGCGCTTCGCTCGGTGTGCAGGACACCGACGCGGCCGTCCAGCGCGCGATCAACCGCCTCCAACCGCACGCGCAGAACCATCAAGCCGTGGACTGGCTCCGCGCCGCGGGGGTCACCTCGATCAACCTCGATCTCATCCACGGCTTGCCGCTGCAGACCACGGAAACCTTCGCGCGCACGCTGGATGACGTCCTCGCGCTCGCACCCGAGCGTCTCTCGGTCTTCAGCTACGCGCACGTCCCTTGGATGAAGCCCGCGCAACGCATCTTCGAACAACGCGCCCAACTGCCGGAGCCTGAGGACAAGCTCGCCATGTTCGCGCTCGCGCACGAGCGGCTCACCGCCGCCGGCTACCTTGACGTCGGTCTCGATCACTTTGCGCGGCCCGATGACGAGCTCGCCGTCGCCCTCCACGACGGCACCCTGCACCGAAACTTCCAAGGCTACACCACCCGCGCCGGCGCATCACTCTACGGCTTCGGCGTCTCATCGATCTCGCAGACCGCGAATTCGTACCGCCAGAACCACAAGACCCTCGGCGCCTGGCACGCCGCCCTCGACGCCAGTCAGTTGCCGGTCGAGCGCGGCCTCTGGCTCACCCCGGAGGACCAGCACCGGCGCGAGCTGGTCATGGACATCATGTGCCGGCGCCGTCTCGACTTCGCCGACCTCGGCCGCCGGCTGGGCGTGGATGTGCCCGGGCGCTACGCGGCCGAGCTCGACTCGCTCGCCGACCTCGAAGCGGACGGCATCGTGGCGCGCGACGCTGCGGGCCTGCGCGTCACCCCGCGCGGCGCCCCGCTCCTGCGGGTCGTGGCGTCGCGCTTCGACCCCACCTTTCAGACGACGGCCCGCCGGCACGCCCAAGCCGTGTAGGGAACCGGCGGCCGACGTTCGTCCTTGCCCCGGCCCCGGCGGCCCGGCGTCATTGCGGGGACCGCCATGCCCTACCGCATTGCCAAGAGCTTCGTCGTGGAGAGCGGCCATATGCTCTCCAAGCACCCCGGTGCCTGCCGCTTCCCGCACGGGCACAGCCGCACCGTCGAGATCGTTCTCGTCGCCGATACGCTCGACGACCGGGACATGGTGGTCGACTTCAAGGCGATCAAGCAGGCGCTTGCTCCCTTCCTCGACCGCTTCGACCACAGCATGGCGATCAATTCCGAGGACCCGCAGGCAGCGCACCTCCAGACCGCGTATGGGGACCGCATCGTGCGCTTTGATCACGTCGACCCGACGAGCGAGGTGATGGCGCAGCACATCTTCGCCTATGCGCGGGACACGCTGCGCAACCTCGCCCTGCACGGGCCGAGCGACGCCCGCTATCCCCTGCGTCCAGCGGTGCGTGTGGAGCGCGTGCGGGTGACGGAGACGGCGACCAGCTGGGCGGAGTACTGGGAGTAGCGCCGTTTCGTTACCCATGCCCGCGTTCCCCTACCCCTCCCCCGCTGTGCGCCGCGTGGGCGGGCTCCTCGCTGCACTGGCCGCGCTGGCCACGGCGACCCTCGCCGCCGCCGCCGCGCCGCAGCTCACCTTGGTGTCCGCGCCCTTCGACCGCGCGGGACAGGTGATCCGCTTCACGTCGCCGCCCGGCCTACCGCAGCCCACCGCCGCGACGGATGGCGACGGCCGACGCTGGCCGGTGCAGACCGACCCCGACGGCCAGGCCTGCCTCGTCGTCCCCTGGCAGGCGGCCGGCCGGACGCTGGTGCTGACCCTTGAGTCGGCGCCGGTCGCGGGCCGCGGTGCGGCGATCGAGTCGGGCACCGTCGGTGGCGGCCTCGCCTTCACGAATGAGGGCAAGCCGATCCTCAGCTACCACCTTGACCCGTCGGCTCTGCCGAGGCCGGGCATACCGCCCGAGTATCACAGGGCTGGATACATTCATCCGATCTATTCCCCAGCGGGGGCGCTGATCAGCGACGATTATCCGCCCGATCACATCCACCATCACGGCATCTGGTCACCGTGGACCAAGACCGAATTTCAGGGACGCACGCCGGACTTCTGGAACATGGGAAAGAAGACGGGCACGGTGGAGCGCGTGGCGCTGGACCGCACGTGGGGCGGATGGGTGCACGGGGGCTTCGCGGCACGGCACCGGATGGTGGACCTCTCGGCCCCGACTCCGGTCACGGCCCTGAACGAGACCTGGGACGTGGTGATCTACCGCGTCGCGGGTTCCGCGAAGCCGGTGCACCTCTTCGAGCTGACCATTCGGCAGACCTGCGCGACGAACGACCCGCTCATCCTGCCGGAGTACCATTACGGCGGCACGGCGTTCCGCGGCCGGGCGGAGTGGCTCGGCGCGACGGCCTCGCAGTTCCTCACGGCGGAAGGCGAGACGGATCGGGTGAAGGCCCAAGGTCAAAGGACCCGTTGGATCGCCCAGAGCGGTGCCGTCGGAGCGGGAGCCGTCGCCGGCCTCGCGATGCTGGGGCACCCCGACAACGTCCGCGCCCCTCAACCCGTCCGCATCCACCCGCGGGAGCCGTATTTCTGCTTCACGCCCTCGCAGCTCGGGCGCTGGACCATCGAGCCCGGTCAGACCTACGTCGCGCGCTACCGCTTCCTCGTCTTTGACGGCGCGCCCGACCCGGCGCTGATCGAGGCCTACTGGCAGGGGTTCGCCCAGCCGGCGACCGCGCGGGTGGTCGCCCCCTGACGGCGTCGACGGACGCCTTCCGCTCTTGGCAAGGGCCGGAAGCTCGCTACGGTGACCCTCCGCCATGAGCGATCTCACCGAGCTCTACCAGCAGGTCATCCTCGACCACAACCGTCGTCCCCGGAACCGGGGTCGACTGCCGGTGGCCAACCGCGTGGCGCACGGCGACAACCCGACCTGCGGCGACCAGTGCAGCGTGTTCCTGCGCATGGACGGAGACCGCATCGCGGAGATCAACTTCGATGGCCAGGGCTGCGCCATCTCGCAGGCGAGTGCATCCCTCATGACGACCCAGGTGAAGGGCAAGACCGCCGCGGAAGCGCAGCAACTCTACGAGCAGTTCCACCGGATCGTCACGACCGGCGAGGCCCCCGAGGAGATCAGCGACCTCGCGGCGTTCGCCGGCGTGCACGCCTTCCCCGCGCGCATCAAGTGCGCGACCCTTGGGTGGCACACGGCGCTGGAGGCCATCCGCTCGCCCGCCGTCGTCCCCGGGACGGCCGGCGTCGGAACGGTCTGAGGCAAGCAACCGCAGGTTTCACGGCGCCCCGAGGACGGGACGCCGCTGGCTGAGCCGGCGCCCGACCCGGGCGCCCACTCCATCACGACCGGAGCTCCACCGCGAACGGCCTCAACCCTTGGTGGGCGCGATCGCGCCGGCGCCAGCGGCGACCTTTTCCGGAACCGCCGAAATGCGCGCAATGCGCGACGGCAACAGGACGTACAGAGCGCCATCCGGTCCGGTAATGACATGGCGGATGCGGCCGAGATTCTTGAAGAGGATTTCCTGGTAGGTGACCTTGCCACCGACGACCTCCAGGCGCCGGAGCTCCTGGGCCGCGAGCGAGGCGATGAAGAGGTTGTTCCGCCAGCGCGGGAATTCACTGCCGGCGTAGAAATTCATCCCACAGACACCGAGGGAAGGAACCCAGTAGACGACCGGTTGCTCCATGCCTTGCTTGGCAGTGAGGGGCGTCAGCGTGGAACCATCGTAGTTCATGCCATAGCTGATGACCGGCCAGCCGTAGTTGCGGGCGCGCTCGACCAGATTCAGCTCGTCGCCTCCGCGCGGACCATGCTCGAGGTCGAAGAGCTGGCCAGTCTCTGGATGGAAGGCCAGGCCCTGCGGATTGCGGTGACCGTAGCTCCAAATCGATTCGACCGCCCCGGGCTCGCCAACGAAGGGGTTGTCGGCGGGGATCCGCCCGTCGTCGTGCACACGGTGGACCTTGCCATTGGGCCGGGTGATGTCCTGTGCGTCGGTCATCGCACCGCGCTCGCCGACGGTGAAGAACAGATAGCCCGCCCGATCGAACGCGAGACGGCCGCCGAAGTGCACGCCACCCGCCTTGCGGTAATGTTCGAGCTTCGCCGCGAAGATCGTCTCTTGGTCGACGAACCGCTGCCCCTTCAATCGTCCCCGAATCACGCGCGTGATACTGACCTTCTGGTCGTCCTTGTTGCGCGTGAGATCGCTGAAGGCCAGGTACACCCAGCCGTTTTCCGCATAGCGCGGGTGCAGCAGCACCTCAAAAAGGCCGGCCTGGCCATCGTTGTCGATCTCGGGCAAGCCCTCGATCCGGCCGGAAACCTTGCGATCCGCGCCCACCCGCAGCAGCCGACCACGCTTCTCGGTCACGAGCGCCCCGCCATCCGGGAGAAACGCCATCGACCACGGTTCCTCCACCCCGCTCAGCCAGGTGTTCACCTGGTAGGCGTGCAGCGCGCTCTGCGCGGTCACGGCGTCCTTCGGCTCCGCGAACGTGAGCTGGCCGCTCGCGAAGCGGGCTCGCATCTCGCGCATGTAGATCACCATCGCGCGAATCTCCTTCTCCGGGATCATCGCGCCCCAGGCCGGCATGCCACGATCCGGGAAACCGTTGCGGATGCTCCGCGCCAGACTGTCGTCGTCCCCGCCGTTCAACCAGATGTCATCCAGCATCGAAGGTGCCGACGCACCCTGCATCTGGTCGCCATGACAGGAAGCGCAATACTGCGTGTAAATCTCGGCGACCTTTCCGGTGCGCACCTTGACCGCCTGAGCGGACAGCGCCACCGGGAGCACGAAGCAGACCAGCGCGAGCGGCGCGAGACGGGAAAAAGAGGGGGTAAGGCGGGGATGCACCATGGAAACCTTAACCAAAGACGCATCGGCGGCGGCACGCAAGTCTGCGGCGGCAAGGAATCTCCGTTTCCCCCTTCACCTTTCGGCCGGGCTGGCTACGATTTCCCCTCATGCTCGCCGGCCGTGACGTCCGCTCCGATTTCCCCGTGCTCCACCAGAAGGTGGGAGCCCACCCGCTCGTGTACCTGGACAACGCCGCGACCAGCCACAAGCCGCAGGTGGTCATCGACGCGGTCTCGCGCTTCTATGAGCGCGATAACTCAAACGTCCACCGTGGCCTGCACGCGCTGTCGATGCGCGCCACCGACGGTTACGAGGCGGCGCGGGCGAGGGTCGCCCGCTTCATCAACGCCGCCAGCCCCGCCGAGATCGTCTTCACCCGCGGCACCACGGAATCGGTCAACCTCGTCGCCCAAAGCTGGGCCGCAGCCAACCTCCGGCGCGGCGACGTGATCCTGCTGACCGAGATGGAGCACCACTCCAACATGGTCCCGTGGCAGGTCGCGGCGGAGCGCGCGGGCGCCGTCATCCGCTACGTCCCGGTCGTGGGCGACAACGCGGAGCACGGGCTGGATCTGGATGCGCTCGACCGCCTGCTCACGCCGGAGGTCAAGCTCTTCGCGTTCACGCACATTTCGAACACGCTCGGCGTGATCAACCCGGCCGCGGAACTCTGCCGGCGCGCACGCGCGGTCGGAGCGGTTACAGTGGTCGACGCCGCCCAGTCGATCGGCCACGAGCCGCTCGACGTGCAATCGCTGGGCTGCGACTTCCTGGCCTTCTCGGGCCACAAGATGGCCGGCCCCACCGGAATCGGCGTGCTGTACGGTCGTCGCGCCCTCCTCGATGCGATGCCGCCTTGGCAGACCGGCGGCGGCATGATCAGCGTCGTCGAATTCAGCGGCAGCCGCTGGAAGCCCGCGCCCGAACGCTTCGAGGCCGGCACCCCGAACGTCGCCGATGCGATTGGCCTGCATGCGGCGATGGACTACTTGGACGGTCTTGGACGGCCGGAGATCAGTTTGCATGACCACGCCCTCGCGGAGGCCGCCTATGCGGCGCTCGCCGAGTTGCCCGGCATCCGCCTGCTCGGTCCCGCAGGACGGCGCGCGGGCCTCGTCAGCTTCGCGCTTCAGGATGCGCATGCGCACGACGTGGTGACCTTCGCCGACCAGGAGGGAGTCGCGCTGCGCGGCGGTCATCACTGCAACCAACCCCTCATGCGCAAGCTCGGGCTGCCGAGCTCGGTGCGCGCCAGCTTCTACGTCTACAACACGCCGCAGGAGATCGACGTGCTCGTTCGCAGCCTGCGGCGGATCATCGCCTTCTTCCGCGCCTGAGCCCCGCCGAGGCGCGCCTCAGGGCGCGCGGCGGACGGGCGGACGGGAAGACACGGGCGGTCTCAGAGGACTCTTCGGCGCCGCCGGACTCTTCGGCGCGGCGGGCGGAGACCCCTCTTTCCCGGCTCCGGGGTCTCGCGAAGGCCGCCCCACGAATTCCCAGAGCAGCACGGCGGCGGCGACGGAGACATTGAGTGACTCGACGCGCCCGCTGCCTGGGATCGTCACGAGACGGGAGCACGCGGCGGCGACCTCGGGCGCGAGCCCCTGCTCCTCATTGCCGAGAACGATCGCGACCGGGCCCGGGAGCGTGCGAGCGGCATCGGGACGGCCGCCGTGGGCGGCGGCACCGACGACCTCGTAGCCGGCGGAGCGAAGCGCGTGCAGAAATTCGGTGATCCGCGGAACCCGCCAGAAAGTGACCCCTTCCATGCCGCCCTCCGCCACGCGGAAGGCTGCCTCGCTGGGTAGCGCGGCAGCCGGCGAGAACGGCAACACCACGTGCTCGATGCCGAAGAAGGCGGCGCTGCGCGCGATCGCGCCGAGATTGTGGGCGTTACCGATGCGGTCGAGCACGAGCACGGGTTCACGCGCCTCGGCCCAGCGCTGCAGGTCGCTCGCCAGCGGCGCGCGCATCATCGGGGCGGGCACCACCGCGACGATGCCACCGTGGTGCACGGTGCCGGAGATCGCCACGAGCTCATCGGGCGGGACGCAGCGATATACCTTCCGGCCCGCCGCAAGGGTGCGGCACATCACGCCGATCCGAGGAGCCGTCGGCTCATCGAAGAATAGGCGGCGGATCGATCCAGGGTCGCGCGCGAAGCGCGCGCGGACCGCGGCCAAGCCGCAGATGATGACTTCGTCATTCTTCATGGTGCGACCTCCCCGACGACGGTGAACTCCTCGCGATCATGGAACAAGTGCCGGATCCGCGCCCCCGGAGCTCGCTTTGCGAGCAAGCCCTCGGGGGAACGCAGTTCTTGCAGAAAGGCGACCGGATCGACGCGCCCGAACTTCAGGTTCACGACGAAACGACGACACCAGCGATTCACGAGCCAAGGACCGACCAGATTTTCGAGCACGTGGTGTGGATCCTCGACCAAATCGCAGAACAGCCAGTCGAAGACCTCGCCCTCCGCCGGCCGAAACCCGAAAGCATCCTCGCGCCGATGCTCGATCTGCGGATGGTCCAGCGCACCGCCCTTGAGCGGCCCGTTGTCGAGCGCGAGCACGCGGGCGCCCCGCTTGGCCGCGCTGTAGCTCCAGCCACCGGGAGCCGCCCCCAAGTCCACCACCGTCTCGCCCTCCGCCGGTTCGCGGCCGGCCAGCAGGTATGCCTCCTCAACCTTGAGATAGCTTCGCGACGGCGCCCGTTCGTCGTCCGCCATCCGATGCGCGCCGTTGGTCCAGAATTCGCGCGCCCCGAACGCCCGCCGGAAATCCACGAAATGGACCCGCCAGCCACGCTGCTGGCCCACCGAACGCGGCAGGTCCGGCTGGGCCAGGCGCGCGACCCGCGACAGCCGCGCCCGGACCCGTTCCTCGAATGCCTTCTCGACCGCCGAAACGCGACGCCCCAGCCCGACCACCTCCGCCGGGAACGAAAAGAGGCACGGCCACGGGCCCTCCACCCGCTCGCCGCGCAACTGCTCCAGAAATGCGTCCGCCAATCCCTGCGCCAGCGCGTTCACGGACTCACCCGCGAACTCGCGCGGCGACGGCATCCAACCATGCGGAAACGCCAAATCCAGCGCCCCCGCCGTCTCACCCGCGGCATCCGCCGGAGTCGCCACGACCCAGTCTCCTCCCCGCTCGCCCACGGCAAAGCGGCGCGCCGCCAACTCGTCGGCCAACAAGTCCTGAAATCCCGCCTGACAGGTGAAAAACACTCACCTACCTCACCCAAGCGCGATCCCGGCGCAACCCGCAAGTGACACCGCCCGCGCTCAGGCAACCCGACCGGTCTCCGGCTCGAGCGATTCCAGGCCCGCCGGATAAAGGTTCCGATAAGCGAGGCGAAGACCCTTCTCGATCGCTCCAGCCTCGAAGGGCTTCGAGATGAAGTCGTTCATCCCCGCCAGCATCGCCTCATGACGATCCTGGTGCATCGCGTTCGCGGTCAGCGCGACGATCCACGGACGAATCGCCTCGCGCCCGGCGCGGATGCGGCGCGACGCCTCGAGCCCATCGAGCTCGGGCATCTGTACGTCCATGAAGATCACATCGTACCCGTGGCGGGCGAGGGCCCCGATGACCTCCAGACCCGTGCTCGCAAGATCGCATTCGTAGCCCAGGCGACGGAGCGTCATCTGCGCGACCTTGATGTTCACATGATTGTCGTCCGCCACGAGGATCCGCAGCGGGCAGCGCTCCGCCAGACTCTGGCCCGGTCGGCGCGCCATCGCGCGCGGCGCGTCCGAAGCATCGGCGTTGCCCAGCACGTCGAGCAACGTCGCCACCAAGGCGGAGAACTTGACCGGCTTGAGCAATCGCGCCGCGTAGGCCTGCGACCCATCGCGACGCGCCAGGGACGTCAGGAGAATCATCGGTACGCTTCCGTACCCCCCGCGTGAGCGGATGCGAACCGCCAGGGAATCCCCCTGCGAGCCGGCCAACGTGTCATCGATCATCACCAGATCGAAATCGTTCTGGCCATCGAGCCGGGCGAGAGCGTCGCCGGCCGATTCCACCTCGGTGGCGCTCAGCCCCAAGTGGCGCAGGTTGGCGGCGAGGCTGCGGCGCGCGGCGGCGTTATCCTCGATGACCAGCACCCGCAGGCCGCGCAGCAGCGCTCGCAGACGCAGGGTTGGATCCTCCCCGCGGGCGGTGCACGCCTCAGCGGTCAGCGTGAACGAAAACGTCGAACCCTTGCCCTCCACGCTCTCCACCCACATCCGTCCGCCCATCAGTTCGGCGAGACGACGACTGATGGCTAGTCCGAGGCCAGTGCCGCCGAATTGCCGCTGGGTGGAGCTGTCGACCTGCGAGAACGACTTGAACAGCCGATCCATGCGATCCGCCGGGATGCCGATGCCGGTATCCCGGACCGAGAACTGCAGCACTGGCGCGGGCGCGTTGCCGATCACGGCCACCGAGACCTCAATCTCGCCGCGCGCGGTGAACTTCACCGCGTTGCTGAGCAGGTTGGTGATGATCTGACGGAGGCGCCCGCCATCCGTGATGATCCATGACGGGACATTCGACGGAAAGTCGCAGATCAGTTCCAGACGCTTGTCCGCAGCCGTGACGGAAATCAGGTCGATCGCCTCGTCGAGCAGACGCCGCAGGTCGACCGGCTGCAACTCCAGCTCAAGGCGTCCGGCCTCGATCTTGGAGTAGTCGAGGATGTCATTGATGATCTTGAGCAGAGCGTCGCCGCTGGTCTCGATCGTGCGGACATATTCCCGCTGCTGCGGTGTCAGGGCGGTGTCGCGGAGCAGGCTGGCCATGCCGATCACGCCGTTCATCGGCGTGCGGATCTCGTGGCTCATGGTGGCGAGGAAGGCGCTCTTCGCCTGATTCGCCACCTCGGCTCGGTCACGGACGCGATAGGCCGCCGCGGCACGCAGCGACTCGCGCCGCCGCATGCGCCACTCGCGCCGCCGGCGCCGCGCGACCAGAAAGCCGGCCGCGCCGGCCAGACCACCTAGGACGAAGAGCGATCCTCCCGCCGCCCAGCGTACCGGGCCGAGCCGCGCACGGACGTCCTCCGCGGCGAGATCGACGCCGACTGCCCCGACGATTCGCCCATCCGCTCCGATGATCGGAGCGAAGCCGCTCATGAAATGTCCGCGCTCATCCACGAAGGGAGCGGCGTTCGCCTGCGCGCCCGCCCCCAGCCAGACACTCTCCAACGCAGGATTCGCGCCGCGAAACGGAGCCATGATCGGATCCGCCGGCCGCGTATCGCGCGGATTGGGCAACACGTAATCCGTGCCTAAGACCGTGTGCAGCCGACCCTCCGCGTCCTTCACCGCCGTGTAGACGTGGTACAAGCCCGGTTGCGCCCGATGAAACGCCACCAGCGGCGCCAGCGCGTTGAGGTGCGCCGACGACCCCGACTGAGCCGCGAATCGGAGGGAGCCGTGCGACGCCGCATCGACCTGCACCGCGAGCGTCGCCGCCAGCGCCCGCAACTCACTCGCCACCGACGCCAAATCCCTCCGCTCCGCCACCCACAGCACCCACCCCACCGCCATCGCCCCCAAACCAAACCCTCCAAGCGCGGTCAGCACCCCCTCCAAGCGGGGGCGAACAGCGGGAAACGTTTCGGGGCCGGGCTCCATTCGTAATAATGCCTAGGTACTCATCGGACAATTCAGCGCCGGGAGCAGCGAAGACGTCACGGTCGAAGGGCCAGACCGCTTAGTTCGTAAGCATTTAATGATCATAGCTTTACTTGCAATGCCTTGGCTTAGGCAAACTCCGGGAGGTCATGCCAGGCGAGCCCTGCGCAGACACGGTGACGATCAGTCATGAGGGAAAATGAGGTATGCACCCTATCTCTACCAGACTTTTTTGACTTCCCCTGCGGAGAGGACCGCTGGGGTGCCGATTGACCGCGCTCCGCCCGGGCTCGACTCGCCCCGGAATCGCGTCTGAGGTGGCGCCATGCGTTCACTGACGACGATTTTGCCGCTCATGACTGCCGCCACGCTCGCCTCCGCCGCCCTCGCCTCTCCATCCTCCGGTCCGCGCCCGCGCGAGGAGATCCCGGCGGAGTACAAGTGGGACTTCACCGCGATCTACCCGAACTGGGAGGCGTGGGAGACGGCGATGAAGGACACCGAGACAAAGATGGAGGCCTACGCCGCACGGAAGGGCACGCTCGCCTCCGGTCCCCAGACGCTGCTCGACGCGTCCCTCGCTTCCGATGAGATCGGCAAGCTGGCTTTCAAGCTCTACCGCTACCCGCAGCTGCAGCGCGACGTCGACATGCGCAACCAGGAGATCGCCGGCCGCTTTCAGCGGGTGAGCGCGCTCTTCGCCAAATTCGGCGTCGCCACCGCATGGTTCACTCCGGAGCTGCTCGCCATCCCCCAAGCCACGGTCGAGCGCTGGATCGCCGAGACCCCGGGACTGGCACCGTACGCGTTCAGCCTCCTCGACAACTACCGGCAGCAGGCGCACGTACTCGACGAGAAGGGCGAGCGTCTGCTGTCCCTTGGCTCGCGGTTCAACCAATCCCCGACCGCGATCTTCCAGGAGCTCAGCACCTCGGACATCAAGTTCCCGAAAGTCACGCTGTCGGACGGCAAGGAAATCACCCTTTCCCCCGGACCCTACCAGCAGATCCTGTCCACCAACTACCACCAACCTGACCGCGCCAAGGCGTTCGAGGCCCACATCGGCACCTACGCCGCCACCAGCAACACCTACGCGGCGATCTACAACAGCATCCTGCAGCGAAGCTGGTTCAGCGCCCAGGCTCGCAGTTATCCCAGCACCCTCGACGCCGCCCTCGACGGCAACGCGATCCCGCCCGCCGTGGTCGAAACGCTGATCGACACCGCCCGCAACGGCACCGGCCCGCTCCGCCGCTACCTCCGACTCCGCCAGCGGCTGCTCGGCCTCGAGTCCTACCACCTCTACGACGGCTTCATCCCCGTCTTCAAGACCGACCAGACCTACCCGTACGACTCCGTCCGCGAACTCGTCGCGAGTTCCGTGGAACCGCTTGGGCCCGACTACGTCAGCCGTTTCCGCGAGTTCATCTCCGGTGGCCGCATCGACGTGTACGAGAGCCCCGGCAAGCGTAGCGGCGCCTACCAAGCCGGCGTCTACGGAGTCGGCCCGTATCTCCTCCTCAACTACAACGACACCCTCGACGCGGTCTTCACGTTCGCCCACGAGGCCGGTCACGCCCTCCACACCGTCCTTTCCAACGAGACCCAGCCCTTCGTCAACTCGTCCTACACGATCTTCGTCGCCGAGGTGGCTTCCACCATCAACGAGCGCTTCCTGCTCGAGCGCCTGCTTGCCTCGACCGATGACCCGAAGGAGCGCTTCCTGCTCCTGCAGCACGCGGTCGACGCAATCCGCGACACGTTCTTCACGCAGGTGCTGTTCGCCGATTTCGAGCTCCAAGCCCATCGCCGGGTCGAGCGGGGCGAACCGATCACCGCCGAGGTCCTCAGCAAGCTCTACCTCAAGCTGCTTGAAGACTACTACGGCGACGCCGTGAAGGTCGATCCGCTGTACCGGTATACGTGGACCCGCATTCCCCACTTCTACAACACGCCCTACTACGTCTACCAGTACGCGACCTGCTTCGCGTCGTCCGCCCAGCTCTTCCGGGAAATGACGACCGGCCCAGCCGAGTCCCGCGCTGCCGCCAAGGAACGCTACCTCACGCTGCTCCGCAGCGGCGGCAACGACCATCCGATGAACCAGCTCCGCAAGGCCGGGGTCGATCTCACCCAGCGAGCCACCGTGCAGGCCGTCGTCGACCAACTCGACGCGCTGGTCACGCAGATGGAGACTGAGGCTGCCCGCATCCAGCCCTGAACGCCGCGCACTCGTCTCCCATGAAATTCATCGTCGTGGTGGTTCTCCTCGCCGGCCTCGTCCTCACCGGCCTCCTCCTGATCAAGGCCCGCTTGGAGGGCAAGGACCCCCACGACGGTCCGGACCAGCGACGCTGAGCCGCGATTGTCGCGATCCGCGCGTCAGAAGCGGCCCAGCAGCAGCGACGGGAACGCGCCCAGGACGACCAGCAGACCGGCGGCGAGCACCAAGCCGAGCGCGGCGGCCGGCGGCACCTCAATGGCGCCGCGCCCGCGCACGTCCTCGGCGATCCAGACCTGCTTCAGCAAGATGAGGTAGTAGTAGAGCGCGACGGCACTCATCGCGATCGCCAGCAGCGCAACCCACCCGGCCGGATGGCTGAGTCCATCGATGCGGAACGCAGCCGCAAAGACCACAAACTTCCCGAAGAAGCCCGCGAGCGGTGGAATGCCGGCCAGCGAGAGTACGAACACCGCCAGGCACGCGGCCAGCAACGGCGACCGGCGACGCAGGCCGGCGAGGTCCTCGATGCGATCTCCGTCACCCGCCCGATCCAGCAACGCGAGACACGTAAACGCCCCCACCGTAGCGAGGCCGTACGTCGCCGCGTAGTAGAACAAGGGTCCGGGCCCGACTTCGCCCGCCGACAGCAGGCCGAGACCCAGCGCCCCGGCGTGACCGATCGCCGAGTACGCCAGGAGTCGGCGAACACTGCTCTGCGCCAGCGCCACGAGGTTGCCGAGCAGCAGGGAGACCGCACACATCGCGGCCAGCACCGGCACCCAGCCGCCCCCGGCACCACCCGTCAGCGGCGCCGTCGCCGCCAGGGGCCCGAGGCCCGACCAGAAGATCCGCCAGAAAAACGCCAGTCCCGCCAGCTTGGCCGCCGAGGCGATCAGCGCGGCCGACATCGGCGGCGCGCCTTGGTACACATCAGGCGCCCACGGATGAAAGGGCGCAACCGCCGCCTTGAACCCGAACGCCGCCAGGACCATGCCGACCGCGACCGCACTCAACGACCCATCGGCATGGGCCGCCAACGCCATCGAGATGCCAGTCAGATCGATCCGCCCAGTCATGCCGTAAAGCAGGCTGAAGCCAAACAGCAGCAGCGCCGCCGAGACTCCACCCTGCAGGAAGTACTTCAGCGCCGCCTCCGCCGACTCCGGACGACTGCGATCATAACCCGCCAGGACGTAGAGCGAGAGGCTCGCCAGTTCCAAGGCAAGGAACCCCAGCAGGAGGTTCTGCGCCACGGCCATCTGCAGGAATCCCACCGTCGCCAGCAACGCCAGCGCCACGTACTCCGCCGGCTGGTCGCTCACCCGCGAGCCCGTCAGACCCAGCAGGCTCAGGCCCGTCAACCCCAGCACACCGAGCCGCACCGCCACCGCCAGAAGGTCCACCCGGAGGTTGCCCGCCCACACGCTGCCCTGCGCTCCGTCCTGCCAGATGACCAGCGCCGCCACTCCCACGCCGAGCAAGCCCGCGCCCACTGCCATCTGCAGGCGACTGCCCCGCGAACGGCCACTCCCCCAGACGAGATCCACCCCGATCACCAGCAGCGCCGTGGCCGTCAAAAGGGCCTCCGGCAGCAGCACACGGAACAAGAGTGCGTAATCGATGCTCATGGGACGACGTTCGTGGCCGCGAAGTGAAACGCCGGCGACTGCAGCGCCGGCATAATCCAATCAAGCAGCAGGTCCGGCTTGAGTCCGATCACGATCGTCGCCGCGAGGAGCAGCCCCGCTCCGAGCTTCTCCGGCACGCTGAGGCGCTCCCCGACCTCCCCGGGCTCGGCGCCCGCCGCCGATCCGCCCGCCGCACCAAATTGACCGAAGAACGCGCGCTGCATGACGCGCAGGGTGAAGGCGCCTGCCACCAGCACACCGACCGCCGCCGCCACCGCCCAAATCGGATGGAAGTTCCAGGCCCCGACGAGGATCTTGAGCTCCGCCGGGAAACCGCTGAAGCCCGGCAGGCCCATCGACGCAAGCCCGGCGAGCACGAAGACGGCCGCCGCCCCGGGCAGGCGGCGGTGCATGGGCCGCGCTTCCAGTTCAACCAGATCGCGAGTGTGTTCCCGCTCGTAGACCATGCGCCCAACGACGCCGAAGAGCAGGCCGGCGATCACGCCGTGCGAAAACATCTGCAGGGTCGCACCGGCCAGGGCCTCGATCTCGCCCGTCGCCAGACCGAGCATGACAAAGCCCATGTGGCTGACGCTCGAGTAGCCGATGACGAACTTGAAGTCGCGCTGCACCAGCGCGACCAGCCCGGCGTAGACGATGCCCGCCACCGCCAGCCAGCCGATCACCATCTGCCACGCTGCGAAACCGACCGGGTAGAAGGGCAACGCGATGCGCAAGCAGCCGTACGCCCCGAGCTTCATCACCACGCCTGCCAGCAGCATCGAGGCCCCGGTGGGAGCGGCGACGTGCCCGGTCGGGGCCCACGTGTGCAGCGGGAACAGGCCGGCCAGCGTGGCGAACCCGAAGAACACCAAGCCAAACGCCGCGACGTTCTCGCCGTACGACATCCGCGACGCGGCCTCGGTAAGCGCGCCGAACGAAAATCCCTCCGCACCACCCGCACCATAGGTCCACACCAGCCCCGCCAGAACCAGCGCGCTCCCGGCGAACGAGTAAAGCACCAGCTTCATCGCCCCGTACTCGCGCCGGGTCGATCCCCAACCCGCGACGAGGAAGTACTTCGGCACGATCGCGATCTCGTAGAACACGAAGAACAGGAAGGCATCGGCGCTGAGAAACACCCCGTACACGCCGGCCACCAGCGTGAGGTAAAGCGCAAAGAACTCGCCCACCCGCTCTGCCACCGTCCACGAGAAGAGCACCCCCGACGTGGCAGCGAGCGCGGTCAACACGACCAGACTCAGGCTGATGCCGTCGACCGCGAGGTGGTAGCGGATGCCGAGCTGCGTGATCCACGGCACATCCACCAGCGTGACGAGCTCATTCGAGGGCGCGAAGCGGGCCGCCGCCGCGCCCGCCGCCACCGCGCCGAACAGCGCCGTGAGTAAAGCCACCACGCGCGCCGCCGCCGCGGAGCGCGTACCGGCCACGAGGGCGAGCAGGGCGCCGACGAGGGTCACGATGGGAATCCAAGGAAGCAGGCTCATGGCAGCGGAAGGGAAGCGGCCCAAGACGTGGCCAGCGGATTG
Organism: Opitutaceae bacterium; assembly: GCA_040382075.1. Classification (GTDB taxonomy): domain Bacteria; phylum Verrucomicrobiota; class Verrucomicrobiia; order Opitutales; family Opitutaceae; genus UBA6669. Next base: position 62,897 of record JBEIGD010000020.1, read on the forward strand.
ATCAGCCCCGCCAGCAGCTGCGGCGCGACACCCAGGAGGATCATCAGAACGACCAGCGGACCCAGCACGCGCCACTCCGCCGCATCAAGGTCGGCAAAATCCCCGGCAACCGCTCCAGCCTTGGGCCCGTGAAAGACGCGCTGCCAGAAACTGAGCAGGAAGATCGCCGTCACCAGCAACGCGACCGTCGCGATCGCCGCCGCCAACGGCTGCAGCGCAAACACGCCGCGGAAGATGAGGAATTCCCCGACGAAGCCGTTCAGCCCGGGCAGCCCGAGCGAC
>JBEIGD010000021.1:0-60884 GCA_040382075.1 Opitutaceae bacterium
AAACGCGCGCGCCGCTCATCGCCGGCGCAGGACGGCGGCGTAGAATCCGTCGGTATCGTAAAGCGGCGGCAGCAGGGTGTGGCCACCGGCCGACGGAAGGGCCCGCGGCAGAACTCGAAGGGGAGCGGCGGGTGGCTGAAAGTCTGGGTGGAGCGAGCGGAACCTGTGGATGACGTCCTCGTTTTCGGTGTGGGTCAGGGAGCAGGTCGCATAGACGAGCAATCCCCCGGGGCGGACCAGTGCGTGATAGCGTTCGAGCAGCGCAGCCTGCTGGGCGGCGTAGGCTGCGACGTGTTCGGGCGACGTGCTCCACTTGAGGTGGGGTGAGCGGCGCCATGTACCGGTGCCGCTGCACGGAGCGTCGACGAGGACCCCATCGAAGGAGGCGGCGGCATGCTTGGCCGGATCGGGAGTGACCTCGATATTGCGCATCCCGGCACGCCGGGCCCGGAGTTGCAGCTCGGTGAGGGCTTCGGGACGGATGTCGTGGGCGATCACCTTTCCCTGCGACCCGAGGCGGCAGGCCAGGTGCAGGCTCTTTCCTCCGGCTCCGGCGCACCCATCCAGCCAGCGTTCGCCCGGGGAAAGCGGCAACTGGTCCACGATCCATTGCGAACCCAGATCCTGTACCTCGATGAGACCCTCCGCGTAGGCGTCGCTTCGCGTCAGGTCGACCTCGCCCTCGACGCGCCACGCGGAGGGGAGATCGGCTGATGGGGTGAAGGACCAGCCGCGTTCGCGGAATTCGGTCTCGACTCGCTCCGGTTGGTGGGTCTGCAGGCGCAGCCACAGGGGAGCTCGTTGCAGGAGGGAGTCGTAGAGGGGGCTACTGAAGGCCTCCGGACATTCCGTTCGAAACCACTCCGGCAGCAGGCAGCGATCGGCGCGCGCGAGGCCCTGGGCTTGCAGGATGGCCGCTCGCTCCGCCACGGACCCGCCGCCTGCCGGCCAGTCGCCGGTGATGGCCTGCTTGAGGGGCCGCGTCGCGGGTTGCTCGGCGGACAGCCAGATGATCGCGGCCAGGGCGGTGTCGTCGAGCGGTTCACCGGGTTCCGGGAGCCAGCTCCGGTAGCGGAGCGCCGTGTACGTGAGTTCACGGTAAAGGCGTCGGTCCCGTGAACCGAAGCGCCGATCTTGGCGCAGGCGCATCTCCAGACGCGCCGGAAATGCGCGGTCCGTCGCCGCGAACGGGCCGAGCTGGCGCCACAGGTGACGGAAGACCTCCGCCTGACCGCGAGCGACGTTGGACGGAAGGAAGGGCACGGCGCTCAGAATCGCGCGCTTTCGATCTGCACGACGAATCCGAAGGAGCCCTCGCGCTTCCGGCCCTCGTAGAAGTTCACGCCGTAGCCCAGCACCCAGAGTCGATCGAGCGTCTGGCGGATGCCGAAGGTCTGCTGGACGAAGCGGGCCTGTCGGGTGTCGTAGTGGAGACGGGTAAAGCCCTCGTAGACCTCGTTGAGCCGGTAGCCTGCATCCACGATGTACTCCTCGATTCGGCCGCGAAGGAAGTGCGTGCCCACGCGCAGGGTCCACCATTCGCTGTTGGTCATGGTCAGCCCCGTGTTCAACTCGTCGAGTTCACTCCGATCCGTGGCGAGGCGCTGATAGAGATCGAAACGCATCCACTCGAAGGGCGTGAGCGCGAGGCCTGCATGCAGCTCGGACAGCGCACGGGTTCCAGACGGTCGATCAAAACGAAGATCGGCGGCTAGGGAGAGCGCGGCAAGATCACGCGAGCCATAGGTGCGGTCACGAGTCTGGAGAATGTTGTCTACTCCGAGACGCAGCGTATTCAGGGGGGCCAACGCGTCGACGCTGCGAGTCGAGTCGAGCCCCAAGGGCTGCAGGTAGGTGGAAAAGTCGCGTCGGTCGATCGCGGGGGGCGTGATCGTCTTGCCGCCGGCGCGGGCGATGTGACGGTAGGAGAGCCGAGGAACGACGCGATGCCGCAGGCCATCGATGTTCCACTTCTCGTTGCGATAGGGGAAGGTTGCCTGCGCCTGCAGCTCAGCATCTAAGCCGACCTCGGTGAGGCTGCGCCGGAGGGAGGACTGGCCAAAGGCAGGTGCAAGGCCGCCGTAGCGCGTGAAGCGTGCGCCGGCGACCGGCGTAAACACGATTCCCGGAGACGGCACCGAGGTCTGCGTCACGCCGTAGTACGCATCAAATCGGTCGCTGCGCAGCGTGGGCGATAGCCGCAAAGGATCTTCCTCCCGTAGCCAGGCGTACGACGCATGGCCGCGTTGGTGGAGACGAAGGGAGGCGGGGCCGAGCGACCGCGGGAGCAGCGTCGCGGTCAGTTCCGGCAGGCGCTCCTGGACGCGGAAGGTCCGATTGAAATTCGGCCGTGCGAAGGCTTCGAGGGCGAACGTCGGAGCGAGGTACGTGGCGGCCAGGAACGAGTCGGGGTGCTGTGATTGCTCGAAGTTCTCGGGCCGGAAGTCGCGGAGGATCTCGGAATCGCTCCAGCGACTGACCTGAGCCGTGAGAGTGAGGCGCTCGCCCTCGTGCTGGAGGTGGCGCCATTCGAGAAAGCCGCGATTGGCCCCGATCGGACGATTCAGGATGTCGCGCTCTCGGTCTCCGCCGTCGTGGATGAAGCCGCTGCGGAATGATCCCCGGATCTGCTGGGTCGCCTCACGCAATCCGTAGGTGGCCAGCGGTCCGATGAGCACGCCGCGACTGGAGTAGAGACCGAGCGAGCCACCGGCTTCAAGTGCGGGAGCGACCGGCAGTTGGAGGTCGAGTTCGGCGAACGCTCCGAGGGTGCGACGATAGCCGGCACCGAGGGTGGCGTAACGAATGAATGCCTGATCGGCGGGAATCGGGAAACTTGGGAGGGGAATCTGTGGCCCGCGTCCGAGCCCGATGCGACCGCCCTTGAGTTGGATGCTGTCGTCCGGCCGGAGAGTCAGGAGGTCCGCGCGCAGCGTCGGAGTCCAAGGTCCCGGCTCGCGGAAGGTGGCGACCGCCTCCTCCACAATGATCTCCTTGGCGGTGCCGTGGATCCGGGTGCCGGTCAAATAGATCGGATCTGCGCCCAGTCGCAGGCGTGACACCTCAAAGGACTGGTCAGCGCGGCGGTAGAGAAGTTCGTCCGCGAGGAGGCGTCGCCCCTCGCGTTGGAAGATCACGTTCCCGCGTGCGCGAGCGACTTGGGTCCGGTAGTTGTACCGGATCTCGTCGGCGGTCAGGCTGGTGGTGCCGTCGACGAGCCGCGCGTTTCCCCGGCGGATGTTCTCGCCCGCTGCGAGATCTGTCTCTGAAACGTCCGCGGACAAGTCGAAGCGTGTCTCCGGCGCGGGAGCGGCGGGCAGGAGCGAACAACCGAGAATGAGGAAGAGGAGTGAGGCGAACCGCACGGATTCAGCGAACCGCGCTCCCGGGTGGGAAGCAAGACGCGGATGCCGGATCCTCCGTGGGCCCGAGACTAGGCTAGACGCACGGCGGGCGATCGGGTTAGGATCTTGGACCGTATCCCGTGATCCTGCCATCGTCCTCGCTCGAGCGCTTCCTGAATGCGACGGCCAATCGGCCGCACGATGAGTTGGGCATGCACCCCCATCGCGTCGGGCGCACGGCTGGCGTGGTGGTCCGGGCGTTCGTCCGTCACAGCGTGGCATGCGCGGTGGTTGATCCGGCCTCGGGCGAGGTCTGGTCGATGGAGTCCCTCGCTCCCGAAGGATTCTACGAGTGCTTCATTCCGCGCCGCCGCGAAGTGTTTCCCTACCAGTTGCGCGTGACCCAAGATAACGGGGAGACGCGGCAACGTCATGATCCCTACGCGTTCCTGCCGACCCTGGGAGAGCATGACCTCCACCTCTTCAACGAGGGCAATGAACATCGGATCTACGACAAGCTCGGCGCCCACCTGCGCACGGTGAACGGCGTGCCGGGCGTCTCGTTTGCCGTGTGGGCGCCCAGCGCGCGTCGGGTCTCGGTCGTCGGCAACTTCAATGGTTGGGATGGCCGCTATCATCCGATGCGTCCGATGGGTGCATCAGGGGTGTGGGAGCTCTTCATCCCGGGGCTCCGGGCCGGGGAGTGGTACAAATTTGAGCTGGTGGACGTACGCGGGCAGGTCCGGCTGAAGACGGACCCCTTCGGCACCTATTTCGAGGCCCCGCCGGGCAACGCCGCCATCGTTCACGATCCTCGACGCCATGTGTGGTCTGACGCAGCTTGGATGCAGCGACGAATCCAGGAGGCCGGCGACTTGGATCGCCCGATGTCGATCTACGAGGTTCATCTCGGTTCGTGGCGGCGTCGGGTCGAGGATGCCAACCGTCCGCTGACGTACCGGGAGCTGGCGCCCGCGCTGGCGGATTATGCGGTCGAGATGGGCTTCACGCACATCGAGATCATGCCGATCGCGGAGCATCCGTTTGAGGGTTCATGGGGCTACCAAGTCACGGGTTTCTTCGCGCCGACCCACCGCTACGGCACCCCGGATGACTTCGCTTGGTTCGTCGATCACCTGCACCAGCGGGGCATCGGGGTGATTCTGGACTGGGTCCCGGCGCACTTTCCGCGCGACAGTTTCGCGTTGGCGGAGTTCGACGGCACGCACCTCTACGAACACGCAGATCCGCGGCAGGGTGCCCACATGGATTGGGGGACGTTGATCTTCAACTACAGTCGGAACGAGGTCCGCTGCTTCCTGCTCGCCAATGCCCTGGCCTGGTTGGATCGCTATCATCTCGATGGGCTCCGCGTGGATGCCGTCGCCTCGATGCTCTACCTCGATTACTCGCGGAAGGAAGGAGAGTGGGTGCCGAATCGGCACGGTGGCCGCGAGAATCTTGAGGCGATCGAGTTCCTTAAGCTAACCAACGATCTGGTTCACCGTTACTATCCGGGTGTGCGGATGATTGCCGAGGAGAGCACGTCGTTTCCCGGGGTGTCGCGACCGACGGCGGAGGGCGGTCTCGGCTTTGACTTCAAGTGGAACATGGGGTGGATGCACGACACCTTGCGTTACTTCGCGAAGGATCCGATTCACCGCAAGTGGCACCAGAACGACCTGACGTTCGGCATGCTCTACCAGTACGCGGAAAACTTCATCACCGTGTTCTCGCATGATGAAGTGGTGCACGGGAAGGGGTCGATGCTGATGAAGATGTCGGCCTGGCACGTCACCGAGAAGGCCGCGAACCTGCGAGCGCTCTACGGGCACATGTGGCTGTGGCCGGGAAAGAAGCTGCTCTTCATGGGCGGGGAATTCGGACAGAGTGCCGAGTGGGCATACGCGCGATCGTTGGACTGGCACCTCACCCAGTACCTTGATCACGAGGGGCTGCGGCTGCTCGTGCGTGACCTGAACCAGCTGTACCGCGAAGAGCCGGCGCTGGGGACAAACGACTTGAACCCCGGCGGCTTCCGCTGGATCACCTGCCACGATTCGCAGGCCAGCGTGATGGCGTTCCTCCGCGTGGATCCGCGGGAACAGTCCCTCCTCGCGGTCATTGGTCACTTCACCCCGGTGATCCGGTCCGGGTATCGGCTGGGGCTCCCGCGCCGGGGACGGTGGCGAGAGCTGATCAACACGAACAGTCAGTACTACGGCGGCAGTGGCCTCGGCAATCACGGCGGAGTCGAGACCGAGGAGGTCGCCGCCGATGGATTCGAGCAGAGCGTGCTGATCACGCTGCCGCCGCTTTCGACGACGGTGTTGAAGTGGACGCCGTCCTCAGCCTGACGCCTTTGACTGACTGAATTCGGTCAACTGCCGGGCGAGCGCGGCGGCCCCGTGGTCCATCCACGCCCGCCCGAGGTCGGCGCGGGCCGCGGTGGCGTCTCCCATCACACCGCTGCGGGATACGTCCGACGTGAGCCAGGCGAAGGTCGCGGGAGCCTTCTCCGGCCGGAGCAGGCCGGGGTCATCGATCCGGGCAGGGTATTCGCAGACTAAGCGGTCGCTGCGGACAAGCTCCGGCGCGACCGCGAGCATGAGCGAGGTTTCCCAAGTGCCGCCGTGAAAGCCGTAGGCTCTTTCCTGTGCAGGTAAATCCGGCGATGCCGGCACGGAGAGCAAGGCGGTGCGAAGCCCGAGCATGGTTTGCACTTCGCGCAATGCGTACGTGAGGACGGCGCTGTTTCCTCCGTGCGTGTTCAGGATCGCCAAGCGGCGGAATCCCCATGCTTGGAGCTGGTGGGCCTGCGAAAGAATCACGGCGCGCAATGACTGAGCGGATACGCTCAGTGTACCGGGGAATCCGCCGTGCTCGTTGCTCTTTCCGTAGCTGACGGCAGGAGCGATCCACAGTGGAAAACCCTGCGGGAGCTTGGGGAGCAGCGCCGACATCCAGACCTGTCCGAGGAAGGTATCTACACCGACGGGGAGGTGCGGACCATGCTGCTCGATCGCGCCGGTCGGCAGCAGCGCGACGGCGTCCTCGGGTACACCGGCGGTCAGAGCCGCGAGTTGCCGCGACGTGAGCTGGGCGAGGTGCGAGCCGAGGCGAGCGGATGGCAGCGGCGAGGCTGCGGCGGGTAACTCCGGGATGCGCTGCCAACCGATCAGCGCCGGTGCGTTGCCGGGGGTGCGATGGGCCGCGATCTCGCCCAGCAGGTGGCGAAGCCGTGACGCGGCATCGGCGGCAAGACGCGACCCGGATAGAGTGGGGTCCGGCAGCAGATGGGGCGGCACGTTCCAGTAGCCCGGACGGCGTTCGATGTCGGAGCAGTCGGGGGCGCGGCTTGCCGCTTCAGGGACGATTCCCAGCAGCGCGGCTCCGACGGCCTGGGCCCGCCCGCGCTCCGCCGAGGCGGGATGCAGATCAAGCCCGAGTCCGGAGAGTGAAATCAGGTACGCGTGCAGCCCGCGCGAGGCGCGGGCCTCAAGCGCTGCCGTCGCAGCGAGCTCCGTCGTCCAGGGGTTCGAGCTGAACAGCACCAGTTTGCGGAAACCCGCGGCGTGCACGCCGGCGGCGATTTCCCCGATCAGCGCTAGGGCGGTGTCAGGATCGACACTGAAACTGGAGGCGGCGTAGGGGCCGAGGACATGGCGGAGCGGCGGCAGCACGCACGCTTCGGATGCCGGAATCCCGGCGAGAGCATCGCGGAGCAGCCGGGAACTGATCACCTCCTCGAGGTCCAGCGGTAGGCCGAGTCCGTGATCGGCGAATCCGTGCAGCGGCAGGAGGGCGATCCGCGTGTCCGACGCCGGAGCGGCGGCAAAGTCTTCCCACGTGCGATGGGACCAGGCGGTGCGTGGGTCATCGTGGGAGGGGCGGAGCATGGGAGCGACGGGCCTAGCGTTGGGCGGGACGAGCGGACTCGAAGTCTGAATAGACAACCTCCATGTCGTCATCCAGCGACTTGATCCACCAGGCACGGCCCCGGAGGGTCACCGTGATGCGCTGCAAGAGGGTAGGGCGATCGCCTTCGGGCAGAGAGTACTCCACGACGGTGCGGGCTTGGTCAATGGCGATGCCGGTCACGGGCTTGAATGGCTCGAAGCTGGCCAGCTCCATGCGCTCGATCGTGGACGTGGGCCGATGCAGCACGAAGGTCGCCGTCATGTGTGCCGCCGAGCGGTCGTCTTCTTCGGTGGTGCGGAGCCGGAACCGCCAGTGGACGCGGGTCCCGTCGTCCTGCACCCGTTCAGCGGTGGCTTCGTCGATCTGTTCCTTGACGTTCGGAGCGGTATCGCCGCGGGAGCGTCGCGTCTGTTGCTCGGCGTAGGTCTGGCGCTCCTGCTCTGTCGGAGCGCGTCCGTCCTTTTGGAGCAGCGACCAGCGGCGGAACTCCGGGAGCCGCGGATCATAGCGCTCCACGAGACCCTTTCCTGAAGCGCGGGTACTTTGGGTGAAGGCCCAGCCCCGAGTACCTTCGGCTCGGTAGTTGGCCAGCGCCGTCCGCAGATCGTCCGGGATCGCCTCCGGTGTGGTCACCGGGCTGGCGTTCAGCGCGAGGGCGAGGAGAAGAAACAGCAAGAGCCGCATCCGGCCAATCAAAGCCGGGCGCGGGGAGGGCGGCAAGCATCGCCGCTAGTCAACGCGGGCAATTTGCAGGCGAGTGGCGGAATTTTTCCCGGGGAGCTCGATTTGATCGCCGACCTTTTTTCCGAGGAGTTGGCGACCGAGGGGCGATGCTGGAGTGATCAGGAGAACGGAACCGTCGCCATCAGGCACTTCCAGCCCGCCCGCGCGAGGGCCGAGGAAGTAGCGCCGACTGGGGCCGGTTGCCGGGCTCAGTGTGATGAGAGCCCCAAGGGCGATCGGTTGGCGGACGACAAGCGCTGCGGGATCGAGGGCCCGGTAGTGATCGAGATGGTCGCGGATCTCGGCGGCGAGTCTGGCCTGCCCCTCGGCGAGGTAAGCGGCCTCTTGAGAGTGCATGTCATACTGGTTTTCCGGGCGGCTCTCCTCGTCGATGGCTTCCTCCCGGGCCGACTGCGCTGCCTGCGTGATGAGGGTCAGTTCGGCCTCCAAGGCCGTGATGATGGACTGCACCAGCCGAGCCTTATCCGTCATGGATCGAGCAAACAGTCCATGACGGCTGGCCGCCAGCGAATAGCGCGTGCCCGTGGAGGAAGTTTTTTCCTTTCGGGGTCAGATGCCGCTAATGCGCACCTCACGATGGCCGATATGGACAGACGGTTTTCCCTTCGATGGCCCGAAAGATTGCTTTCATCAACTACAAGGGCGGCGTAGGCAAGACGTCGCTCATCATCAACACCGCGGCAGCGCTGGTGAAGGCGGGTAAGCGCGTGCTGGTCTGCGACTTCGATACGCAGTCAAATGCCAGCATCTGGCTGCTCAAGCTCGACCGCTGGAATAAGATCAACGCTGCCGGTGAAGGTGCAGTCTACTCGATCTTCGAGCCCGGCAAAGCTCAGGTCCGGGATCTGATCATCCGTGATGCGCTCGAGGGTAAGAATGGCGAATGTCCGATGCCCGGCTTGGACCTGCTGCCCACGTCGTTCAACCTTGTGGACCTGGAAAACGAGTACAACGGAGACCCGAAGCGGCCTCCCTTTCTCGTTTTCCAAGAGCAGCTTGCCGTCGTCGAGCCGAACTACGATTTCATTCTCTTCGATTGTCCGCCGAATATTCTGCGGGCCTCGCAATGCGGAATTTTCGCGGCCAACGAGATCTGTGTCCCGGCCAATCCGGACGGGCTGAGTCTAATCGGATTTACCTTGCTGGTGGAGAAGCTGCATCGCTTTCACACGCTTTCGGCGAGTTTCCGTCGGTCGTCGATGGGTCCGCCCGCCCAAGTGCAGAGTGTGGTCTTCAATGCGATTAAGACCGGCGTGGATATCGAGGTTCCCAAGATGCGCATGCAATTGCGCCTGAACCAGTTTCGTGCAGCCAAGCGCGTTGCTCCGAACGCCAAGATTTTTCAGACGCAGATCCGTGATGCGATGGTGGTACGCCGCGCCGTTACGCTGGGTCTACCGGTGGTCCTGATCAGCCAAGATGCGGCCGATCCGTCCCAGGACAATGTCGTGAACGACTATCGGCGGATGACTCAGGAGATGCTTCAGCAGGTCACCTGACGTGCCGATGACGGTGCGGCTCTAAACCAGTCAAGTCTCTCTGCTGAAAGTCACCCCTGTCATGCGTTACTCTGCGAAGGAATGGGACGAGGTTCGTGGTGCGTTCTCGATGTCCATCATGGTGGACACGCCTCTGCATAGTTTGGCGCAGAATCTGGAGGGTCCCGAATGGCCGGATGCCGATCGCAAGGAGACCCCCGGCGTCTACATCGACCTGACGTTCGCAGAGGTACACGAGGCGCTCGCGTCGCGTGGGCATCCCATGGAACGGCTCGACCAACTCGTGGATATTCTGAAGGATACGCTGGCCTTCGATACTCCGTTCGGAGACATGGTGGAGCATTCGGCCAGCTCGGGTGTGCGCGACAATCCGGTGCTCAAGAACATGGAGCGCCTCCAGATTCCAGAGGAGTTTCCAATCGAATTTACAGCGTTGCAGGATGACACGTTGGAGTTCTGCCGTCTGGAGAAGCTCGGTACGCTCGGGCAGTTTGCCGTTTTCGCTCAGGGGCTGTCGCGTGCGGTGATCGTCGGAGGCGATTTTCGCGGCTTACTCAATGCACTGTCGCACGTGGATGAGGCGGGTCTCGCCAAGTATCTCCCGTTCCGCCCTGGTACGAAGGGCCTGCACCTGATCGAGTCGGTGGCGCAGCTTGTGCGCCAGATGCCTTCGGATCAGCGGTCCATCGCAATTGCCCGGCCTGCGGAGTTGGCCCCGGGGACCCGGGATCGCGTCGCTCGCCTCGTGGCCTATTTTTCCACGCAAAAGACGGAGCTAATCCGGCAGATTTCCGGCGGGACCTCGCTCACCCGCCTGCTGATGGCGATCGGAGACCCCTCCACGGAGGCTGTGGTTGCGGCGCTCCTGACGCCGCACCTGAAGAGCGTGCCGACCCCAGTGGCGCCGAACGCGACGCGGGTGGCTGCAGTCAAGCCCCGGAAGCTGAGTCTCTGGCGGCGGCTCTTCTCCCGCGGCTAGGCGGAGGCCGGGGGCGCGACCAACAGGCGACGAAACTCCGGGTGCTTCCGGAGGCTGGCGAGATCGGGGTCCTCGGCCATGAACTCAAGGTCGTGGTAGCCTAGGGCGACAGCGCGACGCAGCGTGCGGAGCGCCGCGGCGGTCCGCTTCATCAGGGCGAGGCTGCAGGCGAGATTGTAGTGGGCGGTTGCGTTGTCGGGCTGGAGTCGGACCAGCCGTCGGTCGACGCGGAGGCCGTCCGCGATCCTGCCTTGGCGCGTGTAGAGCCCGCCGAGCAACTCGAGGACAGCGGTATCAGAAGGGTTGTGACGCAGGATCGACTCAAAGAATCCAGTCTCGAAGGTCGCATCCGCCTCGATCTTCTTCGGCATGGCGTGCGTGTTCAGCGGGAACGGTGCCGGCAGGTCCCGGTGTCGCGAAGTGTATTGCAGTGTGCGCTCACCTGGAGGCGCTGACTCACCGGCGTCAGGCCCAGTTTCGCCGAAACGGTGCTGCCGTACCAATCCATGAAAGGGGCGCTGATCTCGAAGATTCGATCGCAATCGAGGCAGACCACCTGGGCCATCTGGCTCTGGTTGTTCGCGGTGTGCCGGTAGAACTTTTCACCGGTGCCGATGTCGATCTCGCGCAGGATGGCGCTCTCCGTCATGATCGGGAGAGTGCGGTAGACCGTCGCCCGCGAAACGGAGTCGTCGATGCGGCGCGCCTGGTCCAGCAGTTGCTCGGCGGTAAAGTGTTCCTGCTGCCCAAAGGCGGCCTCCAGAATCGCCAGTCTCTGATTCGTGACGCGGAGTCCCTTCTGGGCCAGAAAGGACTTAAATTGCTGCCGCTGCACCTCGTTGCTCACAAGGGGGGATGTTTTGGCGGGCTGCGGGCATGTCAATGCCGGGACGCGTCCCAGACCTCCTCGCTGCGGGATTGCGGCCCGGCGCGGGAAGGCTCATTCAGCCATCTATGTTTGTCGGCGTCCATCCACTGGCAGGTTTCGACAAGCTGCTGCATTACCGAGTGCCGGCGACCCTCGCCGAGGTGGTCGCGGTGGGGAGTCTGGTTCGCATTCCGATTGGTCGGCGCATTACCCTTGGCATCGTTGCGCAGGTGGGGCCACCGACCGACTTCCCGGTCGACAGATTGAAAGCGGTCATCGATGCGGTGTTTCCTTTCCCGGCGGTCACGGCGGATCTTCTGGGCTTGGCTCGCTGGATGTCGGCGTACTACGCGGCGCCGCTGGACTCCGTCATTGAGGGGTTCCTGCCCGCGGCCGTGCGGGCCGGGGCGGCGATCAAACAGGAGCGCATGCTGGTGGCCGGGCAGGCCCTGAGCGAGGCGGACGTGGCGGCCTTGGAGCGGCGCGCGCCGCAGCAGGCGAAGCTTTATCGGTTTCTCGCGGGGCAACGACAACCCCTGAAGAAATCGCTGGTCCTGCGCCGGCTCGATGTCACGCCGGCGGTTTGTACTGCGCTGGTGCGCCGCGGCGCGATCCGGGAGGAGTCACGACGGGTCGAGCGGGTGGCCTACGCCGACGAGTTCGCCGCGGCTGAGGGCGTGGAGACCGCGGCTCCCGAGCTCAATCCGCAGCAGCGTGAGGCCGTTGGCGCGTTGGAGGGGGCGCTCGCCAAGGGGGGCTTCGGGGTGACCTTGCTGCATGGCGTGACAGGCTCGGGCAAGACGGAGGTTTACCTGCGGGCCATTGAAGCGACGCTGCGCGCCGGAGGGGGCGTGATTTTTCTGGTCCCCGAGGTGGCGCTGACGCCCCAGACCGTGTCGCGGCTCCGGTCACGTCTCGAGTCGATCGCGCCGGATCACCGCTGCGTCGTGTGGCACAGTCACCTGAGCGAAGGAGAGCGACTGGACGGCTGGATGGCGTTGGCGACCGGGGAAGCTCGTGTGGTGGTGGGGGCCCGGTCTGCGGTCTTTGCGCCGGTCCGTGGCCTTCGCCTCATCGTGGTGGATGAGGAGCATGAACCCGCGTACAAGCAGGACGAGTCGCCGCGCTACCAGGGGCGCGACGTCGCGGTGATGCGGGCGAAGCTGTGCGGCGCGCACTGCATCCTGGGTTCGGCGACGCCCGCGCTGGAGACGTGGGCGAACGCGCGCGCGGGTCGCTACGGCCTGTTGCGACTGACGGAGCGCGTCGACGGCCGGGGGCTGCCGCACATCCAGGTGGTCGACATGAAGATCGAGGTGATGCGACAGCGGGGCGCGGCCACTCTCTCGCGGAAGCTGGTCGATGCGATGTACGCGCGCTTTGAGCGGCGCGAACAGACCATTCTCTTCATCAACCGGCGCGGATACTCGTCCTCGATGCAATGCACGAAGTGCGGTCACACCGAGGAGTGTCGCCATTGCAGCATCAGCATGACCTACCATCGGACGGACGAGACGCTGCGCTGCCATTTGTGCGGCGACTCCCGTCCGGCGCCGGTGCGTTGCCCGAGTTGTGCGGCACCCGACATCCGCTGGCGTGGCTTGGGCACGCAGCGCGTGGAGGAGGCGGTTCGCCGGGTGCTCCCGCGGGCGCGGATCGAGCGCATCGATGCAGACACGATGGCGAAGAAGAACCGCTTCCGGGAGCTGCTCGGTGAGTTTCGGACCGGGCGCATCGACGTGCTGATCGGCACCCAGATGATCGGCAAGGGGCTGGATTTTCCGAATGTCACGCTCGTCGGACTCATCGACGCGGACCTCTCGATGCACGTGCCGGATTTCCGCGCGAACGAACGCACCTTTCAGTTGCTGGTGCAGGTCGCCGGGCGGGCGGGGCGGGGTGACCGCGCTGGCGAGGTCGTGGTGCAGACCTTCACGCCGCAGTCGGAGACGATTCAGTTCTCGCGGCACGCCGACTTCGACGGCTTCGCGGAGACGGAGCTGCACGTCCGGGAGCGCTTCGGTTACCCGCCGTACCGCCATCTGATTCATCACCTCTTCCGGGGGCCGAACGAGGAGAAGCTGCGTTTCTACGCGGAGCAGTGGGCGCGGGCGGTGGAGCAGGCCTTCGGCAATCGGCTTGAGATCAAGGGACCGTCACCTTCGCCGATCGAGAAGATCAAGGATCAGTACCGCTGGCAGCTCTGGTACTTCGCGCCCAGCGCCTCCCGGGTCATCGGTGAACTGAACCAGCTCCGGGAGAACTTCGCCTGGCCGGACGACATCGTGCAGATGCTCGATGTCGACCCGGCCAGTCTGGTCTGAGCTCCTCGGTCGGGGCTAGCCTCCGAGCAACGCGCGGTGCTCGCGGAAGAGATCGCGCAGCGTGCTGCTGAGGCGGTCCTGCAACGACTGCAGTTTCTGATAGTGGCGGGTGCGCTCGCGGTCGGGAAGGCAGCGGCTGGATTCGCTGACGGAAACCACGGCGCTCGTGAGCTCGGCGAGCTTGGTCCGCCGGCCCTCGGCCCGGGCGACCGTCCAAGCGGCTTGCAGCGCGCCGCCGAGGGCCGCGCTCTCGTCCTCCACCATCGCGACCACGGGGACGCCGAAGATGTCGGCCATGAGCTGCCGCCAGACGGCGGACTTGGCGCCGCCGCCGGTGACGCGGATCTCGCGCGGTTTGACGCCGAGTTGCGCGAGCCGGCGCAGGCCGTAGTTCATTCCGAGGGTCACGCCCTCCATCGCGGCTCGCGCCACGTGAGGAGCGGAAAGCGTGCGGGCGTTCAATCCGAACAGCACGCCGGAACCCGCGGGGACGTTCGGCGTACGTTCGCCGGCGAGGTAGGGAAGGAGGACGAGCCCATCGGAGCCCGCGGGTACGGACGAGGCGGCCCGCGCCATTGCGTCGTGATCGAGGCCGAACAGCGTGCGCACCTGCTCCGTGACCGTGGTGACGTTCATCGTGCACAGAAGAGGCAGCCAGCCGCCATCGGACGAGCAGAAGGCGGCGATCTCACCTTGGGGATCGATGATCGGCTTGCTTGCGCGAGCGTAGATCGTGCCGCTGGTGCCGAAGCTGGCCGTCACGACACCGGGCGTGACGTTGCCGGTGCCGATGGCTCCCATCATGTTGTCGCCGCCACCGGCGGAAACGGTGACTCCCGTGGGCAGTCCGTACCGAGCGGCGAGCGCGGGACGCAGGATTCCGCTGGGGCGATCTGACGGCGAGAGCGGGGGAAGCCAGTCGGCAAGGCTGCGATCGATTGCCTGCAGTGCCTCGCGGGACCAAGTGCGGCGGCGCACGTCGAGCAGGGCGGTGCCGGAGGCATCGCCGTACTCCATGTGGTAGTTCCCCGTGAGATGGAAATTGAGGTAGTCGTGCGGCAGCAGGACGTGCCGAAGGCGGCGGAAGTTCGCCGGCTCATGGCGCTTGAGCCAGAGAATCTTCGGGGCGGTGAAGCCCGGGAGGATCAGGTTGCCGGTGCGGCGCAGCGCGGCCTTGGGTCCACCGAGGCGGCGAGTGATGAGATCGCATTCCGCGATGGTGCTGGTGTCGCACCACAGCTTGGCGGGTCGGATCACCTCGCCGCCTGCATCGAGGGGAACGAAGCCATGCTGCTGTCCCGAAATGCCGATGCCGCGTACCTCCGCGGCAGCCGGGCCGATGCGGGCGACGACCTCGCGGATGACCTGGTCGAGCGCCTTCGTCCAGTCCGCCGGGTGTTGCTCCATGTGGCCGACCGGGAGCCCGTCGATGAGCTGGTGCGGAGCGCGGGCGTCGGCAATGACGCGACGGGCTTCGAGATCGAGCACCACCGCCTTGGTGCTTTGGGTGCCGGAATCGATACCGATGAAGAGAGCCATGACAGAAAGGGTGGCGCTGGAAAGTCGCACTCCGCGCCGGCGTGCTCGGGCCGGAGGGATCAGGCGCCGGTCTTGGGAAGCGAGAGCAGCTTGTACACCACGGCCTCGCGGAGAGCCTCCCAGCTGGCGTCCACGATGTTGTCGCTGACGCCCACCGTGCCCCACACCGCGTGACCGTCCCCGCTCTCCACCAGCACGCGGGTGCGGCTGCCCGCGCCCTGATTGCTCTCGAGGATACGGACCTTGTAGTCGCGCAGCTGCATCTCGGCGAGTTGCGGGAATTCCTTTTCGAGCGCCAGTCGGAGAGCACGGTCGAGGGCGCTGATCGGGCCCGTCGCCTCGGCGACCGTGTGGTAGCTGCGGTCGCCCACGCGGATCTTGACCGTGGCTTCGGCCCAGAGCTCGCCCTTGTGGCGTTCGATGATGACGCGGTAGCCCTCGACGGCGAAGAAGTCAGTGCGCCGGCCGAGATGCCGGGCGATGAGCAGCTGAAGGGAGGCGTCGGCGGCCTCGAACTCGTAGCCGCGGAACTCAAGATCCTTGAGCTCCTCGATCAACGGCTTGATCGCCTCGGATTTCTCGTCGAGCTCGAAACCGAGCTCGCGGGCCTTGAGGACGACGCTGGAACGACCGGCCATGTCGGAGACCAGCACGCGCGTGCGATTGCCGACAAGGGCGGGATCGATGTGCTCGTAGCTGCTCTTGACCTTCTGCGCGGCGTTCGCGTGCAGGCCGCCCTTGTGCGCGAACGCGGATGCACCGACGTAAGGGGCCTTGGTGTCCGGGCGGAGGTTGGCCAGCTCGTCGAACAGCAGCGAAAGTTCGCGGAGCTGCGTGAGGTGGGCGGCGCAGGCCGCGGTGGTCTCCAGCTTGAGGAACAGGCTGGGCAGGATCGTGAGGAGATTCGCGTTTCCGGTGCGCTCGCCGTAGCCGTTCACCGTGCCCTGCACGAGCCCGGCGCCGCACTGGATGCCGGCGAGGCTGAGGGCGACGCCGAGACCGGAGTCGTTATGGCAGTGCACGCCGACGCGCTCACCACCGAACTCCTTGACCGCGCGTCCGACGATGGTCTCGAAGTCGCGGACCATGGTGCCGCCGTTCGTATCGCAGAGCGTGAGATTCGAAGCTCCGCCGCGCAGCGCGGCCGCCAACGTCTGCATCGCGTAGTCCGGGTTGGCCTTGTAGCCGTCGAAGAAGTGTTCCGCGTCGTAGATCACCTCGCGGCCCTGGGCGACAAGGTAGCGGATGGAGTCCTCGATCATGGCGAGGTTTTCCTCGGGCGTGGTGCGGAGAATCTCGGTGACGTGCAGCAGCCACGTTTTGCCGACGAGCGTGAGCACGGGCATCTGGCTCTCGAGCAGGGTGCGTAGCTGCGGGTCCTCGTCGGCCTTCGCGCCGGCGCGGCGCGTCGACCCGAATGCGGCGAGACGGGCATGCTTCAGGCGCAGGTGGCGGGCTTCGTTGAAGAAGGTGATGTCGCGTGGGTTCGATCCCGGAAAACCGCCTTCAATGTAATCGATCCCGAACTGGTCCAGACGCTCCGCGATCCGCAGCTTGTCGGTCACAGAGAAGCTGATCCCCTCACCCTGCGTACCGTCGCGCAAGGTGGTATCGTAGATCTTGATGGCCCTCTTCATGGGAGGGAAAGCGTTGCGGCTGGGGGAGAGCGTGGCAAGGGGGCATTTTTCGCCCGGGTGCGCCTCCTAAACCCCGTAGAATGCCCGGACGGCGTCGCACACGGCGTGGATCTGATCTTCCCGGTGATGGGGGCCGATCGGCAGGCTGAGAACCTCTTCGGCGAGGCGCTCGGCGAGCGGAAACGCACCCGGTTTCCAGCCGAGCGACGCATAGGCGCCAGATCGGTGGGGCGGGATGGGATAGTGGATTTGGGTCGCGATGCCGCGGGCGGCGAGAAAGGCGCGCAACGCTTCGCGTCGCGCGGTGCGAACGACGAACAGGTGCCACACCGGGTCCGCCCAGGGGGCGATCTCGGGCAGCACGAGATCCGGCACGGCGGCCAGCCGTTCCCGGTAGATGGCCGCGAGGGCGCGGCGCCGTGCGTTCCACGCGCTGAGCCGGGGCAGCTTGGCGCGCAGGAAAGCGCACTGCAGCTCGGAAAGACGCGAGTTCAGTCCAGGCATCTCGTGGTGATAGCGCTCGCGCGATCCGTAGTTGCGGAGAGTCCGGACGCGGTCGGCAAGCGCCGGGTCCGAGGTCGTCACCGCGCCGGCATCGCCGAAGGCGCCGAGGTTCTTGCTGGGATAGAAGCTGACCCCAGCAGCGTGGCCGAGGGCGCCGGACGCGATGCCGTGCGCGGTCGCACCCTGACTCTGGGCCGCGTCTTCGAGCACGAGGATGTCCCGGGGGTCGGCCAGCGCACGGAGCGCTGCGACATCCGCCGTCTGGCCGTACAGGTGGACGGGCAAGATGCACCGGGTGCGCGGGGTGATCAGGGCCTCAACCCGCTTCGGGTCGATGTTCCAGGTCCGCTCGTCGGGCTCGCACGGCACGATCGTGGCTCCGACGTGCGTCACGGCTAGCCAGGTCGCGATGTAGGTGTGGGACGGAACAATCACTTCGTCGCCCGGCCCGACCCGCGCCGCCATCAGCACCAGTTGCAGTGCCTCGAGTCCGTTCGCTACGGCGATGACATGGTGGACCCCGACGCTCGCCGCATACTCGCTCTCGAAGGCCGTGATCTCCGGGCCGAAGATGTACCAGCCCGAGTCCATCACCCGTCGATAGGCCGCGTCGACCTCGGCACGGAGCTCGTCATACGTGGGCTTCAGCTCGAGAAAGGGGACGTTCACGACCCCGGAGTAATGGCCTCCGGAGGGCGGGGAACGCAAGCCACGGCTCGGGGCTGATTCGTTTTCGTCTCGGGGTTCGCTCCGCTGATGCGCCCGACTGATTCCGCGACCGGAGTGCACCCGGCAGTTTGGACTTGTCGCGGGGCGGACCGCGCGACGGGATGCCGGGCTTATGCACGCGCACGCCGTCGTCTTCACCGGTCCGAATCGAGTCGAGTTCCAGGAAATCACCTGCCCGGACCCGGAGCCGACGGACGTGGTGGTGGCGGTGCACCATTCGTGGATCAGCAACGGCACCGAAGGGTCCTTTCTCCGCGGCGAGCGGCTTTCCGGCGATGAGGCGTGGCGGCCGGGGGATCCGGCACCCTTTCCCATGGTTGCGGGCTACCAGAAGGTCGGGCGGGTGATGGCGATGGGAGCGGACGCGCGGCGATTTCGCGAGGGCGACTGGGTCTTTGCCTCGATGAGTCGCGTGCACGGGATGTTTGACAACCGCTTCGCCGGACACGTTTCGCCCGGTGTGTGCGCGGTGGACGATGTGATTGCGTTGCCGAGCGGACTGGATCCCGTCGCGGCCTCGGGGTTGGTCCTGACTCAGGTCGGGTACAACTGCGGCATGCGTCCGGTCTGTTCCGAGGGGGACCTGGCGATCGTCCTTGGGGATGGATTGGTGGGCCAGTGGGCGGGGCAGACGCTGGCGCGACGCGGCGCGCGGGTCGTGCTCGTGGGGCGGCACGCTGATCGTTTGGCGCGCTTCGCTCCATTCGGCGAGACCGTCAGCGTGAACGCAGCGGATCCCTTCGGTCTCGCCGGCGTGCGACGCCTCACGACCGCGCCGGTGGCCGTGCTGGTCGAGACGGTCGGTCAGGTGCGAGGCCTTGAGACCTATCGTCCGGAGATGGTTCGAGGAGGTCAGGTGGTGATCGCCGGCTTCTACCAGCCATCCGGTGACGTGAATCTCCAGACGAGCCTGCAGGCTTACCGCAATCATGAGCTCTCGTTTCATCTGGTCTCGGGAGCGACGCGTCCTCGCCTCGAGGCGACGCTGCGGTGGTTGGCGGAGGGGAAGCTGGATAGCCTGAGCCTCCTCTCGCACCGCTTTCCCGTCGAACGGGCGGCGGAGGCATGGTCGCTGATCGAGTCGAAGCGCGAGCCCGTGCTCGGGGTGGTCCTCGATTGGCCGGCGGCGCGTGGGGCGCGGTGAACGTCGCGAGCGGAGCCTTCCTTCTCCTGTTGCACCCGCGGACGCTTACTGGCTGACTGTGGTTTCTCGTGTCTTCGTCCCTCCTCACACACACCGTGCCTGCGGGTCCCCTGCGGCAGCGGGCGGATAAAGTTCTGGCGGCGGTCTTTCCTGAGCACAGCCGCGTGGCGCTGCAGCGAGCCTTCGACGCGGGTCACGTGCGGCTCGCTGGTGTCGTGATCAGTCGCGATCACACCGTGCATCCGGGTGACTTTCTCGAGCTGGATTTTCCGGACGTGAAGCCGGCGGAACTGCGGCCGGTGAAGATCCCGTTATCCGTCCTTTTCGAGGACCGTCACTTGCTGGTGGTGAACAAGGCGGCCGGCATGGTGGTCCATCCTGGTGCGGGCACGGATGAGACGACCTTGGTACATGCCCTGTTGGCACACTGTCGCGGCACGTTGAGCGGGATCGGTGGAGTGGAGCGGCCAGGCATCGTGCACCGGCTCGATCGGGAGACCTCCGGAGCGATCGTGGTCGCCAAGACGGATGCGGCGCATCGGGGCCTGAGCGAGCAGTTCGCGCAGCGCACGCTCGTGAAGGAGTATCTCGCGCTGGTGCACGGGGTGCCGTCGCTGCTGAGTGGGAGCATCCGCAAGGCGATTGGCCGGAACGTGCAGCACCGGCACAAGATGGCGGTGGTGGAGGACGATACGGGCGGAAGGTCGGCCCATACGGATTGGGCGGTCGTGGAGTCTTTCCCCCCGCGGGCGGCGTTGCTGCGCTGCACGCTGCATACCGGTCGCACGCACCAGATCCGCGTCCATCTCAAGTCGAGTGGTCACGTCATCCTCGGAGATTCGATCTACGGTTGGAAACCGGATGCCTCGCTGCCGGTCCAGCCCGAGCGCGTGCTCCTGCATGCGGAGCACTTGGCGTTTCGCCACCCGGTGACGAACCGCGAGATCGACCTCCGTGCGCCGCTCCCGGAGGACTTCGCCCGTGTGCTCGGAGGGCTGCGTCCCCCTGTTCTCAAAGCACCTAAAGCACCCAAAGCACCCAAAGCTCCTAAGGCTCGCAAGGCAGGCGCTCGGGTTACGCCACGCAAGAAGGCGGTGGCCAAATCGCGGAAACCTGCCAAGCCGCGGAAACCCGCCAAGCGGCGACGGACCTAGGACGCGGCCAGTCGCTCGGCCGCGAGGCCCCAGCGGAGATTGTGAAAGGTGTGCTGGAAGACGTCGTAGCCGCCTACTGCGGCGACGGTGAGCACGGTCACCAACGCGGCCGGAAACACATCGGCGCGTCCGGCGCTCAAGCCCCGAATCTGCAGGCGCTGCGCCAGCGGCAGCGCCGCCACCTCTTCAAGCAGCGCGGCTAGGGCGTGAACCGGCAGCACCGGCGAAGACTGCTCCAAGGCGGTGCCGGCGCGGGCGCCAAGGATGGCGCGCGCGGTGGTCATGGTGCCACCGGCGAAGACGGCGGCGGGGACCGGTGGCTGGGCGGGTACGGCACCGCTGCCGATCAACGCATCGCGGACGAAAGCCGCGATGCGCGCCTGGCCCGATGCGTCGAGCGGTTCGTTGGGCTCGGCAACGAATCGCTCCGTCAGGCGGACGCAGCCCAGCGGCAGACTCATCCCCTGAGTAGCGCGGCCGTTGCGGAAGGTCAGACATTCCAGGCTTCCGCCTCCGAGATCGAAGAGCTGGAAGTCGCCCAGGCTCGCGAGCGCGGGATCCGAGAGCACCCCGCGTCCGATGAACGTTGCCTCCTCGTCGCCACTCAGAATCCGCAGCGGATGGCCGGTCGCCGCCTGCACGCGGTCGCGGAAAACGGCGCCGTTGACCGCGTCGCGCACTGCGCTCGTCGCGACGATGAACGTCTCGCGGGGCTCCAGCGGCAGCGCTTCGCCGAGGAGCGTGGTGATCGCACCCAGGCCGGCATCCATCCCCGCCTCGCTCAGCCGGGGCGGATTTCCACTCAGTCCCGCGCTGATTCGGGTCTCGAGGGTGCGCTGATGCACTGCGGCCAGACGACCGCCGGGATCGCGCTCGGCGACCAGCAGCTTCACGGTGTTGCTGCCGACATCGATGACGGCGACGCGTCGGGGAGTCATGGGTGAGCGTGGAGACCGCGACGCATCGCTTTGGTCAGAGCGTGAAGCTGGTGGGTGCGATGAGGACCACGAATTCGCCCTTGAGATTCGAACGCGCGAGTCGGTCACGGACCTCGCCTGCGGGACCGACGAAGAAGGTCTCGTGCAACTTGGTGATTTCCTTGGCGATGCAGATGCAGCGTTCGGGTCCCAGCACCTCGACAATTTCGCCGGCGAAGCGCTCGATGCGGTGGCAGCTCTCATAGAGCGCGACCGTGAACTCGAAGTCGCGGTAGCGGGTGAGGGCGCTGATCCGGGCGGCGCTCTTCGGGGGCAGGAAGCCGAGGAACAGCCAGGCATTGGTCGGAAGGCCCGCGGCGCTCAGCGCTGCGGTGATGGCGCACGGCCCAGGAATCGGGACGACCGGTAATCCGCGCCGACGGCACGCGCGGACGAGCCGGAAGCCCGGATCGCTCAGCCCGGGAGTCCCGGCATCGCTGACCACGGCGACGGAGCGCCCGGTGGCGACCGCGTCCGCCAGTTGCTCGGCGGCCTCGCGCTCGTTGTGCTCGTGGTAGGCCACCAATTCGCGACGGATGCCCAGGCGACTGAGCATGGATCCGGTGGTCCGTGTATCCTCGCATGCGATCACGTCGACCCCACCGAGGGTGACGAGCGCGCGCGAGCTGAGATCGCCGAGATTGCCGATCGGCGTCGCGACGACGTAAAGGTGACCCCCGCGGACGGCGGGAGAGGAGTCGGCACCGGAATCGCTCATGCGCGGAGCCGGATCGGGTCGGAGCTGCGACCCTCAGCGACCGCTGCCGGGAGTTTGGCCCATGCCGGGGACTTGGCCTTCCCAGTTGGCGGGGCGGCTCCACGGAATGGACGTGTCGCGGGGACTGGTGCATCCCGACGCGGCGAGCGCTCCGAGCAGGCTGAGGGCGAGGAGGGTGAGGCGCGCGAGGAGTTTCATGCTGGGAGAAGGTTGCAGGAAGAATGGACCGGGTGCAAGCGAGCTTCGTTGCCCGGTAATGTCACTTTACGCGTGAAACGTCGTTTCCCACCACGGGGTGGCTTGGGTGGCGTGGATTCGGCCGTTGGCGGCGAGGTGCTGGAGCACCTTGTAGGCAAGTTCGGTCTGGCCGGGACTGCCGACCGCTGTGCTCAGAGCCTCGGCGGTGAACGGGCGACCGGGCTGGGCCGCGAGGGCGGCGGCGAGTTTCGCCTGTAGGCTGAGGACGCCCCCGGCCGCCTTCTTGCCGGCCTCGACGCCAGGCTGGTGGTAGGCGTTGATGTTGATGAGCGAGGCGTAAAGCCCGACCACGCGCTCGTAGAGCGCGATGAGCATGCCCAAGGTGCGCGGGGAAACCTCATCCACGGTGAGCGTGATGGAAGAACGATCCTTCTCGGAGAGAGCGTCGCGCGTACCGAGGAGGAAGCCGTGGAGGTAGTCGCCGCTGGTGATTCCCGGGTCGACCTCGAGCGTCGGGCCCTCGCGGTCGCGGAGGACCTCGATGAACGTGACGAAGAAATTGTTCACGCCCTCGCGCAGCTGCTGGACGTAGGCATGCTGGTCGGTGGATCCCTTGTTGCCGTAGACGGCGATCCCCTGATTCACGACGCGACCCGTGCGGTCGAACTCCTTGCCCAGCGATTCCATCACGAGCTGCTGGAGGTAGCGCGAGAAGAGCAGCAGGCGATCCTTGTAGGGGAGCACCACCATATCCTTGGCACCGCGACCATCGGTGATGTGGTACCACATCAGCGCGAGCAGAGCGGCGGGATTATCGCGCGTCACCGCGCGTCGCGTGACCGTGTCGGCCTCGGCTGCCCCGGCGAGCATCGCGTCGATGTCGATTCCCTGGAGGGCGGCAGGGAGCAGCCCGACCGCGCTCAGCTCCGACGTGCGGCCGCCGACCCAGTCCCACATCGGAAAACGCGCCAGCCATCCTTCCCGGGTCGCGGTCTGTTCGAGCTTGGAGCCGGCACCGGTGATGGCGACGGCATGGTGGGCGAAGGTGAGACCAGCGGCCTGAAACGCCGCCGCTGCCTCAAGCTGGCCATTGCGCGTCTCGGGCGTGCCACCGGACTTGGAGATGACGACGACGAGGGTCTGCGCGAGCTCGTCGCGCAGCGCGCGCAGCGTCGAGTCGATCCCGTCGGGGTCGGTGTTGTCGAGAAACGACACCTGCATGCGGTCGCCACCGGGTCGGCCGAGGGCCTGATGGACCAGCTGGGGACCGAGCGCCGAGCCGCCGATGCCGATTACGAGCAGGCGCGTGAAAGTGCCGCGGGATGCGCGCAATTCGCCGGCATGGACCCGCGCGGCGAACTGTTTGATGGCGGCGACCGTCTGCGTGATCTCGGCGGCGATCGCTGCGGTCGGAGCGAGGTTGGCCTGCCGCAGCCAGTAGTGCCCGACCATTCGTCCCTCGTCGGGATTGGCGATCGCCCCGGCCTCCAGCGCCTGCATCTCGGCGAAGGCCCGCTGCATCGGAGCCTCCATCGACGCGAGAAACCCTTCGGGGAAGGGCACGCGACTGATGTCGAGCGCGAGCCCGAGCGACGGAAAGGGCAGGTGATGTTGCTTGAAGCGGTCCCAGGTCATCGAACGCGGAGTCGGTGCGGTTGCAGCGGCTCAACGCGCCACCGTCGCGGGAGGCGCGTTGGGCGGAGTTAGAGGTTCTTGTCGGTGACGGCGCCCTCAGACGCGGAAGTCACGAGGCGGGCGTACTTGGCCAGCACGCCCCGCGTGAACTTGGACTTCCCCGGCTTCCACGCCTTGAGGCGGGCCTTGATTTCCTTCGCGGGCAGGTCGAGGGAGATCGCATTTTTGACCGCGTCGATCGTGATGGGATCACCGTTGCGAATGATCGCGATGGGACCTCCGCTCGCCGCCTCGGGCGTGATGTGGCCAACGACGAAGCCGTGGCTGCCGCCCGAGAAACGGCCATCGGTGATCAGCGCGACCTCCTTGCCGAGACCCTTGCCCATGACGGCGCTGGTCGGGGAGAGCATCTCGCGCATGCCCGGGCCACCGCGCGGTCCCTCATTGCGGATGACGATCACGTGGCCGGACTTGACCTTGCCGTCGAGGATGCCGCGGAGAGCGGTTTCCTCGGACTCGAAGACGATGGCCTTGCCGGAGAAGCAGAGCCCCTCCTTGCCGGAAATTTTGGCGACGGAACCTTCCGGAGCGAGGTTGCCGTAGAGGATGCGCAGATGACTATCGGCCTTGATCGGGTTGGACAGCGGGCGGATGACATCCTGGTCGGCCGGGTAGGGGGCGACGTTGCGGAGATTCTCGGCCAAGGTGCGCCCGGTGACGGTCAGGACGTCGCCGTGGAGCAGGCCGGCCTCCAGAAGCATCTTCATCAACGGCGGGAGTCCGCCGATGCGCACGAGGTGGGCCATGCCGTAGCGGCCGGACGGCTTGAGGTCGGCGAGGACGGGGACGCGTTTGCCGAGGCGGGTGAAGTCGTCGATGCTCAGTTTCACGCCGGCCTCGTGGGCCATCGCGAGCATGTGCAGAACGGCGTTGGTGGAACCGCCGAGAGCGATGATGACCGTGATCGCGTTCTCGAACGCCTTCCGCGTGAGAATGTCGCGGGGGCGGATACCCGCCTTCAGCAGCGCGACGGCGGCCTCGCCGGCGCGGCGGCAGTCATCCTTCTTCTCCGCACCGATGGCGAGCTGGGCGGAGCTGTTGGGCAAGCTCAGGCCGAGGGCCTCGATCGCAGAGGCCATCGTGTTGGCCGTGTACATCCCGCCGCAGGAACCGGGGCCGGGGATCGAGCAGGCCTCGACCTTGGCGAGCCCGGCGTCGTCGAGCTTCTTCGCCGCGTACTGGCCGACCGCCTCGAACACCGACACGATGTCGCACTCCTTCTTGGAATCCGGATGAATGCCGGGAAGAATGGTGCCGCCGTAGACGAAGACGCTCGGACGGTTGAGGCGCGCCATGGCCATGACGCACGCGGGCATGTTCTTGTCGCAACCGCCGATCGGCACCAGGGCGTCGAATCCCTCGGCGCCCGCGACGGTCTCGATGGAGTCGGCAATGACCTCACGGGAGACGAGCGAGTAGCGCATGCCCGGCGTGCCCATCGAAATGCCATCGGAGATGGTGATGGTACCGAAAATGATGGCCTTGCCGCCTGCCGCGTTGGCGCCGGCCTCGGCCTCCCGGGCCAGCTTGTCGATGTGCATGTTGCACGGCGTCACCATGCTCCAGGTCGAGGCGATGCCGACGACCGGTTTCTTGAAGTCGGCGTCGGAGAAGCCGACGGCCCGCAGCATCGACCGATTGGGGGCGCGGTCGGGGCCGTCGAGGACGATGGAAGAGAAGGGACGGATATTCTTTTTGGCGGAGCTCATGAGCGCAAAGGGCGGGAGACAAAATCACGGGTGCGGGGTGGCGGCAAGTGGTGTTTTGTTGCTCCCCGCGCGCGGACTGCTTTCGGGGTTGCTTCGATGGGCTCCGCCCGCATCACTCCGGGTTCTCCCTGCATGGCGTTTAACCTCCAGAAAGTCCTCAAGGCGCTGCTGCTTTCGTCAAATCAGCCCCTCTCGATCAAGGATATCCAGACGGTGTTCAGCCGGTTCCACGATCAGGCGGTGCTCCCGCTGCTTGCGGCGGAAGGCGCCACCGAGAAGCCTGGCCCGGAGGCGGCTGGCGACCCGTTGGAGGCTCAGGCGACGGACGCGGCGGCACCGGTACCCGCGGCCAGTGAGGCGACTGAAGTGGCGGCCGAGGCTACCGAAGCCGCCATTCCGGCCGATGATGAGCTCTACGCGGACGTGCCGTCCCTCGTCACGGCAACCCAGATCCGTGAGGCCATGCAGGCGATCGCGGAAGACTTTCGCGCGCGCGACGACGCGTTGCTGCTGATCGAGGGGCCGACCGGTTTCCGCCTGGTGACGCATCCGCGCTTCGGCCGCTGGATTCGGATCCTGCGCGACGAACCGCCGCCGGTGAAACTCACGCAATCCGCCATCGAGACCCTTGCGATCGTGGCGTACCGACAGCCGGTGACCCGCACGGAGATCGAAACCGTCCGCGGCGTTTCGGCGGAAGCCGGCGTCAACAAGCTCCTGGAGCGCGAGCTGATCTACATCGTCGGCCGCGCGGATCTTCCGGGAAGGCCGCTGCAGTACGGCACGACGGACAAGTTCCTCGACTTTGTCGGCGTCAAATCCTTGGTCGAACTCCCTTCCTCGGACGTCCTCTCGCCGCGGCAGATCGACGAGTGGTTGAAGAGTGCGATCAACCCGAAGCCGGTCACCGACGCCGAGATGGGCCTCCCTTTGGAGGAGGGAGAAGGTGCGTCGCCGAATTTTGAGCCGGTCTCGGTCGAGCATGAGCCGTCTGCCGGGGCTTCGCCGGTCTCATTTCCGCCCGCAGCGGAGCCGGAAGGCGCCGCCGAAGCCACTCCGTCTTCCGCCTAATGGACCTCTCGGCAATCCGCACCCAGATCGATGGCCTCGACCGGCGCATCGTCGACCTGCTGAATGAGCGCCTCGCGCTCGCGGCCGAGATCGGCAAGCTCAAGCGCAGTCAGGGCGGGCAGATCTATGTCGCGGAGCGCGAAGACGCGGTCCTGCGCAAGGTCTGCGAATTGAACAGCGGTCCGATCAAGGACGACGCGCTCAAGGCCATTTACCGCGAGATCATGTCGGCGGCGATCGCGCTGGAGAAGCCGCTGGTGATTTCGTACCTAGGGCCCGAGGCCACGAACACCCATGCCGCCGCGATGAAGAAGTTCGGCGCGAGCGTGGAGTACCACGCGATGCCGACGATCGCGGATTTGTTCACGGCCGTGGAAAAGGGAGAGTCCGATTATGCGGTGATCCCGATCGAGAACTCGACCGAGGGCAGCGTGCGCGAGGCCCTCGACTGCTTCGTCGAGAGCGATCTCAAGATCGTCGCGCAGATCTATCTGGAAATCACCCACGCCCTGATTTCCGGGACCCCGCTGGAAAAGATCGAGCGCGTGTGCTCGAAGGACCAGGCGCTGGCCCAATGCCGGCACTGGCTGCAGCGCCACCTGCCGCACGCGCAGTTGGTGGACGCCCCGAGCACGTCGCGTGCGGTCCAGATCGCGAAGGAGACTCCGGGCACGGCGGCGATCGCGAGCGAGCTCGCCGCGCAGTTTTACGGCGTTCCGGTGCTGGCGAACAGCATTCAGGACAAGGCGGACAATACGACCCGCTTCTTCGTCGTGGGCAAGCGCCCGTCGGGCGCGGTCGGCAACGGTCGCGATGTGAGCAGTTTCCTGATCTCGCTGGGCGACGAGGCCGCCGCGCATTCGGGGGCACTGCTCAAGATGCTGATGCCGTTGGCGGAGCGGGGGATCAACCTGTCGAAGATCGAATCGCGTCCGAGCAAGAAGCGTCCGTGGGACTACTACTTCTTCATCGACGTGACCGGGCACTACGATGACCCGTCGATGAAACAGGCGCTCGCGGAGCTGAAGCAGTTCTGCCCGATGGTGAAGTGGCTCGGCAGCTACCCGTCGGTCGCCTGAGCGTTCTGGGAGGCGTGATGTCTGAACCTCGCTTGCGTATCGGTTTCGTCGGTGCCGGCGACAATACCAGGTCTCGGCACATCCCGGGCTTTCGGGCGCTCCCGAATGTCGAGCTCACGGTCGTGGCCAACCGCACCCGGGAGTCCTCGGAGCGGGTTGCCCGCAGTCACGGGATCGCGCGCGTGGCGGCGGATTGGCGTGAGGTCGTGACCGCGCCGGACGTCGATGCGGTGTGCATCGGCACCTGGCCCTACCTGCACGCCGAGGTCACGCTGGCGGCGCTCCGGGCGGGCAAGCACGTCCTCACGGAGGCGCGCATGGCGGCCGACGTCGCGCAGGCGGAGGCGATGCTCGCGGAGTCGCGCCAGCACCCGCAACTCGTCGCGCAGATCGTGCCGGCGCCGTTGTCGCTGCGGATGGACGGAATCATCCGTGATCTGGTGGCTGGAGGTGCGCTCGGCGAGCTCCGGGAAGTCAGCGTGACGCATACGACGGGGCAGTTCTGCGCGGCGGACGCCGTCCGCTCGTGGCGGCAGGATCGCGGGTGGAGCGGCTGCAATACCCTCAGCTTGGGCATTTACTACGAGACCCTGTTGCGCTGGCTCGATCAGGATGCCGTCGTGATCGCGGCGGATGCCGCGGTCTATACGCCGCTCCGGCGGGACGTGGAGTCGGGTCGGGACCGACCGGTGGAGGCGCCTGACACCCTGACGATCCTGGCTCGTTATCCGACGGGCGCGCGGCTGGTCGTGCACCTCAGTGCGATCGAAGGCGGGCCTGGGCGAAACGAGGTTCGTTTGAATGGGAGCCGGGGCTGCCTGCGCGTTGACCTGGCGGCGGGCGCTCTGACCCTGACCCCGCACGGGGAGGCGTCGCGGGATCTGCCGGTGCCGTCCCTGCCGGACGCCGGCTGGCGGGTGGAGGCGGACTTCGTGGAGAGTATCCGCCGGGGAGTCCCGGTGAGTCTGACAGATTTTGCGACGGGCGTCCGTTACATGCGCTTCACGGAAGCGGCGTGGCGGGCGTGGCGCCCGGTTGCGCCGTGAGTGCCCGATGACGGGCAAAAAAAACGCAGCCCCGGGGGGGCTGCGTTGGAAGAGGGGGGAAGGCTGAGCCTTCAGACGACCGACACGAGGCGGTGAGCCTTGTCGAACGCGACCACGCCGTCCTTGAGGGCGAAGAGGGTCCAGTCGCGACCAACGCCGACATTCTGGCCGGCGTGCAGGCGGGAGCCGCACTGACGGACGAGGATGTTGCCGGCGAGGACGGATTGCCCGCCGAAGCGCTTGACGCCGCGACGCTTGGAATGGCTTTCGCGACCGTTGCTGGATGTTCCCTGACCTTTCTTGTGAGCCATGACGAGGTTCTCCTTATCTGATTAAGCTTTGATGGACTCGATCTTGATGACCGAAAGTTCTTGGCGGTGGCCCTGCTTGCGCTCGTAGCCCTTCCGCTTTTTCTTCTTGAAGACGACGATCTTCTTGCCGCGTTTGTTTTCGAGCACCGTAGCGGTGACTGAGGCGCCCACGAGACGGGGCGTACCGACCTTGAAAGAGGCGCCTTCTCCAGCGGCCAGAACGTCGGTGATGGTGACCGTCGCACCCTTCTCCGTGTTCGGGAAGCGGTTTACGGTCAGAACATCGCCCTCCGCGACGATGAACTGCTGGCCTTGGGTTTTGATCGTGGCTTTCATAAAAGGAAACCGCGGAATAAGTGGTTTTTGCGTCCCTCTAGCAAGGACATATTTCGCTTGGCCTAGGGTGTCGGGGCCAGGCGGCTCTCATTTCTCGCCTTGGTCCGAACGTTCTCGGCCTCGATTGAAGCGTTTTGCATCTCAATTGCCTGATAGTAGTGTTGGCGGCGCTTGTAGTCAGGCGGGAGGATGCCGCGCGTGAGGAGGGAGCGTTCGGCCTCGAGTTCGAGTTCGCGCTGTTCGCGGAGCCGGGCGAGGCGAGCGGCCTCGCGTTCGGCGCGTTCGCGGCTGAGGCGCTCGGCGTCGGCGAGGCGGCGGAGGGCGGCTTCGCGGGCGGCGGCCGCCTCGGCGGCCTCGCGCTCGCGCAAATCGGCGAGGCGGCGGGCTTCGCCGGAGGCGAGATCCCGTTCGCGGGCGAGGCGCGCCTGGGTCTCGGCCGCCTCCCGGGCGGCGCTTTCCGCAGCGAGACGGGCGGATTCGGCGGCGGCCTGCTCGGCGCGGAGTCGGGCCAGTTCGGCCTCCGCCCTTTCGGCGTCCTGTTGGGCTTTCAGGGCGCTCAGGCGGTGCGCTTCCGCTTCGATGCGGGCGAGTCGTTTGGCCTCGGTCTCGCGCTCAAGCGCGGAGGCCTGCTCCTTCGCCGCGAGGCGCGCCGCCTGCTCGCGATCGGCGACCCAGCGGTAGCCTCGGTAACCGAGAAACACCATCAGCGCGACACCGACGATCACGAGAACCAAGGAAGTGCGTTTTTTCATGCGGGTGAGGTTCGTGAGTGCGACATGGCTCTCGGAATAAAGTGCCGTGCCGCTGGTGCGCAGGCAAGCCGCGCTGCCGCCCGAGTGCGCGAAGGCGTGTCGCTTCAGCGTCGCTGCGGCCGGTAGAACACGTAGTTCACGAGGAAGCTCAGTCCGAAGATGCCGCTCAACGTACGGATGTTTCGCATCGCGCCCATCACGTCGGTCAGGGAACTGGCGGAGGGTTCATGAACACGCAGCAGCCAGAACGCACCGATGCAGGCGACCACGGGCTGGACGATGAAGCAGACGTGGTAGACGTGCAGGGCGCTGTCGTCCCAGCGTGACAGGGCCCAGTTGAGCGACAGTCCCCCGATGATGGGCGCGACCGCCGCCACGAGCGAGGTCACGGAAAGGTAGACTCCGATCGCCAGATTCTTCGCCGCGACGGGAATCAACTTCAGCAGCAGGGTGAATTGTCCCAGAATGAAGCCCGCGCCGGTCATGCCGGACCAGATGTACACGCCGTAGAGTAGGCTACTCCGCTCCGGAGTGAGAAAGCACCAGGAAACGTTGCCGGCCTGCCAGAGGAGGAGCGAGATCGTCATCACGGCCTTGTTGCCGTAGCGATCGAGGAGTTTTCCCCACGCCGGCAGGGACGCGGCGCCTCCCAGGGTCGAGAGCGTGAACAGGGTGCCCACGTCGAACGCCGTCAGCTTCAACTCCTCGAACATGAAGACGGGGTAGAAGGGACCGTAGCAGTTCGCCGCGAACGACCAGACGGCGCCGAAACTCACGAACGCGAGCAACGATTTCGACTGGCGGACGCGCGCGAGTTGCTCCCGCAGGGGCATGGCCGCCGTTTGCGCGTGCGCAGCAAGATTGGCCGCCGGGGTCCGCCAGATCCATGCGACCGACACAAACCTCAGGCTTGCCGAGAACAGAATGATCACCTGGAACACCCGGATCGAGTAGTCCCAGTGCGCGAGCGCCCATCCCGTCACGGCGAGAAAAGTCAGGGTGGCTACGGAAAGCAGTTGATTCCTCTGGCCGAAGTACTTGCCCCGCAGTCGCGCCGGCACCCAACCTTGGATCCAGGCGTTCCACCCCACGCCGGCGAGGGAGGCCGCGAAACTCGAAACGAAGTACCAGCCTGCGAGCCAGCGGCCGACGATCACGGGGTCGTTCCTCGGCAGGAACTCCAGGATGACGATGAACGCCAACCATGACGTCGCGTGCACCGAGACCGGAATCCACACATGAGCCTTCGGCGAGAGG
This sequence comes from Opitutaceae bacterium, assembly GCA_040382075.1. Classification (GTDB taxonomy): domain Bacteria; phylum Verrucomicrobiota; class Verrucomicrobiia; order Opitutales; family Opitutaceae; genus UBA6669. The sequence goes on from JBEIGD010000021.1 coordinate 31,536, forward strand.
TGGCGCGAAAGCCAGGGCGCGACGAAGACCTGAAGAAAGTTGCACAGGAACGGCAGCGACGCGATGACCCCGATCGTCGGCAGGGGCAGGTGCAGGGCCTTGGTGAAGAGCGCCGAGAGGAAGACGTTGACCGGCAGCGAGATCGCCACGAGCGGGGTCCCGACGAGCCCCTCGGCGGTGCAGAGCTTCAGGGAGCGGCGGAGCGCGGCTTGGATCGTTTGGCGGTGATGCCGGGAGGAGGAGACCTTCACGGAGGTAAGCCAAGCAGTGTGCGCGCCGTTCCGCTGTGGGAGAAGCAAAAGCCGAGGAATGCAAAAATACGGTTGCTTTCGTCCTTCGCCGCTTCGCGTCCCTCAGCCTTCGATGCCGACGCGGAGCGACGCGGCGAGCGCTGCGGGATCGAACGTCGCGCGCTGCAGATCATGACGGTACCGCTGTACCGACCGACCAAACGGCGTCCAGACATCTGGATCCGTGGGACCGAAGAGGGCGTGCGTGGTCGTGCCTACCGCTGCGGCTAGATGGGTGATGCCGGTGTCGTGACCGGCATAGCCCGAGGCCTGCGCTAGCGCCGCTCCGAGTGCCGGCAGTTCCCAGCACTCAGCCAGTTGGATCCTGGGAGACACGAGGGAACGGAAGAGGGGGGTGAGGCGGGAGTCGGCCTCGCCCAGCACGACCAGCACGGGCAACGGCGAAAGGCGGGCGAGAGTCTCGCGCCAGAGTTCCGGGGGCGCGTTCTTTCTCACCGAGCCGCTTCCCGGATGAATGGCCACGTAAGGTCGGGAAAGGGTTACCCGCGCGCGGGCCTCCGCCTCGGCTTCCGCCGCCAAAGGCAGCGGCACGAATGGGACCAACCCGCCGGACGCGATCGGGAGGTAAGGGGCTGCGCCTTCGAGCCACTGGCGCCAGAGCGGTCCTCCTCGCGGGGCGGGATCGATCGCGAGGAACGCCTGCCCCGGACGGATGGGAAAGTGTCGCGCGGCCTCGCCTTCGGGGTCCGGCCAACCGAGGATCACCAGATCAAAATCGCCCAGCCAGCGTGACAGGGACGGTGGCAACGTGCCGGTCGTGTAGAGTCCCGCCCAGCGCGCCTCCTGCTGGGAGTGCGCGGCCTGGAGGAGGTTCGCGTCGACGGCCAGACGGGCGGCGGTGGCGTTGCCGACGATTTCGATGCGGGCTTCGGGGTATTCGCGGCGGAGAGCGCGCAAGAGCGGCAGCGTGAGCAGGAAATCGCCCAACGCGCCGCCTCGCAGGACGAGGATGGACTTCATCTCCCCCGCGTCGGCACCGCTGCCGTCGTGGCGGACTTGCTCCTCGGCGCGATGCGGTGCTCGACCAGAGTAAGCAGCGCGCTGCCAAAGTTCAGCTTGAGCTGCATCTGCACGGGGAGCCGCGGCTCCTGCTCGGAGACCCAGACCTTGATCTCGCCGCCTTTGCGGAACACCCCTCGCGGCTCCTCGCGCTCCATCGATGGCACGAGCCGCAGCGTCGCCACCGACCCAGTCGGCGTTCGTACGGTTTCCTTGCCGTCCGCTCGGAGGACGATCGGGTAGAGATCACGACCGAAATAAACGAGGGCTTCGCGCCGATCGCCGATCTGCGCCCGCCACTCCCGTGTCTGGATCAATGCCGAGATGAGATCGATGGGGTCACCGTGCGGCAGCGTGAACTCCCGGTTGCGGTGCGGGCGTTCCTCGTCGGTGTGCCGAGCCACCCCTCGTTCGTAGTCGAACACCGTGAGGCTACCTTGTTTCTTCGATCCCGCTCGCCCGCTTTCCGCCGCTTGGAGGATGCGGCCGCTCGCCTCGTCGATCACGAGCTCGCCCCGGTTATCGAAGGTGTAGAGCCCGCGCACGACGCCGCGCGAGGAGATCTGCGTCGTGATGCGGAAGACGGGTCGCCCCTCCAGCGTGTCCCGGTGGGCCTCGATGATCACTTCCCCGGCGTGCGCGAAGATGCCCCAGCCGGTACGGTAGCGGAAACGCTCTCCATCCCTCATGGCGGTGAAGGGCGCAGCGGCGCTGGAAAGCGTGGCCATGAGAGCGAGGGAGGCGACCAGAAGGCGACGCAGGCGAGAGGCGGAGCGGTCCATTCGAAACTCACTATCGCCTCATTTCGCGCCGTCGTCCAGCCCGGGCAGGGTTTCCGGCGCCGGTGCCCAGTCGACCGCGGCCGCAGCGAGTCGGCGGCAGGTGGAGAGGGTGTCGATATCGGCCACGGTCTTGTCGTCGCGGATGCGGACGATACGGGGAAACCGGAGCGCGAAACCACTCGCGTGGCGCGGGCTGGGGTTGATCGCATCGAAGGCCACTTCGAGCACGGTGTCGGGGACCACCGTGCGACGCCGGCCGTCGAGCTCGAGCGTGCGGTCGAGGAAGTGTTCGGTCAGTCTTGCGATCTCGGCATCGGTCAAGCCGGAGTACGCCTTGCCGACGGGCAACAGGCGGTCGCTCTCGTCATCCCGGATGGCAAAGGTGTAGTCGCTGAGCACGGCTTTGCGTTTGCCGTGGCCAGTCTCGACGGCGACGACCACGACATCCAGCGTGGCCGCGGCCTTCTTGAGTTTCAGCCACGCCAGTCCGCGTCGTCCAGGAGTGTAGGCGCTGGCTGGGTCCTTGGCCATCAGTCCTTCGTTGCCGCGGCGGCGGGCCGCGGTGAACGCGAGTTCGATCTCTTCGACTGAGTGGACCCGCCGGACCGGTGCGAGGGTGAGCGCAGGCAGTGGAGCGCGCCCGGGGCGATGGGCGAGGAGTGCTTCCAATCGGGCGCGGCGCTCGGCCAGAGGCAGGCGCAGCAGGGATTCACTTCCGAGGTGGAGCAGGTCGTAGCAGGAGAGTGAGACCGGGATTTCGGTGCCGAGAAAGAAGTCGTCACCTCGCCGTCCCAGCCGTCGCTGCAGTTCCGCAAAGGGCAGGGCGCGCCCGTCCCGCCAAGCGAGCAGTTCGCCGTCGATCACGGCGGTGTCGCCGAGACGGCGGGCGGCCTCGGCCAGTTCAGGGAATTGTGCGGTGATGCGGCGCAGGTCCCGCGAAAACAGCTCCGCCCGCTCGGGCGAGGCGTGGAGCTGGCAGCGGATGCCGTCGTACTTTTCCTCGATCCAGACCGGTGCGCCGAGTCGCTCGATGATCGCGCGGGCGTCGGGCTCCGGGCTCGCGAGCATGAAGCCAATGGGATGATGCAGCACGGGCCGGAGTTCGCCGAGCGCGCCGTTCCTTGCCGCCGTCATCACGGCACCGAGGTCCCCCGCGATCATCACGGCATCGCGCACGGTCTCGGCCGCCTGCTCGCAAGCAAGGGCAATGGCCTCCTCCACGAGGCCGTCGCGCAGGCCGATCCGCAGATCGCCGGTGAGGATCTTGATCAGGTACTTCGCCTCGACGGGCGCAAGGTCGCGGAGGCAATCCTGCAGCAGGGTGAGCTTTTGCGCGGGGCCGGGGGTGGCGGCGAGCACATCGAAGAATCCTGCGATCTCCTGCAGCGAACGTGGATGATCTACCGTGCGTCCGCCAAGCAGCGCCTCGGCCGTCTCACCACTATCGCCGAGTCTCGCGTACGTCCGCCGAAAGTCGTCCGGGCTGGCCCGGGCGACCTCGAGGACGGCACGACGGATGAGGGACCAGCCCACCTGGAGCGTTCGTTCGTCGGTCCGAGCCAAGGGGCGGGCGGCAAAGCCGCGCGAGGCGACGGCTGCATCGGCCGTGGCGAGGGAGCGTAGATAGCACGCAAGGTGGGCGATCTTCTCGCTCCGGCCGGCCAGTCCGCGTAGACCCTCCGCCGTCTGCGCGAAGCGGGCGAAGGCATCGGTGGCCAGAGGCTGGGCGGCAACGACCTCGACGTGGTGGGGCGGCGGCGGTGTTGCGAGGGAGGGGCGAATCTCGATCGCCGGCGTGGTGCTTGGTCCGAGCGGGATCTCCAGCTGGTTGTCCTCGTTGACCGCCCACGCATCCATTCCCCGCTCCCGCAGCGTGCGCGCGAAGTCCGCCGCGAATCCGTGCAGCGTGAGCACGCGACGCGGTTGCACGCGTTCGACCATGCGCAGGAGATCTTGGAAGTCGGCGTGATCTGAGAGCGGGAAGGCGGCATCGCAGCCCGAGCGGAAGCGGATCGATGCATCCAAGGCCCATCCCGTGATCGTGGCCGTGCGGCGCCGCGGCAAGCGGCGCAGGAACGCGGACTGGGGGGATTGCGGGGGACAGAGGACCACGTGCCGGGCGGCTTCCGGCTCCGCAAACGTCCGATAGGGCGGAAAGCGCACGCCCAGTTCCTCGTAGACCGCCGTCATTCGAGCGGTCTGGGGATGCAGCATCACGGGCAGACCGGCTTGGGTGAGCGCAGAGAGCAGTTCCTGGCTCTTGCCCAGGCTGTAGCCGAAGAGCACCGGCGTGTCGCCGTCCTGCAAGGTCTCGGCGCAGAAGCGTCGGATCTGTTCAAGAACCGTCTCCGTCGGAGGAAAGACGTACTGAGGACGACCGTAGGTGGTCTCCATGATCAGAACATCCGCCGGTGGCGTGGTGCAGGGCTCCGCGGAGAGTCCCGGACGAAGCTTGAAATCGCCGGTGTAGAGAAGCCTTCCGTGCTCCGGGTGGGAGATCAGGCATTGCGCCGAACCGAAGATGTGGCCCGCCGGGTGCAGCGTGAGGGTCGCGCCGTCGTTGAGCGGGACGGTCTGGCCGAAGGGGAGGGCTCGGTAAGTGCGTTCGGCCGGCAGGCGCGCCTGCATGAGACGTGCGGTGCCCTCGGAGCAGATGACCTCCCCGTGGGCGGCGAGGTGGTCGAAGTGCGCGTGCGAGACGAATGCGCGACGCGTGGGAAAATGCGCGTCCAGCCACCAGCCGATCTGGGGCAACCAGAGTCCATTGCGATACTGCACATCCCAAGCCATGGGTGTCAGGGAAGGATGCCCTTCGTGGCGATGCCGAGCGGCTCGCTCACGCGGCAAACCACCACCAGAGCGCGGCCGCCAGCGCGAGGCGGTAAAGCGCGAAGGCGGTGAGGCCGTGGCGGGAGAGGTGTCGCAGGAGGAATCGGACCGCGATCGCGGCCGACACGGCGGCGGCGACGCCGCCGATCAGGACCGGCATCCAGCCCAGCCCGGCGATCATCGCGGGCCCGGTCCGCACGCCTTTGTACAGCGCGGTTCCGGCGAGCACGGGCAGTCCGACGAGAAAGCTGAACTCCGCGGCGCGCGCGGGGGCTAGGCCGCAGGCATAGCCCCCCACGATCGTGACCATCGCCCGGCTCATGCCGGGCCAAAGGGCAAGGCATTGGGCGCAGCCGATCCCAAGCGCCTGAGGGACCGAGAGGTCGGCGCCGGTCTTGAGCGGAGCCGCGGGGTGCGAGCGCCGCCAGCGCTCCGCGGCGAGCATCAGCAGCGCTCCGCCCACGAGCGCAGCGGCGACGGTGCGTGGCGAAAAGAGATGCGTCTCGATCCACGGTCCGAGCAGCAGCCCCGCGAGCACCACTGGCGCGACCGCCAGGATGACGTTCCGCAGCAGCGTCCGACCGGTGACGCTCCGTCCCACCAGCCCCCGAAGCATGCTGCGGACTTCGGTCCCGCAGATTAGGAGCACCGCGAGAATTGCCCCGGCTTGAATCACCACCAGATATGAATCGATCGCGTGCTTGCGGGTGAGCGGGATGCCTTCGGGGTGCGCGGGGCTCGGGGCGCGCTGCCAGAGGACCTCGCCGCCCGGTCCGCGCAAGGGAGTGGCGTCCTCCAGCCCGAGAAGCTTCGCCGCGATGATCAGGTGTCCGGTGGAGGAGATGGGCAGGAACTCGGTGATCCCCTCGACGAGGCCCAAGGTGACGGCGGCATGCAGCGGCAGGGGAGCGGGTGCCGGAGGAGGCGGCGGACTGGAGGCCGCCGGAGCGCGAGCGACCCATGCGCCGGCGAACAGAATCACGAGAGCGAGGACGCGCACGCCGGGAACGTCGCCACTTTGGCGGACTGGCGCAAATTTATTTGCGGCCGGGGGATGCTCCGGGCTGTCTCGCGATCTATGGGCCTTGAGGAATTGACCCGAACGTTGACGGAGCGGCGCGAGCTATCCGGTGCGGACATCGCGTTTGCGGCGGCTGCGCTGGCAAATCCGGCCGGTGCCGACGAGGTGAAGGCATCGTTCCTCGCGGCCTTGGCGACCAAGGGGGAGACCGCGGCGGAGATCGCGGCCTTCGCGCGGGAGTTCCGCGCCCGCGCGGTGGACCCCGGCGTCGGTGAGTGGTCCAGCCGGGCGATCGACATCGTCGGTACGGGTGGAGACCATGCCGGGGGATTCAACATTTCGAGCCTGGTCGTCTTGATCCTCGCGAGCGCGGGGGTCGTGGTGATGAAGCACGGGAATCGAGGCATCACCTCGAAGTGCGGCAGTGCGGACTTGCTGTCGGCGCTGGGGGTGCGGCTCGATGCTCCGCCCGAGCTCGCGCGTCGGGCCTTGGCGGAACTAGGTTACACGTTCTTCTTCGCGCCGGCGTACCATCCTGCGTTCCGCCACATTGCTCCCGTGCGCAAGCTGCTTGCCTCGCGGGGGCAGCGGAGCGTGTTCAACATCCTCGGCCCGGTGATCAATCCGGGCCGTCCGGCTCACGTCTTGATGGGGGTGTTCTCGGCCGCGTGGGTACCGGTGATGGCGGACGTGCTGGATCAGCTGGGGATTGAAGCCGGTCTCACGGGCCATGGCGATCTCGGCGAAGGACGCGGGATCGACGAGCTGACCACTGCCACGCCCAACCGCGTGCGCGGCGCCGGGCGCGTACGCGAGATCGATGGCTGGTGGCAGCCGGAGGATTTCGGTTTCGTCCAAGGAACGTTCGATGGCCTGCGAGGAGGGGACGTCGCGGAAAATCTCGCGATCGTCGACGCGATCCTCGCTGGGCGGGCGCCTTCCGTCTTGATCGACACCCTTTTGTTCAACGCCGCCACGGCGCTCTGGCTGATGCGGAAGGTGCCGAGCGTGCAGGATGGGGTGGAGCTTGCGCGCGACCGTCTCCTCGGTGGTGCTGTGCGGGCCAAGATTGCGGCGACGCGAGAGTTCTACGCGGCCTGATATGACGCGGCGCTTCTTTGGCACCGATGGCATTCGCGGGCCGGTGGGTGGCGCGCTGATCAACCCCGAGTTCGCCGCGCGCCTTGGTGCCGCCGCAGGGAAGTGGGCCGGCGGAGTGGGCGTGGCCGTGATCGGGCGCGATACCCGGGCATCCGGCGTCGCGATCGAGGCGGCAGTCGCCCGGGGACTCGCGTCCGTTGGGTTGAAGGTGATTTCGCTCGGGGTGCTGCCGACTCCGGCGATTGCCCGGGCGGTCCGGGATCGCGGCGCGGTGCTCGGTGTCGTGATCACGGCGTCCCACAATCCGGCGTCGGACAACGGGGTGAAATTCTTTGGCCCCGGTGGCACGAAGCTGGACGACGCGGCGGAGGCGGCGATGGAGGCGCGTCTGCCGGCCGCAGCCGTGCCCGGTGCGGATGCCCGCATGGAGCACGATGGTGCGGCATTAGGCAGCTACATCGATGCAATGGCCGGATCCCTGCCCGCTGCTGCACTCACCGGATGGCGGATCGTGCTGGACACCGCGAACGGAGCAACCGCTGTCTCGAGTCCTGCGGTCCTGCAACAACTGGGGGCCGAGGTCGAACGATTGGGCGCATCGCCGGATGGCACCAACATCAACGAGGGCGTCGGCAGCGAGCATCCGGAGGCGCTCGCGGCGCGGGTGCGGGCTTGGGGAGCCCGGATCGGAATCGCCCACGACGGAGATGGCGATCGCTGCGTCGTCTGTGACGAGACGGGTGCGGTGCTCGATGGAGATGAGGTCCTGACGATCCTGGGACTCCATGCCCTGCGCACGGGCCGGCTGGTCAACCGTGAATTGGTGATCACGGTGCAGAGCAACCTCGGGGTTGATGAGGCCATTCGCGCCGCGGGCGGGACGGTTTTCCGGACCGCGGTGGGAGACCGCTATGTGCTCGAGCGCATGCGTGCATCGGGCGCTTCGCTCGGCGGCGAATCCAGCGGCCACGTGGTATGCGCGGATTTGGCCATGACCGGCGACGGACTCGCCTCGGCACTGCGGACTCTCGCAGTCATGCGCGATACGGGGAGTCCACTGTCTGAGTTGCGGACGCAGTTGCGGCGATTTCCGCAGGTGAGCCGAAGCTTGATCGTGACCGAGCGGCGTCCGCTGACGGAGTGCCCGCTCCTCTCGATGGAGATTGGTGCCCTCGAGCGGGAGTTGGCCGGGGCCGGTCGGGTCCTCGTGCGCTACTCGGGAACCGAACCCAAGCTACGTCTCTTGGTCGAGGCGCGTGACGAGGCCTCGGCCAGGCGCGGACTGGATCGACTGGAGGCGGCCGCCCGAACCGATCTTTCCCTTCCCTCGGCGAGTTGCTAGCCTCCGCGAATGATCTCTGGAATCCGGCTCAAGGTCTGCGGCCTGACCTCGCTCGTTGATGCGGAGGCGGCCGATGCCATCGGGGCGGATTTTCTTGGCTTCATTCTGTATTCCAAGTCACCGCGGCACGTCACACTGACGCAGTTTTCCGCGATGATCGCCCGGCTCCCCCCGGGACGTCGTCCGGTTGCGGTGATGGTCGAGCCTGAGCCAGCGGAACTCGCTGCGGCTGCGGACGCGGGCTTTGCCGCCGTGCAGGTGCACTTCCGCGCGGAGACTCCTTTGGAGCAGGTGCGCGCGTGGAGTGATCAGATCGGGACGGAGCGACTCTGGCTTGCGCCCAAGCTTCCGCCTGGGCGTGCGTTCTCTTCCGATTGGTTGCCGCTCGCGCGAACTTTCTTGGTTGATACCTTTCACGCCGCCGGGTTCGGCGGTTCTGGACAGACGGGGGATTGGGAGGCCTATGCGCGCCTGCGGACGGCGCACCCGGAGCATCATTGGATTCTCGCGGGAGGGCTGAAGCCCGAGAACGTGGCGGAGGCGCTCCTCCGCTCCGGGGCGCGGTGGATCGACGTGAACAGTGGTGTCGAGTCGGCTCCGGGCGTCAAGGATGCCGCGAAGCTGCGGGCTTGCGCAGATGCGATCCGTGCCGCGGCCGCGGGTCAGCGCTGAGGGAGTAACGCGCGCGGTCGATTAGCCGGCCCGGGTTTGGGCGCGGGCAGCGACCGCAGAAACGCGGCGGCCTGGGCCTGCGATTCGGCGTACGCCCGGTCATCGGCGCGGTTGTGGTACTCGTCGGGATCGTCGGCGTGCCAGTAGAACTCTCGTCCGGCCCGGCCCTCGTCCCACTCGGTGTACCGCCAAGAAGGACCGATGATCGTGCGCGCCATGACATCATTTCGAGCCGCGACATCGTAGTGGTAGACCAAGCTCGCGGCCGGAGGCGAGGGTGATGGAGGCGAAGAAGAGAGGGTGGCGATGAGCGAGCGTCCATCGAGTCCCTGGGGAACGGCGAACCCGCACGCCTCTGCCAGCGTCGGGTACAGGTCCAGCAGTTCGACGGGTTGCGTGACCACCTGGCCCGCAGGAAGGTTGCCGCCGGCGAGGATGAAAGGCACGCGCGTGGAGGCGCCGAATGCCGACAGCTTGGCCCAGAGGCCGCCGTGATCGCCCAGATGGAAACCGTGGTCGGACACGAGCGCGACGACGGTGGAGGACCAAAGATCCTGGCGATCCAGTTCGTCGATCACCTCCCCGAGCAGCGAATCGATGAACGAAACGCACGCGTAGTAGCCGCGCAGCGCCTCGATCCGGGAGTCGGGCGCGGCGAAGCCGCTCAACTCGGTCTGGAGAGCGATGGCCGGCACGCCGCGCAGCGCGGGCTCGGCTGGGCGTTGGAGCTTTTCATCTGGATAGAGTGCGAAGAAGCGCGCGGGTGCTGTCCAGGGCAGGTGTGGCTTGTGGAGGCCGAGCGCGAGGAACCATGGCGAGTCTTGGGTGCGGGGTGACCTCAGGTGTGCGAGAACGGCTCGCACATTGGTGCCATCGCGGGTGTTTGCCCCGTCCGACGAGAGAGGGCGGCCGGAGGGGCGCCCGTCGCCGCCGCCATAGCGCGCCTGGAGCGCCGCCCGCTCTTCGGGGTCTTGGGTGGGATCGTCCTGATAAGCGTCCCACGAAGCGGCGTCGTTGGTCGCGCGGTTATGGAAGACCTTGCCGGCTCCGGCGGTGAAGTAGCCTTGGTTGCGAAAGAACTGAGGCAGCAGCACGGCGTCCGGCACGGCGGTGCGTGCGGGCGTGTTCAAGACATAGACTCCCGTCGACTCAGGACGCCGTCCACTGAGGAACGAGACGCGGCTGGGGTTGCACAGCGGGTACTGGCAGTGGGCGCGGTCGAAGCGGACGCCCCGACGGGCGAGACGATCGATGTTGGGCGACTGGACAACCGGATGGCCGTAGGCGCCAAGATCGGTGTTGAGGTCGTCGACGACGATGAGAAGGACGTTCCGCGTCGCCGGCGCCTGTCCGTGGGAGTGTGCTCCCGTGGAGGCGCACGCGAGCGCGGCGAGGGCAAGGACGGCCAGCCTGCGGAGGCGATGCATCACGGGTGGATGACGGTCAGGATTGACGCTGGTCAGGCAGAGCGCCCTTCCAGCCGCGACGCCACGCGGCCAACAGTTTCTCCTGCAGCTCCCGAAGTTCGGGTTGCCCGGCGAGATTGTCGTTTTCCTGGGGATCCTTCGCGTGATCGTAGAGTTCGATGGACTTGATCTGCTCTGGCGCATCGCGATCGACCCAGACCGTGAGCCGGTGCTGTTCGGTGCGCATCGAGTAGCCCATGATGCGACCCTCCCTCTGGTTACGCGGATATTGGGAGAAGGCGGCCGACTTCCACGCGCGGTCGGGGTTGTCCAGCAGCGGACGCAGGCTGACGCCCTCGACGTGGGCGGGGATCGGCAGCCCGGCCAGGTCGGCGAGCGTCGGGTAGATATCGACGAACTCCACCAAGGAGCGGGAAGGCCGACCGACGCCGCGTGTCTGGGGCGCGGCGATGATCAAAGGCGCGTTCGTATCGTTCTCGGTGTTGCTGTGTTTGCACCACGCATCGTGCTCTCCGAGCTTCCACCCGTGGTCGCCCCAGAGGACCACGATCGTGTTGTCAGCGATTCCGAGACGGTCGAGCTCGTCGAGCACCCGGCCGATCTGCGCATCGGTGTAGCTGATTGCCGCATAGTAGCCGTGCTTTAGCTGCCGGGCGAGGTCGTCGGGAATCGAGCCCTCCGGGATGCCGTGGTAGGAGCGCATTTCGCTCCCGGGAAGGATCGCGTAGTCCGGCGCACCGCGGGGGCGGAAGCGATTGGTCGCGAGCGGAATGGAGGCGGGATCGTAGAGATCCCAGTACTTCTTCGGCGACACGAAGGGCAGGTGGGGCTTCACGAAACCCACCGCGAGGAAGAACGGCTGCTCCTGCTTCTGGAAGGCGCGCAGGCGGTCGATCGCAAAGTCTGCGACCTTGCCGTCTTGGAACGTGTCGTCCGGAACGTCTGCCCCCTCGAAGGCGGGGCCGCGGGAGTTACGGCGCGAGGACGGTGCGCCGGCGGCGGCGTCCGCCGCCTGATCTCCCGTCGCTGCGGCCTTGCGCCGCGCCTTGCGTCCGGACTTTTCGCCCTTTGGGTCGGTCGCGTACTGCCGCTCGTGCAGGGCCAGATTTTCGGCGAGGGCGTAGGGTGGGGCCTTCGGTGTGAGCCACGGCGTCGACCACGTGGGCGCATCGTCGTAGCCGCCGTGGTAGATCTTCCCGGTGCCCTGCACGAAATATCCGTTCTGCCGGAAGAGCTGGCCGACCGTGACCACCTCGGGCATCGCGGCCCGGAAGTGCGTGACCAAGTCCCAGACCCGTGTCGTGTCCGGCCTTGCCCCAGTCATGACGCTGGTCCGCGACGGAGAGCACACCGCCTGCTGGCAGTAGGCTCGCGTGAAGGCGACCCCGCGCTGAGCCAGACGATCAATGTTTGGGCTCTTGACGATTGGGTTGCCGTAGCAACCGAGCTCGGGGCGCAGGTCGTCGACGACGAGAAACAGGACGTTGGGCCGCTGGCCCGGAGCCGCTCCCGCCGAGCAGGCGATCGCTGCGACGAAAACAACGATGCGGATTACCTGGACGGCGAGAGGGGAGCGAGGGTGCGGCATGAGGGGGATGGATTAGAAGCGGACGGTTCCGGTGAATTCCCACGTCAGCGGCATGACGTAGCTGTAACGGTACACATTGCGCCCGTCAGCGAGCGTGGTGAAGCTGGTCTTGCGGATCCCGCTGTTTTCCAGATCGACGAGGTTACGGACGCCCACCCGCAGACGGATCTGCTGGTCCCACAGACGCTGGTCGCGCATCACGTAGGCGTTCACGAGATGTGAGGTGCCGCCGCTGAGTTCCTGCCCGTTGGCGATACCGAAGAGGTAGTTGTCGCGCCAGACCCCGTTCACGCCGACCCGCACGCCGCGCAAGGCGGGGAGGGAGTCGCGCGCGAAGCCGTAGTCCACGACCCAGTTGGCCGACCACGGAGCCGCGCGTGCACCGGTCGGCTTGTTGGAGTTGTCGAGGGAATCGAGGAGGAACTTGGCATCCGCGAGCATGGCCGGGCTCTCGTTGCCGCGCTTCACGGCCGCATCGTAATAAGCGCGGAAGGACTTTAGGTCAGGTTCGCCGAGGACCTCGGTGTGGCCGAAGCCCAGCCGGACTTGCAGTCCCCGAGTCGGGCGCAGCATGACCGTGAGATCGGCGCCGGTGGACTGCTCGGTGGACTTGTAGTTGCGCGAGGCGCTCGCCGTGCCGGGCTCGACGTACTTGTAGCCTGGGCTGCCAGGCAGCACGTCATTCGGATTCATCAGGTCCTCGGTCTCCGACGCGCTGAAGTCGATGACGTTGTTCCAGCTCAGCACGACATTTTGGCGATCGATGCTGAAGACACCGAGGGTCACGGAAGCGCGGTCGTCCAGCAGGCTGCCCTTGAGGCCGACTTCCTGGGTGACTCCGGTGATCGGGCCGAAGCGCTCGCGATCGAAGGTGCGGGCGTCCTGGAAGCGGAAGGACTCGGAGTAAATCGCATACAGGTTGATGTCGCGGGTGAGTGTATACGTAAGACCGGCCGTGTAGCTGGTGTTGGCCTGCCGCATGAAGAGATTCTCGACGTACTCACCGGGCAGCGCGTCCCTGCGCTTCGGTGGCGCGATTTCCTCCTTGAACGGTCCCTCGGTGCGGGTGCCGACGTACTCATAGGCGCGGTTCCAGTCGCGCCGGGCGCCCAGCAACGTCTGGATGCGTCCCCCGAAGTAGCGTCCGGAGGCGGACAGTGAGGTCGAGTAGGATTGCCGCCACTCCGTGCCGCTGGCGGCGGAGGTACCGGCGGGGAAGTAGCGCAGCGGGATCATGTTGACCGTCTCGGTGACCGGCAGGCGCTCGGGCTTCATGCGGTCGAAGAGCGATCGAGAGTAGAACTGCGGATCGTCGAGGTAGATGCGCAGACGACCGCGGTCGTTGTTCGTGTTGACTGAGGTGGCGAGGCCGCGCTGGAAAGGCTGAATGTTGAAGTACTGCCAGCGGAGGTTGTCGATCGCGTCCTCGCGGTACTCGGCTCCGGCGACGAAGAGCTGCTCCATCCAGCGGGCCGGCTTCCAGCGGTAGGCGGCGGCGCCGCGGAAGGCATCGGTTTCGGAGCCGAAGCGCTTCAAATCGAGGGTGGAATCGATGTAGGGACGGCCATTGACGTCGACGCTGATCGTCTGACTGAAGAAATTGTCGGTGCGCAGTGCCATCTGGTTCTGATGGTTGAAGGCGAGTTCGAGGCTCACCGGCCCGACCCGCTGCTCGATGGTCACCGAGTAGGTGTCGAAGGGCCGCGCCTGCCGGTCGAACGAGCCGCGGAGATTGTACTCCTTGGAGAACCCATTGAGGCGCTTGGTGCCCACGACGGCACCGGCGGCGTTGCGCATCTGCACGTCGAAGAACTCGCCCTCAAGGAGGGAAGGCTGGCCACCGGCGGGCGCGTTCGCGGACGAGCGGTCGGCGGACGGCAGCGTGGCTTGCTGGATCCAGACGCCGTCCGACGTGTAATAGGTGCCGGCGGTGTTGAATCCGCGTGAGCGGGCGGACTGCTCGCGGATGAAGACGCCACCGAAGCCGCGTGCATTCTCAAAATCACCGCGCTCGTTCTCGATGCGGATCGTGGTATTCGGGAACGGTTGCCAGGTTACGGCGATCGTCGCTCCACGCAGGCCATAGCGGGATGCGTCCTGGTACGTGCGCTCCTCGCGGGTGATCGCATTGAAGCGGTAGGCCACCTTGTCGGTGAGCTTCCGATTGTAGTCGAAGAGGAACCGGTGCGCGCCGAGGCTGTTGGCGACGGCGGTGAGCGTGCCGAAGTTACGGAACTGCGCCCGCTTCGTGAAGACGGCGCCTTGGCCGCCCGGCTCGACCTCGCCGAAGATCAGGGAATTGGAGCCCTTGCCGAAATCGATCCGCTCGACGTTGTACGTGTCGGACGGGATGTACCAACGAAAGTAGTTTCGACTGACGTTGTTGGCCTGGCTCAAACCGCGGAACGCGAAGTTGCCCTGTTGGTTGTCGTTTTCCATCGTGGGCGCCGCGTAGACGTTCGCGATGAACTGCGCCGTCTCATCGGCCGTGTAGAGGCCCAGGTCCTCGATGAAGTCGGCGGTGATGGCATCGATGTTCACGGGCACGTCCTTCAGCGCCTGCTTCGTGCGCGTGGCCGAGAGCGTGTCGTTCGCGGACCAGCCGCCGTTTCGATCCTCCGCGAGGACGAAGGGTGAGAGCTCGACGACCTCCGGCTTCGCGGGCTCGTCCGCAACGGAGGGCGGACGGACGGATTGGGCGTGGAGCGAGACGGTGCTCGCGAGGACGGCAGCGCCGAGCAGGCGCGCCGCAGCTAGGGCGTACGGGGTGTGCAGAGGCATGGTCGCAGGGGGTCGACAGGGTTTTCCCGCGGGGCGGGTCGGAGGGGTTCGTCAAGAGCGTGGAAGTCCTGCCCCGGCGGGCAAAGAGGAAGCTGCTTATATCATTAACTGCGCTTGGATCGCGTGCTCAAGCGTCGCCCGTCTGTGCCGTTCTACAGCTCACGATCGTTCCCCTATGGCCCTCTCCGTTTTTCAGCGACTGCTCGGTTGGCTTGGTTTCACTAAGACCAAGGCGAAGGGCGCGCCCGATGCCTCGGGGGCACCGCCGGCGGAATCCGCATCGACGCCGCCTGCGGTGGCGGCCGCTGCGGAGCCGAACCAAGACCAGGGTAAGAAGCCCGACGCCAAGCCGCGGCCCTCCCAGCGCCCGGAGACGGATGAGCACGCGGTCAAACCGGAAGTGGCGATCCGTCAGATGCTCAAGGTCAAGTCGCTCGAGGAGGCCGCGAAGGCTCAGTCGCCGGAGGATGTACGGGCGCAGACCTTGGACGATCTCAAGGCGCTGAAGGAACTGCCGGCGCTGAGGTCGCTCGCGCAGGGTTTCGCGCGGATCGTATCGCGCCCGGATGTGGACATCAACGAGGTCGTCGACTCGATTTCGAAGGATCAAGGTCTCTCGGTCCGCATCTTGCGCATGGCGAACTCCGCCGAGGTGAGCTCCGAGCAGCGGATCGACAGTCTCGACGTGGCGGTGCAAATGCTGGGGGTGAACCGGGTCCGCCAGGCGGCGGATGCCGTTTCGATTCTTAGCTTACCGAGCAGCGCGGGTGAATCCCTCGACTGGAAGCACCTCTGGATTCATGCGTTGGGCACGGCGGCGATCAGCGAACGGCTGGAGGGGCTGATCCGGGGCGAGCGGGCTTCCGCGGTCTACGTGGCGGGCCTGCTGCACGATGCGGGCAAGATCGTGCTCTCGACGCTGCAGCCGGAGGCGTATCGGGGCGTGCTGCTCGATGCGTGGAATGAGTTGGAGCCGCTCGAGCGTCTCGAGGTGGCGCGCTTCGGCGTGGATCACGCGGAGGCGGGGGTCAACTTTGCCCGGCAGAACGGCATGGGTGAGATCATTGTTCAGGCGATCGCCCACCATGGTCGTCCCGAGCAAGCGGAGGCGCACCGTCTGGAGGTGGCCCTTGTGTCACTGGGCAACTTTCTCGCCAAGGCCTACGGCGTGGGATTCAGCGGCTCGCGGCTGTCGGAGCGCGACGGAGAATTCGCGGATCATCCGGCGTGGGCGATCATCGAACAGGAGATCGGACGCCGTCCTGACATCGATCAGATCTCCGATCAGATGAAGGTCTTCATCAAGCGTCTGCGCACGCAGCTCGCGGCGTTGCGCGAGGGCCTGTAGGCCGCGGCCGTCGGCTGATCGCCCCCGACCACGGCCGACGTTGACGCGGGCGCGAGGTCACGCCTCGAGAGGCGGCGGCTGCTGGAGGCGGTGGGCGGAGTCGGGATCAAGGAAGACCGAGGCGTGCGGATGGCGGCGCACGAGTGAGGCCGGGCAGGCGGTGCTGATCGGCCCCTCGAGGGCGTCGCGCACCGCGCGCGCCTTGCGGGCTTCCGGGACGCAGCAGATCCAAGCGTCGGCCCGGAACAGTCCCGAGCAGGTCACGGTGATCGCGTTGCGCGGGACCGCGTCGAGATGGGGAAAGTGTCCTTCGCCGACCTGCTGGAGGCGGCAGGCTTCGTCGAGGGTGACGACTTTGAGCATCGCGGGATCATCGAAGTCGGCGACGGGTGGATCGTTAAAGGCGATGTGGCCGTTTTCTCCAAAGCCCACGAAGGCAAGGTCCAGGGGGCCGGCGGAGAGAAGGGCGGTGTAGCGGGCGATCTCCTCCGTCGCCGACGGAGCGTCTCCCTCGATCAGGTGCATCGCCCGCAAGGGACGGCGTTGGGCGACGCGCGTGTTCAGCCAGAGTCGGAAGCTGGCCGAATGGGTCGCCGGCAGACCGACATATTCGTCCATGTGAAACGCCTCCACGCGGTCCCACGCCAAGGACTCGTCCGCCATCAAGGCCTCGATCATCGCGAGCTGGGAGTTGCCGGTGGCGATCATGATCCGGGCCGTGCCGCGCTGCGAGATCGCGGCGCGGATGATGGCGGCGGCGGCGACTGCGGCGGCGGCGCCGGACGTGGCCCGACTGCGATGGAGGAGGACTGACGTGGGGCTGGGGCGGTCGCGCGCGAGTGGGGAGGGGCCGGGGGACATCGGTCCGAGTGTCGACGCGCGTCGGGCGCGGCGTCAAGCGACCGGAGGCGGCGCGGCGCCGTGGTCTGCTGGATTGCCTTCGGCGCGGGACGCTGTCCGTCTGACGTCGCCCCATGTTTCCCTCCCGTGTCCGTCAGAAGCTCACCGCTCGAGAGACGGTGATTTGCGCCAAGAGTTCCTATCTCCATCCGGAGATCGTCGAAATGCTCTGCACGTTCGGTTTCGACGGCATCTGGCTCTGCCTGGAGCACAAGCGAATTGATCCCTCGGATGTCGCTTCGCTGATCCAAGCCTGCCGTCTGCGGGGCGTCGATGCGATCATGCGGGTGAAGCCAGCGAACTACACGGACGTCCTGTGGCTGCTCGAGACCGGTGCCAGGGGCATCATGTTGCCTCGCGTTCGGGACGTCGCCGAAGTGCGCGAGGTGGTGGCGATGATGAAGTTTCCCCCGGTCGGTCGGCGCGGCTACGACGGCGTGCAGCCGGAAGCGGGCTTCGGACGGATGGCGCCAGCGGATTACATTGCGGAGGCCAACCGCGACACCTTCCTCGTCGTGCAGATCGAGGAAGTGGACGTCGTACCGCAGATCGACGCGATTGCCGCGACCCCGGGTGTCGACGTGCTCTTTGTGGGGCCGAGTGATTTGACCCTCGGAATGGGACGGTTTGGGCACACCGAGGATCCGGAGGTGCAGGCGATCCTGCGTGAGGTGGTGGCGGCCTGTGAGCGCCACGGCAAGACGGCTGGCATCCCGTGTGCGGTGGAGCAGGTGGACGCTTACCGACGCATGGGCTTTCGCTTCCTGAATGTGATCAGCGACTATCGCTGTCTGAGCGTGGGCTTGCGGAAGGTGCAGGCGGACCTCGCGGCGCAAGGCCTTGACCTGCGCGCGCCGTTTGCGCCCTAGGCGACGCGCATGCGCACGCAGGACCTTCAGGCGCGGCGGGGAGTCTGGGCGGGGATGGAGACGCGGTGCCGCTCACGGGTGGTCGAACCGACATCGAGATGAGCGCGCACGCTTCGCCTCAGCGCGTCGACGCGGACAGATCCGCGCCGGGTTCGCCGCGCTGGCGTGTCACTGGATTCCTGATGGTCGCGGCGGCGATCAACTACGCCGATCGCGTGGCTATTTCCGCCGTTTTCCCGGCGCTGCGCGAAGAGTTGGAGCTGTCTGACGTGACGCTCGGGCTGGTGGGTTCGCTTTTCCTGTGGAGTTACGCGTTGGCCTCGCCGATCGCGGGCGTCGTGGCGGATCGGCTGCCGCGTTCGGCGGTGATCTTGGGCGCGCTGACGCTCTGGAGCGTGGTGACCGGGCTGATCGGCCTGAGCACCGGACTGGTCATGCTGTGCGTCCTGCGGGCGCTGCTCGGGATTCTGGAGAGTCCCTACTTGCCGGCGGCGGTCGCGCTATTGGGGGAACACCACACCCCCGCGACGCGGGCGCGCGCGATGAGTGCGCACTCGATCGGACTGAACGCGGGAGTGATCTTCGGTGGGGCCTTTGCCGGCTACCTCGCGGAGTGGTACGGTTGGCGCGCCGGATTCTGGATTCTTGGCGGCATCGGCCTGCTCTGGGCGCTCGCTGGCCGGCGCTGGTTGGTGGACGCGCCGCTTCGCGCGGCGGGACGCACGAGGCAAGTGACGTCGTCCGCGGTGTCGGCCGTGCGCCGTGTGCTGGCGATCCCCTCGTTCCGGCTCCTGCTGTTGGCGGAGATGCTCACCGGAGTGACGACGTGGATCTTCCTGAACTGGCTCCCGCTCTACTTCCGCGAATCGTTCCAGATGAGTCTGGGCGCAGCGGGGTTGGTGGGAGCACTGATGCTGCAGGGCGCGATGGTCTTCGGCATCGCGGTGGGGGGCTGGGTCTCGGATCGCTTCGCTCGGCATGATGGACGCCGCCGCATGCTGCTTCTCGCCGGCAGCTACTTGCTGGTGTCTCCGGTCCTGCTGCTCTTCCTCACGCGGCCAAGCTTTGGCCTCGTGGTGGCGACGATTTCGACCTTCTCGTTCCTACGCGGCTTTGGTGAGGCGAGTGAGAAGGCGGCGTTGTGCGAGATCGTGCCTCCCGATGGACGCGGCACCGCCATGGGCTGCATGAACACGCTGGCGACCGCGGCGGGCGGGGTGGGCGTGTTCCTCGCCGGGTGGTTCAAGGGGGCAATCGGTCTCAACGTGGTGTTCAGCGCGTCTTCCGGACTGCTGCTGATCAGCGGCGTCAGCCTGTTCTTCGCTTACCGCGTCACGATGCGAAGGGACATGGCCCGGGTTGCGGCCGCGACTGGGGACGCCTGAGTCCGCGCTTCCGTCGAGGGCGTGGTTGCGCGTGGATCAAGCGATGAACCCGACCGCCCCTTCGCTCGCATCTGATTTCCACATCCGGGCGGCGCGTCCCGGCGACGAGCAAGCGATCATCGGATTAATCGCCGAGTTGGCCGCGTTCGAGAATCTGAGCGCCCAGATGCAGGCGACAGATGAGCGGCTGCGGGAGCACCTCTTTGGTTCCCAGCCGGCCGCGGAGTGTTGGGTAGTCGAGTCCGAAGGAGGCTTGGTGGCCTACGCGATTTTCTTGCGAAACTTTTCCACCTTCCTCGCCAAGCCCGGGCTCTATCTCGAGGATGTCTATGTGCGCCCCGCATTCCGGGGCCGCGGGATCGGCGGCGCGCTGCTGCGGGCCCTCGGACGACTCGCGGTCGAGCGCGGCTACGGCCGCTTTGAGTGGACGGTCCTTGACTGGAACGAAGGGGCGATTCGGTTCTATCGCAGTCTGGGAGCCGACGTGCTGCCGGAGTGGAGGGTCTGCCGCATGGAGGGAGACAGGCTGCGGACCTTCGGCGATCCGACCGACGCTGCGCCCGCTAAATCCTCGACCTGACGGCCCCGAAGAGCGGCTCAAGGTCGATGCCGTACGACGAGAAACGGAGGAAGCCGCGCTGGCTACGGGCGGGCGGGTGGGAGCAGATCGGTCCGGACAACGCGGTCGACTGAGAGCTTTCCAGCCGGGAGGATCCCGAGCTCCTCGAGTTGAAGAATCTGCGTGCGGAAGCGTTCTTCGGTGACGCGGCCGGTCAGGTCGCCCTCGGACGGGTTGCGCCCCGTCACGAGGCGTTCACGGATGATCTGTTCTCGGGAGAAGGCGAGGAACTCGTCGCTCGCGTTCGGGTTGCCCTGTCTCATCAGCGCGTGCGCGGCAGTCGGGTCGCCTTGCAGGTAGTCGTTCCAGCCGCGGATGTAGGCGGCAAGAAAGATGCGGGCCGTCTCGGGATTCTTTTCCACCCAGGGCCGATTGGCTGCGAGCACAGTGTAGGCGTCGAAACCAGCGTCCCAAGCGTACAGGAACTTTGGCGGCTGCGCTCCCCCGCGCACGATGTGGAAGGGCTCGGCGATGTAGTAGCCCTGCTGGATGAAGTCCCGATTTCCGATGAAATTGGCGACCGAGAAGTTCTGCGGGATCAGCTTGAAATCAATTCCGTACTTTTTCTTCAGATACGGAATGAAGGCCCACTCCGGTCGAGCCATGATCGTCTTTCCCTTGAGATCCTCGAAGCGGGAAACGGGGTTGTCCGCATGGAGCATCAGCACGGAGGGATCATTCTGGAAAACGGCCCCGATGTGGATCACGGGCAGGCCCTCCGCGATCGCGAGGAGGACGTTGGTGCTGTCCTGCTGGGCGATGTCCGCCTGTCCCGTGGCGATCTTCTGGAGGGCGAAGGCGTTGGGGCCGCCTGGGAGGAGTACCACTTCGAGTCCGGCTTCGCGGAAAAATCCCCGAGCCTCCGCTTGGTAGAAGCCGCCATGCTCGGGCTCCGGGATCCAGTCGAGCTGCACCGTGACGCGGGTCAGCTTGGGGCCTGTTGACTCCGGTGTCGCGACCGCGGGATCCGCGGCGCGGCGACAGCCGGTCGCGAAGAGGCCGAGGGCCAGCAAGGTGAGGAAACCGACGACGCGGCAGAGAGGGCGGTGCATCGAGGCGAAGAGTAGTCAGCCTTTCGCGCGGGGCAACCCGCGTTTCGAAAAGCCGCGTCCGCCGGGCCGGGCGACCGGCGGAGGGCCCTCAGGCCCAGCCGAGGAGGCGCGCCGCGTTGCCGCCGAGGATTGCGGTGGTTTCCACCTCGGAGAGTCCCGCCGCGCGTACTTCCTCCAGGTCGAGTGCCAAGCCCGGCGTGCGGGAACGCCGTGGCCGGGTGAGTAGGGGGTAGTCGGTGCCCCAGAGAATCCTCTCCGACCCGATCAGATCGCAGACGCGCCGATAGATCGCCTTGTCATACAGCAAGGGCGACGCCGCGGTGTCATAGTAGACGTTGCGGAGGTCGCGGGCGACGCGGCCGTTCAACTCGTGAAACGGCAGGCCGCCGCCCCAATGGGCCAGGATGAACGGCTGTTGCGGGAATCGGCGCGCCAGGTCGCGGTAATCTTCCAGCGGCGTGGCTCGGGGAGCCGGACCCGGTGGACTGGCGACCGGATCGGAGACGTGAAGTGTGACCGGCACGCGGTACTCCGCGGCGAGCGCCATGAGGGCATTCCAGCCATCGCTCTCGAAGGAAACACCGTGGATCTGAGGGAAGAGTTCGCCGAGGCCGATGAAGCCGGCGTCGAGCCTTCGGCGGGTCGACTCACGTGTCGCGGCATCGGGAGTCGCCACCGCCGCGAACGCGGCGAGTCGGTCCGGATGCGCGCCAATCCACGTCGCGTACCAGCTGTTCTGCTCGTCCGCCGTTGCTTGGTTCCGCCAGTACCAACCCTGAAGGATGGCTCGGTCGACCCCGGCCTCGTCCATGTGTCGGAGCAGCTCATCGACCGTCGCCCAGCCCTGCAGCGAAGGACGGTCCGGCGGCGCAACGCACTGGCTCCACCACGCTTCACCTCGAGGGGTGGCCCAGGCAACCGGATCACGCGCCACCTCGGCGGGGTAGAGGTGAAGGTGCGTATCGATGATCATGCGTCGGGTTATGCACGAACGCCGGCAGCGTGTCAGCCGCCAACCTGCGCCAGGGCCCGACTTGCTGGACGGCGCCGGGCCGTTTTCGTCGGGTTGCGCAGAAAACGAAACCGCATCCTCCAAGACGAAGTCCGGGCGGAGCAGCTTGAGCTCACGCAGCTGGTCCAGCTGGCGCTGCAGGCGGGCGCGGCTCATCCGGCCAGGCGCTTCCCCTCGCGCCGGGTCGCCGTCGACCAGACGGAGCGTTCGCATCGCCCCCAGTGCGTGCGCGAAGATTTCGTCATCCAACTGCTCGTTCCGGGCGCGGATCAACGTCTTCGCCGGCGTGGGGTCGCCGTGCATGAAGTCGTCCCAGCCGCGCCGGGACTGCGCCACGAAGGTCCGGAGGGTAGGAAGGTTCTCGCGGAGGAAGGCGCGATGGGTGGTGATCACGCGGAGGGATTCGTTCCCGGACTCGGCGATGAGCAGTGTGCGCACGCGGGCGCCGGCGCGGCGCGCCACGAACGCCTCGTTGGTCACGTAGCCCTGCTGGATAAATGACGGGTCGGCGAGAAAGCGAGCGAGCCCGTAGTTCATCGGGACCAAGTTGATGGAGATGCCGTGGCGGACCTCGACGTGGCGAACCCAGGCTGCGCCCGGATGTGCCATCACCGCTCTTCCGTCCAGGTCGGGAAAGTCCCGCACGGGATCGTCCTCGTGCAGGAGCAGGCACAGGGGGTCGCGCTGCATGAACACGCCGATGATCACCAGCGGGAGGCCTTGTTCCACGGCGGTGAAGACATCGTCGCTGCGTCCGATCGCGACATCAACGCGTCCGGTAGCGAGTTTCTGGGCGATGAACGCCCCGGGGCCCCCGGGCAGGATCTCGACGTCGAGCCCGGACTCGGCGTAGAAGCCCTTCGCGAGAGCCTGGTAGAACCCGCCATGCTCGGCTTGCGGGTACCAATCCATTTGCAGGCGGATGGCTTGCCGGGGCTTCGGCGCCTCCGTGGATTCCGCCTTCGGCGACGTCTCTCGCGGGGAGCAGCCGGCCAGAGCGACCAACGCGCTCGCTCCGGCGAAAGCGCCGCGGAGCGCGGCGCTCAGACGTCGCTGCGACTGTAGGAATCGTGCCACCGATGCAGGCATAGCCAACTCAGTGCCACGACGCCACCCGCAAAGAGGAAGCCGAGGGCGCAGCTCGAAAGTGCGGTCGCGAAGAGGGCAGCGATCTTGAACTGGGAGCTGTAGATGATGGTCAGGAATCCGAGCCCTCCCTGGCCACCGGCGGAGTTGCCGGCGTAGAAGTCGCCGACGATCGCGCCGATCGGAGCGAGGGTGGCGGCGATGCGGAGACCGGTGAAGAAATACGGCAGCGCTCCGGGCGCCCGCAGCAGGAAGATCTCCTGCCAGCGTGACGCGCGGCACATGCGGAAGAGATCGACCAAGTTGCGATCCGTCGAGATCAGGCCCTGCGTCGTGTTGACCACGAGGGGGAAGAAGCAGATCAGGAACGTGATGATCGTCACGCTGACGATCCCGGCTCCCGCCCAAAGGATCAGGATGGGTGCGATGACGATGATGGGCGTCAGCTGCAGGATCATCAGGTAGGGATAGAGGCTTGCCCGCACGAGTGGCGTGAGAGACAGCACCAGTGCGGCGAGCGAGCTTCCGATGACCGCTGTCCCGAATCCGAGCAACGCGCCCTGCAGCGTGTTCATCGCGGCGCTCCACAGCGCGGGCCCGTGTTCGCGGAAGGCGAGGAGGACGCTGTGCGGCGGCGGCAGGAGAAAGCGTCGTTCGCTCGCGAGCAGGGCGTGGGCGAGGTACCACAGCGCGATGAAGAGCACACCCGTGAGTGCCGGCAGCAGGCGGTGGAGCAGCGGACGGGCGTTCATGGTGTCGCAACGGCCGGGACCGCGTTGGGGAGGGCGCGCAACTCACGGGAGACCGTGGCGACGAGGGCCTGGAACGCCGGCGTCTGGCGTGTCTCGGCGGTTCTCGGGTAGGGCAGGTCGACGCGAATCTCGCGGTGAATGCGCCCAGGGCTGGCCGCGAGGAGAATGATCCGATGCGACAGGAAGACGGCCTCGGCGACGGCGTGGGTGACGAAGAACGCGGTCCATCCCTGTTCGGCCCGGATGGCCAGAAGTTCCTCGTTCAGGCGGTCGCGCGTCATCTCATCCAGCGCGCCGAACGGCTCGTCGAGCAAGAGCAGTTTCGGGGTGAGTGACAGGGCGCGGGCGATGGAGACGCGCATCCGCTGGCCACCGGAGAGTTGCCTCGGGTAGTAGTTGGCCCGCTCGCTGAGGCCCACCAGGGCGAGCGCCTTTCGCGCACGTTCGCGCCGACTCTCGGGCGACTCGCCGCGCAGGCGGAGCGGAATCTCGACGTTGCGCTCCACCGTCAGCCACGGCAGTAGCGTCGGCTCCTGGAAGACGAAAGCGAGCTCCTCCGCAGCCGCGTCGGGCGAGAGTCCGTCCACGGTGAGGGAACCGGTCGTCGCGGGGCTGAGTCCCGCCACCAGCTTGAGCAGGGTCGATTTGCCGCAGCCGCTTGGGCCGATGAAGCTGACGAATTCGCCGCGCTCCACCTGCAGGGAAACATCCGCGAGGATCGCCGGGCCGTCGCCGTAGCGCTTGGTGACATGGTGGAATTCGACGAAAGGAGACATCGCGGAGACGGATCGAACTAAGCGGACGGCGTCTTGCCGTCGAGGCGGGCGAGCGCCTCGCGAGCCAGTGGGTGGTTGGGGTCGGCCGCGAGGGCAGCCCGGTACGCCGAGCGGGCCTCCGCGCTCTGGCCTGTCTTCTCCAAAATCATCCCGAGACGGAACTGGGCTTGGGTCGCCGGGGTGTCTCCGGGCTGTGGCGGTGCGTCAAGGAAGCGACGCAGCGCCGCGATGCCCTCCTGCTGGCGCTGATCCGAAAGCGCCGCGAGCCGGCCGACTTGGTAGTCGGCCTCGCGGAGCGCCGGATGCTGCGCACGGAGGTGGTCCACTTCCGCGAATGCGGCCGACCACTGTTTCCCGGACACATGGACGCCGATGACGGTGAGGCTCCCGCGTACCGGATCGAGGGCTCGCAGCGCCTCGGCGGCGGCGAGCGCCTTCTCGGCGCCGCCTCCGGCGATTGAGGGCGCGGCCTGGTAGTAGCGGATCAGACTCAGTCGGTACTCGACGTGCTGCGGGGCGAGTTCGACCGCCCGCTGGTAGCTGGCGAGGCACTTCCGGGCGAGACCCAGCTTGCTGAAGACCGAGGCCCGAGCGGCGGAGAGACCGTAGGCGTGCCCGAGGTTGTGGTGCGTGCGGGCGGCGTCCGGTTCGAGCGCCCGGGCTTTTTCGAGCAGGTCCATGGCCATCTCGGCCTCACTGCGACGGAGGGCGAGGACCCCGAGTTGGTACGTCGCCTCGAGGTTCCGCGGCTCGCGCGCGAGGACGCCCTCGAAGACGGCTTGGGCTTCGGCCAGCCGTTGCTGCTCGATCAGCGCGAGGCCGTCCGTCACTGCCGTGGAGTGCGGCGCGCTCGCTTTCGGCGGCGCGTCCGCTCCTGCTCCGCGGCTGGGGGCAAGCGCGAGGAGGACCGCGAGGGTGACGGGCAGCAGGTTCCGGCCGACCCGGCAGAACTTGCGGAACAGGCGGGTGTGGGAGCTCATCACCATGGCGCTGGGCGAACCGTGCGGGAGCAGGCGTTCACCAGTGGGCGCGCTCGCCTCGCTTGAGCCCCAGCGCGAACTCCGTCAGGAGAAGCACGCAGCGCTCCACGTCCTCGAGATCAACGAGCTCGCTCGGGGTGTGCATGTAGCGCAGGGGGATGCTGACCAATCCCGTGGCGACGCCGGCGCGGCCGACTTGGATCGCCCGGGCGTCGGTGCCGGTGGGGCGCGGATCGGCCTCGATTTGATAGGGGATCTTCGCCCGCTTCGCCGCGGCCACCAGCGCGTCAAAGATCTTGGGATTGATATTGGCGCCTCGGCAGATCATCGGCCCGCCGCCCAGCGTGGTGCTACCGTGCTTGCGCGGATCGCAGTCCGGATGGTCCGTGGCGTGCCCGACGTCCACTGCCACCGCGATGTGCGGATCGACGGCATAGACCGCGGTCGTCGCGCCGCGCACGCCGATTTCCTCCTGAGTCGTGGCGACGCTCACCACCCGGGCGGCGAGTTTGCGGCGGGCCTTGGCCAGGCGGATGAGCGTCTCGCCCACCACGTAGGCGCCAACCTTGTCATCGAAGGCGCGTGCGGCTCCGACGCTGCCATGAATGAGCTCGAAACCGTGATCGTAGGTGGCGACATCGCCGATCGTCACGCGCGCCAACGCCTCGGCCTTCGTCTTGGCGCCGATGTCGATCCACAGCTCGTGGATCTCGGGTACCTTCTTGCGATCGGCCTCGTCCATCATGTGCACGGCCCGCTTCCCGGTCACACCCTTGACGATGCCCTGGGCCGTCTGGATCTGAACCCGGCGTCCGGGGATCATGATCCGGTCGTGGCCGCCGATCGTCTCAAAATAGATGAACCCCTTGTCGTTGACGTAGGTGATGATCAGGCCGAGCTCGTCGATGTGTCCGGCGAGCATGAGGGTGGGATCGCCCTTGGGATTCAGCGTGGCCAAGCGGTTGCCCATCGCGTCCTTGGCGTAGACGTCGGCGGCGGGCTTCACGTGGCGGTCGAACACCGCCTGGGCCTCGGCCTCGTAGCCGGACGGGGAGCGGGCGGCGAGGAGCTCGGTGAGGAAGGTGGGAACGGAGTAGGGTTTGCTCATGTGACGGGAAGTGAATTCGAAGTTTGCCTTGGTTCCACCGCGAAATCGAGACTGTGGCACTTTCACTCTCTTCCTGCATGACGATTTTTCCTGCCATTGATCTGAAGGGCGGCCGCTGCGTCCGACTCACCCAGGGTCGCGCCGACCAGGAGACGGTTTACGCGACGGACCCGCGCGCGGTGGCCGCGGAGTTCAAGGCCG
Organism: Opitutaceae bacterium; assembly: GCA_040382075.1. Lineage (GTDB taxonomy): Bacteria > Verrucomicrobiota > Verrucomicrobiia > Opitutales > Opitutaceae > UBA6669. The sequence continues at coordinate 58,477 of JBEIGD010000021.1, forward strand.
CCGGCAGCCGGTGGATTCACGTCGTGGACCTGGACGGAGCCTTCGAGGGCGAGCCGCGCAATCTGTCGGCGGTCGAGGCGATCTTGCAGGAAGGCCTGCGCGTCGAATTGGGCGGCGGACTGCGCACGCGGGCGATCGTGGATCGCGTGCTCGGGCTGGGTGTCCAGCGCGCCGTCATTGGCACCCGGGCGGCGGAAAGTGAGGCCTTTGTTGGCGACTTGGTGCAGGCCCATGGCGACAGGATTGCCGTGGGCATTGATGCCAAGCAGGGTCAGGTCGCGGTGAAGGGCTGGGTCGACACGACCCCTCTGGCGGCTCTGGCCTTTGCGCAACGCATGGACGCACTCGGAGTCGCGGCGCTGATCTACACGGATATTGGCACCGACGGCATGCTGACCGGGCCGAATCTGGCCGCGCAGGAGGCGATGCTCGCGGCGGTGCGCTGCCGGGTGATCGCGAGTGGGGGAGTGAGCCGCCGCGAAGACGTGCAGGCTCTGGCTGCGCTCGCTCGCCGCTACGCGAACCTTGAGGGCGTGATTGTCGGGAAGGCGCTCTACGAGAAGCGGGTGGACCTACGCGACTTGCTGGCGATCGCCGCCGCGTGATCGCGAGCGTTCATCCGACTCGGTCAGCGATCTCCTCGAGCGGGTAAGTGATGATCTCGGCGAGCGTGGGATGGTACCACGGTGCGCGAAGGAGATCGAAGACCGTGGCCCGCATCGAGAGCGGACCGCTGAAGCAGTGGATCAGTTCGCCGGCCTCGGGTCCGACGATCTCCGCGCCAAGCAAGCGTCCGCGGGTGGGGTCGGCAAAGACGCGGACGAAGCCCCGGTGGGCCTCCATGAGGATCGACTTGCCGTGGTCGTTGAACGGGTAGCTAGCGGCCAGGTACGGTGCACCTGACCGCTTGAGCAGGGATTCCGACTGGCCGATCGATGCGACCGCGGGGTTGGTGAAGACGACGCTCAGCAGCGGCATCGCGCTGACCGGCCGCAGACCCTTCACGCCCGCGGCGTGGCGGGCCGCGAGTTCCCCCTGGGCGACGGCGAGGTGCACGATGTCGTGAGGTCCGCAGACATCCCCGCCCGCATAGATTGAGTGACACGAGGTTTGCTGCCAGCGGTTCACCTGAATCCGGCCATCGGTTCCGCACGTCACGCCGGCGGCCCCGAGATCGAGCCCGGCGGTGGCCGGCTCCCGCCCGAGTGCGTTGAACAGATGCCGCGCGCGGCGCACCACCCGGCGGCCCTGATGGTTGAAGGTGACCCGTACCCCGGAGGCGACCGTGCGGATCGATTCGATCTGTGTGCCGGTGAAGACCGTGATTCCTTCGGCGCGGAACGCTTCCTCCACCACCTTTCCCGCTTCGGGAGAGTGTTCGCGAAGAACCTGCGGGCTGCGCTGGATCACGGTGACCTTGGAACCGATGCGGCGAAGGTATTGGGCGAGCTCGCAGGCGACGATTCCACCGCCCAGCACGATTACGCTCTCCGGAGTTTGCGCGAGATCGAGGACGTCATCGCTGGTCCAGAACGGAGTCTCGGCGAGTCCGGGAATGAGAGGCGTGCTGACGCGGGAGCCGGTGCCGATGAGGAAGGACTTCGCGGTGAGATGAATCCCGCTGGCCAGCTCGACGGTGTGGGCGTCGCGGAAGCGTGCGCGCTCGCGGAACAGCGTGAAGCGTTTCGCCTGGAGTTGCTGCACGCGGTAGCTGGCGAACTCGCCGATGATGCGACGCTTTCGCGCCTGCAGTACCTTCATGTCCACGTCGGCCTGCGGGATCCGGAGTCCGAGCACACGGGCGTGACGGGCGCGGTGCAGTACGTCGGTGCTGTGCAGGAGCGTCTTGGAAGGCATGCAGCCGCGAAGGATGCAGAGACCGCCCAGTTCGGCGCCGGCGTCGACGATGGCCACCTTCTTGCCGAGGCTGGCGGCCACGCGGGCTGCGTTGAACCCGGCGGATCCGCCGCCGATGGCGATGAAATCAAATGAGCGAGAGGAAGGAGCAGGCACGGGAAGCGGGGGCTCAGACGGGTGAGGACAGGACCGCCGATCGTCGTCGGAATCGGCGCCTGAGGCGACCCTCAAGTGCAGATTGACGCGGCGACCTCGGCCCGCTTTTCGGCGGAGACGAGTACCTCGATCAACTCCAGGCCGAAGTCCAAGGCCGTGCCCGCGCCCCGCGACGTGATGATGCGCTCGTGGCGGACCACGCGCGCATCAGGCAGAAGGTCCGGCAATTCGTTCGCGGCGGACGGGTGGGCCGTGTAGCGTACTCCGGGCCCGATGAGGCCCGCGTCGCGAAGCACCAGAGGTGCGGCGCAGATCGCCGCGATCCAACGCCCGGCCTCAGCGTGGGCACGGACGAGCGGAACCACGCGCGGATCATCGCGGAGGCCGCGGACGCC
>JBEIGD010000022.1:0-60480 GCA_040382075.1 Opitutaceae bacterium
CTGTGGGTCCCGCTCGCGGGCATCCAGAACATGAAGGGGCATGACCCCAAGTTCGCGACGGACCTGAGCGCGGTGCTGCTCCAGCTGCGCACCCCGCAGGCCGGATTCATGTTGGACATGATGTACAACCGGCAGGGGAATCGCCTGACCTTCGCCTACCCGGTGGGCGCGATCATCGCGGACCTGTTCGGCAAGATCGGGTGGTTCGACCGCGTCCTCGCGCTCGTCGCCTACCTCGTCGCCTTCGTCGCGGCCGGCAGCGTGCTGGCGAGCATCTATGCGTCGATGAGCGCACGGCGCCGCGACCTCGCGATCCTGCGGGCCCTTGGCGCGCGACGGCACACGATCTTCACGGCGGTGGTCGCGGAGGCCGCCGTGATCGGCGCGCTCGGCGCGCTGGCTGGCTTCGTGGTCTACGGTGCGCTGCTCGCCGGGGTGGCGCGGATCATCCGGGCGCAGACCGGCGTGGCGATCGACGTCCTCGCCATGCACCCGGTGCTGTGGATTGCGCCGCTGGCGATGATCGCGCTGTGTGCGCTCGGCGGCATCATCCCAGCCCTCAAGGCCTACCGCGTCCCGGTCGCCGAGACGCTCGCCCCGACGTCCTAGCCTGACCTGACCCAGCCGCGCCGGGCGCGGCGCGACGCGACGCGTTCGACGCCCGGCCGCATCGGAACTCTCCCCGCAGTCTCATCCCGAAACGCCATGAACACCCCTGAAGATACCTCGCTCACCCGCCGCTCGTTCGTCCGCCTGTCCGCGCTCACCGCAGGAGCCGGCATTCTCGCGACCCATGCCGTGCCCCGTGCGTTCGGGGCCACGACCGGATCGGACCGCATCCGGGTCGGCCTCATCGGCTGCGGCGGCCGCGGTGCGGGCGCCGCGAAGAACTGCCTCGATGCCGCGCCGGGCGTCGAGATCGTCGCCCTCGCCGACCTTTTCCCGCGTCAGACCGAGCGGCTGCGCGAGCGTTTCAAGGTGCCGGCGGAGATGTGCTTTCATGGTTTCGACAATTACCAGAAGCTCCTCGCGACGGATGTGGATCTCGTGATCCTCGCCGCGCCCCCGGGCTTCCGTCCGAGCCACTTCGCCGCCGCGGTTGCGGCGGGCAAGCACGTGTTCATGGAGAAGCCCGTGGCCGTCGATCCGGTCGGCGCCCGCGCGGTCATCGAGGCCTCACGCCTCGCCAAGCAGAAGGGTCTCGGCGTCGGCGTCGGCACGCAGCGCCGCCATCAGGCGAGCTACCTGGAGGTGATGAAGCGCATCCACGATGGCGACCTCGGTGAGCTCGTCGGCGGGCAGTGCTACTGGAACGGAGACAGCATCTGGTTCCGCGAGAAGAAGGAATGGCTCGCGGATTTGACGGACTTTGAGTGGCAGTGCTGGAACTGGTACCACTGGGACTGGCTGTGCGGCGACCAGATCGTCGAGCAGCACATTCACAACATCGACGTGATGAACTGGGCCTACGGCGGCCCCCCGGTGAAGTTCTCCGGCATGGGCGGACGCCAGAACCGTGGCAGCATTCCCGGCAACATTTGGGACCACTTCGCCGTCGAGCTGGAGTACGCCAACGGCTCCCGCGTCACGAGCTTCTGCCGCCATGCTCCGAAGACGATGGGCCGCGTCGGTGAGCGCGTCGTCGGCACCAAGGGCACGTCCGACCCGAGCCGCTGGATCAAGGGTTCGAAGCCCTACGAGTTCACCGGACCGGCGGTCGACCCGCTGGTGCAGGAGCACACGGACCTGATCACGAGCATCCGCGCCAACAATCCGATCAACGATGGCATCCGCATCGCGGAGAGCACCCTGACCGCGATCGGCGGCCGCATGGCGGCGTATACGGGCCGCGAGATCTCGTGGAGCTGGCTGCTCAACGGCTCGAAGCTCGACATCTTCCCGAAGAATCCGGCGCCCGGCCCCGGGGTCTTCGGCAGCGTGCCGGTCCCCGGCGAGACGCCGCTCGTCTAGGCGCCGGCCACGGCCGGCGGCTGCCGGTAATGGACCAAGCGATTGTCGACCGTGCCGTCGTCGTGGAAATCGACGACGGCATAGGCCGGGCCGAACTCCTGGTAGGGGCCCTTCCACCAACCGCCGGAGACCGCGCCATTGCAGAAGTAGCTGACCCCTAGGTAGGAAACCTCGTCGGCGAGGTGAATGTGGCCGGAGAGGCAGGCCTTCACGTTCGGATGCTGGCGGAACAGCGTCTTCAGCTTCCGCGCGTCGAGGTGCATCCACTGCCCGGGCACCTGCCAGTTGCCGGTCTTCTCGTTCTCGCCGTCGAGGAAGGCGCAGGCGGACAGGATCGGAATGTGGGAGAGCACGCAGATCGGCACGGCGGCCGGCGTGGCCGCGAGGTCGCGCACCAGCCACTCGAACTGCGCCTCATCGAGGCGGGCGGTGTATCCGATCGTTGGATCGTCGACGCGCTGGGTGGAATCCAGGACGATGAAGTGCCAGCCAGCCTGATTGAAGGAGTAGTAGCGATCGCGCAGGGCAAGGCGCTCGAGGGCGAGCCCCTTGCCGAAGAGCGGATCCGTGGCCGCGGCGGCCGCGGCGGCGTCGCGGAGTTTCCAGCCCCAGACGTCATGGTTCCCGAGGCAGACGTGGTGCGGGGTGCGGAGCTCGGCGGCCACGACGCGCTCCCACAGGGCGAACTGCGCGAGCGCCGCGTCCTTCTCCTTGCCGAGCGCATCCATGATCAGGTCGCCGCCGAAGAAGATGAAGTCCGGCTTGGCCGCCTGCGCGTGGCGAAGCGCCTCGGCCACGCCGGCCTCGGCCCCGCGCTCGCCGAAGACGTGCGGGTCGGTGAGGTGCGCGACGCGCAGGACGCGGTGCCGCGGCCGGATCGGCGGCGGAGCGCTGGCGGCGCGCAGCGGTGAAACGGAGGTGCTGAGGGAAGCGCCGAGGGTGGCACCGGCGGCGAGCTGGCCGAGAAAGAGGCGGCGTTGCATGAGCGGAGGGGTCGGAGAGTCGGTGAGGACGAAGAAGGGCGAAAGCAAAACCGAGAACGGAGAAATAAGACAATAAGGTGACGACGTTGCGTCGAATTCACAATCGCGGTCGTGCAACGAAGCCGTGGCCGCCTTGAACCTCGTCGCATGATCTCCGTGCCCCGCCCACTCCTGTCTGCGTTCCTGCTCACGCTGCTTTGCTCCGTCCCGCTGCGCGCCGAGCTCTCGCTGCTGTCCGGCGTCTCGATTCCCGGCGGCGGTGAGGTCGTCGCCCACTACAACCCCGCCTCCGGCGTCGATCGCGTGCTGGTGACGAACTCACTGGCCCGCACCACCGGCGTCAGCCATCGCGTGGACATCTACTCGCTCGCGTCCACCGGCGTCCTCGCGCTGGAGGCGGTGGCGGACCTCGATCCGATCTTCGGCGCGAGCGCCACGCTCTCGGTCAGCAGCGTCGCGGCGGATCCGCAGCGTCGCGGGTTCGGCGTGGCCAGCATCATCCCGAAGGACAACACCACGGTTCTGGGGAAGGTGGCGTTCTTCGACGTGCTCACGGGTGCGATCCTCCGCGAGGTCGACGTCGGCTTTCATCCCGATGCCGTGCGTTTCACGCCGGATGGCCGCCGCCTGATCGTTGCGAACGAAGGCGAGTTCACGGCGGGTGCGCTGGCGGCCCCCGGCTCGATCAGCATCGTCAACCTCACCGGCTTCAACGCGCTCACCGATCTCCAGCTGCGTGCGCCGTTGGTGGCGACCGTGGACTTCCGGGATGGCCTTGCGCCGGGCGTGACGCTCGAGGGCCTGCGTTTCAACGTGACCGGTGTGCCGGCGGCCGAGCGCTATCTGCATGTCGAGCCCGAGTTTCCGGTGGCCACCAACGAGCGGGCCTACGTGACGCTCCAGGAAAACAACGCGATCGCAGTCGTGGAACTGGAAGGCGGCGGTGCGCCGCGGATCTCGGCGATCTTTCCGTTGGGCACGATCACGCAGCGCATCGACGGCTCTGACCGCGATCCGACGAACGGCGGACTCGCGGCGATCAATATCAACGATGTGGTGCCCGGGCTCCCGATGCCGGACACGCTCGCGACCTTTGTGGTGGGCGGCCGCCGGCTCCTTGCCACGGCCAACGAGGGGGACGCCCGGACTGACGACGGTGATGTGACTAGAGCGGGTGCGGCGAACGTGGTGGATACGGTGGCCGACGGCGCGGGGGATCTCGCGTTCTCCGGAAGCCTGAGCGACTCCGCCGGGATCGGACGCCTCACCATCTCCCGGGTCGATGGCAATCTGGACAGCGATAGCCTGATCGAAGTCCCGACGATGATCGGCACGCGCAGCTTCACGCTCTGGAGCGAGGACGGGCAGCGGGTGTTCGACAGCGGGTCCATGATCGAGGAGTTCGTCCGGGCCAACGCCCCGCGGACGTTCAACATGAACAACGGCACCACGACCGCGATCGATACGCGGTCGGACGACAAGGGTCCGGAGCCCGAGGCGCTCGCCTACGGCCAGATCGACGGTCGCCATTACGTGTTCGTCGGTGCGGAGCGTCAGAACGGAATCTTCCAGTTCGACATCACCGACCTCTCCCGCGTCTCGATCGTGGGCTACTACAACATCGTCGACGGCGTGAAGGTGGTGACCGGCACGCAGTACGTCTCCCCGGAAACGATTGTCTTTGTCTCGGCGAGCGACAGCCCGACCGGCAAGCCGATCTTGCTCGTGGGCTACGAAGGTGTCGAACCCGCGATCAGTGGATCGCTGGCGGTGCTCGAGGTTCAGCCCACGACGACGAGGCTGGTGAACGGATCGGTTCGGACCACGGTTGCGGCGGGGCAGACCATGATCGTTGGTTTTTCGCCGGAGGGTGCGAGCTCGGTCCTGATGCGCGCGGTGGGGCCTGGCCTCAGTCAGTTCGGCGTTCCCGGGGTGCTCGCCGACCCGCTGTTGTTTCTCTATTCCCCGACGCGTCTGCTCGAGTCCAATGAAGACTGGGTGGCGACCCCGGAGCTGCTTACGGCCACGGCCTCGGTGGGCGCGTTCGCGCTGCCGACGGGCAGCCGGGATTCGGTCATCCTGCGTTCCCTGACCGGTGGGCATTCCCTGAATCTGGCGGCCCGCGCGGCGGGCGATGTCATGTTGGAGGTTTACAGCGTGGGCGCAGGTGCGGGCCTGAGCAATTTCTCGACCCGCGGACGAGTGGGAGCGGTTGGAGACCGACTCATCGCTGGCTTCGTCATCCTTGGCCAAGGTGCGCATCCCGTGCTGATCCGCGCGGTGGGCCCCAAGCTGGCCGCGTTCGGCATCACGAGCGCGTCGGCGAATCCGCGCTTGGAGGTGTATCGCAACGGTGTGCGGGCGGCGGACAATGATGACTGGATGCAGGCCGTCTCGGCCGCGGATCTGGCTGCGGCCGGGGCGTTCCCGCTGGACGGCGATACGAAGTCCGCTGCGGTCCGGCTCAGCCTCACCGGTGGCGCAGCCTATACCGTTGAGGTTTTCGGGGCGGGAGCACCCGGCGAGGTGCTGCTCGAGGTCTACCAGGCGCGCTGAGCGTCGGTCGGCTACCGCGTAACTCCCCCCGCCTCGAGGGTGGCGCAGCCCTGGGGCGAGCGGGGGGTGAGGGCGGGCGCGGAGCCGTGAATTCGGGCGAAGAGTGCGCAGCGATGGACAATCGCTGCGCAGCGGAGCCGGTGATTTCAGGTACAGTGTAGCCACACCCCTGAGTGGCGTGTCCTGATCTTCCGCTTTGCTTGGTCGGCTTTGGCCGTGCCTGCTGTATCCGAAGAAAAGCGACCTGCGGCTCGTCCGGTGATCGAAAACCTGAAGGATAAACACGATGAATGCGCACACACGCTGGCTGATGGGATTGGCGTTGGGGATCGTCGCCCTACTGGCGACTGGTTGTGACCGGGGGCCGAAATCGGTCCGGGGTTTCGTCCTCCCGGAGGGCAGTGCCCAGCGGGGCGAACAGGTGTTCGTCGGGATGAAGTGCACCGCCTGCCACCGCGTGGATGGGCTGCCGTCCTTGCCGGCGCCGACCGTCGCGGCCGACCGGGTCGTCGTGATCGGCGGCGAGGTCGCGCGGGTGAAGAGCTACGGTCAGCTCCTGACCGCCATCATCCACCCGTCGTTGGAGCTGTCGTCGAAGATGCCGCGCGAGCTGGCCGAGAAGAGCTCGGTCTCGCCGATGCCGTCGGTCAATGACCAGCTCACGGTGATGCAGCTCATTGACCTCGTGACCTTCCTCCAGCCGCAGTACCGGAAGCTCGAGCCGCTTTACGAACCCTACTACACGATGACCGGCATGTAGGCCTCCGTCGGTCCGGCATGGACAGCGGTCAGCGGTGAGCTAAGATCTGGCGCGCGGACAACTGATTTCCGCACGCCATGCCTGCTGACGTCATTGTGCTTGGGTTGGGTGGAATGGGTAGCGCCGCGGCCTGCCATCTGGCCCGGCGCGGTCTCCGCGTCCTAGGGCTGGAGCGTTATACCGCGCCCCATGACCGCGGAGCGAGTCACGGGCGCACGCGGGTGATCCGGCAGAGCTACTACGAGGACCCGGCCTACGTCCCGCTGCTGCTCCGAGCGTATGAGTTGTGGCGCGAGCTTGCTCGCGAGACGGGGGTCGATCTGCTGCACGAGGTAGGTGGGCTGATGATGGGCGGGCCATCGAGCGCCGTGGTGACGGGCAGTCTGCGGAGTGCGCGACTGTATGGATTGCCGCACGAGGAACTGACCGCGGCCGACATCCGGCGCCGTTTCCCGGCATTCCAGCCGCCGCCCGGGACGGTCGCCCTCTTCGAGCGGGCGGCGGGGTTCGTCCGCACGGAGGCGTCCGTGCAGGCTCACCTCGACCGGGCGGCCGCGCATGGTGCGGACCTGCACTTCGAGGAGGCGGCGCTGGCGTGGGAGGAAACCCCGTGGGGCGTGCGCGTCCGGACCGCACGCGGCACCTACGAGGCGGAGCGCCTGGTGGTATGCCCCGGACCTTGGGCTCCGACCGTGCTGGCGGGCCTTGGGGTGCCGCTTCAGGTGGAGCGGCAGGTGCTCTACTGGTTTGATCCCGTGGGAGGCGTCGATCCGTTCCGGCTCGGCCATTTTCCCATCTTCATCTGGGAAACGCCCGACGGGGCGTCACCGTACGGGTTCCCGGCGATCGACGGGCCGAACGGCGGGGTGAAGGTCGCCTTCTACCGGGCCCCCGAGGTGGAGCCCTGCGATCCGGATTCGGTCGACCGGGTGATCCGCCCTCGGGAGATCGCGCTGATGCGGCAGGCGATCGAGCCTCTGCTCCCGGCGCTGCGCGGACCGCTGCTTCAAGGGGTGACCTGCCTGTACACGAACACGCCGGACAAGCACTTCGTGATCGCGCCGCATCCGGCCAGTCCGCGGGTGACGGTGGCGTGCGGATTCTCCGGACACGGTTTCAAGTTCTGCAGCGTCGTCGGCGAAATTCTCGCCGAGCTCGTCGTTGATGGCCGCTCGCGGCTCGACATCGGTCTCTTTTCACCGAGTCGCTTCACGTCCGGAGGCGCCGCTGCGAAGCCGGCACCGTAGGGTCGCGGCGAAAGCTTTACGCTCGGGCGTTGTCCTGCGTCCCCAGCGGCCACGGTACAACTACGGTGCGGCGAGCCAGTCGGCCGCTGCGGTGGTCTCGTCGGTCGCCTCGCCCTGGAACACGTGCAGGAGGCGCGGTGTTTCCGAAAGACGGTACACGTCGGCGACCAGTGCGGGATCAAAGCCTTCTCCGGCGAGCCAGAGGGGTTGGGGTGCGGCGAGTGCGAGGAGTCCGGGGAGGTCGAGGTACTTCGCGCCGCCGGGCAGGAAGCGCGGGTCGCGGGCGTCGCGCAGATTCGCGAAGCGGAAACCTCCGGTGGAGAGCGCGGCGCGCGAGACCCGCGCACCGGCGAGGGCGCGGGCCGCTGCAGCTACGGGCGCGATGGAGCCGAAGCCGGCAAGATCGACCGCCCGTCCATCGGCCTGCGCGGCGGCGACGAGCGTCAGGATGTCGTGGGTGCGCTGCGCGAACACCGAGTGATTATACCCAAGGGTGTAGCCCGCAAATTCCCGGGGATTTGCCACGGTGGGAGTCTGGGTGAAGGCCTGGCCGTCGGCCAAAAACTCACCCTGAAACAGGAGATCGGCACCGATGACGGAGGATCCGGAGTCGAGCAGTCGCCGCACCGCCGGCTGCAGCGCGCCTCCGGCGGTGAAGAGCCCTGCCTTGCCGGAATCGCCAAGCCACACGACCGTGCGTCGGCCGACGGCGACGCCGCGTGGGTGGAGCCAGAGCACGGGCAGTTCCTCGGTGTGCGTCGTGTTGCGCACGAGGCCGCGTTGCACGCGGTAGCCCTCGCGGGCCTCCTCCGCGATGGTTTTCCATTGCACCTCGCCGACCTCCGCGGCGGTCCGGCCGATCATGATCTCCAGCGCGCCGCCCGCCACGTGACGGAAGGCCTCGGCGCGGGAAACAAGGGGACGGAGCTGCGACTCGGCGTCGTCCGCAAACCAGCGCAGCAGGCTCCGTTCGAAGTCCGGATCCGCCGGCTTCGGCGCGGGATGCCCATCGCCCCAGACGGTCAGTTGCTCGCGGGTGAGTGGCTCGTAGTCGCGTTCGATCACCGGCTCGGAGAACCCGAGTCCGAAGTGGCGGTTCAGCCAGGTGTAGAAGGCGGAGCGCGAGACGGCGTTGTAATTGTGGGGGAAGTGCTCGCCGCGGTGGAGCATGACCGCGTCCGGCGCGCCGAGCAGGCCGTAGAGCTGGCGGAGTTCCGGGAATCCCTTCTTCGCCATCTCGATCGTCCAGTCGTTCGCGGTGGTCATTCCCTGCGGCTTCGGCGCGAAAAGTGCGGCGAATTCGACGTTCCCCGTGCCGATGCGCAGCAGGGATGCGTTCTCGCACGTGCATCCGCCCTGCATGGCCGTGCTCACCATCACCGCGGGGAAGGAGAGACTGACCCGCGGATCGATCGCGGACAGCAGCATCGTCTGGGTCCCGCCGCCACTGGCGCCGGTCACAGCGACGCGGGCGGGATCGACCTCCGGGAGCGTAAGCACGAAATCAAGCGAGCGGATCGCATTCCACGTCTGCAGGCCCATCACGCTTTGCAGCCGCGCCTCGGCCTGTGGCGAAAAAAGGCCCCAGCCGGAGGGCGCGTTCATCTCCGGCCGCTGACGCTTGAACAGGTGGATGACGTCGGCGGAGAACTGGATCGAATCGGAGTCGCTCAGCATGTCCCACTGCCACACCACGCAGCCCATGCGGGCCAGTTGCACGCACAGCGATTGAAAGCGGCTCCGGCCCCCCTGCTCGAAGCGCTCCTGGCCGGAGGCGATTTCCGCGCGCAGCTTCGCGTCGGTCTCGAACGAGAGACGTGCGTCCTTCCAGTGACCATGGGCAAACAGCACGACGGGCACGCGGCCCTTCGGGGCCCGGGGACGGTAGAGGTTGCCGGTGACGAAGAAGCCCGGCGCGCTCTCGAAGTAGACCTTCTCAATCGTGTAGTCCTCGCGCTCGATGCGACCGTGAATCACGGCATTGAGCGGGGTGCGGGTGGGCATCGGCCAGAGACCTTGGGAGAGGAGAATGCGGCGGCGGATGGTCTCAGCCCGCGCCTCCCACGCGGCGGTCGTCGCCGGCGGCGTGAAGGGAAAGTAGCCGTCGAGGTCCTTCGGTGCGGCGAGCCGCGCATCCGCCGGCCGGGCCCCTTCCGGGAGCACCCGCGCAACGGCCGAGGGGGCGGCGGACAGCGAAACCGTGGACAACATGAGCGCGGCGATCGTGCGGAGGAACATGGAGCAGGAGGCGTCTGGGTGAACGCCGGAGTTGGGGTACGACGGGGGAACAGGCGCCGGATCCGACCTGGAAACGGCGGTCGGCTTCGCGGACGCGATCCGACTGTCGCGGGAGGGACCGGCGGGGTCAATCGGCGACCACCTCAGGGCACGGGCGTTCCCTCGGGCTGCTGCCCGCGGAAGTCGCGCGGTCCCGCTGAAGCCGGATCGAAGCGCGCCGTCTGGCGATCCACGCGGCGGAGCAGCGTGACGTCGACGTACCACGTGCAGTTCGGGGTGACGAAGCGATCCACGGACTCTTCCCCGAGCCGAAATTCCACCGGCTCGTACCGGGCGAAACCCGAGCTTGGCCGCGCCACAATCCTGAACCCGAACTTTGCGCCGCGCGTCGCGCACACGGCGTCGAAGTCGAGGTAGAACGTGATCGTGTGCGGGCTCCGCCGGTTCACCTGTTTGTCGATCACGAAGCCGCGCGGAAACGCCTCGGGGTCGTAGCGCGGTCCGGCGAGCAGGATCAAGTCAAAGTCCGGGACGGTGGCGCCGCGGTCATCCGTGACGCGCACGATGAGCTGGAAGAAACGCCGCTTCCGTCCGCGCCCGGCCTGGAGCGCGTCATTGGCTTTCGCCCACGCGGTCGCCAGCGCGGCGTAGGCCCTCGGAGAGTCGCCCAGCGTGAGTGCCTCCAGGATCGCGCCCACCACCGGCTTGCGGTCGGCGTTCGCGGGCGTGGGGCTTTCAAGGATGCCTTTTGCGGAGCCTGAGTGCGCGGCGTCCGGCACGATCCGGAACGCGCCGCCGTCCGAGGTCCGGAGATTTCCCGCCGGCTCCAGCAGCCGTGCCTCGCCCGTGGTGCCGCACATCGGCACGGTCGTCTCCGACTGCCGCAGCTCCAGCCAGCGATGGTCGAGACTGGCGCTGGCCACGCGGACGACGCCATCCGAGCCGCCTTCGGCGGTGTAGCTGTTCAGATAGTCATACAGCTTCGAGTCGATCGTCTCACCGGTGAGCACGAAGGTACGCAAGGGAACGGATGCGTCCGCGCTGGGATAATCGAGCCAGGCACGATTGAGGGTGCGGGCCTCCTCGCTCCCGAGTTCCAGCCAACGCAGCACACCGTCGCCGGGTTCGACGCCTTGGAACCACGAGCGCAGGCGGCTGATGCGGCCGCTGCCGAGGATGGCGAGTGCCGAGCCGTGATTCGGCGGCGCGAGCAGGATGAGCCGGGTGAGCGGACACCGCGCAAGACCGCTGGCCCCGTAGTGGGCCTCGATCCACGAACGCGCGAGCACGCCCCCGGTCGAGTGGGTCACGCAGGCGAAGCGCGGCAACTCAGGGCCGAGAAGTTCGCGCAGCGCGTGGTCGAGTGCGCGGACCAGATCGTCCATCCGCACCTCGTTCCGGAAGCTGATGTAGCGACCGAGGTGGACGTGGATGAACTGGAGTTCAATTCCCGCCGCCGCCGCCCGTTCCGCCAAGATCTGCGGCAGGCGTCCGTAGGTGGAGGTGTCGGCGACGCTCCAGCCGTGGAGGAAGACGAGGTGCATGGGGGTGGGAGGTCCTGCGTCAGGGCTGGCCGAGGTGCGCGAGGTCGTCGCGAAGCCGCGCGACCACGTCCTCGGCCGCGGCGACGGAGGGGGACTTGAAGCTGCGGTCGCGGGTGTACCCGACGAACGGCAGCCACGCCTCCGAGCGCAGGGCGCGGCGCTGGTGGATCAGCGTGAAGCGGGGATCCGCCTCAATGCGCCGGAGTTCATCCTCGGCTGTCGCGGACGGGACGCTCAGGCCGAGACCCTGGGCGATGATGCGGGCCATCACGAGATGGCCGAGCGAGCCGGGGTGAACCCCGTCGCTGCTGAACGTGAAGGTGGGATCCGTACGGCGGCGCGCGGCGAGCTCGCGGAGCATGTCGCGGTGGAGATCGATCACCTCGACCCCCGGACCCCGCAGCCGCAGGGCCTCCTCGGCGAACTCGGCCAGCACCGCATCGTAGTCGGCGAACGGAGTCCGGTATCCGAAGCTAGTCGCGCCGGGTTTCGCGAGACGCGCCGCGATCGGCAGAGGGTCGAAGAGCGGAGGCGTGATCAGGACGAGCGTGGCCCCGGCCGCCCGCACGCGATCACGCAGGGTGGTGAGGCCGCGGACATAGGCGTCGCGGCGCTCCGGGGAGGAAGGGTGGTAGACCCCGTCGTTCATCCCGTAGCAGGCGAGCACCCGCTCCGGGCGGACCGCCGCCAAGGCGGCGTCGAGGCGGTCGAGGACGCACGGACGCGGGGAGGGGTGGTTGGCCTCCGAGAGTCCGGACACCGTTTCGCCGCTGAGGCCGATGCTGATCACGTCCCACGTCGCGGCCTGACCGCTCTGGTGCAGGAAATACTCGAGGAACGAGACGTAGCGTCCATTCTGGGTGATGCTGTCGCCGAGGACGAGGGTTCGGTTCGGGAGCGGGGTGGAGGCCGCGGGGGGTGCGGCCACCGCCACGGTCGGGCCGGAGAGGCCCACGAGGAGGATGAGCGGGAGAAGTCGGAGGAAGGAGAGGCGACGCATGCGGGGTGGGCGATGGAGCGGTGGGGTGGTGGGGTGCGCGATGGTTCGATGGCGCGCCGCACGGAGGCAAGCCTAGGTCCATTCCGCGGACCGCCGTGAGTGTGACGATGGTCTCAGGATCCGGTCTTCGGCCGGGCCCGCCACGCGGCGAGGGCGGCGGCTTCGCGTTCGGCGCTGAGGCCGGCGCGGGGCTGGGCCCGGCGCTCCGGCGGAAGCGCATTCCAGAAGGCGAGGGTGTCGCGGGCGGTGGTCGCGATGGGCCGGAACGTCAGGCCGGCGGCGACGGCGCGCGCGTTGCTCACGCGGCTGAAGCCGGCGGTCTCGCCGCTGCCCGGCACCCACGCGGGGAGGTCGGACCAGGGCTGGACTTTCTGCGCTTCGAGGAAGGCGGCATCGGCATGAACGAGCGTGGCGGTGGAGCCGATCGCCTCGCGGATGCCATTCAGGAGGTCGCCGACCGGCAGCGACGAGGCGGGACCGACGCCGTTGAAGGCGCCGAAGGCACGTTGTTCGACGAGGCGGATCGTCCATTCGGCGAGATCACGAGCGTCGATGAACTGCACTGGGTCCTCGCGCGGTGGAGCGAGTACCTCGCCCCCGCGGGAAAGCCGGGCCGGCCAGTAGGTGAAGCGATCCGTATCGTCGCCCGGGCCGACGATCAGCGTGGGTCGGACGATCGTGGTGGTGGCACCGAACCATTTTGCCGCCTCGGCCTCGCAGGCGGCCTTCAGCGGACCGAACAACGCCATATTCGCGATGAGCGTCGCGCGGGTCTCGCGAAGTGCGTCGGCGCCGGTGTAGGCCGCAAGCGGCGCGTCTTCCGTCATGCCCGGCTGGTCGGTGTTCGCGTAGGCCGAGACCGAGGAGATGAAGACGTACTGGCTGACCTTGCCCTGTAGCAGGGTGCCGAGATCGCGGACCCAGTGCGGCACGCTGGTGGGATTGTCGATGCACGCATCCCACGTGCGCCCGGCGAGCGCCTGGAGATCGCCGGTCTCGCGGTCGCCGATCAACTCCTCGACCTCGCCGGGCCATTCCTTGGGCCGCCGGCCACGGTTGAAGAGCGTGACCTGGTGGCCCCGCGCGAGAGCGTAGCGGACCTGTTGGGGTCCGGTGAAGCCCGTGCCGCCGAGGATCAGGAGGCGGAGAGGGCGCTCCGCGCGGGTGACGCCGGAGGCGGCGGGAACCGCGACGGGTGTCGGCCTTGGGCGGGTGGTACCGGTGTTCGGAGCAGCAATCGTGGCGCGCGTGAGCAAGGATGCCGCCGCGGCGGTTGAGCCGAGCTGGAGGAGTTGCCGTCGGGTCATGAGGACGTGACGCAAAAGCGCCGGGTGGACGGGGGCAATCCAGTTCCCATCGACCGCAGTGTGGCCGTTCGCCCCTCACCGCAGGCTGGCTCGGGCCGGCCCCGGACTGAGGCGCGCCCGGCGTCGCGGGTGCGCCGCCTCGTGTTCCAAACGGTGTTGAAGCCCTTAGTAATACTGCCGGATATACCCGTAGGCCTTGTCGAAAAGCTCTTGGTCCGTGTGGAGTTTGTATTTCAGGAGCGTGCGACGTAGCGCCTGCTTCACCTCGCGCTCACCTTGGGCAGTGGCTTGCCAGCCGTCGAACCGCACTTGCTTCACGATGGCGTCGATGTCCGCCACCACGCGTTCGACGATGACGTGGGTATTCTTGGTCTTCGCCTCGTTGAAGAGTTCCGTGAGCGCCGCGAGGGCTTGATTCTGCTCCTCCTTCGGATCGCTCTGCTTCTCCGCTTCCACGGTGTCCTTGGCGACCTCGAGGATGGCTTTGAGAAACTCCAGGCTGTTGAGCAGCCCTTGCTCGTGCTTCTCGCGGATCTTCTCCAGCCGCTCGCCGAGCTCTTTGAACTTGGGGTTGCCCGCATGCTTCCGGAGGCGGGCGATGAGCTTGATCTCCACTTCCCGCGCCTTCTTGCCGGGATTCACCTCGCCGAGGATGCTGTCGAGCACGTCGGCATCGAGCACCAGCGCTTCGATGTCATCCCGCACGGCCTCCACGTGCACGTTCTCGTTGATGAGTTCGATGGTCTTCGCCCCGAGGCGGTGCCAGATCAACTTCCCGTTGCCACTCACCGGCTTCACCGACTCGTAGACTTGGGTGAGCCACTTGTAGTCGCTCGCATATGCATTCTGGCACGCATCGGGTGACAGCGCCTCCCAGATCACGCCGAGCACGTTGTATTCGGCGGCGAACCTATCGCGCGTCGCGTTGGTCGGCAGGCACTGCTGGGCCGCCATCAAGCCCTCGTAGCCGCCCACGGTCTGGTCCACGCCCGGGAAAAACGCCAGACACTTCTGCACGTGCACCGGGAGGGCTTTGCGCAGCTCCTCGATGTTGCTGACGACCTGCTGCACGGCCTTCTCATCAAAATCCAGTGCCTGTGCCACGTCGTCAAAGATGCCGATGTAGTCGATGATCAGCCCGTGCGTCTTCGTCTGCCCATAGGTGCGGTTTACGCGGCAGATGGCCTGAAGGAGATTGTGGTCCTTCATCGGCTTATCGAGATACATGGCCTGCAAGATCGGTGCGTCGAAGCCGGTGAGCAGCTTGCTGGTCACGATCACAAATTTCAGCGGGTCCGCCGGATCGCGGAAACGATCCAGGAGCTTCTCCTCGGCGTCCTTGTCTCGCTGGTGGACACTCCAAGCCGGCGGGTCCTTCTGGGCACTGCTCATCACGATGGCGCTGGCCTCGGGCCCCACGATCTCGTCCATCACCGTTTTGTAGAGCACGCAGCACTCGCGGTCGAAGCACACCACCTGCGCCTTGAAGCCGTTGGGCTCCACCTTGGTCTGGTAGTGCTGCACGATGTGCTCCACCACCGCCCGCACGCGCTCCGGGTTCTTCACCAGCACAGCCATCTTGGCGGCCCGTTTGGCGAGGTCGTCGCGATCCTGCTCGCTCATGTCGTCGGTGATTTCCTTAAAAGCCTCGTCGATTGCCACGCGGTTGATCTGCAGCTTCACCGTCGGCGCCTCGAAATGCAGCGGGAGCGTGGCCTTGTCGCGGATACTGTCTTGGAAGGAGTAGCGGCTCATGTAGCCCTTCACGTCTTCCTCCGCACCAAACGCCCAAAAGGTATTCTTGTCCGACCGGTTGATCGGCGTGCCGGTCAGGCCGAAGAGAAACGCGTTGGGCAAAGCCTCGCGCATCTTGCGGCCGAGGTCGCCCTCCTGCGTGCGGTGCGCCTCGTCCACCATTACGATGATGTTCTTGCGCGCATTCCACTCGCCCGCGGCCTCGCCAAATTTATGGATCGTCGTGATCAGCACCTTGCGCACGTCTTGGTTGATCAGGCGTTGCAGCTCCTTGCGCTCGCTTACGCCCACCATGTTGGGCACATCCGCCGCGTTGAAGGTCGCGGTGATTTGCGTGTCGAGGTCGATGCGGTCCACCACGATCATCACGGTGGGGTTGCCCAGTTTCGGGTGCATGCGGAGCTTCTGCGCGGCGAAGACCATGAGCAGGCTCTTGCCGCTGCCTTGGAAATGCCAGATCCGCCCCTTCTTGGGATACCCGGCCACCACGCGGGCGATGATCTTGTTCGTCGTCTCGTATTGCTGGTAGCGGCAGATCACCTTGATCCGCCGGTGCTTCTTGTCCGTCGCGAAGAGGGTGAAATTTTGCAGGATGTCCACCACCACCCCGGGCCGCATCAGGCTCTCCACGGTCTGGCGCACATCGGCCAGTGTGCCCTCGTCTTGATGATCCTCATCGCGCCATGGCCCCCAATCGCCGATGGGCATGCGGATGCTGCCGTAGCGCAGCACGCGACCCTCCGTGGCGAAGGAAAACACGTTCGGCACAAACATGGCCGGGATCTCCTTCTCGTAGATCTCGTTCACCTGATACGCCCCGTCGAACCACGTCACCGCGCTGCGCGTCGGCGTCTTCGCCTCGCCGATCACCAGTGGCAGACCGTTCACCAGAAAGACCACGTCGAAGCGCTTCGCCACGCTGCCCGTCTGGTAGATCCATTGGTTCGTCACCGCGAGCCGGTTCTTCGCGGGCTGGGTGAAATCCACCAGCCGCACCGCCACATGCTCGCCGTTCGGGCCAAAGGGCATCGTCTTCTCCCCGCGTAGCCAGGCCATGAAGTTCTCGTTCGCCCGCACCAGCCCGTCGCCTTGCACGGAGAGCAAAATGGCCCGCAGCGCATAAATCACTTCGTCCGCCCGGTCCGGCTGCTCGGCGATCTCGGGGTTCAGGGTGATGAGCGCCTCCCGCACCCATGGCTCGACCATCACCTCGCCTGGCTGACGCAGCAGCGCCGTCGCCGCCACGATGGTCTGCAAGGACCGGCTTCCGTGCCTCTTCAATTTCCGCCGTGAGAGAATGCTGTCTGTTAATCACTTCATTCACCTCCCAGAGGATTTCCGCGATGCGGCGCTGCTGGTCGAGCGGCGGGAGGTCGAACTCGAAGCTGGCGAGGCTGCTCCAGTTGGTGCGCGGCGAGAGCGAACCGGCACTTGTCCCGGCCGCGTGCTGAAAGAACCGCTCCGACAGGCAGAGGAACGGCAGCAATTCCGGCAGCAGGCGCTGGGTGTCCTTCGGCGCGAGCACATAGATGTCGCCCGACACCACCGCCTCGAACTCCGCCACCGCCACCTTCCGCTGATAGGCCCGCCGTTTCCCGAACAACACCTGCCCCGGCCGGCACCGCCGCGTGAACGTCGTTCCATCCGCCACATTTCCCCAGCTCCGCACATGCAGCGACCCCGGCTCCAAATGCTCCATCGCCACAAACCGCTCCAACCCCGCCTCCCCCGGATCGCAGGTCTCAGCGCAGTTCTCCACCACATCCCCAAAGCGAACGCGCTTCCAGCCCGTGCGGTCGAAGAGAGGCAACGAGACCCAGTTTGCGTTTGGAATGAGAGGCGGGGGTGATGTTGGATTGGGGCTCATGGCTTGCCAAACCAGGTCGTCTTTTGAGAAACGTCTGAAGATTTAGAAGTGTTAGGGAGTCGTAAAACTTTGATAACAAATGTTTTATAAGAGTATATTTGAATATACTTTACATTTCGGAGAGGACGTCGCAATGATTCGAACAGGCGGGTATGCTCACTCGGCTCTACTCCCATCAGGAGGGTCAGAGATAGGCTGGGCATGCAGTTCCTCCCAAAAAACGCTCCTTCTGCATATATGAAAAAAGGCCTCGGCTTTATCCTCGCGCTGCTAGCCACGGCGCAAACCTGGGGGGCTTACTCGAGCTATGTAGCAGTAGGCCACACCCATCGGCTAATCTATCATTCGCCGCAGAGTCCCGGATTCACCTCATGGGTCGGCGCGTGGATCATGCCGGATCGAAGCATAATGATAAGCTTCACGCAGGCGACAGGGCCGCTCCAAGGGCGTCCTTCCGCACCGGAGACCATCCGGCGGCGGATGTCATGGCCACCGCCCGGCCATCCGGCGGGGTACGACATGACGGGGCTCGACATGGCGAATGTTCACCTGCGTTCCGACGACCGCGGGGCCACGTGGAGGAAAGTGAGCGCGGATCCCTTCACGTCGTGTATGAACGGGACGGCGGGACAGGCGGAAATCGCCCTGCGGGACGGTACCATCCTGAGAGGGGTATGGGGACAGTATCTTGTATATGATCCGGACGTACCACGGAGCGCCTTTCTGCAGCGTTCTCATGATGGATCGGTCACATGGGGAAAACCGGAGGTGCTGATTGATGCTGCCAAGGCCGTGATCTGGACCAAGCGCATCCGGATGCTCCGGGACGGCAGGTTGATCGTGCTCGGGGGTATTGTACATGGGGCATGGGCCGATCGGACCCGCGATGAACTGGGGACCTCGATTGAGCCATTGCTACTCGTATCCGCCGACCAAGGGAAAACTTGGAAAGGACCGATCCCTGTGGTTCCCCCCGAGCACCGCAAAAACTGGGGCGGCGAGGAATTTGACGCGGCTGAAATGGCCAATGGCGATCTGCTCTGCGTGTTCCGCCGGATCAATCCGGAGGGAAAGTCGGCGCGCTGGCAGGGGCTTCTGCGGAAGACAGGGGACTCCTGGACGACGACCACAGCGCGTCCCGCGCCCCTGCAGCACAGCGGACAGCCCGAACTGCTCGCGACCAAGGAGGGACCGATCCTCCATATCGCGACGACGGGGGTTCACTTGACAGATGACGGCGGGGAAAACTGGCGGCAGCTGCAGATTCCCGGCTCCGCCTACTATCCGCGGTCAGTCCAGACGGAGGACGGACGCATTTTTGTGTTCGGGCATGTGGGCAGCGACAATGCGTACGGGGCTGTCGACCAGTCAATCGTGATGGATTCGTTTGTCTTGGCGAAACCCTGATCGCGGCGAATCGCGGGCAGCCAGCCCCTCGTGGGGCCGGAAACCCAGAGACAAATTCAGGTAAAACACCGTTTGGAAGACACCTGCGATCATAGCCCTATTATTCATGAAACTCGATCAAATCTTCAGCTGCGCCGGCAAGGTGGCCATCGTCTCGGGCGGGGCCGGCTTGTACGGATTCGCGATTACCGAGGCGCTCTGCCAGGCGGACGCGACGGTGGTGGTGGCTTCAAGGAACGATACGCTATTCCGGAAAAGAGCGGACTCCCTAAAAACAAATATCCCCTCCATCACCACCGTCTCGACCTCTTGGATGAAGGCAGCATCAACGGGCTTTTCCAGGACGTGCTGCGGGATTTCGGCCGGGTTGACATCGTGGTGAACAACGCGCTGACCCCCTTGGGAGGTACCTTGGAAAACACACCAACCGAGAAATGGTTCAAGTCCATGCAGGGAAATATTCTCAGCCAGTTTCTCATGTGCCGGGGCGCGGCCGCGGCCATGAGCGCCGGAAAGCAGGGTGGGAGCATCATCAATATTTCCTCGATCTGGGGGGCTGTGGCGCCTGATTTCCAGACTTATGCCGAGACCGGTAGCGCGCCGAACCCGGTGGATTACGGTTTCATCAAGGGAGGGATGCTCCAATTCACTCGGACGCTCGCGAGTTACCTCGGCAAGGAGAAGATCCGGGTAAACTCCATCGTGCCCGGTGGGATAAGCGATGACACGGACAGCAAGCAATACGTCGCAGCTTATGCCAGAAAGGTGCCCTTGGGCAGATGGGCCACCCCGGATGACATCAAGGGGGCGGTTGTTTTCCTCGCTTCGAATGCCTCGGCCTACGTAACGGGGACCTATGTGGTGGTCGATGGCGGCTACACGGCGCTTTAGTCACGCGGCTTGCTTCGGTTGATCTCGAAGTTACCGCCTTGCCGCCGGGAAGCCAAATCTTGTTCAGCGTACATTCCCTTGAGGCGGCCAGCTGTTTCAGCTCGCCCAAGTCGCAAAAATTTTCTCTGCCCACGCCCTGTGCCGAGCGTTTAAAAAGGTGCAACAATTTGAAAATCAATAACTAAGATAGGATTCATAAAACGTGATTGATCTTAACAAAAATATCCAGATATATCCAGATATCCCTTCGCTACCCCCAAAAGCCATGAATCTTATCAAAACTATCGTCCACGGATTGTTCCTCGCTGGCATGGTACTTACGGTCGGGCATCCGGTGTTGGCGCAGAACGCGCCGGCCGGTGCCCCGCAGAGCAAGTCGGACGACCAAGTTGTCGAATTGTCGCCGTTCGCCGTCAGTTCCACACAAGACACCGGTTATGTGACCAATCGCTCGCCCAGCTCTTTCAAAATGCAGGCGGAGCTCATCAAGATCCCTCAGAATGTCATGGTGATGACGAGAGACATGATCACGGACCTCGGCTATGCCTCACGGGGAACGGACGCTCTTCGTTTCGTGGGTGTCTCCAATTTCTCCCGGGGCGAACTCATGGCCGTTCGCGGCGTGAGGCTGGGATATAACCTCATCGACGAACACCCGGAGATCATGCCGATCATGGACAATGTGTTCGTGGACTCTTACGAGGTGATTCGCGGTTCGGCCAACTCATTCTATCCGACCTCGAGCGTGCGTGGCGTGGTACTGAAGACCACGCGCAAGCCGCTGCCCCGGACAGCGCACAGCCTCAAGTTTGAAGTGGATCAGTGGGGTCTGTACCGCAGCGAGATTGATACTACGGGCCCCATTGCCCTGGCCGACCGCTCCCTCAGCTACCGGGTCATTGGCGCCTATCAGGATGGAGAGACGCCATTCAAAAATACCAAGGAGCGCATCATTGCTTTTCATCCTTCGCTGCAGTTCACTAAAGGTCCGACCAGCGTTCTGCTGGGAATTGACTTCCAGACGAGGAGACAGCCGACGAACGATCAAAGCGTCGTCGACGCCGAGGGCAAATTATACACGGGCGCGGGACGGGATGAGGGCTGGATGCCGCGCGACAATGATGCGCTTTACCGCTACCGGTCTGTGCGGCTGCAGGGCAAGCACGCCTTCTCCGATGCATGGCAGGTCAAGAGCTTTGCCATGGTTGCCCTCGGGGAGCTCGACTCATCCTACACCCTTCCCACAGCGAACAATTTCGTGAACATGACCCGGACGTTTGGGATGAACCGGATCGATGACCGGTACATGTCCTATAATTTCCTGCTGGACGTGGCCGGAAATTGGTCGCTCTTCGGCCGCGCGGCCAAGACCATTGTCGGAGGAACGGCATTCCAGCGCACCAACGACAACGACCGGTACGTCCTGCCCGCGGGCATCACGCAAAGCTGGATCGTCCCAATGGCCAACCCGAACATGAATGCGATCAACAAGCCTTCCATGAGGGATTGGATTCCGGCGCCGCAACTGGCGACGCGAGCCAAGCAATTAGTGGCCGCGGTGTACTGGGCGCAGACCCTGGAAGTCATTAAGGACCGCCTGACCCTGAGTGGGGCGATCACCTGGAAGTCGCTCGATGTGAATTCCTACACGGACATCACCAAGTACCCGCGCAATGGCGTAAACACATTCCTCGATGCCTTCCTGAAGCGGTATGGGGCAGTTTTTGAGATCATCCCCGGGCAGCTGTCTGTTTACGCCGTCGAGGCCGAGGACGTGAGCCCCCGCAATGCCACAGCCCGCGATGCCGCGGGCAACCTGCTGCCGGATGTCGAGGGGAAGGCCCAGGAAGTCGGGATCAAGACCGATTTCCTGCAAGGCCGGGTGGTTTCCACGGTGTCGGTCTTCAAGATTGTCGAGACCGGGCAGTCCGTCCTGATGGGTGTCGTCAACGGCCAGGGTGTCTTCACCAGCGCCGGCACCACCGAAAACAAGGGTTGGGACATGCAGCTTGCCTGGAAACCGAAGGACAACTGGCAGGTGATCGCCACGTATTACGACGGCGATACGAAGGACCAGAAAGGCGCCCGGCTAGGTAATAGCTTCCACAAATCATGGAGCCTTTTTACGCGCTATGATTTTACGGATGCCACGCTCAAAGGCCTGACGATCGGCGGCGGCGCGGTGCGCATTTCTGACCGGATCATCAGTAACAACAATATTTTCCCTGCGGGCGTGTCGACCGGACCCATTACATTGAAGCCCGGCAACCAAGTGGATGCTTTTGCAAGATACCGCCTGAATTCAAGATGGACGGTCAGCGCGTCGGTGAAAAACATCCTCGACGATGCTTATGCCGTGGGTGCGCAGTTGTCCGGCTATATCAGCGCCAGCAATCCGCGGACCTTTTCCACCTCGATTATTTACACATTCTGAACGAAGCATTGCACGACGGGATCCTGTTAGGGCTCCCTCCTGCATTTCCTCCCTCTCCCAAAACAAGTCCTATAAAACTATTCCCATGCTTACCCCTGAAGTTTTTAATCAAACCGCGCCTATCCGTTGGATCCTAGCCCTGCGGAATTGCCACCGCAGGTCGCTTGGTATGAGTACCCTGATTGCGTTCGTCCTCGCATCGATCTCCCTACAGGCCAGAGCGGAAGAGGGCTCGATCTATGCATTGAAGCCCATGCCGGCCACGAAAGTTACAATTGCGCAGCGGGGCTATTTCCCGCGGATCGATGTCCTCTCCAACGGCGAACTACTTTCCGTTTTCAAGATGGGTGCGGGTCATGTGGGCAAGCACGGCTACGCCGGGCTGGCGCGGTCGAACGACGGGGGCAAGACATGGTCGGAGCCGGTGAAGATTTTTGACCTGCCAAAGGCGGATGACGGAGTCATCGCGCACGGAATCTTACGCGACGGCACGATCGTATATGGAGCCGTTTCCTACGGATGGGAAGGCGAGTCCTATTCGTACAAGGACTGGTATGCCGATCCCTATATCATACGCTCGAAAGACCAGGGACGCACATGGTCGGAACCGGCCAAGGTCAATATCGCGCCCTTCACGTGGTCTTATCCCTTTGGGCGCATCATCGAGCTGGCAGACGGACAGCTGCTCATGACGATGTATGGCGGATACCTGCCGCTTTCCCTTCGCGGACCCGCCTCCAATGACAAGGACGATGTAACGCGGGCGATGCGGAACTTGGGCGATCAAAAGCCGGAGAACCAGCGCGGCGACTTTGCCTTCGTCGTCAAGTCCAAGGACGGCGGCAAGACCTGGGGAGATCTTCATGTGATCGCGCGTGGCTTCAACGAGACCTGTCCCGTCCTGCTGCCCAACCAGCGCATCCTGGTGGCGATGCGAAGCACCGAAGGTGGGGCTTACACTGCCACATCGTACTCGGATGATGGTGGCAACACTTGGTCCGCCCCGGTCCGGATCAGCAACGAGAACGAGCATCCGGCTGACTTGCTGCTGCTCAAAAGCGGCGAGCTGCTCTTGACCTATGGCCAGCGCAACAAGCCGTATGGCGTGCAGGCCATGGTCAGCAAGGACCATGGTGCGACTTGGGGAGCGAACCGTGTCATGCTCGCCTGGGATGGCGATCACCTGGACTTGGGCTATGCTGTCACGGTCCAGCGCAAGGACGGTAAGTTGGTCACGGCCTATTACGTCGTCTACGGGCAGAAGAATTATGTTGTGAAGGAAGGACCTTCACCCGACGATGCTTATATTAAGGGTGTCATTTGGGACCCGGAGTTTCGCTAAGGAAAAGACCGCGAAATCGGAACGGTTTTTGACTGCGCGATCGACGGGTCCGACCTCACGAGGCGGCGTGCGTTGATTATGCGGTCGAATTGTCCGTCATGGAAATGGACAGGCATGGTAAAAACATCCACAAGTGAGTAACGAGAAATACGTGGCGATCGATGTGCACGGGCACTACGGAACCTACTTTCGGGACAATGGAGATGCGCTCGCTGATTCATTCATGAGCGCCAGTGCCGGCGAAGTGGCCCGGCGGGCGACTGCCTGCGGAATCGGCGTCACAATTGTGTCCCCGCTCCTAGGGCTGCTGCCACGCGGACGCTCGGATGCGACCAAGGGCAATGAGGATGCGTTCCGGGAAGTGCCGGACGTCCCAGGGCTGCTCCAGTACGCGATCATCAATCCCTTGGAGCCGCAGACCTTTGTACAGGCGCGTGTCATGCTCAAAGAGCCGTGGTGTGTCGGTTTGAAAATCCATCCGGAGGAGCATGGTTACCGGATATCCGACCACGGGCGGGTGCTGTTCGAGTTTCTTGAGGAGGTGGGTGCTCCTGCAATGACCCACAGCGGTTGCCCGGGAAGCCTGCCGGCTGACTTTGTACCTTTTGCGAATGAGCATCCCCGCGCCCGTTTGTTGCTGGCGCATCTCGGGAACGCACCCAGTGAAGGAAACCGCCGGCCGGTCGATCTTCAGGTCCGGGCAATCCAAGCGGCAAAACACGGCAATTTGTGGGTAGACACGTCCAGTTCCCGCAGTGTCCTGCCCAAATTGGTGGAATGGGCGGTCAAAGAAATCGGCGCAGAGCGTTTGCTGTTCGGGACTGACACACCGCTCTATCACGCCGGCATGCAAAAGGCGCGAATCGAACGCGCCGACCTTTCCGACCAACAGCGGAGACTGATCCTGCGAGAAAACGCGGTGCGCTTTTTCGGACTTTCAGAAGATCCAGTGCCTGGAAAAAGCCAGCGCGAAGCCTCCCCGCCCGGTTGCAAATAAAGCCGCCGCGAGGCGTGGAAAAACTCGACCACATTTTAAGATAATGATTGGCGCAAGAGGGTCAAATACTGTTCTTTGACAAAGCACCCAGCTAATAAGATGTTAAATGTAGATTACTCAAAGGCTTACAGCTATATACGTGAGCGGATTCTGAGCGGCGAGTTCCCAAGCGGACAGCCGTTGAGGCCTAATGATCTAGCAGTGGCCATAGGGATCAGTCGAACGCCTGTTCGTGATGCCCTCCGGCAATTGGATGCAGATGGGCTGGTGAGCGTACGTCCTCGTTTGGGAGCGTCGGTCAGAGTCGTGGAAGTGGACGAATTGCGGGAAATCAGTGAATTGCGGATGGCCCTCGAGATCTTTGCCGTGGGGCTGGCCGCGCAAAAACGCACCGAGGATGAACTCAAGGTTATTGAGGCGGCGCATGAAGCGATCGGGGTTGAAATCGAACGGCTGATTGCCGAAACCGAGCTCAAGTCCAATTTGCTGCAGACGTTGACCTCTGGACATTTGGTCAAGGAGGAGTGGATCCTACACGTTGCCATTATCAGCGCCGCCAAGAATCAGCTGATCAAAAAAGAGATTCTCCGGCATCACTTGATCAATCGCGTCGTCGGAATGTACACTGGTGGGCATCTCGACGTGCCGTCACCCTCGAACCGTGCGGAAGCCGTGGCCTTCCTGCGCTCCACGTATAACGAGCACAAGGAAATCTGCGAGGCGATCAAGCGGAAGGATCCCATCGCGGCCCGGCATGCGATGGAACTGCACCTCCAGCTGGGCGTCGATTCCATGTTAAGGAGAATGGCGCGGGGCGAGGTGGGTCAGATTGTCGGCCAGTTCGCCAAGTCCGCGTTTGATCCGGCAGCGACCAGGGATCCCTGACGGGTGGGGGGGAAAGTGTGAAGCTTGGCCGCCGCTCCAAGGTCCGCTTATGTTGGCGGTATAGCTCCGGATAATATGAGTACGGGTTGCAGGATGCGTCTTTGATAAGGGAAAACGCTAACGCTGAAAGCTGCTCCGGATCGGTGTAAAGCTTTTACATATTTTTGGTGTCACAAAGGATGTATATCTGAGTTTATCGAATGCATTATTAGATCTTAAATCTTTATATTTCAATAGTTTAACTTTCAACAACATAAAACAATGCCCCGCTACGCCCAATCAAACCTAGCCGCCTGCATGTTGCCTTGGACGGCAAACTTCAAACTCGACGTTCCTGTTTTTGAGCAGCACGTCCAAGAGGCCCTCGATTCAGGCTACTCCAACATCTATCTGATGGGAACGGCGGGGGAAGGTTATGCCGTTACGGATGCCCAATACCGGCAAGTCGTAAAAATCTTTGCCGGTATGACTGTCAAAAAGGACCTCGACCCGCAGATTGGGGTGATCTCGCTTTCCATGGGGCAGATCATCGAGCGGATTTCGTGGGCCCGGGAGCAGGGGATCCGCATGTTTCAGATCTCCCTGCCATCGTGGGGAGCCCTCGATATAAGCGAGATGATGGCTTTCTTCAAGGGGGTCTGCAATACGTTCCCCGATTGCCGATTCCTGCACTACAATCTTCCCCGCACCAAACACATCATCACCGGGAAGGAGTATCGGCAGATCATGACGGAAGTCCCAAACTTGGTGGCGACCAAAAACAGCACGAGTGATTACGCGAGGGTCGCCGATCTCATGGAGTACTCGTCCGATCTCCAGCATTTCTTCCTTGAAGGAGGATACGCCTTCGGTTCCATGCTCGGGGAATGCTCGCTGCTCTGCAGCTACGATGCGCTTTTTCCCAAAACCACCTGGCAATTCTTCGAGGCTGGAAAAAAGCGCGATCTCGAGACGCTTTTCCGCATCCATAAGCTGCTCAACGGTACGGTTGATATCCTCTTTGGGCACTGCAAGCGGCCGATGATTGACGGGAGCTACGACAAGACGTTTCTCTGGCTGCGCAATCCCAGGTTTTCCAATCGCATGCTGCCCCCGTATATCGGGCTTACGGAAGAGGAGTCGAACGTTTGCCGCCAGCAGTTTGAAAAGCATTACGCCGACATTGGCTGAAGACCTTCGAAAAGGTCGGACTGCGCACCGTTTCGCGGCCTGGCCAATATGTGTGACCTCGATATCGATCAGACAGCCTCAACTTGGCTTTCCTCCATCGATGTAAACGGAAAATAGGCTTTATTCGGAATCGATCACGTCTTGACGGGACGCACGGAAACTGGGCCATTGCGGCTGAGAGTCTGGGAGGCAAAAAGGAGACCCAGACATGCCTAAAGGAAAGAAGCACACGCCGGAGCAGATCGTCGCGATCCTGCGCCGGGTCGAACAAGGGGAGGCGGCGGAAGCCGTCTGCCGCAACGTGAACATCAGCGAAGCGACGCTGTACCGCTGGAAGAGGCAGTACGGCGCGATGGAGCTCGATGAGGTTCATGCGGGCGATGGCGGAGGTGGTGAGGTTCTTCTCCTGCCCGAAAAGCTTACCCCAGAGCGTGCGCACATCGCCGCGCGTGTCCTGCACGTGATGGATCGCCTCCAGCAACATGCCGCCCGTGCCGCAGGTGGGATCGTAAATAGATTCGCCTTCGCGGGGGTCGAGGATGTTCACCATGAGCCGCACAACAGAGCGCGGCGTGTAGAACTCGCCCGCCTTCTTGTTTGTGGCGTCGGCGAATTTCTTGATCAGATACTCATACGACTGCCCCAGCACATCCGCTTTCGCCGCCGAATTCCCCAGCGAGAGTCGGGAAAAGTGCTCGATGAGATCGCGAAGCAGGGCATCGGAGAGCCGCTCCTTGTTCGTCCACTGCGCGTCGCCGAAAATGCCGTAAAGGGTGTGCGGGTTGGCCTGCTCGATACCACGCAAGGCGGTCTGGAGCGCCTGCCCGACGTTGGTCGCGACCTTCCGCACATCGCTCCAGTGGCAACCCTCGGGCACCTGAAAACCGTAGTTCTCGGGAAAGAGGGCGGATTCTTCATCCCCGCCAAACTCCTTCAGCGCCGTGGCGTGCTCCTCGTCGTGGACATCCGAGAGGCGCTTGAAGAACAGCAGCGGGAAAACGTAGCTCTTGAAGTCTGCCGCATCGACCGGCCCGCGCAGGATGTTGGCCGCCTCCCAGAGGTGGGATTCCAGCGCACTTAGAGACGTCTCGTTGGCTTTACCTGTAGCTTCAGACGTTAGGGTCGAAGGTGCGCCTTGAGTTTCTCTTGGGTTCGCGCGCGACATGCAAGGGAATGCAACTGGCTGACGTTCAGGGCCGCAAGCTAGATGCGGGAGGGTGCGGGCTATTTGTCCCCGAGGACGTCGAGCCAAGGGCAATCCAGGGCGAATCCCCAGAATACGCAGAGAGGGCCCTAGGCGCCCCTTTGCGGTCCGGTGGGATGGATGATTATGGGAACTCGACGAGCCGCAAAAGCGGCGTAGGACCAACCGATCAGTTTTACCTACCCCCTGAGATGCAGGCGTATCTTCACCTCATACAGGTGTAGCGGAAAACGCAAAAGAACGAGTTAGGATGTAACGGCGCTGTGCTCCACTACCAATTCAACTGTCACGACTACCACCCTACATTGTCACCAAGCAGCGGGGACCGATGCTTACGCCGGCAGCTGCGGGCGGGTCGGCTCGGGCCAGTCGATGTGGAAGAACTTGCCGCGCGGCGTGTCGACGCGCTCGTAGGTGTGCGCGCCGAAGTAGTCGCGCTGGGCCTGGAGCAGGTTCGCGGGGAGGCGGGCGGAGCGGTAGCTGTCGTAGTACGACAGCGCCGACGCGAAGGTCGGGGCGGGCACGCCGTACTCGGCGGCGAGGGAGACCACCTTGCGCCAGTTCTGCTGCGCCTTCTTGATCGTGCGGTTGAAGTACGAATCGAGCAGCAGGTTGGCGAGGTCCGGGTTGCGCGCGTAGGCCTCGGTGATCTTCTGGAGGAAGGCGGCGCGGATGATGCAGCCGCCGCGGAAGATTTGGGCGATCTCGCCGAAGTTCAGCTTCCAGCCGAATTCCGCCTGCGCCGTGCGCATGAGCTGGAAGCCCTGCGCGTACGAGCAGATCTTCGAGCAGTAGAGAGCGTCGTGGATCGCGGCCACGAGCGCCTTCTTCGAGCCGCGGTACTTGCGGCCGGGACCCTTGAGGATCTTCGAGGCGGCCACGCGCTCGTCCTTGATCGCGCTGATGCAGCGGGCAAACACCGCTTCCGCGATCGTCGGCGCCGGCACACCCATGTCGAGGGCGTTGGTCGAGGTCCACTTGCCCGTGCCCTTCTGGCCCGCAGTGTCGAGCACCACGTCGACGAAGGCCTTCCGTTTCGTCTGCGGGTCACGCTGCTTGAGAATGTCGGCTGTGATCTCGATCAGGAACGAGTCCAGTGCGCCGCGGTTCCACTCGCTGAAGATCTCGCCCATCTCCGCCGGCTTCAGGCCGAGCAGGCCGTTCATCAGCGCGTAGGCCTCACAGATCATCTGCATGTCGCCATACTCGATGCCGTTGTGGACCATCTTCACGTAGTGACCGGCACCGTTCTCGCCGATGTAGGTCGTGCACGGCACGCCGCCCGTGACGGGCTTGCCCGGCTGGGCACCCGGGATCGGACGGCCGGTCTTCGCGTCCACCTTCGCCGCCACCGCTTCCCAGATGGGCTTCAGTTCCAGCCACGCCGCGTGCTCGCCACCCGGCATGAGCGACGGGCCGAAGCGCGCACCCTCCTCGCCACCCGAGACGCCGGAACCGATGAAGCGGAGGCCCTTCTCGCGCAGCGCCTTCTCGCGACGGATGGTGTCCGTCCAGAGCGCGTTGCCGCCGTCGATGATGATGTCGCCCTTCTCCAGCAGCGGCACGAGGCCGTCGATCACCGCGTCCGTGGCCCGGCCGGCTTGGACGAGGATGACCATCTTGCGGGGACGGGAAAGCGAGCGGACGAATTCCTCCAGCGTGCGCGTACCCACCACGCCGCCCGGCGTGTTCGGATTCTGCGCCACGAACGCATCCGTCTTCTCGGTCGTGCGATTGTAGACCGAGATCCGGAAGCCGTGGTCGGCGATGTTCAGCGCGAGGTTCTGACCCATCACCGCAAGTCCGATGAGTCCAATATCAGAGTGTGTCTTGGGCATACGCAGCGGTCAGAGCTACGCACCACCTCGGGATGCGCCAATCCCAATCTCGCACGAGCCGATGATCGTTAAATCACCGCTTGGACGCGGGCTTCTTCGGGAAAAACTGCGCCACCAGGTCCACCCACGGTGTCAGCACCGCCGGTTCCGTCCGGTTTCTAACCCAGTGAGCACTCAGCAGCGTGAGCACGCCTAAGGCGATCAACACGAATGAAATACCGCTGGTTTCACGTAATTTGCGGAAGACTGGGCCGACCACGAAGACTCCGGCGATGATCAATCCGATCGTCCACCAGGTGCTGGACGGCACGTTCGCAATCCGTTCTGCCGTGGTGAGGGTCGCGAGGATCGCGGTCACAGTACTGGCGACGCTGGGGTCGGCGGGCGTCCGGAGCGAGCGCAAAGCGCCAGCGTTCTGGCCGACCGGGGTCGGCGTGGGCGTCAGCGTTCCCAGCACCAGCGACCGTCCTCGATGAAGAGTCGGCCGCTGAGTTTGCCGCCGGCTTCCGCGAGCGCGGCGTCGAACATGGCGATCGGGTCGGGGCCGACGGTCAGGCGGCGCAGGAGGCCTTCGCCCTTGGTGGTGCCGCAGGCGAGGGTGATCTTCAGGCCGCGGCGCTTCGCGGAGAACTTCGTGCCGTCGGGAAGGGCGATGCCGGCCTTCAGGGGTTTGAGCATCGCATCGACGTAGTGAATCCCGATGCCGGAGCGGTCATTCTTTTCCGGGCGGAGTTGTTCCGTGGCGGCGGGATTGGCGGGGCAGAGTTCGATCTTCATGAGAGAGCGGAGGTCGAGGCGGACGAAGGGGGAGGGACGATGCCGACGGCCGAAGAGGGGGTCGCCTGCGTCGGGGAGGACGAGGATGCCGCGGCGGCCGCGGCATCCGGCGGCCTTGGACCCGCCGTGCCGGCGACCACGCTGACCGCGGCGGGCGCGTGGAGCGCAAAGTGAAGGGTCTGCAGGGCCGCGAGCCACTTGTGGGCACGGGCCGTTGCGGTGCAGACGCAGCCGGCGGGGGAGGTGGCGGGGCGCCAGGACAGGACATCCGCCAGCGGGCGCCCCCGCAGCGGACCCGCCGTCGCGAGTTCCTCGCGCAGCGAGGCGGCATCCTCACGGTGACGGCAGAGGCTCTGGTGGCCTTCGTCGCCGGGAGCGGCGGCGGCGCGCATCCCGACGATGGTGCCGCCGCCATCGACTTCGATGTCGTAATGCAGCACGAACGCCACGTTGCCGCAGGTGCTGCCGTCGAAGTGAAAGCGCGCCCGCCAGCCGCCAGCCGCCCGCGGGGTCAGGGTCAGCTGCTCGTCGCGCCAGCGGCGCAAGGCGCGAAGGGCAAACGTGTATCCGTTATCTACTGACATACAGGGGGGTGCTGGCGAGTCGGTCGCAGAGGGCGAGCTGCGAGGTCTTGGGTTTCAGCATGCCGGAATCGAGTGCCTCCAGCGGGGCGGGCAAGGGAGCGGCCGCGTTGAACGCGGCGAGCAGGTCGAGGTTGCCGGTGACCGGCCAGTCCCAGAATCCCGGGCAGTCGTGGAAGGTCGCGCCAAGCGCACGCTTCGCCTCGGCGAGCAGGGCGTCGGTGACGGCGGCGGCGAAGCGATCGAGGAAGTAGGCGCGATCCGGCTCGTCGCGGGTCCAGCGGGCCGCCGCCTCCTCGGCGACTTCCGTGCCGGCGCCCACGGCGATGAGGGCGGCTGCGGGGGCGGCGCGGAGCTCGGCGCAGGCGGAGGTCCAGCGCGTGGGATCCGTCGCGATCGCCGCGCCCCAAGGACCCCCGTGCTGGGTGTACCATGCGCGGGCCTCGGCGGCGGCCTCGGCGACTGCCCCGGTGAATTCCTTCCGCGGCGGCAGCTTGAGGAAGCGCTTGAACGCATCGTCCGTGACCTCCGGAACGGCGCGGGTCTCCCACAGGAGCGTCTGGGTCGCGGGGGTCATGGGAGCGGAGCGTCCTCCAAGGTGCCGAAGGGCTGGAATTGGCAGCCCGCGACAAACTCGTCGAAGAATCCGGGATCGGTCTCCAGCTCCACGTGCTGGATGGTGCCGACGAGGGTCTCGAGCTCACGGCGGCGGCTGACGGAGAGCAGCGCGATCGCGGCGCCTTCGATGGCGATGTTGCCGACGGCCACCACGCGGTCGTCCGGCAGGTCCGGGATGAGCCCGATGCGGCGCGCGGCCGCGAGGTCGATGTGGCGTCCGAAACCACCGGCGAGATAGAAACAGTCGAGATCCGCGAGGCGACGGCCGGCGCGGCGGGCGACGATCTGGAGCCCGGCGACATTTGCGCCCTTGGCCTGCGCCAGCTCGTTGATGTCGCTCTCGCGCAGCGCGATCCCGCGACCGGCGTCGACCACGAACGCCTCGTCGCCCGATTCCAGGCGTCCGCGCTCGTTCATCTGCCCGGTGCGGCTGAGTTCACCGAGCAGGTCGATCAACCCGGACCCGCAGACGCCGTCGGCGGGCGCGTCACCGATCACGCGCGCGTGGACCGTGCCGTCGTCGGCGATCTGCACGCGTTCGATGGCCCCGGTGACGCCGGGCAGGCCGCAGCTGATCGCGCCGCCCTCGAAGGCGGGACCGGCGGGGCAGGAGGCGGCGAGCAGGCCGTGGCGGTTGCCGAGAAACACTTCGGTGTTGGTCCCGATGTCCATGATGGCGACGAGCGCGTCGCTTCGGTGCGGCTCGAGCGCGAGGAGGCAGGCCGCCGCATCGGCCCCGACGTGGCCCCCGACGAGCGGCAGGCCATAGACCCGGCCCTCGGGGTGGCCGGGCAGGCGGAGGTCGCGGATGCGGGCGCTCACGCTCGAGTCGGGCCGGGTTCCGTCGCGCCAGGCCTGTTCGATGGTGGAGCGGTAGGGCCTCTGGCCGATCGGGCGGACATCGAGGCCGAAGAGCAGGTCGCGCATCGTGGAATTGCCCGCGACGGCGTATTCATAAATGGATGACGCAGCGATGGGCAGCCCGTTGATCACGCGGGTCAGGTAAGCGAGCAGGGTGCGCTGGAGCAGGCGGCCGGGGTGGTCGGTGTCGTACTGGATGCGCGCCATCACGTCGGATCCGGCGAAGCGCTGGGGGTTCTCGAACGAGGCGGCGGCGACCACGGTGGCGGTCTCCAGGTCGAGCACGCGCAGCGCGACGGTGGTCGTGCCGAGGTCGATGGCGACGCCGAGGAGCGGACCGGGGCCGCGGTGGATTTCGCGGCCATCGAGCAGGATGGAGTCGCCCTCGCGGCGGACGGCGGGGTCGAGGGAAAGGCCGCGGGTGGAAGCCGGCAGGTGGAGGGCGCGGTCCTCGATGCGCAGGGTCGGGCGCAGCAGCGTGTGGGCGACGATCGTACCCGCGGCGGCGTCGGCGGGCCGGCAGCGGCAGGACAGCCGGAAGCCGGGGCGGAGGTCGCGTTCCTCCGGTGCCGGGGCGGTGAGGAGCGTGGCGCCGACGGTCACCTCGATGAGGCACTCCCGGCAGCGGCCCTGCTGGCGGCAGGATGAAGGAATGAGGATCCCGGCGTCGGTGCCGGCATCGAAGAGGGAACGGCCCGGTGCGAGCGTGAGCAGTCGCCCATTGAGCGTGACGGTCGCGGACATCGGGATCGGGCGTGGGCGGGCCTAGAGACCGGGCTTTGCGGAGGGATCGCCGCCCGAGAAGACGGCGTGGTCGAAGACCACGGTGATGGGCTGGCGCAGATGGCGCACGCCCTCGAGGACGGGCGCGTCGGTGAGGAGGAAGCGGGAGTGGGCTCCGATGCGCAGCCGCCCCTGATCCTCGCGGAGTCCGAGGCGACCGGCGGACGCGCCGGTGGCGGAGCGCAGGACTTGGAGGGTGGAGAGGCCGGCGGCCTCCATGATTTCAAGCTCGGTGAAGAAGCCGTAGCCGTGGGGCACGCCGTGGGAGCCGGCGTCGCTGCCGGCGATGATGCGCACGCCGAGTTCGCCGGCCTCGCGGAGGCGGGCGGCGTGGTCATCGAGGATCCGGCGGAGATTGCTCCGGACGAGCTCGCTCCAGCCGAGCGCGGTGCCGTGTTCCCACTGGAAGTGAACCGGGGCGAAGGTGGGTATCCAGGCAATGTCGAGATCGCGCAGCCGCGCCAGCTGGTCGCGGTCGATGAAGAAGCCGTGTTCGATCGTGTCGACGCGGGCGGCGATGCAGTTCTGCACGCCGTCGTTGCCGGAGCAGTGGATCATGGTCTCGCGCCCGAGGGCGTGGGCCGCCGTGACGGCGCGCGTGAGCTCCTCGACGGACATCTGCGGCTTGGTCGTGACCGCGCCCTTCTCGAAGTTGATGATGCCGGTGGCGAGGAGCTTGATCCGGTGCGCCCCGGCGGCGACGCGGGCGGCGATGGCCTGCTCGATCGTGCCGAAGCTCTCGATCGTCTCGCCCATGAATGAGCCGTAGCGGCCCTGGTGGTGCAGCGCGGCCCCCGGGCTGTCGAGATAGGGCATTTCCCCGCGCGAGCTGGAGAGGTCGCGACGCTGGAGCGCGAGGCCGACGCCATTGCGGTCGCCGGCGTCGCGGACCGCGAGAACGCCAAGCCGCACCAACCGCGGCAGCCGGGCCTCGGCGCGCGCGAGCAGTTCGGTCTCGTGCAGCCCGAGGTAAGTGGCGCGGCGGGCCGGGTCCAGCTCGCCTCCCTCGAGAAAGAGATGCGCGTGGGCCTCGATCAGTCCCGGCAGGGCGGTGTGATGCGGCAGGTGGAGGTCGGGCTCGGTGCGGTCGGCGCCGACCACGTAGGACGGCGGCGGCCCGCCGACGTGCAGGATCCGCTTCGCGTCGTAGACCAGGTGGGCGTCCGTCAGGACCTCGTGGCCGTCGAAGACGGTGCCGAGGCGCAGCCAGCAGGGTGCGCCGCGTTTAGGGAGCGGCAGACGGAGCGGGGTGCGGGAGACGGAGGGGTTCATGAAGCGGCTTCTTGGCGTTCGAGGTAGGCGTTGCAGATGTCCATGACCTTCTCGGCTTGGCGGAAACCGGCGTCCTCGGTGGTTTCACCGGGGCCGGCGCGGCCGGCCTCGAGCGCCGCCGCGAGCTCCGCGACCAGCGGATCGTGGTCCGGCAGCGGCGTGGCGTTGTGCTCCACGTTGGCCAGCGCGTAGTCGAGTCCCACGCGTTCCGCGAGGGTGAGGTAGGCGCGCTCGAGCTGGTCCTTGATGCCCTTGGGCGTGCCCCAGGCGAAGTTGGAGAGGCCGACCGAGAAGTGCAGCCCGTGCAGCTGCGGGTCCTCCGCGCAGCGGCGCATGGTGTCGAGGCCGATGTTGATCAGCCCGTACGTATCGGCGCCGACCGGCGCGAGGCCGGGATCGACGATGATGTCGTCGAGCGTGCGATTGGCCTCGGACACGAGACGGTCGACGAAGCGGACGATGGTCTCGTGGCTGTCGCGCGCGTCGAGGCTCTGACCGCTGCCGCCGCCGGGGAGGAACTTCTCCGAGGCCATGACGATGCAGCGCAGGTCGTGCTCGCGGATCAGCGCGATCATGCCATCGAGCTCGGGGCGGGACGCGGCGAGGGAATTGAGGATCGGCTTGCCGCGGCAGCGCGAACGGTCGTACGCGGCGATGGCGGCGCGGTGATAGCCGAGGCTTGGGTTGTCGAAGCTCAGCGGCACGTCCGTCACCGCCTGCAGGGCCGGGATGACGGTGGGCAGGAACGCGATCATCTCCTCTTGGCGGACGGGGACGCGCTGGGTGCCGTCGAGGTTGAGATTGATCGCGGCGGCGCCCGCGGCGGCCTGGAGCGAAGCGAGGGTCTGGTAGCCGGTGACGTCACGGGCCTCCCAGGCGCGGCGCGCGCGGGCGTAGGCGTTGTTGATCAGCTCACCGATGATGTGCAGGCTCATGAGGAAAGGGGTGGGTTCGCGGGCGCGGACGGGGAATTTGCGGCGACGCGCGGGGCGAGGTGATCGCGGCGCTGCCACGTGTTTGCCCAGCTCGACGTGCCGCGGAGGGTCTGGTCCTGGATCACGGGCGCGTGCGCCAGCAGCGCGTCGGCGCGGCCCTCGTCCTTCAGCCGGTCGTACGCGCGGGACCAGATGCAGGGAAAGTCGCCGACCTCGCACTGCCCGTCGCGGGTGCCGCCGCAGGGACCGTTGCGCTGGTTCTTTGCGCAGGCGGATTCCGGGCACAGGAAGGCGATGTCGGGCAGCGAGCAATCGCCGCAGTCCCGGCAATCGAAGAGCACGGACTTGCCCGCGTGCTCCATCGCGCGCATCCAGCCGGGACCCTGCGCGGGATCCTTGGCGCGGGAAGTCAGACGCTCGCCGAGCTTCCAGAGTCCGCGGTCCGGCGTGAACAACGCGGCGTGGGTGAACTTGGAGAATCGATACACCCAGCGGTCGCCCAGCGAGGTGCGGCTCGCCGTGGCGGCGCTGGTGGCGGGGTTTGGTCGCGTCGGATCCGCGAGGCCGGTGGCGGGATCTTCCGCGTAGCAGAAGAACTCGTCCGGACGGGAGAAGCGCTGGTCGCGGGCGAACGCGCGCCAGTCCTCGGGCCCATGGCGCTCGGCGAGATCGAGGACGGTCCGGACATCCTCCACCGCGTGGACGCCGCCGAGGTACACGCCGCGGTAACCGAGGCCGCGGTAGATCGACACCTGGCGGGCGGCGAACTCGAGGAAGAACGCGCGGCCCCGGTCGGGGGTCGTCTCGTGTCGTGCGCAGAGATCCGCGAGTTCGTCGGACACCACGACGCCCGGAATCTGTTGCGAGCGGAACAGGCGCGCGACCGTCGGGTTGAGCACGTAGACGTTGCCGATCAGCGGCACCGGCGTCGGCAGGTGGACGCGGGACCAGGCGATGAGCTCGGAGATCTTGCGCGAATCGTAGCCCACCTGATTGATGACCCAGCGGGCGCCGGCGGCGACCTTGACGGCGAGCTTCTGCAGTTGCGGCACGACCTCGTTTTCGTGGCGCTTGAAGTTCGTGACCACGCAGCCGCTGAAGAAGCGCGTGGGCGTGAGCCGGCGCGTCGGCGCCGCGGTGTCGGTCGCGCCGGGGCGTGGGGCCGGCAGGCCGGCGTTCATCCGCTCGAGCAGCGTGAGCAGACCGACGGAGTCGAGATCGAAGACCGGCTTCGCGCCGCCGGCCACGCCGGGGGCCGGGGCGTCGCCCGTGAGAGCGAGCACATCGTGGAAACCCTCGCTGGCCAGCTGCCACGCGGTCGACTCCAGCCCGTTGCGGTTGAAATCCTTGCAGGACAAGTGGACCACGACCGTGCCGCCCGCCTCGCGGATCGGTCGCCCCAGTGCCGCCGGCGCCAGCATCGGATGCCCGCCGGCATTGTCGGTCACGGAGACCCAATCGACCCGCGGCTCGCGCGCGAGATCCCGCGCGAAGCGGACCGCCCGCTGCGCCCGCGCCTCCTCCATCGTGCCCCGCGTGGAGACCAACTCCACGCCCACGAGGAAGCGGTCGGAACCTTCAAGCTTGTCGCGCAGCGAGGGCATCGGGGTAAACGTGGCAGGTGGTTTTGGTCGTGAATCTAACCCGTTTTCACGGTTGGTCTGCGTCGGCAGGTCGAATCACCGGGCGGCCATGAAGCGCTGGAACATCTCCACGCTGCTGGGGGCGTCGGGACCATAACCATCGGCGCCGATCTCGTCGGCGAACATGCGGTTCACGGGGGCGCCGCCGATCACGAGCTTCACGTGCGCGAGGTCGGGTTCGTTTTGGAAGGCGTCGATCACCACCTTCATGTAGGGCATCGTGGTGGTGAGCAGGGCGCTCATGCCGACGATGTGGGCCTGGTGGGTGCGGGCGGCGGCGATGAAGGACTCGGTGGGTTGGTCGACGCCGATGTCGACGACCTTGAAGCCGGCGCCCTCGGCCATCATGCAGACAAGATTCTTGCCGATGTCGTGGAGGTCGCCCTTCACCGTGCCCATGATGAGCGTGCCGCGGGGCGGGTGATTGGCGGCGTCGGCGACGAGGAGCGGCTTGAGAATGGCCATGCCGGCCTTCATGGCGCGGGCGGCGACGAGCACCTCGGGGACGTAGAGGGTTGAGTACTTGAAGTCCTCGCCGACGACGGCCATGCCGGCGATGAGGCCATCGTTGAGCACCTCATCGACCGGTCGGTTCTCGGCAAGGGCTTCGCGGACGAGGCGTTCGACCTCCTTGGCGTTCCCCTCGTAGAGGAACTGGTTCAGCTGGGCGTAGTCCGGCATGGTGAGGGTGAAAGGACGGTGAGGGAGGGAGCGTGGTGGGGACGTGGGTGGCGTCGGCTCAGGCTTGGGCGCAGTCGAGGCAGGCCTGCTTCACTGCGAGGATGTTGGCGGTGGGGGTGGCGAACGGGATGACAGCGGTGCCCATGATGAAACCCGGGAGGGTGCGGCCGCGGGCGAGTTCGCGCCGGGCGGTGGCGTAGATCTCGTCGGGCGAGGCGGTCTCGAGGAGCCGTGGGGAGAGATTGCGGCGGAAGCTGCGCTGGTGCTGGGCGCAGAGCGCGGCCCACTCATCGAAGTCGGCGGTGAAATCGCAGAGCAGGTTGTTCGCGCCGGTCCGGAGCAGCAGCTCGGCGATCGGCGTCGTGTTGCCGCCGATGACCAGGGGCAGGTCGCGCACGCCTTGGCTGGCGGACCATTGCACCAGTTCCTCGGTGACGGGGAGCACGAACTCCTCGAACATCGGCGGGGAGAGCAATTCCGGGGAAGCCTGGGAGTCGAAGACGATGAGCTCGGCGCCGGCGTCGAGGTAGCCGCGGGCGAAGGCCTTGATGATGCGGGTGGCATACGCGAGGACCTCGCGGACCCAGTCGGGGTGGTCGAGGCAGGCGAGGAACAGCGCCTCGGCGCCGACCAGTGAGATCGCGAGGGAGAACGGCCCGGAGATGGCGCCGCGGAGCCAGAAGTCATCGCCCACCTCGCGGCGCACGGCGCGGGCCGCGGCGAGGTTGACCGGCATGCGCCCGTCGCGGAGCGGGTTGGGGACGGGCGCGTGCGTGAGGTCGTCGCCGACGTGGATGAGGTGATCGCCGGGCTTGATGCCCGGGATGCTGGTGTCGTCGCCCTCGTAGAACGTCACGCGGCAGCCGACGGCCTCGGCCTCGAGGTTGTAGACGTCGACCCCGATGGCGAGGGCATCGGGTCCGATGGCCTCGTACTCGGCGAGCAAAGCGCGGGTGAGTAGGTCGGCGTCGCGGGAAATGGCGGACGGGGTGGAGCCGATGAACCACGCCTTGTGTTCGTAGATGGCGGGGAGGAAGAGCGGCACCGGGCGCGGCGGGGCGCAACGGAGGGTGGCTTCGACTTCGCGGCGGGTGGCGGGCGTGTGGGGGGGCATGGCGGGCGGAAAGACGGAGCGAGGGCGCTTGGCTCGTGGGGTGGGCGGGGTGAGGCGCGGGAAGGACGTGAGATCGGGGGAATCCGGACTCGGCGGACAAGGTAGCGCGGCGGAGTCGGAAGGTCTTGGCTGGATGGGCTTGATCCGATTGGCGGATTGGGCAATCAAAGGGTTTTGCGATGAAAGTTTCACGCCCCCTCTCGATCTCGGTTCCCCTCGGGGGCGTGCGTTTTGCGGAGAGTGTTCACGAGGAAGACTTCCTCATGGCGCGGCGGGCTGATCCGTACCCCAAGCTGGTCTATTTGCTCAAAGGAGTGGTGCAGTGGGAGATGGGGGACGCGGTGCTGCGTCCGGCGGTGGGGGCGGGCACGGTGTGGGTCGTGCCGGCGCAGGTGCCGCACCGGTTTCAGGATTTGGAGCCGGCGACGTTGCTGCTGTTGGGCTTATCGCCGGAGCGGGTGCAAGCGGGTGCCTCGGCGAGCTGGAGCGAGGTGTGGCGGGGATTGGTGGGTGAGGTCGGGGAAGGGCAGCGGCTGACCCTGGACCGGGGGGCGCGGCAGCGCGTGGAGGGGGCCTGGCGGAGGGCGTTGCTGGAGCAGTCCCATCCCCGGGTGGGAGCGGACGTGGTGCTGCAGGCGCTGGCGGCCGAGGTGCTCGTGTTGCTGGCGCGGCTGCCGGCGATGGACGCGGAGCGTTCCTCGCGACGCCGGGTGCAGGCGGTGGCGCGTGAGCTGGAGGAG
Source organism: Opitutaceae bacterium (assembly GCA_040382075.1). Lineage (GTDB taxonomy): Bacteria > Verrucomicrobiota > Verrucomicrobiia > Opitutales > Opitutaceae > UBA6669. Next base: position 39,402 of record JBEIGD010000022.1, read on the forward strand.
ACCTTCTTTGAATCCTGGACGGTGGAGCGTGCGGCGCAGCGGGCGGGCCTCTCGCGGCGGCGGCTCACCGCGCTCTTTCGGGAAGTGACGGGCCAGAGCCTCGGAGAGCGCGTGACGGAGCTGCGTCTCGCGTACGCGGCGCGGCTGCTCGCGAGCGGCGACCACTCGATCCTCGGTGCGATGTTCTCCTCGGGCTTCGGCGATGCCTCGCACTTCTACCGCCTTTTCCGCGGCCGGTTCGGCGTACCGCCCGGGCGCTGGCGGGAGGTCAGCGGGGAGCGTTCCTGAGCGTGCCCCCGGCGAAGTGCTTGGGGAAGATCAGGGTCGGCTCCGGCGGCAGGTAGCCGTGGGTCACGAGCTGCTGCATCAGACGGAGCAGACGGTGGGCGAACGACGTATCGTGAGTGAGGTAATGCGAGATGGCGGGATGGACCTTCTCAAAAAGGGGATCTTGGTCGCGGCAGACCAGCGACACGTCCTCCGGTACGGAGAGGCCGCGTTTGAGCAGATGGATCAGTGAGCTCAAGCTATGGGCGGGTTTGGCGACCAGGAGGGCGGTCGGCCGCTGGGGGCTGTCGAACAGCGCATCGAGCTTGAGCACGAGATGTTGCACGGCGCCGTTGTGCCGGACGATGATCGGCGCCGCATCGAGGTGGTTCGGCGAGGTGAAGGCTTCCCGAAAGCCCTCCTCGCTGGCGAGATCGCCGGCGGCACCGGAGTCGGGCATGATCAACGCGATGCGGCGGTGGCCCTTGGCGAGCAGGTTTCCGCCGGCGTGACGGCAGACCGAGCGGTAATCGATGTCGAGGGAGGGCAGCTTGATGTCGGGATGGCACGAGCCGAGCACGAGGCAGGGGAGGGCGTGGGTGGCGAACCAATCCTGCAGGTCGTGACTGACCGAGGTGAGCAGGCAGCAGAAGACTCGGTTGCGACGAAGGAAGTCCTCCAGACGGCGACGCGAGACGGCGGCTGCCTTCGGCGGACAGACGAGCACCTCGGTGGTGAAGCCGTGCTCGGCGAGATGGGTCCGCATCTCGCTGATGATCTTGTAGGTGGAGACCGGGAGCTGCTCGAACGGCACCGGGCTCACGATCCCGATGAGGCGGCTGGCCCGGTGGGGAGAATGGCGGGCGGCGGGGAGCAGACGGTTGCGGCGACCCTGCCGGATCTCGATCACGCCACTCTTCGCGAGCATCTGCAGCGCGGTCCGGATCGTCGGCCGGCTTACCTGCAGGAGCTCGCAGAGGCGGCGCTCGCTGGGGAGAAAGTCCTGCCACGTGCCCTCGCCGATGGCGCGCTCCAGCGCTTCCGCGGCCTGAGCGGACAGCGACTGGCGGCGGGGTAAATCGAAGGAGGGGGGGGCGCTGTTCATGGAATGTGACCAGTCGTTTTTTCTCGCAGTTGAAGGATCGAAATAGTTTCAGGAACGCTGTGAATTTGTCTCCCCCTACCCATCTCGTCTGGTCGGCTTTGCCGACTCCGCTGCTGCCCGACTTCCGGGTTGATGTTGCCGCCGTCGAACGGTCGGTGGAGGCGGCGGTGGCGGACGGGCTGCACGGGCTCTTTATCGCGGGTTCCTGCGGTGAGGGTCCGTGGCTGACGAACGGGGAGCGCAAGCGCTTGATGAAGGCGGCGGCGACGGCGTCGCGTGGGCGCCTCAAGATCGGCGCCCAGGTCTCTGACAACTCCATGCCCCGCGTCCGCGAAAACGCCCAGGACATGGCCGAGGCCGGAGCCGATATCGCGATCATCGCCGCGCCGGCGACCTTCCTCAACGCCACGCCCGACCGCATCGTCGCCCACTTCGTGGAGAGCGCCGAGGCATGCCCGATTCCGGTCGGCATCTACGATCTCGGTCGTCACCGCCCGATCATGATCCCGGAGAACCGGCTGAAGGACGTGTACCTCCACCCGAAGGTCGTGCTCGTGAAGGACAGCTCCGCTTCCCCCGAACGCCGCCAGCAGGCGCTCGCCGCGCGGCGCGAGAAACCGTCGCTGCTGCTGTTCAACGGCGATGAATTCCGCGCCCTCGAATACTTGGAGGCCGGTTACGATAACCTCATGCTCGGCGGCGCCTCCGCCGTCGCTCCGTTGCTGCACCGGGTGATCGCGCTCTTCGACGCCGGTCGCATGGACGAGGCCCGCGCGGCGGATGCCGAGCTCAGGCGCGTGCTTTGGGGTATCTACGGCGGCGAGTCCATCGCCTGCTGGCTCCATGGATTGAAGTACTACATGGTCCGCCGCGGCCTCTTCTCCAGCGTCACCAGCTTCCTCGGCTACCCGCTGAGTGACGAGTGCCGCGCGTTCGTCGACCGCTACGTCGCGCAGGGCGCCTAAGGGCCGCTCGCGCGCGGGCCACGGGATCTGGCGTAGGTCAGTCACTGGGGAAGTTGGGATGGGGCGAGTGCCGGTCGGCGCACTGGTCCGACAAGCTCACCAGATGGCGGGCGTTGCGTTTGTCGTGGTCCGGGCTCACGCTGTCAAAGCTGGTTTTTCCGCATGGACTCCCCCTCCGCCGCTTCTCCAAGCCCCATCCCGTCGGAACCCGCCGTACGCGCGGTGGTGACCGGGGGGGCGACCAACATCGGCCGCGCCATCACCGAGGCGTTTCTCGCCCGGGGTGGCCGGGTCGCGGTCGGCCAGCCCGATCCCGCAGTGGCCGCTCCGCTCGTGGAACGCTACGGTGATCGCGTGATCCCGCTGCGGGTGGATGTCGGTGACGTCGCCGGCTGCCGCACGTTCATCGACGCGGCCGCCGCGGCGCTCGGCGGGATCGATGTCCTCGTGAACAATGCGGCCATCGTCGGCCTGCCGGCGGTCTCGACGCTGGAGGCGCTGACGCCGGAGCAGTACCACCGCGTGATGGACGTGAACTTCGGCGGGGCGCTGTTCTGCACCCAGGCCGCGCTGCCGCACCTGCAGCGGGCCGGCGGCGGGACCGTGGTGAACATTTCCTCCATCAACGCCTTCCGTCCGCAGCGCATGGCGCTGGTCTACGCCGCCACCAAGGCAGCGATGGGATCGATGACGCAATCGCTGGCGAAGGAACTCGCCGCCGACCGCATCCGCGTGGTGGGCGTCGCCCCGGGCGACATCCGGGTCGATACGTCCGAGAAGCTCATCCAGGCCGCCCAAAGCGGCGGACCGGGATCGGACGTCATCAATCAGACGCCGCTCGGCTTCGGCGGACCGACCGACGTCGCGGAGGTGGTCGCCTTCGTCTGCTCGCCCCGCGCGAAATTCGTCACCGGCGTGACGTGGGTCGTCGACGGTGGCCTGCTCGCATGACGCGATGCCGGCTACACGGGGGCGAGGGTGAAGAGCGCGTCGCCGCGGCGTACGGAGCGTTGGCGGCGGATGAGGATGATGCGGCCGGTGCTTTCGGCGCGGACGAGGTGGCCGTCGGATCCGTCGAGCGGCAGCACGTGCCCGAGCGGGGCGCCGCGGCGGACGCGGCGGTCCAGCGCGGCGAGTGGCACGAACAGGCCATCGACCGGCGCCGGGTGATGCACCTGGAGGTGCGCCTCGTCGACGTCGCGGGTGATGCGCACCGCCTGCCGGCGCAGGCGCGGCGCGGCTCCCGGCGTCAGGCCCGCCCAGCGCAGCAGGTTGCGCAGGCCGCGATCGAGATTGCGGAGGTCGCCCGCATCCACGCCGCCGAGACCCTGGCACTCGACGTAAATCGCGGGAATGTTGCGTGCGAACGCCGCGCTGAGCGTGCGTCCGGGCAGGTACGGTCCGGCCCAGACCCAGAACGCGTCGAAGCACGCGGCCATCGCGCGTTGCGTGCGGTTGATCGCGCCGCGGTGCGTGACGTAGCCGGTCCACGGCTTGAGATGGTACGCCGCACCGGCGCTGTGGAGGTCCGCGTAGTGGGTGCACTGCGCGAGCAGCTGGGTGTCGAACAGGTGCGCGAGCCGCTCGGTGGGCGAGCCGTTCGCCTGGCCGGGGAACACGCGGGCCAGATTGGCGCCGTCGACTGGAGCGCAGCGCTGGCCGGCGAAGAACGCGGCTTCGTTGAGCACGGGGACGAATACGACGGTGCCAGCGAGCCGGCGAGGGCGCCAGCGCTCCGCCCACGTGCGCAGCAGGGTCGGGCCCTCGTACTCATCGCCGTGCGTGGCGCCGTTGACCAACAGCACCGGCCCCGGCTCCCCGCGCCAGATGAAGGCGTCGAAACCGACGCCGCCGGCCGCCGTGAAGCGGAGCCGGTGAAATCCGGCGGACAGCCGGGACAGATCGTGGGACTTTTTCCAAGGAGTGTTCGCCATGGCCAAACGTGATTTGAAGAAACGCAGCAGCAACGCCAAGCCAAGCGCCCGGAAGCGGGCTCCGCAATCCCGGCGCATTGGTCAATTGACCAGACCGGCGGCGCGCTGGATCCGCGAGGGCGAGCGGCGGCTGCTGGTGCTCGAGAACGACAAAGTGCGCGTCTCCGTGTGGCCCGAGATGGGCGGGGCGATCGTCGCGATCGTCGACCGCGCCAGCGGCATCGACATCATGTGGCGCAACCCGTACGGGCAGCCCGCCCGTTCCCGGGTGCTCGACCAGCCGGTGCGCGGGGGCAGTGACCTGTACGACGTGATGGACGGCAGCTGGTACGTGTCGCTGCCGCAGGGATTTTTCGCCGACGATTACTTCGGCGCGCCGATCGGCACGCACGGTGAGCTGAGGAGCCTGCCGTGGCCGGTCGAGAAGATCGAACGCGGTGCGCGTCGGGTGAGCGTCACGCTGGTCGGCCGCTCCGTGCGCACGCCGCTGGTGTACCGTCGCGAGCTCATCCTCGAGTCCGGCAGTCCGTGGCTGGTCTGGCGCGAGACGCTGGAAAACCGCTCGGCGATGGACCTGCCGGTGGCGTGGCTGCAGCATCCGACCTTCGGCGGCCCCCTGCTTGACGGGGCGCGGCTGCTCACGCCCGCGCGCACGGTGCGCGTGTTCAAGGCGGATGACCCGAAGGCCCTGCAGCTCACGGCCGGCTACGTCGGCACGTGGCCGCACGTGCCCGAGCGCGAGGGTGGGGCGATGCGCGATTGCAGCATCGTGCCTCCGGCGGGCTCGGGGAAGGACCACTCGGTGCAGCTGACTGATTTCAGCGCGGGCTGGGGTTGCATCTGGAACGAGCGCCGCGGGCTGGGCTTCGCGATGGAGTGGGACCTGGAGATGTACCCGTGGGCGTGGTCGTGGAACTGCGCGGGCGGCCACTCCCAGTACCCGCTCTGGGGCGAAGGGCACATCATCACGCTGCAGCCGAGCACCTCGCCGGTGGGTCGCTTCGCGGACCTGCTGCGGCAGCCGGGCGCATTGCGCACCGTGCCGGCGAAGGGGAGCGTATCAACCGAGATGGCGACGGGCTTCGTGACGCGCGGGGAAGGTCCCTGGCGCGGGCCGGCGCGCGGAGGTGCGCGATGAGTCTCTGGAAGCACGCCGACAAGTGGGGTGGTCCGCCCGAGGCCGATGCGGTGACGCTGGGCGAGGGCGACACGCCGCTGATCCGCTCGCGCACGATCGGGCCGGCGCTCGGATTGCGGAACCTCTGGTTCAAGTACGAGGGCGGCAACCCGACCGGATCCTACAAGGACCGCTTCGCGGCGGCGGCGGTGACACACCTCCGGCGCGAGGGCCGGCGCATCTGCCTCGGCACCTCGAGCGGGAACACCGGCGCCGCGCTGGCGGCGTACTGCGCGCGCGCGGGCATGACCTGCTTTCTCGCCATCGTGGAAGGCGCGCCCGAGGGCAAGCTGCGACAGATGCGCGCCTACGGCGCACACCTCCTGCGCATCCGCGATTTCGGCGTCGCGCCGGCGCTCAGCGCCGTGGTGATGAACGGGCTGCGCGGGCTGGCCGCGGAAGTCCAGGCGGGCTTCGAAATCAGCGCCTTCGTGTTTTCGCCACGCGGCATGGCCGGCGTGCAGACGATCAGCTACGAGGTCGCGGAGCAGCTGCACGGCGCGCCCTTCGACGTGTTCGTCCCGGCCGGTGCCGGCGGTCTGACGCTGGCCGTGGCGCGCGGCGTGGAGACCTTCGGGGCGGCGGGCCGCGTGCACTGCGTCCAGCCGGAGGGCAACGACACCATCGCGTCGGTGCTGCGGGCGGGCGGCACGCAGGCGGTGGCGGTGACCTCGACCACGGCGATCAGCGGCCTGCAGGTCGGCGGCGTCCTCGACGCCAACGACGTGATCGCCGCCTGCCGCCGCACCGGTGGTCAAGGGCACGTCGTGTCGGACGATTCCGCGTGGGCCTGGCAGGCGCGGTTGGCTCGCGAGGAAGGCATCTTCGCCGAGCCGGCCGGCGCGGTGGCCCTCGCCGGGGTGGAGCGCGCGGTGGCGCGGGGCGAGCTCTCGCCGGACGCCCACATCGTCTGCCTCGTCACGGGCACCGGCTTCAAGGACGAGCGGTCGCTGCTGCGCATGACCGGCGAGGCGGGCACGCCGCTGGTGGACGGCTTCGATGCGTTCGCCGACGCGGTGCGCCGTGCGCTGCCGCGCTGAGCGGCGGCGGGTTTGCGCAGTCGGCTCGTCGCTGCGGCGCGGATCAGGGCGCCGCAGCGGGCCGGTCGCTCACTTGAGGGCGTCGAGCGGGATCTTGCGGACGCGCAGGCGCGCCAGCCGGTGCTGGTCCGCGGGTCCGCCCGCGCAGTAGGCCAGCAGCACGCTGTCCTTGGTCTCGTGGATCGCGGTGTAGCAGAAGCCCGCATCGACCCCGTCGTAGCCATCGACCAAGGCGGCGGCGGTCCAGGCTCCGGTCGAGGAGGTGCCGGTGGCGACGACGAGCGGCGTGCGGTCCCCGCCGTACGGGCGGACGTCGCGGGTCTCGTAGGCCGGGCCTGGGTTCCAGACCGCAAGCAAGCGGCCCGTGGCGGCGAGCCGCTTCATCGACAGCGGGGAGTTGGGCGACGTGAAGCGCGAGGGGGCGGGGACGGTCCACGTCTCGCCGCCGTCGGTCGAGAAGAACTCGTACTGGCGACCGAGGTCGGTGCGCGCCCAGGCCCAGAGATGATTGGGTGAGAGCTCGATGACGCCGGGTTCCTGCAGGCCGCTGCGCGTGTGCGCGACGGGCAGCGAGCTCACGCCCGGAGCCTGCCGCCACGTCCGCCCGTCGTCGTCGGACAGGAAGAACAGCGCGAGGGCGCGCCAGTCGACGGCGCGATCGTTTTCCTCGTCGGTCAGCGCGGGGTGCAGGGCGGCCGGGATGACGAGCCGACCCGAGGCGAGCCGGATGATCCGGTCGTTGTTGATCACGTAGTAGGCGGTGGCGGGCGTGCAGCACACCGGATCGCCCCATGACCGGCCCTCGTCGCTGGAACGCCGGAGGTACATGCGCATGTCGTGCCAGTTGTTGCGCAGCAGGTAGAAGAGCCCGATGTCGCTGTTGCCGAGACGAAGCAACGTGATGCTCATGACATTCGACGCCGTCTTCTCGCCGGGTGTTTCGATGAAGCTCTCTTCCGACCACGTCTCGCCGTCGTCGCGGGAGGTGCGCTGGGCGATGCGGGCGGGTGCCTCGTCGGCGAAGGAGGTGCCGACGAAGCGCGAGTAGGCGAAGAGCAGGCTGCCGTCCCGGAGGCTGATGAACGAACCCTCGCTGTTGCGGGGGTTGCCCAGCCCCGGCGGGAGGTCGAGCACGATCCGGCCGGGGATGACGGCGGGAGGCAGGGGGGAGGCTGAGGCGTGGAGGAGGATGCCCGCGGTGGCGGTGGCGAGGAGGACGGCGAGGCGGAGGCGGCGGAGGATCGGGGCGTTCATGCGCGGGAAGTGGCGGAGCCCTCGAGCCGCGCGAGCCGTGCGGGCAAGCGCGCGAGGTCGCCGGGCATGACACGGTAGGCGACGGCGGCGGCGAGGGCGGAGATGCCGATCAATCCAGCGACGCAGGCGAAGGCCGTGCTGAGTCCGGCGAAGCCGCGGATCCATGCCGCCACCAGAATGGCGACGCTGCCCGCGCTGACATTCCCGAAGAGGAAGATGCCCAAGGCCGCCGAGCGGACGCGCGCGGGAAGGAGATCGCAGAGGATGAGATTCTCGTTGGCCTGGCCCATCGTGCGGAGCAGGGAGGACGCCGCCAGGCAGACGCTGACGAGCAGGAACCCGGGCTCAAACAGGAACACCAGCAGGAAGGGGGCAGCGGCACAGTAGAAGCCTGCCATCACCAATGGACGCCGGTGGGCGTGGGACCGGCCGACCCGATCGGAGATCACGCCGCCGAGCACGATTCCCACCATCGCGGTCGCCTGGAGCATGAACGTTCCGGAAAATCCCGCTCCCGCCAGACTCATCTGGAAGGTTTCCTGATAGTAGAGTGGCAGCCAGTTCCAGAACATCCAGGCGCCCATGGAGGCGGCCATGCCCTGCAGCAGAATGAGGTAGTAAGTCCGGGTCCCGAAGAGCAGGCGAAAACTCGCGACCAGGGAGAGCGAAGGTTCCTTGACACCTTCGGCGGCCGCCGCGGGCGGGGCATCGCGCACGATCCATGCGGTGAGCCCAGCCAAGACAAGCCCCCCCAGTCCGAACACCGTGAAGACCTCGCGCCAGCCGAGGCTCTGGGCGATCAACCCCGCGAGCGTGGCCCCGCCGATCAAGCCAATGCTCATGCCGGCGAGATTGGATGAGATCGCCTTGCCCCGCGTCGCGGGTCCGTGGTGATCCGCGATCAGGGCCAAGGCGGCGGGAATGTAGAGGCACTGCGCGGCGCCGAACGCGATTCGAGCCCAGACGAGTTGTTCGAAGCCTTGCACCCACGCCACCGCAAGCGTGGCCACGCTCCAGAGGGTCAGGCTCACCAGCACGATGCGGCTGCGCGAGGCACGGTCGGAGAGGAATCCCCCGAGGGCGCAGCCGATGCCGTAGGCCCAGAGGAAGGCGCTGCCGATGAGGCCCAGTTGCAGATCCGAGAGCCCGAGGTCCTGACGGAGCAGGGGAAACAACGCGGAAAGTGCAATGCGGTCGGCGTAGGCGGTCGCGGATACGAGGAAGAGTACCGCGACGATCAACCAAGGATGGTGGCGTGAAGAAGGGTTCACCGGGTTTGAGGGATGGTGTTGGTGTGCAGAAGCGGGGCGCGAGGTCTGGCGGGTGCGTCTCGCCACCGTCGGACGTGATCCGGGTTCGCAGCGAGGGGAGGGATGAAGGGTTGGTTCAAGCTGGGCTCGAGGGCGGGGGGGATGCCGGGAGCGAGTCCGGCCACCGGATCACGACACCGAGCCAGCCGGAGGCGCTGGACAGGATGCGTTGGTAGATCTCTGGGGCTTGGTCCGGCGGCAATCGGTGGCTGATGAGGTGCGTGAGCTGGAGTTGTCCGGACTCCATCAGGCGAAGGCAGGTGCGGCGGTTGCGCTCCCGGGACCAAGGCCAGTAGGCGTGGGGGTGCGTCAGTCCGCTCTCGTAGGTGCCGGTGATGCGAAGCTCCTTGCGCAGCAATTCCTCCTTGAGCCGGATCGTCGCGGTGCCCGGGGGGCTCCCGGTCAGAATGACGGTGCCGCGATCAGCGGCGCATTCCAGGGTAGTCTGAAGGATGGCGGCCGCCTGGGCGCAGTGGAACACGGCTTCGGCACCCGCCCCGGACGTGATCTCCCGCACCCGGGCGACCACGTCCTCACGGGCTGCGTTGATCACGTGGGTGGCTCCACTCTGCTTGGCCAGTGCCAGACGTTCGTCGAGCAGGTCGATGGCGATGCGCGGATGGGCTCCGGACAGTGCGGCCAACTGGAGGACGAGCTGACCGACGATTCCGAGACCGAACACCGCCACGGATTGATCGATCTGGAGAGCGGCGCGACGCACGCCGTGCAGGGCGACGTCGCCAAGGATCGCGAAACCAGCGACCTCGTCCTCGACGCGGTCCGGAATCACGTCGATCGCTGCCCCCGGGGCCACGTCCACGCGGGCCAGGGAGGCATGAGGTGACGTTGTGATCACGCGTTGGCCGACGTGGAATCCGCGGACCGCGCTCCCGACCGCGATGATGCGGCCGGCGGCCATGTAGCCGATGTTGGCCCGGGCCTGACCTTCGGGCAGCCCGTACGAAGTCGGCCCGTGGCGGAGAAAATTCGCCTCACTGCCGGCGCTGACCTGGGTGCACGCTTGCTGGACGAGGACTTGGTGCGGGCCAGGATCGGCCAGATCATGAGACTCCACCTCCACGAGGGGCGGGCTGGAGGAAAACATCAGGCGCAGTCCGTGGGGCATGGCGCTTCGAGCCGGTCCGGGTGGTGTGAGGGGCGTTGGCTGGGTCCGACGACTGCGATCGCGGACGAAGTGGGGCTAGGGAATGGCGTCGAGGGCCCGAAGTAAGTCCGGATCGCGGATCTGGAGGGCGTCGAAGGCTTGATCGACGTACTGAGGACCGCGACCACCGATGAGCACGGCCGAGACACCGGGTCGATTCATGGCCCACGCGAGTGCCAGCAGGGCCGTGGGTTGCCCGCTCAGATCGGAGAGCGACTCCAGCGCCGCGAGTCGGCGCTGGGGCTCCGGTGAGAAATAGATGGGCTGGTGGCCCGGCGCCATGTCGAAGCGGGATCCCGCCACCACGCCGGCGCGGTGCTTGCCAGTGAGGAAGCCGGCGGCGATGGGGCTGTACGTGACGATGGCGAGGGCATGGTCTGCCGCCAGTGTGACCAAGGCCGAGTCGACATCGCGCACGGCGAGGTTGTTGTTGTTTTGGAGAACGCGGAACCTTGCCCACCCGTGCGCGGCCTGGGCGGTGAGGGCTGCACCGAGCTGCTGGGCGTTGAAGTTGCTGGCCCCGAGCGCGCGCACGCGCCCGGAGCGCACCAAGCCATCCAGCGCCGCGAGCGTCTCCGGCGTCTCCACGGCTGCATCCCACTTGTGGAGGTAGAGCAGGTCGATGACGTCCACCCCCAGCCTCCGGGCGCTCGCGGCGGTTGCCGTGTCGATGGCGTCCGGCGTGTAAGGCGGGTAAATCTTCGTCGCCACCATCAGGGATTCCGGGCTCGGTCTGCGACTGGCGAGCCACTGCCCCATGATCGTTTCCGAGACCCCGGCGGTGTAGGTTGCGGCGGTATCGAAGTGGCTCACGCCCCGGGCAAGGGCGCGATCCATGAGCGAAAATGCGTCATCCGACTGGATCTCGCGACCGAAGGTGGAACTGCCGAGGGCGATGCGGCCGATGGCGGGTGCGGACGGGTAGAGCGGCTGAGCGGGCATGGGCGGGCGAGGGGGGGAAAGGGCGGGGGGATTGGAGGGGAATCAGGAACCCAGAGCGACTCCCTCGGCGATCGTCTTCGCGTAGACCGGGAGGGCGTTCACGATGGCACCGAAGTCGCTCCCGTGCGCGAGGAGGCGGCCGCCCTTGCGGACGAGATGAGCGAATTGCTCGCCTCCGACAACCGGGCGGCCCCAGGCGATCGCCAGATTGCGTCGAAACCAGCCTTCGCCGCGTGCATCGGCATCATCGCGTTGGGGTGATACATGCAGGCGATTCGGGCCGGAAGGCCCAGCCGAAGTCGGGCGCGGAGCAGAGAGGGGCGCATGATGGGGCCGCCACAAGGGGCAGGGCCGCACCCTCGCACCGGATCCCACCGTCGGCAATCCCGGCGACTTGGCTGCGACAGGTCAAATCACCGGACCAGTCCGGCCACACCCGGTGCGGTTAGGCCACCTTACCAGCGACCGCCCGTTGTGCCCGGTGAGACGAAGCATTTACTGAGAGACTCGGTCCCGCGCCCCCCCACCCCAACCAAGGTTTACTGTATGCGAAACATCACGACACGCTCTTCCAACGGGCCCGGGTCCACGCCTTCCCTCCGTGGCAAGGCGGGTGCAGCGCCACGCGTCTTCGGGTGGCGGGCACTCGTCGTGGGTTGGGCGACCGCCTCGACCGCACTGCTGGCGATGGCGACGCCGACGGACATCGGCTCGCGGCGCGAGCTCTTCGTGGACGATGCCCTCATCCAGCGGTTGGACGGGGGTGCCCAGCTGCGGCTGCACTCCCCGGTCCCGCGGGAAGTAGTCCTCGTGCGCGATGCGCCGTGGGAGGGCGCGGGCAGCGGGTACACCAGCGTCTTCCATGACGGGACGCGGTACCGGATGTACTACAAGGCATGGCAGCGGCTCGTGGGGCCGGGCGCGCCGAACACCGACGGCAATCCCCTTCTCTGCGCCTACGCCGAGAGCGACGATGGCATCCACTGGCGGAAGCCGGAACTCGGGCTGCACGCCTTCAACGGCTCGACCGCCAACAACATCGTCATCGCCAGCGGCGTGATCGGTGATGTCACGATCGATGCCGGTCATCCGGCCGTGTTCAAGGACGGCAACCCTGCCGCTCCCGCCGATGCGCGGTACAAGGCGGTCGTGGTCGCCAAGCCGGCCCCCGGCAAGACCGGGCCGCAAGGACTGGTCTTCCTGAAGTCGCCCGACGGGCTCCGCTGGTCCCTGCTGACCCCGCGTCCGGTGATCACGGACGGCGCCTTCGACTCACAGAACCTCGCCTTCTGGGACGCGGAGCGCGGCGTCTACCGGGCGTACTGGCGCTACTTCGACCGGGGGACGCCGGACCAGCCGTACGTCGGGGTGCGCGGGATCCGCACCGCGATCTCGCGCGACCTGATCCATTGGGAGCAGCAGGCGAACCTCGACTTCGGCTCGGCCCCGGCGATCCAGCTGTACACGAACCAAGTGCAGCCGTACGGGCGGGCGCCTCACCTGTTCGTGGGCATGCCGCTGCGCTACATTGACCGGGGCTGGTCCGAGGAAATGCGCGCGCTGCCCGATCGGGAGCACCGCGAGTGGCGCGCGGCGCAGTCGCAGTACACGGCGCAGAGCCAGCGCCTCGGCACCGCCCTCTCGGACGCGCTCTTCATGGCTGGCCGCGACGGCGTGGCCTTCAAGCGCTGGTCCGGGGCCTTCCTCCGGCCCGGTCCGGAACGCCCCGGTACGTGGAGCTATGGTCAGCAGTGCGTCGCGTGGCAGGTTGTGACCACTGCCGGGAGCATGCCGGGCGAGTCGGATGAGTTGTCACTCTACGCGGACGAGGCGTACTGGACCGGCGCGCCCGGCAGCAGCGTGCGCCGCTATACGCTCCGGCTGGACGGGTTCGTCTCCTTGCACGCGGCGGAGCCCGGCGGGGAGCTCGTGACCAAGCCCGTGCGCTTCACGGGTCGCAGGCTCTCGATCAACGCCTCGACCTCGGCCGCAGGGTCCGTGCAGGTGGAACTGCAGGACTCGGCGGGCCGTCCGCTGCCCGGGTACGCGCTGGCGGACAGCGAACCGTGGTTCGGCGACACGGCCGACCGGGCGGTCCGCTGGCGCGAGCGTGGATCCGACGTCTCCCCGCTCGCCGGGCAGGTCGTGCGCCTGCGTTTCGTGCTCAGCGATGCGGACCTCTACTCCTACCAATTCCAACCATGACCCCACGATCCTGCCTGATGTCCTCCCCCCTCCCTCCGGGCCGTTCCGACGCGTTGCCATCCGCTTCGACCCGGCGGCGCCGCGCTCCGTGGACGAAGGCGGTCGTCGGCGCCCTCGCGCTGGCGGCGCTGCCGGCCTCCGCGCTGGCGGCCGCCGCCGAGAACATCGGTACCCGGCGCGAACTCTTCGTTGACCAAGCGCTGGTCGAGCGGCTCTCCGGGGGCGCACAGCTCCGCCTCCACCAGCCGATCCCGCAGGAGGTCAGCCTCTCGCACGACATCCCGTGGGAGGGAAGCGGCAGCGGCTATCACAGCGTGTTCCAGGATGGCGACCGCTACCGGATGTACTTCAAGGCGTATGAGATCAGTCCGCTGCGCGAGGCCGACCGCAACCAGCCGGAGGTGCACCCGCTCTTCTGTGCGTACGCGGAGAGCGACGACGGCATTCACTGGCGCCGGCCGGAGCTCGGCCTGCACGCCTTCAAGGGCTCGACCGCGAACAACATCGTGATGGTCAGCGGACGGCAGGGCAGCCTGTTCGTCGACGCCGGCCATCCGGCGGTCTTCCGCGACGACAATCCGGCCGCCACGCCCGATGCCCGCTACAAGGCGATCCTGCGCTCCGACACCCCCGAGGGCCCGCGCGGCCTGCTCGCCTTCAAGTCGCCGGATGGCCTGAACTGGACGCCGATGGCCGACCATCCCGTGATCACGAACGGGGCCTTTGATTCCCAGAACCTCGCCTTCTGGGACGGCGAGCGGGGGGTCTACCGCGCGTACTGGCGCTACTTCGACCGCGGCTCCTCGGACCAACCCTACGTCGGCGTGCGCTCGATCCGCACCGGCACCTCGAAGGACTTTCTGCACTGGGAGAATGAGGCGGATGTCGTCTTCCCCGACGCGCCGCCCACCCACCTCTATACGAACGCCGTCAAGCCGTACCACCGCGCGCCACACCTGCTGATCGGTTTCCCCGCGCGTTACGTGGAACGTGAGCTCAAGGGCACGATGGATGACTCGCGCGGCAAGGCCCCGCCGGAGAAGATGCAGCAGTGGTCACCCTCGATGCGAGCCCTGCCCGATCCGGAACACCGGCGACTTCGCGCATCCGCCAGCGAGCGCTATGGCACGGCGCTGACGGAGACCGTGCTGATGGCGAGCCGCGACGGCGTGAGCTTCAAGCGCTGGACCGAGGCCTTTCTCGCGCCCGGCATCGAGCGTCCCGGCACGTGGAACTACGGCAACCAGTACGTCGCCTGGCACGTCGTCGAAACGCGCTCCGCGCTCGCGGGAGCGCCGAACGAGTTGTCCTTCTACGCGGTCGAGAACTACTGGTCGGAGCGCGGCAGCACGCTGCGCCGCTACACCCTCCGTCTCGATGGGTTCGTCTCCGCGTGGGCCCCCATGTCTGGCGGTGAAGTGCTCACCACGCCGATCCGCTTTTCGGGTGACACCCTGACCCTCAACTTCGCCAGCTCGGTCGCCGGCGGAGTCCGCGTGGAAATCCAGGACGAGGCTGGCCGTCCCCTCCCGGGTTTCGCCCTCGCGGACTGCGCCCCGGTGTTCGGCGACGCGCACGAACGGCCCGTCACGTGGCTCTCCGGGGCCCGGGTCGGCACGCTCGCCGGTCAGACCGTGCGTCTGCGCTTTGAGTTGCTGGACGCGCACCTCTACGCCTATCGGTTTGCGCCCGCCGCCGCCGCGCCCTCTGCTTCCCAGCCATGACGACCCCCGCCACCCCCCTGAGCCTGATCTTCCCCGCTGAGTCGCTGCAGGTGATCGGCCGCGACCTGCTGAGGGCGCTCGGCGCCCCAGAGGGCCACGCCCGCGTAGTGGCGGATTCCCTCATCGCGGCCAATCTGCGGGGCGTCGATTCGCACGGAATCCAGATGCTGACGACGTACATCCAGCAGCTGCGCGCCGGCGGCATCAATGTCCCGGCGAGCGGCCACGTCGAGCGTGAGGACGGCGTGTGCCTGCGGTACAACGGAGAGAATGGCCTCGGTCAGGTCGTCTCGGACCGCTGCACCGACCACGCGATCCGAATCGCCCGGGCCCTCGGCGTGGCGGTGGTGGTGGCAAACCACTCGAACCACTTTGGCGCCGGCTCATGGTGGGGCGAGAAGCTCGCGCGCGAGGGGTTTCTCGCGATCGTCATGAGCAACGCCTGCCCGGCGGTCGCGCCGTGGCAGGGCCGCACCCCGATCCTCGGCACGAATCCTCTCTGCGTCGCGGTGCCCGGCGCGGGCGGTCGGGGCCAATGGTTGCTCGACATGGCCACCACCACCGTGGCGCTCGGTAAACTGGTCCACGCCTCGAACCTCAATCAGCCCACCATTCCGCGCGAGTGGGGATTCCTCGACGCCGACGGCGTGCCGACCTCCGACACGCTGGCCGCGCAGCGGGGCAAGCCGACCCCGATCGGCGGCTACAAGGGCACCGCGCTCGCGATGATGGTCGAGATTCTCTGCTCCGGTCTCAGCGGCGGCGCGATGACGACCGAGCTCCCCGTTTACCGTACCGGCGGCGATCCGCTCGGCATCAGCCACACGTTCATCGCCATTGACCCGAAACGGTTCCTGCCCCCGGGCGAATTCGAGACGCGGATGGAGCGGCTCGCCGGGCTGGTGAAGGCCTCGGAGCCGGCGTTGGGCTACGACGAAGTACTCGTCGCCGGCGAACCGGAATGGCGTCGCGAGGCGGAGCGTCGGCGCGAGGGCATCCCGATCCCGGTCAAGCTGTGGACGCGTCTCAGCGAGCTCGCGACCGAGCTGAACGTCCCCATCCCCACGCCAACCGGTCGCGTCTGACGCGCGCCTCTCGCTCCACTCTGTCCGCCATTCCGCTCCCGCTTCCTCCCTTACCACCCCCAATGAACAAAATCCGTTTCGGCATCCTCGGTTCCGGCTTTATGGGCCGCACCCACATCGAGGCGATCCGCCGCCTCCCCAACGCCGAGGTCGTCGCCGTCACCGGCGGCACCCGCGCCCCCGGCCTCGCCGAGCGCTACCACATCGCCTGCGAGCCCGACGACGACGCGCTGCTGCGCCGCCGCGACATCGATGCGGTGATCGTGACCACGCCCCACCACTGCCACGTCGACCAGACCCTCGCCGCCGCCGCAGCGGGCAAGCACGTCCTCGTCGAGAAGCCGCTCGCGACCTCAGCGGAGGATTGCGACCGCATGATCGAGGCAACGACGCGCGCGAAGGTGAACCTCTCCGTCGGCTACCAACAGCGCTTCCGTGTCAACAACGCGAAGGCCCACGAACTCATCCGCTCCGGCGCGATCGGGCGCGTGATCACCGCCCAGATCTCGATGCCGATGTACGCCGGCACGATCAAGGCCGGCGGCTTCGGCGGCAATTGGGCCTGGTGGAACGACCCGCGCAGCCGGGCCCACCTGCTCAACAGCTCCCCGCACGGGCTCGACATGATCCGCTGGTTCACGGGGGCGGAGATCGTGACGGTGACCGCCCTCTCGCGCACGTTCCTGCCGGATGTCCCGGTCGAGGACACGACGATCGGTCTCTTTGCGCTCTCCTCGGGTGCGATCGGCTCCCTCTACTCGAGCCGCGCCCTGCCGGCGCCCTCGTTCCCGGGCGAGGAATTCCGGTTCCGGATCGTCGGCACGACCGGCCTGATCGACCTCGATGCGTACACCGAGCTGAAGATGTCGGACGAGGCGAACGGCTGGCAGGTGATGTCCCGCCAGCCGCCGGTGAAGCACGAGGGTGCGGACACCGCGTTCGCCGACGTGCGGATGCAGGCGTACCGCGACCAGATGGCGGCGTTCATCGACGCGATCGAAGGGCGGCCGAGCGTCGTGGGCAGTGCGGAGGACGGGCGGGCGGCCGTCGCGGCCTGCGTCGGCATGCTCGAGGCCTCGGCGCAGCGGCGCTGGATCGATCTCGCGCCGCAGGGATGAGTCGGCGCACCCTGATCATCGGCGGCGGGATCGTGGGTCTCGCCGTCGCCCGGGAGCTCTCGCGGCGCGATCCGGGCCGTTCGATCGTCCTCCTCGAGAAGGAGGAGGAGGTCGGTCGGCACCAGAGCACGCACAACAGCGGCGTGCTGCACGCGGGGCTGTACTACCAGCCGGGCTCGCTGAAGGCCCGGCTCGCGGTTTCGGGCGTGCGGATGATGACGGAGTTCTGCCGTCACCACGGCGTCGCCCATGAGATCTGCGGCAAGGTCGTCGTCGCCACGTCGGCCGATGAGCTTCCGTCGCTCGAGCGGCTCTGGGACCGCGGCCAGCGCAACGGTCTGCGCGGCCTGCGCCGGCTCAACTCGGACGAATTGCGCGAGATCGAGCCGCACGCCGCCGGCGTGGCGGCGGTGCAGGTTCCCGAGGAGGGCATCGTCGATTACGCCGGGGTGTGTGCGGCGCTGCGCCGCGAGCTGGAGGCGGCGGGCGTGGACGTGCGCACCGGCGCCAAGGTGATCTCGATCCGCGCCACCGCCGACGGCTGGGCCGTCGGGACGGAGGCGGGCGAGTGGGAAGCGGACTTCCTGATCAACTGCGCTGGTCTCTTCTCGGATCGCGTGGCGGAGCTGGCGGGGATCGCCCGCACCGTGCGGATCGTGCCGTTCCGCGGCGAGTATTTCCTCCTCCGGCCCGAGGCGCAGCGGCTGGTGCGGCACCTCATTTACCCGGTGCCGGACGCGCGCTTCCCGTTTCTCGGCGTCCACTTCACCCGCATGATCGGAGGGGGCGTGGAGGCCGGGCCCAACGCCGTGCTCGCGCTCGCCCGCGAGGGCTATTCGTGGAGCGATGTCTCGCCCCGCGATCTGGCGGACGCGCTGACGTTCCCCGGTCTGTGGCGTTTCATGGTGCGCTATCCCGCGCTGTGCAGCCACGAGATCATCCGTTCGCTCAGCCGCGCGCTCGCGGTGAAGTCCCTCCAGCGGCTCGTCCCGGAGGTCACCGCCGCCGATCTCACGGCGGGCGGCGCCGGGGTCCGGGCGCAGGCGATGCACGTTGACGGTACGCTGATCCAGGATTTCTGGCTGGAGCAGCGGCCGCGCGCGCTGCACGTGCTGAATGCGCCGAGCCCGGCCGCGACCGCGTCGCTGGCGATCGCGCGCGAGCTGGTCGACCGGCTGCCCGATGTTCCCCCCGCCGTTGGCGGCTAGGTCGCGACGCGGACGAAGCGGCCCGTGCGGGCCGATTCCTCCGCCGCCTCGATCACCCGCGCGGTGCGCAGCGCGTCCGCGAGCCGCGTCGGCGGCTCGCCCCGGCGCTGCGTCGCAGCGATGAACTGGCGGAGGAAGGTCTCGCCGAACGTGCCGCCGTAGGCGGAGGACTCGGGCAGGGTGAAGGTTTCCTCGCGCCCCGCCGGGGCGCCCGGGGTCGCGGGGGCCGACTCGACGTAAAGCTTGGCATTGAGGTCCGGCCAGACCACCCGCCCGGCCCGGCCATTGAAGCCGAGATAGGAGTCGTAACCAGTGCGGTTCAGGTAGCCGGAGCCGCTGAAGGCGAGGGTGTAGCCGGCGTGGAATGTCCCGATCGTGCCAGAGGCGAAACGTAGCGACAGGGCCGCGCAGTCCTCCACCTCGATCTGCTCACCCGAGCGGATGGCGAAGCGCGCGCCCACCTCGACGATTTCGTCGCCGGACACATGATGGAGCAGGTCGAGCATGTGGCAGCCGAGCCAGAGCAGGATGCCACCGCCGGCAAGGGGCCGGCGGAAGAGCCAGGAGGCCGGATCGCGGAAGCGCACCTGCGTCGCGAGGAAGCGCCCCTCCATGGTCAGCAGCGACCCGATGCCGCCGCCGGCGACCCACTGGCGGGCGGCGATCATGCACGGGTGCAGCCGACGCGGGTAAAGCACGGAGGCGACGCGGTCCGCCGCCTTGGCCTGCCGTTCGAGCGCCACGATCTCCGCGGCGTTCAGCCCGGCCGGCTTCTCGATCATGAGGTGGTGCCCGGAGGCGATGACCTGACCGGCCACGGCCAACATCTGATCGTGGCGGACGCAGACCAGCGCGAACGCGATGTCCGTCTGGGAAAGCACGCAGTCGAGCTCGGAGGTCGCTTGAATGACCTTCGGCTGCGGCGTGGCGATCTGCCGCGCCACCACCTCGGCCTCCGCGTCCCAGAGGCAGATCTCCGTGATCTCCGGCAAACCCGCGAGGGTGGCGAGGAGGATTCCGGAGTGCGGATGACTCAGGCCGAGCAGGGCGACTTTCATGGGGAAGCGTTCGCGGGCGGGTTGGGCTAGTGAGCGGTGTAGCCGCCATCCACCGGGAGATTCGTCCCGGTGATGTAGCGCGCCGCCTCGCTGAGGAGGAAGATCACCGGGCCGCCAAGGTCGTGGTCGTCCGCCATGCGCCGCAGGTAGGTGGCCTTGCAATAGCGTTCGACGAAGAGGGGATTCTGGCCGGTGTAGTAGCCACCGGGCGAAACGCAGTTCACGCGGACTCCGCGCGGTCCGTACAGCGCGGCGAAGTAGCGCGTGAGGTTGAGCATGCCGCCCTTGTGGAAGAAGTAGTCCGCGACCGCCCCCATCGCGGTGCCTTCGTAGAGCGAGAAGTCAGGCCCGACCATGCCTTGGATCGAGCCGATGTTCACGATCTTGCCGGATCCGCGCGAGGCCATCGCCTCGCCGAAGGTGCGGGTGATGGAGAAGAGTCCAGTGGCATTGGTGCGCATCGAGGCCTCCCAGTCCGCCAGGGGGCCCTGCGTGCTCTTCATGGGCCGCGAGACCGCATTGTTCACCAGCCCGTCGATGTGGCCAAAGTCCGCCAGCATCGAGTCGCGCAACCGCAGCACCGAGGCTTCGTCGCCTTGATCTAGTTCGCGCGCGTGCACCGTATGCCCTTTCGCCGTCTCCTCGGCCGCCACCACCCGGAGCGCTTCGACGTTGCGCGAGGCGAGCACGAGCGTGGCGCCGGTCTCGGCGAGTTGCGCGGAAAGGCCACGGCCGTAAAGGCCGGCGCCGCCGGTGAGGAGGATGACTTGGCCGGAAAGGGAAAACGGGGAGTTTGCCATGGAGGGAAGGGGTCCCAGGGAGCTTGACCCAGATCCCGCCGCTGGCGAGCGCCGCGGGCTGGTCAGGTCATGTGTCCGCCGCTTTGCCATCCAGGCCGGGCGGCGCACCGGCACCGTCGCCTCCGCCGGGTTCAGGCGAGGATGCTCTTCACCACGTGTCCGTGCACGTCGGTCAGGCGGAAGTAGCGCCCCTGATGGCGGAAGGTGAGCCGTTCGTGGTCCACCCCGAAGAGGTGGAGCAGGGTGGCGTGGAAATCGTGCACGTGCACGGGGTCACGGACCACGTTGTAGCCGTATTCGTCGGTCTCGCCGTAGGTGAAACCGCGCTTCACGCCGCCGCCGGCCATCCAGATCGAGAAGCAGCGGGGATGATGGTCGCGGCCGAAATTGTCGGCGGTCATCACGCCCTGGCAGTAGTTGGTGCGCCCGAATTCGCCGCCCCAGACCACGAGCGTGTCATCAAGCATGCCGCGGCGCTTGAGGTCGGAGACAAGCGCCGCCGACGCCTGGTCGGTCTGGAGGCTCTCCCGGCGGATGCCGCCGGGGAGGCTGCCGTGGTGGTCCCAGGCCTGGTGGTAGAGCTGGATGAAGCGCACGCCGCGGTCGGCGAGACGTCGGGCGAGGAGGCAGTTCGCCGCGTAGGTGCCGGGCGTGCGCGCGTCGGGGCCGTACTCCTGCACCACGCTGTCGGGCTCGCGGCTGAGGTCGGTGGCTTCGGGCAC
>JBEIGD010000023.1:0-60460 GCA_040382075.1 Opitutaceae bacterium
GATGCCGTGATCGGTGTCACGCGATCAGACCGAACGTGGCTTCCAGTGCCCAATCCGGCACCCGATACGTCCGCCGAAGCCGCCGCCGCCGGAGCCGCCCACCTCGTCCTGCGGACCCTTTGGTCATCCTGGACAAACCCACGCACCTTCGATCTCGCGCTCGAGAGGGCCCTGGAGCGAATCCCGGACCGCGCCGCACGGGAGCGCGGCCTGGCGTACGGCCGCTCGGTCGCGGAACGCACCCTCGCCGCCCGCGCGCGCACGGGCTGGGCCGAGCCAGCGCGCGGACCCTTCGCCAGCGCTGAGCCCGGCCTGTGGCGCGAGACGCCACCCGGCTTTCGTCCCGCCGTCCTCCCCCAGATCGCCACGGTGACCCCATTCGTGTTGCGATCCCCCAGCCAGTTTCGCGCCCCCCCGCCCCCCCGAGTCGACTCAGCCGAGCACGCCGCCGAGCTCGCGGAGGTCGCGCGCGTGGGAGCCCGCGACGGCGCGGAGCGGACGGAGGACCAGACACTCACAACCCCGTTCTGGTCCGACGATCTCGGTACGGCCACGCCGGCCGGACACTGGAATTCGATTGCCCAGGGCGTAGCGCGGCGCCGCGGGCTCCCGCTCGGCGCGACCGCGCGCCTGTTCGCGCTGCTCAACTTTGCGACCGCGGATGCGGCGATCGCCTGCTGGGACACCAAGTACCACTACCGAACATGGCGACCCGAGACCGCCATCCGCGAGCTCACTCCAGCCATTAATCCCCATTACCGCGGAAATCCGGACTTCATCCCGAACATGGTCTCGCCCGCGCACCCCGACTACGTTTCCGGACACAGTGCATTTTCCGGCGCGGCATCACATCTGCTCGCCCGCTTCTTCGGCGATGACCACATCGCTTTCTCGACCACGTCCGACGGATTGCCCGGAGTCGTGCGGCACTTCTCCAGCCTCTCCGAGGCCTGTCGCGAGGTCGGCCTCAGCCGCGTCTTCGGCGGCATCCACACGCGCTCAGCCAACCTGGCAGGGCAGGAAATCGGACGACGCGTCGCCGACTGGGTGTTTGAGCATGCGCTGACTCCGTCGCCCACGACACACCCGTCGACCCGATGACTGCCCGCGCACTCGCCCTCCTCGCGGTCATCGGCGTGCTTGGACCCGTCTACGGCGATGCCGCTCCTCCGGCCTCCACACCTGTTCAGATTGCTCCCCTCCCGCCGCGCGCCGCCGGGGAAACATCGGCCAAGCGTTTCACACGTCTCGCCCCCGAAGACTCGGGACTGACTGCCACCAACCGCTTCGATGACCCGCGAATGTGGGGCGAACGTTTCCGCGAGCTCACACTCGGTGCCGTCGAGACCGGCGTCGCCGTCGCGGACTTTGATCGTGACGGACGTCCCGACATCTTCGCGGTCTCGAAGAATGGGCCGTCCTCGCTCTACCGCCAGACCGCCCCCTTCCGGTTCACCGACGTGGCACGCGAGGCCGGTCTCGTCCCGGTCTCGGAAACCCGGCCGAGCAACAACGGCGTCACCGCGGTGGACATCAACCAGGACGGATGGATGGACCTTTACGTCTGCCGCTACGACCAACCCAACCAGCTCTTTGTCAACCGTGGTGACGGCACGTTCACTGAACGCGCGAGTGAGTACGGACTGGCCATCCGCGACGCATCCGTGCACGCGACCTTCGCGGACTACGACCGAGACGGCGACCTCGATTGTTACGTCGTCACGAACATTCTCGACTTCAGCAAGTCTCCCTTGGGACGCCGAGATCTGCTGCTGCGCAACGACGCCGCTGCAGGATTCCGCGACGTGACCGAGGCCGCCGGGATCTGGGGCCTGACGCAGGGGCACACCGCGCTCTGGTTCGACAGTAACCACGACGGCTGGCCGGACCTCTACGTCGCGAACGATTTCGAAACCCCGGATCGTTTCTACCTCAATCGCGGTGACGGCACCTTCACCGATGTGGTCGACGAGCGCTTGCCACATGTG
Organism: Opitutaceae bacterium; assembly: GCA_040382075.1. Classification (GTDB taxonomy): domain Bacteria; phylum Verrucomicrobiota; class Verrucomicrobiia; order Opitutales; family Opitutaceae; genus UBA6669. Next base: position 1,989 of record JBEIGD010000023.1, read on the forward strand.
ACCTACTTCTCAATGGGCGCCGACGCCGGCGATCTCGATGGCGACGGCCGCGTGGACTTCGTGATCACCGACATGCGGGACCGAACCCACCGCGCCTTTCTGACCGGCATGGAAGAGATGGGGCGCGGCCTCTGGGAGATCGAACGCACCAGTCGCCTGATTCCCCAGTACATGTGGAATGCGGTTTATCTCAACACCGGCACCGACCGCTTTGCCGAGGCCGCTCACCTTTTGGGAGTCGAGGCAACCGGCTGGACCTGGGCGGTCCGCACCGCCGACTTGGACGACGACGGTCGACTCGACCTCTTCTTCACCGCGGGAATGATTCGGAACTTTGTGGATGCCGACCTGATCGATCGCCAGAATGTGGCTCCCAACCTCGCCGCCCGCGCCGCGGTGTGGCGCGGAGCGCCGCCGCGCCGCGAAACCACGCTGGCTTTCCGAAACCAAGGACCCCTCGCGTTCGCTGATGTCTCGGCCGACTGGGGACTCGATGAGCTCACCGTCAGCTTCGGGTGCGCAGTGGCGGACTTGGACGGCGATGGCGACCTCGATCTGGTCTACGCGAATTACGACGCACCTCCCACCGTCATCCGAAACAATTCTGCCGATTCGCACCGGGCGGTGATTCGCCTGGCGGGAAGGGCCCCGAATCGCGACGCGATCGGCGCCGAAGTCCGCGTCACCACGAACGGCGGGACACTCGTGCGCCAAGTCTACACCGAGCGCGGAATCGCCTCCAGCGAGCCAGCCCAACTCCATTTTGGCCTGGGCCGCCACGCTATCATCCGGTCGCTGGAAGTCCGCTGGCCCAGCGGAGCACAGCAAACGCTTCGTGATCTCCCGGCTGACTCCCTCATCACCGTGACGGAGCCAGCCCCCGGGCAACCCAGTGCGGCGATCTTCCACACTCCCAGCGCGCCCACGGCATGGCTCACCGAGGAAGCAAGCGACCACGGCCTCCGCTCCATTTCGGCTCCCCCACCCGTGGATGAGCTCTCACGCCAGCGGCTCCTACCGAGGCGAATCGGGTCGCCGACGCCAGCTCTGGCCGTCGCCGACGTGAATCGGGACGGACACGACGACCTGTTCGTATCGGCTGCCGCAGGTCAACCCGCCCGCCTGTTCCTCAGCGACGCCAGCGGCACCTTTCGGGAAAGCCCGGACCAACCTTGGGCGGCCGGATTACCGGCCGACGGAGCAGCCGCGGCCTTCGTCGACGCCAACGCCGACGGTCACGTCGACCTCCTCGTCGCGCTGGGAGGCGCACGGACGCCGGCCGAGAGCGACTTGCTGCGCGACCGTCTCTACCTGAATGACGGACAGGGACGGTTCTCCGCCGCACCGGACAACATGCTCCCCGCCGATCGCGACGCCGCTGGATGCATCGCGGTGGGCGACTTTGATGGCGACGGCCGCGCCGACGTTTTCATCGGAGGCCGGCTGATTCCCGGGCGCTACCCCGAGGTCCCACGGAGCCGCCTCCTGCGCAACACGGGCTCCGGTTTCGCCGACGTCACCAGCACGGCCGCACCGGAACTCAGCGCGGCCGGGCTGGTAACCGCCGCGCTGTGGTCCGATCTGGACGGTGACGGCCGGCAGGACTTGGTAGTCGCCTCGGAATGGGGAGAAGTCGCGCGCTGGCGGAACGACGACGGCCGTCTTCGTCGTCAAGACGATCAGGGCCGAGCACCTCGCCTCACCGGATGGTGGAGCTCGCTGGCCGTGGCGGACGTCAATCGCGATGGACGCCCCGACATCATCGCCGGGAACGCTGGCCTGAACACAAAGTACCGCGCCTCGATCGACCAGCCGACCCTGCTTTTCTCCGGGGCATTCGACAGCTCGGGTCGGAGCCACCTCATCGAGGCGAAGGTCAGCGAGGGAGTCCTGCGCCCCGTCCGTGGCCGCAGCAAGCTCAGCTATTCGTTTCCATGGCTTCCGCGCCGCTTCCCGACCTACCGATCCTTCGCCAAGGCGAGCCTGACAGACCTCTTTGCGCCCGAGTTCCTCGACCACGCCCAGCGGCTGGAGGCCAACGAACTCGCGTCTGGGATCTTCGTCCAGCAAGCCGACGGAAACTTCCGCTTTGAGCGACTGCCCCGCCAGGCCCAACTCGCGCCCGTGCGGGCCATCGTGGTGCGCGACTTCAACCATGATGGGGCAGTCGACCTCGCACTCGTGGGCAACTCGTTCGGACCCGAACCGTCAACCGGGCGCTTTGACGGCGGAGTTGGCTTGGTGCTGCGTGGAGACGGCAGCGGGCGCTTTGTTCCTTTGGCCGCGGTGGACTCCGGCCTCCTCGTTCCCGGTGAAGCGAACAGCGCGGTGGCTCTCGACGTAGCGGGGCGTGGCGCGATCGCAGTGGCGCGCTGCGAGGGCCCCCTTCTCTTGTTCCGCGAACGCCCATGACACTCCTGCGCCTCCTTCTCGCGTCAGCCTTCGCCGCAGGCGCCTCAGCCAGCAGCATCGGCGCACCGGTGTCTCCGACTGCGGAGCCGCGGGCGGCGATCCCCTGGCGGACGTGGGAGGAGGCGAAGCGTATCAGCGATGGATCTAACGACCGCCCCATCTATGCGTATCTGGGCTCTGAACTCTCGGAGCTGAGTCGCGAAACCGAGCAGCAGACTTTCGCCCGCGCAGAGACGGCGGCCTGGCTTGCCGGGAACTTTCTCTGCGTACGGATCAGCGAGGTGGCTGATCCTCAGATCGCCGCGTTTGTGCAGGATTTGGTCGAGCGCGTGCGACAGCAGAAGGGACCGCCCTACCACGTGTGGCTTACTCCCCGCTTCGAGCCCTACGACGCCGCGGGCTACTTGCCGCCAGCGGAGGAGTGGTCGCAGCCGGGATTCCTCAAGACTGCACGAGCTGCACTTGACGTGTGGCGCGAGCGACCGGACGCCGCGACCGCAGCCGCGCGCGAGCTGCGCGCTCTTGCGCCACCCGAGCCGCCATCAACACGGCTACCCTCCGTCGCTACGCTGCTCGAACGGGGTACCGACGCCTGGCTCGCCGCGGAGGACCGAACGCACGGGGGATTCGGTGAAGCCCCGAAGGAGCATCACGCCGAGGTCATCAGATTCCTTCTCCACCGCGGTCCAGGCGGACGACAGGCGGCCCTCAGGGCCGCTGATGCACTCGTGAGAGGTGCGCTCCAGGACCCGGCCGACGGCGGATTCTACCGCCGCACCATCGACGAGGCATGGCGTGAACCGTACCGCCAGAAACGCCTGATCGACCAAGCGCGAATCGCTGTCGCTCTCCTTGAAGCGGACGAGGTCGCGAACCGTCCGGACTGGCGCCAAGCCGCGCACCGCGCGCTCCGCTTCGGTCTCACCCAGCTGGGAAGACCGGAGGGCGGATTCCTCGCCGCGCTCGACACCACCGACGGCGCGGCACCGACTGGAAGGGTTGGCGTTGCCTCGCTGGCCACCCAAGGCGTGTTCCTGGGTGCACTCATTCGCGCCGGCGAACCGTTTCAGGCGGAAGCGGAAACGCTCGCGCGGCACCTGCGCGCATCGATCCAGCCGGCGCGCAACGGACCGTCGGAACCCGGCGCAGCGCCGGAGGAGCGGTCGGCCGCTGATCTCCTTGGAGCAGCGTTTGGGCTTTCCCTCTCCTGCGATCCCGGCGACCAACGCCTCGCGCAGGAGCTCGCGCGCACAGCGCTTGCGCAGTATCACGACGCTCGGTCCGGGCTATTCTGGGCGGTCTCGGCGGAAGGGGCCGCCTCTCTCCCGTGGCGCCCCCTCGCACTTCCCTCGCCTATCCGTGCAGAGTCGCTCGCGCTTTCCATCGGCGTTTATTACGGACCACGTGAGCAGCTCCTTCGGGCGCTTCGGCACACCATCGAATTTGATCCACTGCCGCCCGCAGAGATCTTGATCGCGCTCACCCGCGATGCGGAGAGCGCTCCGTGAGTCACACCGTTGTGGCCGTCCCTGACGGTGCCGGAGCGGAGCTGCTGCGACTCCGCACGCATTATTTCCTGATCCACGGCATGTTCGGGGCAACGGGGCCTTACCTGCCGGTGTTTCTCCGCGATGAAAAGGTCCTCTCCCCTGGAGAGATCGGGACCATTTTCGCGCTGGCCCAGGCCGGGGCGATCGTGATGCCGCCGCTGCTCACGCTGCTCGCTGATCGGTTCCGGGTGATGAGCCCACTGGTGATGGCCCTGTTCATCGGCAATTTCGTTGCCATGTCCGGGCTGGGGTTCGCCAGCGGATTCACTGCCTGCTTGCTCGCCGTGGCGATGAGCAGCTTCTCCAACCAGCCGCAGGGCGCGCTCGCGGACGGCCTTTTCTTCACGTTGCAGCAACGCGCACACTCCCGGCACCTCACCTACCCCTCAGTCCGCATCTGGGGCAGCGTTGGGTTTCTTTGCACGAGCGCTCTGGTCTTCCTTACGACCACCGCCGGGATGCCAGCACCCATCATTGGCGTCGCCGCGGTCACGGCCGCGATCGGCTTTCTGAACGCGCGGCGACTCCCACGTACTCTGCCGCCCACCTCCGGTGGCGGGCGCTTGCCCACATTTGACGCCGCTCGCCTGCTCCTGCGGCCGCCGCTGTTCATCTTCTGCCTCGGCATTGGGCTCATCCTCTTCACGAACGCGGCCTACTACAGTTTCTACCCTCTTTACCTTACCGAAGTGGCCGGATTCGAGCCGCGCTGGGTCGGGCTCATCGCGAGCATCGGCGTCGTGCTGGAGCTCGGCTACCTGCTTCTGTTCGACCGCTTCCGGAGCCGAATCTCGCTGCCCGCCATCATCATCGTCGGGTCCTTCACATGCGTCCTCCGGATGGCGATGCTCGCATTTCTACCGTCCCCTTTCTGGGCGACGGCGTTTCAGCTGTTCCACGGCGTCGGCGTGATCGGAGTCTTCATCGCTCCCGCCATGTACCTGAACAGCCTCGCCGGGGACAACTACCGCAGTTCAGTCCAAGGGCTCTACGTGATGCTCGTTCCCGGAGGTTTCAGCATTCTGGGCAACCTCATCTCTGGTCAATTCGCCGCCGTCGGATTGATGCACCTCTACCAGATCAGCCTTTGGATCGCACTCATCGGCACGGCCCTGCTCGTCGTCGCTTTCGGCCTGCAGCGGCGCGCGCAGCGCTCAGCGGCGCGAGTCTGAGGCGCCGCCCTCGCTGCCGGCACCGGAACGCTTCACCTCGTCGCTGTGGCGGATGTCCTTGCCGCGCGCGAGGTACACCATCTCCTCCGCGATGTTGGTCGCGTGATCCGCGATCCGCTCGATCGATTTCGAAATGAACATGAGCTCGAGCGCCCGGCTAATCGTGCCCGGCTTCTCAATCATGAAGCTGCTGAGTTCACGGTAAAGCTGATGGTTGATCGCATCAACCTCCGCATCCCGTCGGCAAACCGCCAGTGCCTTCTCGGCGTCCCCGTCGAGAAAGCAGTCAAGCGCATCCCGCAACATCTCCAACGCGATGCCCGCCATGCGCGGGAGATCAACGTAGGGCTTGAGTTGGGGTTCCGCGGCCAAGCGGACCACCCGCTTGGCAATATTGGTCGCCTCATCGCCCACGCGCTCGAGGTCGTGCGAGGCCTTCATGCCGACGATCACCAAGCGCAGCTCCGTCGCCACGGGGGATCGCAGCGTCATGTAGCGAACAGCCTCTTCATCGATCTCGATCTCCAGCCGGTCCACTTCATCATCAGCCGCGATCACCTGCTGCGCCAAAGCGACATCCCCGTCGACCAATGCCCTCATGGCATGGCGAACCTGGCGCACCGAGCTCTCTCCCATCAGGATCAGTTTCGAACGGAACAGCTCGAGCTCGGAGTCAAAGAATCGCTTCATGGAAAAGGCAGGTAGGGCGCGGGCCTCAACCGAATCGTCCGGAGACGTAGGCCTCGGTCTGGGGGTTGGCAGGAGTCATGAAGATATCCTTCGTCGGAGCAAACTCGATCAACTTACCCAGGTAGAAAAATGCCGTGCGGTCCGAGCAACGGGCTGCCTGCTGCATGTTATGGGTCACGATCACGATCGTGTAGCGCAACTTCAACTGATGGATGAGCTCCTCAACCTTCGCCGTGGCAATGGGATCAAGCGCCGAGCAGGGCTCGTCCATCAGAATCACCTCAGGCTCAATGGCGATGGTCCGCGCGATGCACAGACGCTGCTGCTGGCCGCCCGAGAGGCTCAGGCCCGAGGCATGCAGGCGGTCCTTGACCTCATCCCACAACGCCGCGCCGCGAAGCGACGTCTCGACCGCCTCGTCCAGCCGCGTCTTGTCGCGCACGCCCTGAAGACGCAGCCCGTACACGACGTTCTCGTAAATGGACTTGGGAAACGGGTTGGACTTCTGGAAGACCATTCCCACGCGCTTCCGCAGCTCCATGACTTCGACGTCGCGCTGATGAATGTCGATCCCGCGGATCCGGATCGCCCCGCGCGAGATCCGCGCTCCGTCAATCAGGTCGTTCATGCGGTTCAGGCATCGCAGCAAAGTGGACTTGCCGCAGCCCGACGGTCCGATGAAGGCGGTGACCTCCCGCTCGGCGATGCTGAGCGAGATGTCATGCAGCGCCTGACTGGTTCCGTAGTGGAAGTCCAGGTCCGCGATCTCGATCACCGGCTGGCGGGCAACGGGCGGAACACGGCCATCAGCGGGGCCGAGGGAGGACGGAGGAAGCAGAGAGGGCATCGAGAAAGAGAAGCGCGATTCGATGGCTACCAACGGTAGCGACGCCGCAGGCGGGCACGCAGCACGATGGCAGATGTGGCAATCAAGGCGACGATGAGGAGGAAGACAAACGCGGTCCCGTATTGAACGCGCTCCGTGTACTCGTTCTGCGGAATCTTCGAGCTGACTACGTAGATGTGATAGGGCAACGCCATCACGCCTTGGAAAAAGAAGTCGGAGGCGCGCTCCAAATCTTCCCAAGGCAGTTTATCCCGCACCACGAAGGCCGCGGTGAACATGATCGGAGCCGTCTCACCGGCCACCCGTGCAATGCCGAGGATTGAGGAGGTCAGGATGCCCGGCAGCGCAAACGGCAGCACGGCCTTGCGGACCGTCTGCCACTTGGTTGCACCGAGCGCCAGGGATGCCTCCCGGAAGCCTGCCGGCACCGCCTTCAGGGACTCCTCCGAGGCGGTGATCACCACGGGTAGGACCATCAACGCCAGCGTGAACCACCCGGCCAGCAGCGAGACATTCCAGTCGAGGAAGATCACGAACAGGCCCATGCCGAAGAGCCCGAAAACAATGGAAGGTACGCCCGCGAGGTTAAGAATCGTGAGACGCACGAGGCGAATGAACGTCCCCTGCCGCGCGTACTCGTTGAGAAAAATGGCACTCGCCACGCCAAGGCAGAGCGCGATCGACATCGAGCCGACCACGAGGAGGACCGTGCCCACGATGCAGGGAAAGATTCCGCCGGCGGAGTACACGTAGCTGGTGGCCTTGATCTCAGAGACCGGCTGCCCCGCCGCTTCCGCCTTGAGCCGCTCCGCCTCGCGGAAGGCGCGGAACTCACGATCTCCCATCTCCCACTTCACGCCCTCGTGCTCAAACACGTAAAGCGACTCCGGAGCTTCGGTCAGAAACGTGGTGTTGACGAACGGAAACTCGGACCGGAAGACCGTCGCCGATCCCTTCATCACGATGTCACCAAAGATGAAGCCGCCGCAGAGCAGGATGATGTACGCCGTCGAGCGCAGCAGCCAGAACACGCCGGACTCGAACGTGCGCGAGAAACTCGGGGTCGCCCGGAAAGGATTGTGGGTCAGATGACTCATCGCACTCACACGGATTGCTGGCGGTACCGGCGCAGGATCTTCTGCGCCGTGAAGTTGATGGTGAGCGAGAGGAAGAACAGCACGATGCCGACGACGAACAGGGCCCGGTAGTGGATTTCGCCACGGACCACCTCACCCATCTCCTGAGCGATGATGCCGGTCATGGTGTGAACCGGCTGGAAGAAGGCCGCGAGTCCAGCCGTGAAGTCAGGAATCTCAATCCGATTACCGGCACAGAGCAGCACCACCATGGTCTCGCCGATCACCCGCCCCAGTCCGAGCAGCACCGCCGAAATGATGCCGGAGAGTGCCGTCGGGATGATCACCCGCACGATCGTCTGCAGTCGCGTCGCCCCGAGCGCGAACGAGGCCTCCTTGAACGATCGCGGCACGTTCTGCAGAGCATCCTCAGCCAGGGTGAAGATCGTGGGGACCGCGATCAGCCCGAGCAGGCAACCGGCGGTCAGGGCATTCAGCCGCTCCGCCAGCGGAAACCCGGGAACCCAGTCGAGCCAAGCCACTCCCGAGACGGTGCGCAGAAATTCACCAAGGACGGCAATGCCGAAGAAGCCGAGGACCACGGAAGGGAAAGCGGCGATGAACTCGATGCAGGGCTTGATCAGGCGCTGCTCGGTTGGCGAGGCGATCTGATTCACGTAGATCGCCGCCCCCACGCCGAGTGGCACCGCCAGGGTCAGCGCGATCAGCGAGACCATCAAACTCCCGACGAAGAGCGGAAGCACACCGTACCAATCCTGCCAGAAGCTGGCCGTCAGCCATTGACGCCCCATGATGAAGGCGGAGAACGAGCGGAGCAGCGACACCTCCTCCCGGTAATCCCACGTCGCGAGGCGCTGCTCGATCTGCGGAAAGCCGCCAACATATTGAGCCACGAGCGATCCGAACCGATCCATCCGCTCCACCGGCACCCCTGACACCGCGCGCGCCGCCGCCGCGAGCTCCTGCAGCTCCCGGGAAAGATCCCGATTGATCTGCAAGTAGACCTCGCGCGAGGCGAGGATCGGCTCCAGCTCACGCCCGAAGTCCACCTGGATGACCTCGACCCGCGCGGCGTCCTCGGGGCGGCCCGCCGCCAGCAACTGCCGGCGCTCGGTTCGCTTGTCCTCGTTGATGTAGTACTTCGTTTTGATGGCCGACGCCGTCTCCGAGAGTTCGGAGACCAGATCGCGTAGCGGCGCGATCGCGTCATCAAATCGGATCGAATACTGGTCAAAGGTTTCGAGACGCTGATTGGCCGCCTCAACCGAAAGACCGCCACGGCCGGTGAGGTCGGCCATCTCCTTCATCCGGACATCGAGCAGGTAACGGTTCAACGCCGTATGATCCTGCTCCTGCCAGCGCAGGTGATCGACGTAATCCAGACCCGCCCGGCGGTAAACCTGCAGGTTCTGCTGGTTCTGCCCGAAAAACTCCAGTCCCTCGCGAAACAGGAACAGCGTGATCAGCGCCAACACCAGCACCGACACCATCGCATTGCCCCGAAAGAAGAGCTGCACCAGCTCGTCGCTCGTCAATCCGAAGAAACGCAGGCGGCGCTTCGTGATCGGGAAGCTAGGTGCTTTCGAGGTGTCGGCCATGCAGAGGGAGCGGAAGCTTGGAACCGTCGCGCCGTGACTTAGTTTCGGGTCACGAAGCCGACCTTGCGGGCGATCGTCTGCCCCTCAGCACCCAGCACGAACTCAATGAAGCGTGCGGCTTCGCCAGAGGGCTCGCCGTTGGTGTAGAAGAAGGTCGGGCGCGCGTACGGATACTTGTGCGAGCGGATCGACTCCTCGGACGGGCTCTGGCCGTCGATCGTCGCGGTGTGAATGCCGGGCGCCGACAGGTACGCGAGGCCAACGTACCCGATGCCGTTCGGATTACGCGCCACCTCCGCCACGATCTGTTCGTTGCCGGCGAGCTTCTGCGAGGACTTGGCGTAGTCCTTCTTGCTCATCGCGAGTTCCTTCCAATCGGAGTACGTGCCCGACGAGGTATTGCGAGTGTACACCGAGATCGGCCCCGGTTTTCCACCGAGCGCGGACCAATCCGTCACCGCACCCGTGAAAATCTGCTCAACCTGACGCTTCGTCAGGGCGCGCACCGGATTGTCCGCATGCACCACCACGGCCATGCCGTCGTACACCACGATGGTGGGCTTCAGCACGACACCTTTTGCTTGAGCGGCCGAGACCTCGGTCGCCCGCGCCCGACGCGACGACATGCCGATCTGGGCTGTGCCGTCGGTGATCGCGGCAATACCGGTCGTGGACCCCTCAGCGGCAATCTCGAACGAGATACCAGGATGACGGGCCCGGTACTCCTCGGCGATCTGCGGAATCAGTTTGGCCCCGAGCGTGTCGGATCCTTTGATCACCAATCGCTGGGCTGACAGCGGGGAGACCAGTGCCAGCAAGCCGACGACGAGAACAATGTAGTTTTTCATGAGGAGAGGGTTGAGGAGAACGGAGGGTGCTTGGTCAGAACTGAACCTGTAGCTGGGAGCGAACTCCGGCGGTCTTCGCCTCGGCGGCTCCCCCGGTTACCTGATCCTTGGTCTTCGCCGAGACCAAGCCGAGCTGATACTTGAGGTCATTGCCCTTGAGATAGAGATTGAAGCCAGCATACCACTCTGCGCTCCGATTCATCGTGGCGCCCGTCGGCGCGGAGCGGATCACGTCACCCAGGGTCACCCCGCGACCGTCCGTATCAAGGGCCGCATAGCGGGCCACGATCTCAAATGTCTCGGTGACAAACACCGAAGGCTGCAGGAAGTAGCCTCGCGGCTGGGCGTCCCGGGTCGCCGATACGCCTCGCTCCACATCGGCCTGGAGAAACTCCGCCATCAGCGTGTAGCGCTCAGCCGTCAGTTCGAAGAACGCGGAGTACACTGAGAGATCGAAACCCCGCCCGGCATTCGTCGTGCCCCATCCGCCTTGGTCGGGCACGTGGCCGACACTCACGCCCGTCGACCACGCGAGGCCGGGCACCGACTTGCCATATCCCACGCCCGCCCACAGAGCCGGACGATTGGTGGTCGCATCGCCGGCCGATGAGGCGCCGGAGAAGGTATCAACCTTCTCGGGATTCGTGATGGCCGCATTGTAGAAAACCCCCGAATTCCCGAGGCGGCCTTCCACGAACGCGCCGATGCGGTAACCGGCCGCCGCGAGACGACGGCCGTTGTTGGACTCCACGAAGTAGCGCGTCACCGAAGATCGCTCGAGCGAGCGAATGTTGCCGCTCGTCGAACGCTCCTCAAAAGCCGTATTGACCTTACGGAGACCAAAATTGAAGACGAGGTCCGGCCGGGGCTTCCACTCGAGGAGTGCATCGTCGTAGCCACCGGAGGCGAAGTCGTACGTCATCACCGCGGCCCAGTCCCCCACCAACCCCGCCCTGAGCGAGAAGTAGACGCGACGCAGGAAGGCATGATTAGTCGCGGCGGGGTCAACCAACCCCGCTGCCAGGTCCGTGTCGAGGTGCGCGTATTGGACCTGCAACCGCATGCCGACGCTCAGGCGCTGCGTGGTCTTTCCCCCGGCGAAGGCCGGCGCGGGAACCACTGCAGCCTCCCGGAGCAGTTCAGCCCGGATGTCCTCCGCCTCCTGGTCGGTCAGGATGCCCTTGCGCACCAGCGCCATGATCAGGGCACCGCTGTCTTGGGCGTGGGCCAGCGTAGCAGTTGAGAGGAGCAAGCCCGCGAGGGCGAGGGATCGGAGGAGGACGTGCATGGACGGGTCGGGACGAACGTTACGGTCGTAACCAAAACGACACGTCCGATACCGTGGGCCCGCTGTGTTACGAGCACGTGACGGACGTGTGACAAGAGGGCAAAAGCCCCCTGCCCGCCCCCGCACGAAACGTTCATCCGACCCCCACTTGCAGCCTCCAGCCCGGAACGCGGTCAATTGACTCCGGGGACACATGAGGCTGCAAGTCGCCTGCAGTCAATTAGTCGACCTCGTAGACTTCGAGGATCACCGAACCCGTCGTATTCGCCTTACCCTTGGCCTGCACCGTGTAGCCGCCGGGCTGGAGATTCGTCACGAGAACGGCGTCCCGGCTGCCGGATGCGAGAGCGAACGCGCCGACCTGAGCCGAGAGGTTGACGATCTGCTGGCCGCTCCAGTCATCGTTTTCCGCGATCTTCGTGGTGTCTCGGTAGAGCTCGAGGATCGGGTCGGCCAACGTGCCGCTGACGCCGAACTGAGCGAGGCCGGGACCGACCACGCGGATCAGAACCGTCTGGGCCTGGGTGCCGCGAACCACGAAGCCGGCGATCAGCTCTTGCCCGGCCGCCGCGCCCACAAAGCCGCGGGTGGCGATGTTCACAAACTTCGAGGCGGAATCGGGGATCACCGCGACGTCGGAGGTACCAGCGCTCGCGAGATCGAAGTAGCCATCCGTCCAGAGCTTCGTCCAGCCCGCCGCCCAGTTCGTGGTGCTGAAGGCACCCTTGTACGAAGCGGCGGTAAGTCCGGAGCCAGAGACGGCACCCGCGCCGGTGAGCGCCGCGCTACCGACCGCCGGCCGCGGATCCAGCTGGCGATTCGCGACGTAGGAGATGGACCGCAGGTTCGCGTTGACGATCTGGTTGTCGAGCGCCGTGTCCGAGAAGTACGTGCTGGCGTTGATCGCACCGGTCGGACGGGCGTTCAGTCCGGCCGCGGTGTTGTTGGCCGAGAGATGGCTCCACCAGAGGTTGTTCGAGATGACGGGCGCAGGCAGGATCGGATTGCCCACCGGGCCGCGGACGTCGTCCTCGATATCGATCGCCTTGGCGAAGTTCACGAAGACGCTGTTGACCAGGGTAGCCTCCACGGCATCGCGGATGTTGACCGCCGTGTTGCTGCCGCCGGAGGTCCCGACGCCGATGAACGTGCCGTTGGCGACCGTCACCTTGGCGCGAGGGCTCGCGTCGAGCGGAGCGGTTGCACCGTCCCACTCCAGACCCTTGTCACCGCGGTCCGACGTGATGTCGGACTGGATGGAGAAGAGGAACTGGAGATTGCCACGGAAACCTTGGTCGAAATCGAAGCCGTCATCATTGCCGAAGGCGGAGACGAGGTAGCGCGCGTTCACGGTGCCGCCGAACCACTCAAAGCTATCGTCCTTGTTGGCGAAGACTTCGACGTACTCCATCGTCGTGCCGGAGCCCACGCCGCCGAGCGTGATGCCGTTGATCTCATTATCGCCGCCGATGCGCGCGCCACCGTGCCGCACGGAGACGTAGCGCAGCACGCCGGAATTGTCCGCGTCATTCGTGCCGCCAAAGGTCGCGTACTCGACCTCGGGACCGGTGACGGAGAGCCCCTCGACCTGATCTTGGGCGGGGGAACCGGCCGGCTGGCTGTTGGCGCGGGAATTGATCGAAGCGTTGCCGAGCACGAGCAACCCGCCCCAGAGACCGACGTCTTGCAGGCCGAGGTTACCGTTGAGCTGGTCCAGTTCAGAGGTGAAGATGATCGGCTCTTCCTTGGTGCCATCGGCGATGATCTTAGCTCCGCGGGTAATGACCAGCGCCGCGGCGGACGCGCCGCTCGAGACGCGGCCCTTCACCACCGTGCCGGGCTGGATGGTGAGCGTGGCGCTGCCCGTGACGAAGACGTAGCCTTCGAGGAAGTACGTATTGTCCTTCGTCCAGGTCGTATTAGCCGTGATCGTGCGCGGCGCGATGATGTTCGCGGCGTGCGCCGATCCGGCGAGCAGGAGGGCCGAGGCAGCCGCGGCCAGACATTTCGAAGCGAGTTTCATGATTGCGTTAGTTCAGTGGTGGAGTTGCAGACGAAAAATCAGTTGAATTCGTACGTGATCCCGGCGCTGAAGGTGCGCCCACGGTGGAAGCTCTGGTAACGGTAGATCACCCCCGCATGCTCCAGCGTTTTCTCGCGGGCGGGATCGAGGAGGTTCTTGGCGGTCACCTTTAGCTTGAAGCGGCGGCTGACGCGCTGGGACCAGACGAAGTCGACCGCCGGAGCCGGCTGCTCGAACACATCCGGCAGCGCGCCAGTCGTCACCAGATCCAGGCGCTCTCCCGAGACTCCGTAGATGCCGGTGAAGGTGGCACCCCAGGAGGGAACCGCCCAGGACACATCGAGATTCACCAGATACGGTGATTGCCCGAACAGGGTGCGGGTATCCTTGGCCTGCGGAAAGACCGCCCGAATCAGGGCCAACTCACCCTTCGAGATTTTCACCTTGGACGCGATGAGCGTCGCGTTGAGCCCGACCGACCAGTTGTCGAGTTGGGAGTTTAGAAAATCGAGCTTTCGACGTGCCTCGAGTTCGATGCCGTAGACGATGCCGTTATCGACGTTGTTCGGAAAAATGCGCCCGTTCGAGAAGACCTGCTCGATCGGATTCTCCAGCCGCTTGTAGAACAAGCTCGCCGCGAGGACCTCGCCGCCGCGCGGGAAGTGCTCCCAGCGCAAGTCGAGATTGTCGATCATCGTCAGTTCGAGGTCAGGATTGCCGCCGATGAATTCATCCGTGAAGGCCTCGTAATTCACGACATCCGCCAGCTCGCGGAAGGTCGGGCGGGCCAGCGTGCGACCATACGAGGCACGCACGTTCTGGCGCTCACGCGGAGTCCAGACCAAGGAAGCGGCCGGCAAGGCGTCGGTCTGCCGAATCTCACCCCGCCGGACCGTCACACCCGGCACCGGCAGAGGCTCGGTGACCACTTCGGTCCGCTCATACCGAAGGCCACCAATCGCACGCCACTGCGGGCTCCATTGATAGTCGCCCATGACATAGCCTGCCGTGAAGGCCTGGTCGCCATTGTAGTTCAGATTGGCCGGAATTTCTCGCATCACGGTGCCGAAGGAGACGCTGTTCGGCGTGCGCGCGGTAATGCCCACCGGGTTCGGGTACGCCTCGATCGCGGCGCGCGTCCGGGTGTTGGCGCCCTCGATCGAGAAGGCGCGCTCCCGGTTGGTGCGGTCACCTTCGGTGTGAGCGACACCGGTCTTGAGCGTGAAGCTGCGTCCGCCCTGGAGCGAGAACGGCCGGGTGAAGTCCACCGCGAGGTCGCGCGACTCCTCTTCGAGTTCGCGGAAGTAACGGCTGTTGGTGATGCCCGAGGGATCGAACTCCTGCAGGGTGAAGCTCCACTTGAACTCGAAATTCCGGTAATCGGGCTGCTCCTGCGTGCTCCGACTCAGCGCGGCACGCCACTCCAGCGTGGAGTCATTCCACGACTCCAAGTTGGTCTTGCCGGACAGCTGGAACGAGGTGACGCCGCGCTCGGTGTAAAGGAGGTCATAGTTCTCCCGGAACTCACCGCCGGAGTCGGAGCGGACCGCCTCGCCCACGCCGCGCTGCACCCGGTCCTCCGCCGACTGGTTGTGGAAGAAGGTGGCGACGAACTCGTGGTTGTAGCGCGGGCGCCAAGAGAGTTGTAGGTAAGATCCCCAGTCCACGTTCTCGGAGCTTTGCGTGACACCGAACGCGGGTTTCCCGCCCGGCACGTTCGGGAAGCGCCGGTAAGCCTCGGCAAAGTTGTAGACCGACACGTCGGTGGTGAAGACGCGGCTGATGTCCACGAAGCTCGGACTGGCCGGATTCACGCTGCCCTGCGCGTAGCGTCCGGCGATGCCGTCCGTGTAATGCTGCGTCGAGCGGTCATACGAGAGGCTCGCCACGTAGCCGACCGTCTGCCCGCTCTCGAAGGCGATGCTGTCGCCGACCGCCACACCGAAACCAGAGTCGGGCCGGGCCTTCCGACTCCGCGGAAAGAACGTGGCGTTGTGGAATCCCTTCGAGATGGCATCCAACTGTTCCGCCGGGCCGAAGTTGCCGACTCGGGCCGCCAGTTGAGCCGTGGTGGTGGTAAGCGACGGCGGCATCGGATTCGGGACCGCCGCCGAGAGGCCGCGCGTGCCGTCGTCACGTCCCTGCCAGTCCTTTCCGCCTCCGGGCACACCAAGGATCGCCTCACCCGTCACGGCGGTGTTGTAGGCGGTCTTCGCGGAAACGGTGAAAAAGAATTCCTCCGGAAAGGACTTTGTCTTGATGTTCACGCTGCCGCCGGAAAAGGCCCCGGGCTGGTCGGGCGTGAAGGACTTGAGCGTGGTGATGCTGTCAATCACGTCGCTTGGAAATTGATCCATCTGCACCGCACGCCTGTCCGGATCGGCGCTCGGGACCGAGGTCCCGTTCATCTGCGTGTTCGTGTAGCGATCGCCGAGCCCGCGGATCACCACGTACTTCCCGTCAACCACCGACGTGCCCGGAGTCTTCCCCAGGGCCTCCGCCGCGTTGCTGACCGCCAGTCGCCCGATCTCGTCAGAGGCAATCGCATCACTCACCGCAACCGCCTTCTGCCGGGCCAACAGGAGCCCCAGCCCGGACTGTTGCACGACGGCGGCCGCGACGGAGAAGGCCTCCATCGTGACCACCTGCTCCGCCACCGGATTCAGCGGCGCATCCAAGCGCGCCGTCTCGCCCGCCGCCACCGCCACACCAGTAAACTGCGCCGTCTGGTAACCGTCGCGTGTCACCGTAATGTCCCTCGATCCAGCGGGCACGTCCTCAATCACGTACGATCCATCGAGGGCGGTGGTCGCGCTGACCCCGGCCTCAGCCACCGTCACCGTCGCACTCGGAACGCTCATCCCGGTCGCGCCGTTGAGAATCTTCCCGGCGATCCGTCCGGTGGCCGGCGCCCCCTGGGCCAAGATCTCCGACACCCCCGCAAGGAGAACGGCGAGAAGAAAAAGCGAATTCCGAAAGATTCGGGACCAGCGCTGCGACATGCGGCGGAGTTCGTCCGGCGCCAACGGCGCAGACAAACCGATTTCCACCCCTTCGCGAACACGTTACGCGGCCGCCACCGCGTCGACACAAACGTTACGATCCGGCAACGAACTCCGCCGGCTGCTCCGTCGTTTCCGTGGCCGCACTGGTCAACTGCGTCAGCTCGCGCAACGAGCTGAAGTGCTGGCTCAGGTCAAAGTCACCGCCCAGACCGCCGACCAGCTTGTCGAAGAGATCCTTCTTGGAGGCCTTGAGGGCTTCGATTCGCTCCTCGATCGTCCCGGCGGTCACCATGCGGTACACGAAAACTGTACGCTTCTGGCCGATACGGTGGACCCGATCCACCGCCTGCGCCTCGACCGCCGGGTTCCACCATGGATCGAGCAGGAACACGTAGTCCGCCGCGTGCAGGGTAATCCCGGTGCCGGCCGCCTTGAGCGAAACGAGCATGACGGCAGCGCCCGAAGCGGTCTGGAATGACTGCACCGGCCGCAGCCGGTCCAAGGTCATACCGGTAAGTTCGTAGCGCGGCAGATCCGGAAAGCTCTGCGCCAGCGCCGTCCGCACGCGATCCAGCAGCATGACGAACTGCGAGAAGATCACCACCTTGTGCCCGCTGCCGACGATCTCGGCCAGCTTCTCGACCAGCAGGTTCAGCTTTCCGGAGTCGGTCAGCGGAGCGTGCAGCCAGGGCAGCATGTCCGGATCGCAGCAAACCTGCCGCAACCGCGTGAGGAGCGCGAGGAAACCGAAGCTCTTCTCCCGCATCGCCGCCCCGACGTCGTCGCCGAGCCGCTGCAAACCCTCGGTGCAGATGCGGGCATACTCCGTCCGCTGCACGTCGGTCATCGGGCAGATCAGCTCCATCTCCACTTTCGGGGGCAGCTCCGTGGCGACCTCAGTCTTGGTGCGGCGAAGGATGAAGGGAGCGAGCTGCGCCCGCAGCCGCTCCAGCGTGCCCACTCGATCGCCCGACAGCGCCGCTTCAAAGCCCGTGCGCGAACCAAGCAAGCCGGGCAGGAGGAAGCGGAAGATGCTCCAAAGGTCGAGCTGCCGATTCTCGAGGGGCGTACCGGTCAGGACGATCCGATGCCGCGAGCGAATCGCGAAACAGGTCTGCGTCACCTTCGCGTCCGGGTTCTTGATGAATTGCCCCTCGTCCAAGATCGCATACCCAAACTCCGTCTTCTCCAGCAAGGAGCGGTGCTTGCGCAGCTGCGTGTAGCTGGCCAACCAGATCAACGGATCCTTGCGCTGCGCGAAGTCGTGGCCGGTCTTCAGGACGTCCACGGCGAGTTCCGGGAAAAACTTGGCAATCTCCTCCCGCCACACGGGAACCACACTCGCGGGGCAAACGATCAAGTGAGGGCGCCCCGGAACCGCCCGGGATGCGAGCAGGGAAAGAACCTGCAGCGTCTTGCCCAGACCCATCTCGTCCGCAAGGAGGCCATGGCAGCCCACGTCGCACAGGTGGCTCATCCACTCCACGCCGCGTCGCTGATAGGGACGCAGCCACGAGGGCAAAGGCGGTGCCTCGCAGGTCGCGGACAAGACGCGCTGACGCCAGGCTTCCAGTTCGGGCGAAAGCGTGAGCTTCAGCTTTGAGTCGTTGAACAGCGAAAAGATCAGGTACGGGGAAAGAGTGCCGTCCGCGTGCGTCTCGGCCACGTTCCGCTGCCATGCGGCCACCGATGCCAGCTTGTCGATGGGCAGGGTCACGATCCCGAGGCTCGGCAGGATCATCGGGTTCGTGCCGCTGCGCGTGACCAGCGCCACCTCCTCGTCGGTCAGCAGTCGCTCTCCCGCCCGGAAGATCCACCGCAGGTCCAGCGAGCCCGCCGCACTACCCCGCCCACCGCGGCGGTCCGCCACCGCCTCGATCTCAATCGAGAGCGGTCCACGCAGCAGTCGCACCGACGCCTCATCAAGCTCGATCGCAAAGAGTCGCTTCCATGCCGGAAGCGTCACCTTGAGAAAATTGGGAATCTCCACGACCGAGGACAGGGTGTAGCTGCCGGCGTCGGTGTGATAAACAAAGTGAGCCTTGCGCGCATAGGCCGCGAGTCCGATCAGCTTGGCGCGTTCACCCGAGGAGACGTGGGGCACGCCGGGCGCATGAGCCTCCGCGCCGTGCGCCGGGGACCGCACTCCGTCCGCATTTTTCCAATACGCGTGGAAGATCAGGCCTTCCACCCGGGTCACGAACGAGAGCACGAGCGATCTCGCTGCACCCGGAACAGCCGACGCCGCTCCCGCCAGACGCCCGGGCGCCGGCTTCACCGTCGACCCCGGCCGGGAGTCGCGCGCCGGAAAACTGGTCCGCATCCCCGCCGCCGGCCGCTCCTCCGCCACTCCTCCGGTTGCACCCGACGGACTCTCGTCCGGGAGAGGCGAAATTTCGTCCGCAACCAACTCCTCGATCTCATGCAGGCCGGCGACCGCCAGCGCGCGCGACGCTTCCGCGTCCGTGGTCGATGAACGCACCCGCAGGCCAGTCGCATCCCATTCGATCACGACATACTCGTCGCGCTTCTCCACGCGACGATGAACGATCGCGTCGTGGTCCGTGAGCTCCAACTCCCGTACTTCACCCTCGCGATAAATCTTCGCCCCTTCATCAAGCTGCCGCTCGGTGAAGGACTCCTCCCACTCGCCGGATAGCCGATCAAACCAGAACTCTACGGACCGAGGGGTATAGACACGCTTTGGACCGTGGGTCTGCATCAACCAAAGTGTCGGTTCTAGGACGCTCCCCGCATCCGGCAAACCTAATCTGACAGATTGCCCGTCATCGCAAGTCGGCCCAGAGCGCCGCCAAGGTCCGCTGGAGAGCACCTTGATTGATGCGATGCCATTTGCTTGCAGTGGATCCGGCGGTGGAGCGAAGCCCCCCATCCCGGAGCCACACCTCCATCACGCTCTCCAACTCCGCTCCGTCGATCACGGTCCGTGCACCCCCAGCAGCGACGAGCTCCCGTGACGCCTCGCGGAAATTGCTCATTCCGCTGCCCATCACGATGGCCTTACCGGCCGCCGCCGCCTCGATGGGCGTCTGCCCCTCGCCATGGGGAGACAGGCTCTTGCCGACGAAGACCACCGCCGCGAGCGCCGTCAACCGACGCAACTCGCCCGTCGTGTCCGCCAGCGTCACCTCGACGCGGGATGCGGCAGCACCTCGGGAACGCACGTGAAAGGCCAACCCCGACGCAAGGAGCTCGCGGATGACGTCATCCCGTCGCTCGGCGTGCCGCGGCACCAGGAGCAAGTGCGCCGCGACTCCCCTCGCCCGCAGGCGCTGAAAGGCCGCGAGCAGCACGGCTTCCTCGCCTGGCCACGTCGACGAGCCCAGCACGATGGGATCGTAAAGCGAGAAACCCAATTGGGATCGCAGAGCCTGCTCCTCGTCGGCCGTCAGCGCCACGGGGGCGACATCGAGCTTCAGGTTTCCCGTGACATGCACACTCCCGGCCGCGAACCCCACCGCGCGAAAGCGGGCGGCATCTTCCTCCGAGACGGCGAGCAAGCGGGTGACGCCTCCGAGCAGCGTCGGCACGGCCCATCGAAACGCCCGCAAGCGCTTGAAGCTGCGATCGCTCATCCGGGCGTTGATGCAGATCACCTTCACGCTCCGCCGACGCGCCTGCGCGAGGAACTCGGGCCACCGCTCACCTTCCGCAAGGACGACCAAGTCAGGAGCGACGGCAGACCAGACGCGGGCCGAGATCGGCCAAAAGTCCAATGGAAAGTACCCTCGGGCAGCCGTCACCTGCGCGTACCGCTGCTCCGCCAACGCACGCCCCGTGCTCGTCGTGCAGGTCAAGATGACCTCGACCCCCGGTTCGCGCGCGATCGCCTCGAGCAACGGGCCGATCGCGAGCAGCTCCCCGACGCTGACCGCCTGCACCCAGATCCGGCGCACGCCTGGGCGACGCGGCGGAACCCAGCCGCGTGCGCCGAGTCGCTCCGCGAACCCGGAGCCGTAGCCTCCACGGCGGCGCATTCTCCATAGATAATGCGGCGCGAGCAGCGCCAGCACCGGAACAAAAAGAAAACGGTAAACCCAAAGTAGCATGTCTCCCCTGCGCATGGCCGGGAACCCCAAACCGTGCCCCGATCCCAGACGGGGGGCCAGTCCTTTCTGGCTCCGCCAAGCCTTCGCGCAGACACCCTGCGCCCGCCGAGTTTCGCCTTGTTCACCCTCCGTCTGTCCCTAACTGTCATCCGTCTCCATGATCTTCCTCCTCGGCGGCTCCGGCTACGTTGGTCAGGCCTTCCAGCAGCACCTTTCCCGAAAAGGCGTCGCGTTCCGCAACGTGCGCCGCGCGGAACTGGATTACGCCAACCCGACGCTCCTCGCCGCCGCGCTGCGCGAGGGGCGTGCGTCCTTCGTGATCAATGCCGCAGGCTACACGGGGAAGCCGAACGTGGACGCCTGTGAGCTGCACAGGACGGACTGTCTCCAAGGAAATGCCGTGCTCCCCGGGCTGATCGCGCAGGCCTGCGAACAGGCCGGCGTGCCGTGGGGTCACGTCTCCAGCGGCTGCATCTTCACCGGAGCGCGCGCCGACGGCACCGGCTTCACCGAGGACGATGCACCGAACTTCACGTTTCGTCAGAACAACTGCTCGTTCTACAGCGGATCCAAGGCCCTGGGGGAGGAAGTCCTCGCCGGCCATCCTGACGTCTTCACCTGGCGGCTCCGCATTCCGTTCGACCACATCGACAGCCCGCGCAACTACCTCACCAAGTTGATGCGCTACTCGCGCTTGCTCGAGGCGGCCAATTCGATCTCGCACCTGCACGAGTTCGTCGGAGCCTGCTTCGCCTGCTGGGAGAAGCGCATTCCGTTCGGAATCTACAACGTGACGAACCCCGGACACGTCACGACGCGCGAGGTGGTCGGACTCATCCGCGAAAGCGGTGTCTGCACCAAGTCCTTCGAGTTCTTCACCGACGAAGCCGAGTTCATGCGCACCGCGGCCAAGACGCCGCGCAGCAACTGCCTGATGAGTTCCGCCAAACTCGCGGCAGCCGGCATCCAACTCACCGAGGTCCATGACGCCGTCCGCCATTCGTTGCGCGACTGGCAGACGGCCTAAACCCTCCCGTCTTTTCGCGCATGAATCTCCTCGTCACCGGCGGCTGCGGCTTCATCGGCAGCAACTTCATCCGTCAGCGCCTCACCGAGTCGGGCTCGACGCTCCAGCGACTGGTCAATCTTGACCTGCTCACCTACGCCGGCAATCCCGCCAACCTCGCGGACCTCGCGGGCGATCCGCGGTACCACTTCGTCCACGGCGACATCGGCGATGAGGCACTGGTCGCCCGAATTCTCGCCGATCATCGGATCGATGCGATCGTCAACTTCGCGGCCGAGAGCCACGTCGACCGGTCCATCGACTCGCCGGAGCCGTTCTTCCAGACCAACGTCGTCGGCACGCTGCGCCTGCTCAACGCGACGCGTCGCCACTGGTCCTCCCTTCCGGGCGAGGCGCGGGCGGGTTTTCGCTTTCTCCATGTGTCGACGGACGAGGTCTACGGATCGCTCGAACCCGGCGAGGCGCCGTGGGATGAGACGCAGCCGTACGAACCCAATTCGCCCTACTCGGCCGCCAAGGCCGCCAGCGACCACCTCGTCCGCGCGTTCCACCACACCTACGGCCTTCCGGTCGTCACCACCAACTGCTCGAACAACTACGGCCCGTATCACTTCCCCGAGAAGTTGATTCCATTGATGATTCTCAACGCGCTCGAGGGAAAGCCCCTGCCGGTTTACGGGGACGGCCAGCAGATTCGTGACTGGCTCTATGTCGAGGACCACGCCAGCGCGATCTGGCTCGCCCTGCGGGGCGGGAGACTCGGCGAGACCTACAACGTCGGCGGTCTCAACGAGCGACCGAATCTGGAGATCGTGCGACGCATCTGCGCGCTGCTCGACGCCCGCGCTGCCCGCGCCGATGGCCGTTCCTACGCCGAGCAGATCACCTTCGTCGCCGACCGCCCGGGCCACGACCGCCGCTACGCCATCGACAGCAGCAAGATCCGCCGCGAACTGGGTTGGGCTCCGCGCGAGAACTTCGACACCGGCATCGTCAAGACCGTCGACTGGTACCTCAGCCACCGTGAATGGACCGCCGACATCACCCAGCGCAAGTACCAGCGCCAGCGCCTCGGCAACGCCTCGTGATTCATCCCTTCCCCACCGTGCACGCACCCGTCTCCGCCCCCGTCACCAGCAACCGCCGCGGCATCATCCTTGCCGGCGGCTCCGGCACGCGGCTCTTCCCGCTCACGATTGCCGTATCCAAGCAATTGATGCCGATCTACGACAAGCCGATGGTGTACTACCCGCTGTCGGTCCTCATGCTTGCCGGCATCCGGGAGATCCTCGTCATCTCCACCCCGCAGGACCTTCCGCTCTTCCGCCGCCTGCTCGGCACCGGCGAGCAATTCGGTCTCCAGCTGTCGTACGCGGAGCAACCCAGCCCGGACGGGCTTGCTCAAGCCTTCCTGATCGCCTCCGACTGCGGCTTTCTCACCGCCGACACCCCGTCCGCACTCGTGCTCGGGGACAACCTTTTCTACGGCCACGACTTCGCCCGCTCCGTCCAGACCGCCAGCGCGCGCGGCGAAGGGGCCACGGTGTTCGGATATCATGTCGCCAACCCGACTTCCTATGGCGTGGTGGAATTCGCCGACGACGGCCGCGTGCTCTCGCTGGAAGAGAAGCCAGCCACGCCCAAGTCCAACTTCGCCGTCCCGGGTCTCTACTTCTACGACCGCGACGTGGTCGCGCTCGCGCGCAGCCTCAAGCCTTCGGCACGCGGCGAACTGGAGATCACTGACCTGAATCGCCTCTACCTTGAACGCGGGAAACTCAACGTCGAGGTCCTCGGCCGAGGCACCGCGTGGCTCGACACGGGAACCCACGATTCGCTCCTCGAGGCCGCCCAGTTCGTGCACGTGATCGAGAATCGCCAGGGCCTGAAGATCGCCTGCCTCGAGGAGATCGCGTGGCGGCAAGGCTGGCTCGATCGCGCCGGCCTCGAGGCGCAGATCAAGCGCCTGGGTAAGTCCGGCTACGGCGACTACCTTCGCCGCTTGCTGGCGTGAGTTCGTCTCCGTGATCGTCCCCGCTCCCACTTCCCCTGCGGTCTCGATCATCGTCGCACTCCACAACTGCCTGCACCTGACGCAGGCAATGCTGCGCAGCCTCGACGCCACGTGGCCGGCCGACGTCACGCGCGAGCTCATCCTCGTCGATGACGCCAGCTCTGACGGTACGCGCGCTTGGCTCGCCGAGCTCCCGCCCACACCGCAAAGGCAGATCATCCTCCTCGAGCAGAACGTGGGCTTCGCTACCGCCAACAACCGCGGAGCCCGCGACGCGACGGGCCAGCGACTCCTCTTCCTCAACAACGATCTGGACTTCCACCCCGGCTGGCTCGAGCCGTTGCTGCGAGCGCACGCGCGTCTCGGCGACACGGCCGGGGTCACGGGCAACGTCCAACGCCGCTGGGATTCGGATGCCGTGGACCACGCGGGCATTCGCTTCGGTCCGAAGGGCAAGCCCGAGCACCGCAGCGATCTTCCGTTCCGACGCGCCGGCCGCTTTCGCTCGACCGACGCGGTCACGGGCGCCTGCTTCGTGATCGACCGTGAGCTCTGGGCTCGCCTCGGCGGCTTCGACGAGCGCTACCAGAACGGTTGCGAGGACGTCGACCTGTGCCTGCGGGTGCGCGAACTGGGTCGGCACGTGGGCGTCGCTCTGGACAGTTGCATCCGGCACCACGTGAGCCGCTCCCCAGGACGCCGCGAACACGATGAGGAGAACACGCGGCGACTGTTTGCGCGCTGGGAAGGCACCCTTGCCTCCCTCGCGCTGAAACGCTGGAGCGCTGACGAACTGGACGGCGGCTGGACCTCGCCGCGGGACCCGAGGGCTGCGGCATCCGCGCTGGCACTTCTCCTTTACGGCGTCGGCCTGCGCCGCACCGCACCCCGCGCCGCGCGAGACGGGATCCGCCGGGCCCTTGCGGCCGAGCAGGAGCGGTGGACGCGTCTCGCCCGTACGAAAGATTAGCGCGTCGGCGTCACCGACTCGAGGAATGCGGCACCGGGCGCGTTGCCGTACTGTCGGGCCAGATCCAGCGCCGTCACGCCGGTCTGCGAGACGATCGCCGGGTCCGCTCCGCTCTCGATCAGTAGACGAAGCAGGTCGGGACCGCCGCCGACCGCTGCTTCATGCAGGGCGGTTCCTCCCAGTTGGCTCAGAATCTTTGCATCCGCGCCGCCCGCGATCAGCCGGCGCGCGATCTCCAGCTGGTTCTTCGCTCCAGCATGGTGCAACGGCGTCCAGCCCGCCTTGTCGCGCCCGTTCACCTCGGCACCGGCGCGCAGGAGAGCTTCCACCACGATGAGGTCCCCGCGCTCCACGGCCATCTGCAGCGGGGATCGCAACGAACCGTCCGGCATCCGCGGGTCTGCTCCACGCTCCAGCAGCAGTCGGACGATCTCCGGGCGCCGGCGAAGAATCGCCTGATGCAGCGGCCGCATGCGGGCCCGCTCCGAACCATTGGCAAGCGACGCATCACGGTCGAGATGACGTCGGGCGTCATCTACATCCCCGCGGGCGATCGCCTCGTCGATCGTCGCATGCAGCGGCGCGGTCGGCCGCACGATCGGAACGCCCTCCGGCGGGACCGGCATCCCTGCCGTCCAGACGATGCCGTTGAGCACGAGCGTCCGAAATCCGTCGTCGTACCAGTTGCGCAGGAAGTGTCCGCCCGTGAAACCGAAGCCGCGCGCCCCACTGGAGGCGCGATGCGTCCACGCGACCACCTGAGGCACGCCCGCCGCGACGGCGGCACGTACCGTTGGATTTCCCGTCCGCGGACCGTCAGCGTCCACCGTCTTGGCCGGCGGCGCGACCGCCAGGATCGGCTCGATCCCTGGCACGAACCGCAGGTGGAAATACCACTCATCCTCGATGTCCCACGAGCGCAGGCCGCTCGCGACGGGATGCACCGGCCACTGCTGATTCACCAACCGCCACGTCGGATTCACCGACCAGTCCACCTCAAAGACGCCACCCATGCCGTCCATCAGGGCTGCGCGCAGGCCCGCATCATCCTGCGGCGGCTCGAGCGCGAAATGAAGGACCACGAGCCCGCGCCCCGAGGCGATGCGCTCGGCCAATGCTTCGCCGTGACCCCGGGCGACATGGTCCTGCAAACCATCCGAATAGATGACCAAGGTGTCCGCCCCGCGCACGACTGCAGCGTCCGCCGGCCAGCCGCGCGAAACCTCGGCGCGCACGGGAAGTCCGCTCCGATTGAGCGCGTCCGCCAGCAGGTCACAGGCACGGGGAAACTCATGCAGACCGGGACCATGGCTGGGCGGACCCGCGACGAAGAGGATCCGCCGCGTCTCCGTCGCCTCCAGCGACAAGCCACCCACAACCAATCCAAGGCCAAGGCCCAGCAAGCAACGGAACAGCAGCAGCATGGTCCAACCGTGAACAGCCTCCGGCACGGCGCAAGTCCGCGGCGGCACTTCGGCATTTACCGGCACCCCGACTGCCGCATGCTTTCGCCGTGCCCGATCCCACCGCCCGTGCTCGCTTCCTCAGCCTCGTCGAGACCGCTCTGCGGCAGGGCAATCTCGTGAAGCTCACCTTGGGCAAGCCGGCGCCGACCGCCTCGGATCCCTCTCTCCGGAACGTCTTCGCGCGTCCCGTCGTCCTGCGGGAGGGCCCCCACCTGTCGTTCGTCTGGCGTCACACGGCACGTGACCTGACGCGCAACCATCGCCCCGAGGCCGCGCAGGACGTCATTGGGGCGCTGCTCGGGCGCGACTTCCTCGATGCGCATCTCTTCACCACCGCTCAAACCGCCCAACTTGAACTCGCGCCGGACGGCTCGGGACGGCTGCGAATCAAGGCGGTCTCGGACTCGCCGCCGCAAGCTCCCACTGCGCACGACCGCAGCAAGGCACGACTCATCCCACCGGACGCACCGTGGCTCCGCGAACTAGGCGTCACGCGCGACGACGGCCGCCCGCGCGAGGGCATGGCACCGAAGCTCCGCCAGATCGAGCGCTTCGCGGAAACTCTGCAGCATCTTCTCACGGAGGCTGGACTGATCGACGGTCCAGAGGACCAAGTTCCGGCTACGCCGTTCCACATGGTGGACATGGGGTGCGGCAAGGGCTACCTGACCTTCGCGGCCAGCGCGTTCCTTGGGGATCGAGCGATCGTGACGGGGGTGGAAGCGCGCCCGGATCTGGCCGCCAACGCCACGGAGTTGGCCGGCCGCTCCGGCCTGACCGCACTGCGATTTATTGCCGGCCAGATCACCGACACTCCGCTTGATCCGAAACCGGCCGTCCTGATCGCCCTGCACGCCTGCAACACCGCGACCGATGACGCCTTGGCACGCGGCATCGCGGCCGAGGCGCGCCTGATCATCGTGTCTCCGTGCTGCCATCGAGAACTGCGTCCGCAACTGGTTCCGCCGACCGTGCTCGCCCCGGCCCTGGCTCACGGGATCTTTCGCGAGCGTGAGGCGGAGTTCGTCACCGACGCCTTGCGTGCGCTGATCCTCGACTGGGCGGGCTATCGCACGAAGGTCTCTGAATTCGTCTCCACTGAGCACACCCCGAAGAACGTGATGATCGCCGCCGTCCGCGCGCACCCCGCCGGCGAGCCCCATCGTCTCCGTGCGGTGCGCGAACTCGCGGCCTTCTACGGGATCCGCGAGCAGGCGCTGGCGCGCCACCTCGGCATCTCGCTCACGCTGCCGTCCCCGTCATGAACTGGGAGTCCCTCGATTGGTCCAGTCTCGATCGCCTGCGCGCGCGCTTCCTCGCCGGAGACGTGTCCACCGAACCCTACTGGAGAACGGCGAACGACCTCGCTGCCTACGACCTGACCTATGGCGAAAGGATCGGCTGGAAGTGGGACGCCCTGCTCGGAGAGCTCCGACGGCGCGGCTGGCCACCGGTGCCCGAGCGTCCTTGGCGGGTGCTCGACTGGGGCTGCGGAAGCGGCGTCGCCGGACGACGGGTCATCGCTCATTTGGGAGCGCAGCACGTCGCGCAGCTGGAACTCTGGGATCACTCACCGCAGGCGATGGACTTCGCGCGCGCGCGTGCCGAGGCGACGTTCCCCGGGCTGCGAGTCGCGATCGCTGAGCCTTCGGCGACGCCGGATCTGGTGGTAGTCAGCCACGTGGTCAACGAGCTCTCCGCGGCTGACCAGTCGCGCCTGGAGGCTGTGTTCGCGCGCGCACCACGCGTCGTGTGGGTTGAGCCGGGGACGCACGCGGTGAGCCGCACCGTGCAAGCGTGGCGCGATCGCCTCGTCGCCGGGGGAGCACGGGTAATCGCTCCCTGCACCCATCACGCCGCGTGCGGGCTGCTCGCGGCGGAGCACGAGCGAGATTGGTGCCACCACTTCGCGGCACCGCCCCCAGGCGTGCACGCCGATCGCAACTGGGTGCGCTTCGCCCAGCGCGCCGGCGTCGACCTGCGCAGCCTGCCGTACGCCTGCCTCGTGCTCGATCGCTCCCCTCGATCCGCCGACGTTCCCGGACTGGCGCGCCTCATCGGACGGCCAGAGGTGTTCAAGCCCTACGCTCGCGTCCTGAGTTGCGAGGCCTCCGGCGCGACCACCCTGACCCTGCCCAGGCGGTCCCTCGCCCCCCTCGTGAAGCAGCTGGAACGCGCCCGCGGCCCCCTCGTGTACCGCTGGACCCGTGCTGCGGAGGCCGTGATCGCCGGCGAGCCCGATCCCGCTCTGGCGGCTCCCGGGCTTGACTCTCCCGGCGGCACGGGCGACGCTTAGCCTTTCCGAAACTTCTTTCTCCTATGGGCAAACAATACAACAAGGTCATCAAACGGAAGCGCCGCCTCGCGCGCATCAAACGTCGCAAGGCTGCGGCCAAGAAGCCGAACAAGGCCAAGAAGTAACGTCGCCGACGCGGTTTGCCGCGTCGGGTCCCCTGCCGCTCACCCCCCGGGAACCCTCCCGCGGGGTTTTTCTTTTGCCACGACAGTCCGGCCCGCACCGCCTCCGCTCCCATGCTCAAAGTCAGCCTCATTTCCCTCGGTTGCGCCAAGAACCTCGTCGATAGCGAGATCATGGTCGGGCACCTCCAACGCGCCGGCATGGCGGTCGTGCCGGACGCCGAAGGTGCCGACGTCGTGATCGTCAACACCTGCTCCTTCATCGACTCCTCGAAGGAAGAGTCGATCGGCCACATCCTCCAGGTGCACCAGGACCGCGGCCTGCGGAAGCGTCGGCGCGAGCAAAAGCTGATCGTGGCCGGCTGCATGTCGCAGCGCTTTTCGAAGGATCTCTCGGGCGAGCTGAGCGACGAAGTGGATGCGTTCATCGGCCTTGATCAGGTGACTCAGGTCGCCCCGATCATCGAGCAGCTGTACGAAAAGGAACGCGGCAAGAAGGAGGCGCCGGCGAACTTCGTCAGCGGTCGCTCCACCTACATTCCGGATTACGACACGCCGCGCTTCCGCCTGACTCCGGCACACTTCGCGTACATCAAGATCGCCGAGGGCTGCAATCATCCGTGCACCTTCTGCATCATCCCGCAGATCCGCGGGCGGCACCGCAGCCGCACCGTCGAGAGCGTGGTCGCCGAAGCGCGCCAACTCGTGCGCGAGGGCGTGCGCGAGATCAACCTGATCTCGCAGGACACCACGTTCTTCGGCATGGACACCTGGGAGGAGCGGCCCAACCCGCGCACCCCGGTTGACTCCCGGCGCGGAACGGCACTCACCACCCTGCTGCGCGAGCTCAACGCCATCGAGGGCGACTTCTGGATCCGGCTCCTCTACACGCACCCCGCGCACTGGAGCGACGAACTGATCCAGACCATCGCCGAGTGTCCGAAGGTTGCGCGGTACATCGACATTCCGCTCCAGCACATCAGCGAACCGATGCTCGAGCGCATGCAACGCGAGACGAGCGGCGCCTACATCCGCGATCTCATCCGCCGGATCCGCGCCGGCATCCCCGGCATCGCGATCCGTACCACCTTCATCGTTGGCTTCCCCGGCGAAAACGAGACGGACGTGGACGCGCTGTGCGACTTCATCCGCGAGACGCGCTTCGAGCGGCTCGGCGTGTTCCGCTACTCACAGGAAGAAGGCACCCGCGCGGCAAAGATGGAGCAGCAGATTCCCGCGAAGACCAAGGAATCCCGCTGGCACCGCACCATGGCACTGCAGAAGGAAATCGCCGCGAGCGTGAGCGCGTCCTTCGTCGGTCGCCGTCTCCGCGTCCTCGTGGAGGAACCCGGTGTCGCTCGCGGCGAGGCCGACGCGCCGGACATCGACGGCCGCGTGTACGTCCCCCGCACCCTGCCGGTCGGGCAGTTTGCCGAGGTCGAGATCACCGGCTACCGCGATTACGACCTGCTCGCCCTTCCGCCCGGCGAACTTCCCGTCGCCTACAAGACCGCCAAGCAGGCGCAGTGAGATCGGCCGAGGGCCACCATGCTCGCAATCGCTTGGACCACGACGGCGCAGCGTTCCGACGCGGAGCGCCTCGGCCGCGAGTTGATCGCGACCGGTCTCGCGTCCTGCGTGCAAATCGACGGCCCCGTCCTCTCCGTCTACCGCTGGCAGGGTAAGACCGAGACGACCGAGGAGTATCGGCTGATGGTGAAGCTTCCCGCCGACCACGTGGTTCGCGCCGAATCATACGTCCTGGCGCACCATCCGTATGCGACCCCCGAGTGGGTGGTCGTACAAGCCGACCAAGTCAGCGAAAAGTACTTGTCATGGTGCGTCTCGACGGTACAAGCTGATCGTTTTCAACCGTAACCATCACTCCTTCTTCGCCATGTCCCAGCACAAAAGCCTGCAAGGCTCCTCCGGTATCGTAGTGAAGCGCAACGTTCTGAAGCGCTTCGAGCGCGTTGATCTGCTCAAGAAGCGCAGCCAATGGAAGGAAGGCGATCGCGTGCAGGGTCTGCGCAAGACCAAGCCCGACGTTTGATTTTCATTCCTCTCGCTCCTCCGAAGGCCGGCTTACGCCGGCCTTTTTTGTGCCTTCGCGCGACCGGCCCGGACGGCGCATTTTGGGGTTGCCGCCGGGGACGCAAGCCCCACCGTTTGGCCGTTCAGGGTGGCAGATTGCGGGCGTAGCACAATGGATAGTGTAGCGGTCTCCGAAGCCGTTGATGTGGGTTCGATTCCCGCCGCTCGCACCACCCCCCCGCCGGGCGATGCCGGCGCCTCCGGAAGTCCCACGACGCCAGATGCCGGCCACGAACCCGGCTCCCTCTCAAATCGAACCCGCGCCGGGGCGGGATCGGGTCCGGGAAGTCGGTCAGACGACGCCAAGCGGTGCCGCGAGGCCACGCGAGGGTTGCGGACCGTCCGTCACCTGTCTTGATCGCCTCATGCCCTCCTCGACGGACGAGGCCGTGATCCTCTCTCTGGAACGCCCCCACGCCAGCCTCTGGACGTACTACCTTCTCCGGAGCCTCGCCATCCCTCCCCTCTTTCCGGTCACGATCCTGCCGTCCTGGTTCCGCTACCAGACCCTGCGCTACCGTTTCTCCGACGAGGGAATCTCCATGAGTTGGGGAATCCTCTTTCGGCGGCAGGTGATCATCCACTACGCGCGCATCCAGGACATTCATTTGCGATCCAACGTCGTCGAGCGCTGGCTGGGACTGGCGCGCGTCCAGATCCAGACGGCGAGCGGCCATGCGGGCGCCGAGATGACGCTGGAAGGCTTCCGGGAGTTTGAGGCGATCCGGGACTTTCTCTACAACCGCATGCGAGGGGTGCGAGCCAGCGGGCCCGCCACTTCCACGGCCGGGACCAACGTCGGCGCGTCACCCGACGCTGAACTCGTCGATACCCTGCGCGCCGTGGCCACGGAACTCCGGGAGCTGCGTCTGGCGCTGCGCTCGGCAACCGACTCCGGTTCCCCCGCCCCCCGCCCACCGTCATGAACGCGCGCATCCGTGAGCACCTCCTGAGTGCCCTCCGCGTTCCCGCTGCGCCCTCGGCTCCCGCGGGCGCAGCCGGATCTCTCCGAGTGTTTCACGCCGGACGACGCTTCTATCACCTCCGCGTGGGCTTCTGGGCACTCGGTCAAGCGGCGGCGCTCGGAGGCATTCTCTTCTCGTTCGCCTTCCTGAAACTCGTGCGTGATGAGGTGGAGCGTCTCCGCTCGCTTCCCCCGCCCGCCCCGGCGGCGACTGCGCCGGCCAGCGCGCCGTCCGCGGTCGCCGGCGGGCCCGTCGCTCCAGACGCCGCATCCACTCCGGCACCCGCGCGGCCCCGCCGGGCGAATCGCCCGGGTCGGGGTCCCGTTGAGACGACCGCCCGCGTCGCCCGCAATCTGCCCCCGTCGGTGTTCACCTTCGCGACGATCATCGAGTCTCTCTTACTGCTCGGCTTCCTCGCCTCGCTGCCGTTCACGTACGCCGTGGTCCGCCTCGACTACGAACTGCGCTGGTACCTCGTCACCGACCGCAGCCTTCGGATCCGACAGGGCATTACGCAGCTGCACGAGATGACGATGAGTTTCGCCAACATCCAGCAGGTGATGGTGCGCCAGAATCCCGTCCAGCGCCTGCTCGGCATCGCCGACCTTCAGGTCCAGTCCGCCGGCGGCGGCGGCGACTCGGAGGAGGGCGGTCTCTCCAACTCGCTGCACACCGGCGTCTTCCACGGCGTCGACAATGCCGTCGAGATCCGTGATCTGATCCTCGAACGTCTCCGCGCCTTCCGCGAAGTCGGGCTGGGCGACCCAGACGACGCCGCTTCCCCCGCTCCCGGGGAGCCCACCCTGCGGGACGCCGCCCGCGAGCTGCTGGAGGAGGCCCGGACGCTGCGCCGGACGCTCTCGCCCCATGCCGAGTCGTGAGGGGAACTCCTCCCGCGGCGCGTCCAGGACCCGTGGCCCCGGGAGTCGAGACCCGAGGAGTCGAGGATCGCATTACGCCGGCGGTGCACTCGCGTCCGCTGGCCGGACGCGCGACTGCGCTCGCGCCATGCGCCGCGCCGAAGCGGCGCGGCCTCCGACTAGGTCCCCGGGCCGGCGAGCGACGGTGCGAAACGCGCTTTTGCCTCACTTTTCCGCGAATCTTCGCTCCTGACGGGCGGAGGGTGACGGCATATGATTTCCGTAACCCCTTGTTCCGATCATGAACTCTCCCTCGCCCTCTCCCGAAGCCGCCGTCCTCTCCGTCAGCCTCCCGCGCGAACGCGGTTTGGCCCTCCGGAACCTCGCCGACTTCCAGACCGAGCTCGCCCGCGTGGCGGCCGGCTTTGTACCCGCGCTGGAGGAGTGGGACCTCCGCTGCGGCCTACCGCTCCACGTGTTCGCGGATTTCCGGATGGTCCAGGACCTGCGGGTTCGGCAACGCGAGCTGGGGGTGATCCCCACCGAGATTCACCTCAGCGCATCCGCGCCGGCCCGAAGGCTGTTGGAGTGCCTCTGCGAGGCACCGTCCTCCGCCGACGCCCTCGAGGCCGTCTACCTGCAGGTCAAACCGCAGTTGCTGAAGTGGATCGAGGCGTTCCTGCAGGCGACCCGGAGCGTGTATGACCTGCCCAGCGCTCCCTTGCTCGAGGCCAACCGGGACCTGCTGCGGGCCCAGATCGCGTGGGCCGGCGAGGCTCGCCAGCGTCTCGGTGAACCCGATGCGATCTTCCAGGCCCGGGTGCTCGTCGCGCTCGGGGAATTGGAGACGGAGTTGAGTGTCCTTGAGCGCCGGCGCAGCGAGCCCATGCGCGCCGCCCGGAAGGTCGGCCGGCTCCCGCTGGGGGACGGCGCCCTGCCGCGCGGATTCGTCGCCCGGGCCACGCGGCACGCCGAACCGCCGGCCAACAGCCCCTACACGGAGCGCGAGCGCTACTTCGCCGTGAACTTCATGATGGAGATGCAGGCGACTGACTCCTGCGCCTCCCTCCTCTTCGAGGCCCCGGACATGCCGTGGGACTTCTACTTCGATGCCGCCCGGCACATGTGGGATGAGTCGCGCCACGCCACCTTCGGCGAACTCAAGCTCAAGTCCCTCGGCATCGCTTTCAAGGACGTGCCTCTGTCTACGACCGCCTACCGGCTTCGCCAGACCCTCGCGCCGCACGATCGCTACGCCGCCCTCACGACGCAGGAGGCCGACGCGTTCCCCGGGAAGCACCAGGGTCTCAAGCAGGCCCTTGAACACAATGACACGGTCGGCGCGATGACCTGGAGCTACGACATCGCGGACGAGACCCAGCACGTGCGCTTCGGCCAAAAGTGGCTGCCCGGCCTGATCAAGGCGGTCGGCGATCCCCGCAGCCCGGACCAAGTCCGGGCCGACGCCGAGAACTGGCGCGCGAATGTCCTCGCGGTTACGTACCGGCCCGATTCGCTCGGGACGGCGCTGTCGCCGACCGCGTGAACCCCCGCTGCGAATCTTCTTCGCTCTTTCTCGATCAGATCCGCGCCCGGGTCATTGTCGCTGGCACGCAGGCAATGCCGGTTGGCTGGCGGCAAGCGCGCCGCACGCTTCCCTACCACGATGTGATCCGGGTTCTTGCTGGCCACGGCTCGGTCCGCAGCGGTAGTCGCCACACTCGATTCGCCGCTCCCGCGTGGTTGGTCCTGCCAGCCCACGAGGCCCACAGCATTCACGGCCAAGATCTCCGGCTTGCCGTGGTGCACGTCGAGTGGACCACCGCCGACCAGCGTGATGCCCTCACCCTGCTCGCTCCGGAACTCACCGTCACGCCCGCCCTTGCCCCGGACCTTGGCGATTTCTTTCTGAAGGCGGTAGAAGCGTGGCAGGAGCGCACGCCGACCGGTGAAGCGTGCGCGAACCGCTGGATGGAACTTTGGTTGACCCGCGCCTTCGGCCACAACCTCCCCGCCGCGCGGCTCGATCCGCGGCTCGTCGAGGCGCTGGCCTGGATTCATCGCAACCTCGGCAAGCCCATTCGGCTCGATGAGCTCGCGCGCACCGTGGGCCTGAGCGCCGCCCACCTCCGCAGCCTCTTCCTTCGACACCTGGGCAACTCGCCCAAGCGGCTGCTCCAGGACCTCCGCCTGACGCAGGCGTACGCCCTCCTCGAAGGCGGCGGCACGACCGCCGCCGACACCGCCGCCCGGCTCGGCTGGCGCGACACCTCTGGGTTCGCGAAGAGCTTCCGACAGCGCTTCGGACTCAGTCCGGGCAGCGTGCGCCGTCGCGCCCGGCCCGGCAACGTCGTTTAGAATCTGCCTGAAAATTCAGAGGCCGAAAGGGGTTGCCAGATGCGAAAACCCGTCGGCAGGCTTCGGTCGGAATCATGGCTTGGTACCCCCGCTGGATTCGAGTCGCAGGCACCCTCACGGTCGCTGGCACGTGCGGGCTGGAGGCTGCCGACGCGCCGACGAGCACAGTCGACTTCGCGCGAGACGTTCAGCCGATCATTTCGGACTTCTGTTACCACTGCCACGGACCCGACCCCGGCTCACGCAAGGCCGGCCTGCGACTCGATCAACGGGACGCCGCACTGGCCGGCGGAAAGTCGGGACTGCCGGCGATCACTCCGGGAGCACCGGACCAGAGCGAACTGATCGCTCGCATCTTCAGCACCGATCCCGAGGAAGTGATGCCATCGCCGGACTCGCACCGGACCCTGACCGAGCAGCAGAAGCAGGTGATGAAGCGATGGATCGAGGAAGGCGCACCGTGGCAGGATCACTGGGCCTTCATTGCGCCCATCCGGCCCTCCGTCCCCGCCCCACCCGCCGCCGGCAACTCGCCGATCGACGCCTTCGTCGAGGCGCACCTGGCCCAGGCCGCCATCCAGCCGTCCCCGGA
The DNA here is from genome assembly GCA_040382075.1 of Opitutaceae bacterium. Taxonomy (GTDB): domain Bacteria; phylum Verrucomicrobiota; class Verrucomicrobiia; order Opitutales; family Opitutaceae; genus UBA6669. The sequence continues at coordinate 37,353 of JBEIGD010000023.1, forward strand.
GGCGGATCGGCGGACCCTCCTGCGTCGCGTGACCCTCGACCTGACGGGACTTCCACCGACACCGGAAGCGATCGACGCGTTTCTGGCGGACCGACGACCCGATGCCTACGAGCGCGTGGTCGACGCTCTCCTCGCCTCGCCGCAGCACGGCGAACGCTGGGCCCGGCCGTGGCTCGACGTCGCGCGCTACGCCGACTCCAACGGGTACTCGGTCGACGCTCCTCGCCAGATCTGGAAGTACCGCGACTGGGTGGTGTCAGCGCTCAACCGCGATCTTCCCTACGATCAGTTTGTCATCGAGCAACTGGCCGGCGACCTCCTTCCGGATGCGACCCGCGATCAGCGCGTGGCCACCGGCTTTAATCGCAACACGCAGATCAACCAGGAGGGAGGAATCGATCCCGAGCAGTTCCGCGTCGAATCCGTGAACGACCGCGTCGGCACCTTCGGCAGCGCGTTCCTCGGGCTGACCCTGGCCTGCGCCCAGTGTCACGACCATAAGTTCGATCCCATCTCGCAGCGCGAGTACTACCAGCTCTACGCCTTCTTCAATCAGACCGTGGATGACGGGCACGGGAGCAGCAGGCCGGGCGGCGTGCTGGAGTTTCCGGATGAAACGGGCTCCGACTCCAGCGCGAGTCCCGAGGTCGAGACGGCGCGCTTCGAACTTTACTCTTATCTCGAAAGCCGGGATCCGGCGCATGTCGTCTGGCGGCCAGAGATCACCCCAGCCGTCCTCGCCCAGCTCAAGCCGGAGATGCAGCACAACGTCATGCAGCCGTGGGCGCAGCTCACCGCTGGGCAGCGACGCCAGCTCTACGGTTACTTCGTCCGCGACGACGCCGAATACAATCGACGACTCGAGAAGCTCACCGCGCTGGAGCGCAGCCAAAACCGCGTGGTGACGACGCTCGTCATGGCGGAGTTGCCCGAACCCCGCACCACGCACCTGTTCATCAAGGGAGACTTCACCCGGCCGGGCGAGGTGGTGAGTCCCGGCACCCCCGCGATCCTGCCTCCGCTCCGCGCGGCCGGGCCGCGTGTCACGCGACTCGACCTCGCTCGCTGGCTTTTCGATCCCGCTCAGCCGCTTCCCGCCCGCGTGTTCGTCAATCGCGTCTGGCAGGTCTACTTCGGCCGTGGGCTGGTCGAGACGGAGAACGACTTCGGACTGCAGGGCTCGCGGCCGAGCCACCCGGAGCTCCTCGACTGGCTCGCGACCGACTTCGCCGAGAGCGGATGGAGCATGAAGGCACTGCATCGCAAGATCGTGACCTCGGCGACGTACCGTCGTTCCTCGACCGCACGACCCGACCTGTCGGAGAAGGACCCGCTCAATCTGCTCCTCTCGCACCAGATCCGGCTGCGGCTTGATGCCGAATGGATCCGCGACGTGGGCCTCGCCGCCAGTGGACTCCTCGCTCCTCGTCTCGGCGGGCCTCCGGTCTTTCCGCCGCAACCCGAGAACGTGATGGGCCTCGGTCAGGTCAACCGCGCGTGGCTCACCAGCGAAGGCGACGATCGCCATCGTCGGGCGCTCTACACCCACCACTGGCGGGCCACGCCTCACCCGGCGGCTGCGGTCTTTGATGCGCCGGACAGCTTCAGCGCCTGCACGCGACGCGTTCGCTCCAACACTCCCCTCCAAGCGCTGACCCTCCTCAACGACCGTCAGTTCTTCGAGTTCGCGCAGGCCCTTGGCGAACGGCTCCAACGCGCGGCCACGACGGACGACGAACGGCTCCGGACCGGCTTCCAGCTCTGTGTGTCGCGTGAGCCCACCGCGCCGGAACTCGAGCGTCTTCGGCGCCTTCTGGCCGAATTGCGTCTCCCCGCTGATTCAGGTCAGGCGGCCTCCGAATCCGAAGTCTGGACCACGGTCGGACGCGTCCTGCTGAACCTCGACGAAACCCTCAATCGCTCATGAGCCAGCTCGATTCCCTCCCGGCCGACGCTGCCGCACACCTTCATGCGCTGACCCGCCGCCACTTTCTCAGTCGCTGCGCCATCGGGCTCGGCAATGTCGCGCTCGCCGCCCTGCTCGACCAATCTGCCCGGGCCGCCGGACCCGCCCAGCCCGCGGATCCGACCACGCCTAAGGCCCCGCACTTTCCGGCCCGGGCGAAGTCGGTGATCTATCTCTTCATGGCGGGCGGCCCCAGCCAACTGGACCTCTTCGACTACAAGCCGCGCCTCAACGAACTCAACGGTCAGCCCGTGCCCGACTCGCTCGTCGCCGGGAAACGCTTTGCGTTCATGACGACCAGCCACGGCTCCCAGTTGCTCGGCTCGCGACGGGCCTTCGCTCGCCACGGGCAAAGCGGTGCCTGGGTTTCCGACCTGATGCCGCACACGGCCCGGGTCGTCGACGACCTGACCATCGTCAAGTCCTGCGCCGCCGATCTCTTCAATCACGCGCCGGCCAAGCTGTTCATGAACACGGGCTCCGGCCAGTTCGGTCGCCCGAGCATGGGATCGTGGGTGACCTACGGACTGGGGACGGAATCACGGAACCTGCCAGGCTTTGTGGTCCTGCAGTCCGGACCACGCGGGCCTCGCGGTGGATCGGTCAACTGGGGAACTGGATTTCTTCCGACGACGTTTCAAGGTGTGCCCTTCCGCGGTCAGGGCGATCCGATCCTCAACCTCACCAACCCCGCTGGCGTATCGGCGACCCGCCAGCGCCAGACCTTCGACGCGCTCCGCGACCTGAATCTCCAACAGGCGGTGGCGACGGGTGACGCGGAAATTCACACCCGGATCGCGGCCTACGAAATGGCCAGCCGCATGCAGAGCAGCGCCCCCGAGCTCGTGGACCTACGCGGAGAAAGCGCAGCGACGCGAGAGCTGTACGGCATCCACGACGATGCGCCTTCGTTCGCCCGCAACTGCCTGCTCGCTCGCCGACTCGTCGAGCGCGGTTCGCGCTTCGTCCAGCTTTACCACACCAACTGGGACAGCCACGGCGGCCCCGGCGAGAACCTCCAGAGCGACTTCGAGGCCCGTTGCCGCGAGGTCGATCAGGCGCAGGCCGCACTCGTCACCGACCTCAAACAGCGCGGACTCCTCAAGGACACCCTGGTCATCTGGGGCGGCGAATTCGGCCGTACGCCGATGGGCGAAAACCGCGACACTACCGGACGAAATCACCACATCGACGCATTCACGATGTGGTTCGCAGGCGGCGGCACGCCGGCCGGTCGCATCATCGGGGAGACCGACGAACTGGGCTTCAATGCCGTCAAGAACCGCGCCCACGTGCACGATCTGCACGCGACGATCCTGCATCTGCTCGGCCTCGATCATCGCCGCCTGACCTTCCGTTTTCAGGGCCGCGACTTCCGACTCACGGACGTACACGGAGACCTGATCGAGTCGCTCATCGCCTGAGCCGAGGCGCCCTGATCGGCCCCGCGCCACCAGACGCAGGTGCACGCTTCGCCGGCTCACGCCGGCACCGCACACTCGGCCATGGCTCTCCGACCGATCAGGCGAGGATATCTCGCACGACGTGACCGTGCACGTCGGTGAGTCGGAAGTTTCGTCCCTGGAACTTGTAAGTGAGACGCTCGTGATTGATGCCGAGCAGGTGCATCACCGTCGCCTGGAAGTCATGCACATGCACGCGGCGATCAACGGCGTTGAAGCCGAACTCGTCCGTCGCGCCGTAGCTCATTCCCGGCTTCACGCCACCACCCGCCATCCAGAGGGAAAACGCATACGGATGGTGGTCTCGGCCCCAGCTCTTCACTTCGTCGATCTTTCCCTGCAAGAAGGGTGTCCGGCCGAACTCGCCGCCCCAAATCACCAGCGTATCCTCGAGCAAGCCCCGTTGCTTGAGATCACGGATGAGCGCAGCGGAGGGAGCGTCGGTGTCGTCGCATTGGATCTTCAACTGAGAGTTGAGGTTCCGGTGCTGATCCCAGCCCGCATGCATCACCTGGATGAAGCGTACGCCGCGCTCAGCGAGCCGCCGCGCCATGAGGCAGTTGTAGGCAAAGCTCCCCTGGCGACGGACATCCGGTCCGTACATCTCCAGTACTGACGCCGGCTCGCGCGAGAAATCCGTCAGCTCCGGGACGCTGGTCTGCATGCGGTAAGCCATTTCGTACGCGGCGATCCGGGTGGTGATCTCCGGGTCGCCGAAGTCCTCACGTTTGATCTCGTTGAGATGAGCGAGGTCATCGAGCAACCCGCGCCGCACCTCCGCGCTCATGCCCGGCGGATTCGACAAGTAAAGCACCGGATCACCGCGACCGCGGAAGGCCGCTCCCTGGTACTTGCTCGGGAGAAAGCCGCTGCCCCAGTAGAAGTCGTAGAAGATCTGACCGCAGCTCGCTTCCTTGTCGCGCGAAGTCATGACGACAAATGAAGGCAGGTCCTCGTTCTCGCTTCCGAGACCGTAGCTCAGCCACGCGCCCATCGAAGGCCTCCCCGCCATCTCGGAGCCGGTCAGGAAGTACGTGATACCCGGGGCATGGTTCACCGACTCGGTGTGCATCGACTTGACGAAGCACAGCTCATCCGCGATCTCCGCCGTCCGCGGCAGGAAGCTCGAGACCCAGGCTCCAGACTGGCCGTGCTGCGCGAACTGCGTGATCTCTCCCAGGACCGGTCGTTCAGTCTGGTTACCGGTCATCGTCGAAAACCGCTTGCCGCCGACCACCGCGTCCGGGATCTGGCGACCGTGCCATTGCTTGAGCGCCGGCTTGTAGTCGAACAAGTCGACGTGAGACGGGGCGCCGTTCTGAAACAGATAGATGACCCGCTTGGCCTTGGGAGCAAAGTGAGGCAACTCCGGCAGACCCGGCACGCCGCGGTGCGACGGAGGCGCGGCGAACAAGCCATCCCGACTCATGAGCGAGGACAGGGCGGCGGTGCCCAAACCCAAAGCCGAGCGGCCGAAGAACTGACGACGGGTGAAGAGGGCGTGTCCCTCAGTCAGTGGATCCATGGGATTATTCCTTACAGAGGGTTTCGTCAAGATTGAGGACGAGTGAACAAAGCGCGGTCCAAGCCGCATGCTCGATCGGGTCGAGCTCGGCGGGCCGCGGAGCCTCGCCGCTGCTCGCGAGCAGGCGCGCGGCCGCGGGATCGGCCCCGTACTGCGCCCGCAGAGTCGCCATCCGGGCGCCGAGGATGCGTAATTCGTCCGCCCGCGCGGGGCGCGCCAACGCCAGTCGATAGATGCGATCGATCCGCGATGCGTCATCATCCGCGGTGCCCTCAAGCACGCGCTGCGCGAGGACGCGCGCGGCCTCGACGAACGCCGGATCGTTCAACGTGACCAACGCGTGCATCGGTGTGTTGGTTCGGCCCACCTTCACCGTGCAAACCTGCCGTGCACCCGAGTCGAAGAACGACGTCGGACCCACGATGCGCCGCCAGAACACGTAGAGACTGCGCCGGTAGAGATCCTCGCCCTTGCCTTGGAAGTACTTCTTCGTCCCGAACGTCGCTTCCTCCCAGATGCCGGCCGGCTGGTAGGGCAACACGCCCGGGCCGTCCGATCGGTCGACGAGCAATCCCGCCGCCGCCAGCGCTTGGTCCCGCAGCATCCACGACGGCAACCGGTGGCGTGAACCCCGGGCCAACAGCCGGTTGTCGGGGTCCTTCTCCAACAGAGTAGGAGCGACGCGGGAAGACTGGCGATACGCCGAACTGGTGACGATCAGACGGTGCAGCGCCTTGGTGTCCCAGCCCGAGCGAACGTACTCCGTGGACAACCAGTCGAGCAACTCGGGATGAGAAGGAGCTTCGCTCTGCACGCCGAAGTCCTCGGCCGTCTTGACGAATCCCACTCCAAAGAACGCCTGCCAGGCGCGATTCACCGCCGTCCGCGCGCCGAGCGGATTTTCAGCCGAGACCAGCCAGCGCGCGAGATCGAGCCGATTCATCCGATCCGCCGGGGTGGACGCTGATCGAAACACCTCCGGAATCGCGCCCTCGACCCGCGTCGTGGTCCGCGCCTCGTAGTTACCGCGGGCCAGCACCACGGTCTCGCGGCGATTTTCGATCTCGTCCATGATCATCACCCGCGTGACCTGCCTCACGGCATCATCCCGCTCGCGTGCCGCCTGCACCAGACGCTCCAGCGCGCCCACATACTCCGGCTGGCCGGCACCCTTGAAGTGCGCGATCGCCTCGTTGAGCGCCCCGACCGAGCGCTCGGCCGGCGCCACCGCGGCAAAGTTCTGGGGGAGTGTCCCGGGGAGCGCCTGCGCGGACGGGGCCGAAGCCAAGGGAGCGTCCGTCGCGCGCGGAAACAGCGCGCGCTCGCGCTCCTCCACGTCCTTGCCGATCACCGCGATGCGCTCGCGGGCACCCTGCACCGCGAGGGCCTCGGCCGGAGTCGGCAAGTCCAGGAGCGGAGGGACCTGCCCCGTCCGCCCGCCTGGCGGAGCACCGATCTCGGACATCTGATTGAAGATGTCGTAGAGCGAAAAATAATCCGTGTGCTTGATCGGATCGAACTTGTGGTCGTGGCAGCGCGCACACGAGAAGGTCAGCCCCATCCAAACGGTTCCCGTGGTCTCCACGCGATCAAACACGTTCTCGACGCGGGTCTCCTCCGGGATGCGTCCGCCCTCTCCGTTGAACATGGTGTTGCGGTGGAATCCGCTCGCGATCCGCTGTTCGACGGTCGCCTCCGGCAGGAGATCGCCCGCCAGTTGCTCGATGCTGAATCGATCGTACGGCACGTTGTCATTTAGGGCGTTCACCACCCAATCGCGCCACGGCCACATCGTGCGCTCCGGGTCGCCTTGAAATCCGTTCGTGTCCGCATAGCGCGCAAGATCCAGCCAATCCCACGCCCAGCGCTGTCCGTACCGCGGCGAGGCGAGCAATCGATCCACCTGCCGCTCGTAGGCGTCCGGAGCCGCATCCGCGAGAAAGGCCTCCACCTCCTCCGGGGCCGGAGGGACGCCGGTGAGATCCAGCGAGACGCGTCGCAACAGCTCCACCCGGCTCGCCTCAGGCGAGGGCTCCAGATGCTCCGCCGCGAGACGGGAAAACACAAAGGCGTCAATCGGCGTCCGGACGCGCGCGGTGAGCCGGGCGTCAGAGACCGCCGGAACCGCGGCCCGCACCGGCGGGCTGAAGGCCCAGTGGGACGACCACGGCGCTCCCTGCTCAATCCACGCCTTGATGATGGCGATCTCCGCGGGCTTGAGTTGCCGCGCCGACTCCGGCAGCGGCATCCGTTCGTCCTCGTGGGGGCTGATCAGGCGCTGATAAAGATCGCTCTCGTCCGACGATCCGGGCACCACCACGGAAAGACCGTCCTTTGTCCGGAAGAGTCCCTCCTTCTGGTCCAACCGCAGGTCCGCCTTTCGCGTCGCGGCATCGGGGCCGTGACAGTGAAAGCACGCATCGGACAGGATCGGTAGGACCTGTCGATTGAAGTGAATCGGTGCCTCCGCGCCACGCCCAGCCTGGGCCCCGGCCCCGAGCAGCACGAGCCCAGCCAATCCAGACGAGAAACAGTAATGGCGAAGTCTTCCAACCATGGGCCAAACCGTAGCGTCCCGCGAGAGGCACGCAACGATTTCCACTCTGAAACGGAGCGCGAAAAATCCAACCGGTCAGAGCCAACCCGGCCGGTATTCCTTCGTCACGAAACGATTCGCTTCCGGCAGATTCGTGACGCGCAGCGCCGCCGCGTCCCACTCGATCCGCCGCCGCGAGCGGATCGCGACGTTGGCGAGCAGCACGGACTCCGTGAAGGGACCTGAATATTCAAAGTTGGAGCCGGGAAGCGGCCCGCCCTTGCAACCGAGGAGCCACTCGGCGAACGGACCGTCCTTGACGCGCGGGATCGTCTTGGGCGGAAGACTGGGAGCGAGCTCGCGCATCTTGATCTCCGGGATGATGCGCACCGAATCGTAGTAGAAGCTGCACAGCACCGTGGCCTTTGACCCAAAGAGAATCGTGCCGGCCTCGGGATTGAGATCGCGCCCCATTTCAAGATCCGGCGGCAGCACGGGAAGCAGTCCACCATCCGACCACGTGTACTTGACCGCCGGCATCTTCCCGCGGGCCGGGAAGTAGTTGGTCACCACGGAGGCCAACGGCGAAGCCACGTCCGATGCACCAGTCGAAATCGCCTCGACCGCAGTAGGGGCACCCAAGCCGAGCGCCCAGTACGCACCGTCCATGATGTGACAGGCGACGTCGCCGAAGGCACCGGTCCCGAAATCCCACCAGCCGCGCCACTTGAAGGGGAGGTACGCCGGATCGTAATTGCGCTCCGACGCCACGCCGAGCCAGGCATCCCAGTTCAGCGTCGACGGCACCACGGGAAGGAACTTCGAGTGATCCGGCTTCGCGAATGAACCCACCGGCGCGCGCCACGGGGGATAGAAAGGCCGGTCCGTCCAACTCACCACCTCGCGCACCTCGCCGAGAACTCCCGCATCGACCCATTCCTTCAGGAGGCGGCAGCCGTCGCCCGCATGTCCCTGATTTCCCATCTGGGTGACCACCTTCTTCTCGCGCGCCAGCCGGGTGAGCTCCCGCGACTCCCAGATGGTGTGCGTCAATGGTTTCTCAACGAACACATGCTTCCCGAGACGTAGCGCCGCGAGGGCCGCCGGGTAGTGCATGTGGTCCGGGGTCGAGATCGTCACCGCATCGATCTGGTTGCCGAGCTTGTCGAACATCCGCCGGAAGTCGTCGAAGCGTTCCGCCCCTGCCGCCCGCGCGGCCGCCTCCGCGTGGCGCTCGCTGAACCTCTTCAGCGAAGCGTCCGCCCGCTCGGAATCGACGTCGCACAGGGCGACGATGTTCTCGTTGCGTACGCCCTCGACCGCGGCCCCGCCGCGGCCTCCAACGCCAATCACCGCAACATTCAGGCGGCTCATCGGCGAGGGCGTGCCCGCCGGCTGCGAGCGCAGGACGGCCGGGAACGACAGGGCTCCCGCAGCAACCGAGGCAGTCTGGAGGAAGGAACGACGACTCAGGGTGGAGGCAGTAGGCATGGGGAGGGAAGAAGGGGGTTGAGCAAGCCTCCGGGGTCCGCGGCGCCCGTCGGCATCTCTACGGTGAGCCAATCCCCTCCCCGCGCAAGCCTTCGCCGACGGCCCCGCCTCGCCAGCCTCCCCTTCGCTCCCGGAAGTCCCCGAGGTCGGTCGGTTTGGGATTGCCCGAACTCTCCCGCAGTCAAAGCCTGTACCCGCGATGGAGCTGCATGTCCTGCCCTCGGGCCCGATCCAGACCAATGCGTACCTGCTCGTCGCGCCCACACTGCGCGAGGCCGTCTTGATCGACGCTCCCGAGGGCATCTGGGCGAAGATCGAGCCGCTGCTCCGCGCCAGCCAAGCGACACTCCGGGAGGTCTGGATCACGCACGGGCACTGGGACCACACGCAGGGCGGCGCCGAGGTCGTCCAGCAATCCGGCGCGCGCGTCCGCGCCCACCGCGCCGATCAGCCGCTGATTGAGACGCCCGAGGTGATGACCGTATTCCTGCGGGGAGGCATCCGCGTGGACCCGATCCACGTCGACCATTGGCTGACCCCCGGCGAGTGCTGGGAAGCGCTCGGTGCGCCGGTCGAATGCCGCCACGTGCCGGGCCACTGCCCGGGCAATGTCCTCTTCCATTTTTCGTCTCTGGGCGCGGCCTTCGTCGGCGACGCCCTCTTCGCGGGCAGCGTTGGACGCACCGACCTTCCGGGCGGCAGCGCCGCCACCTTGGCCGAGAGCATCCGCTCGCAGATTTACACCCTGCCGGACGCCACGGTTGTTTATCCCGGCCACGGTCCGTCCACGCGGGTCGCGGACGAGAAAGCCACCAACCCCTTCGTGCGTGCATGAACCACGCCCCCGATGCCGTCCACGAGGGATTCATGCGCCGGGCGCTTGAGCTCGCTCGGCGCGGCTGGGGCCACACCGCCCCGAATCCCATGGTGGGGGCGGTCATCGTGGAAGATGGACGCATCGTGGCGGAGGGTCACCACGCCCGGGACGGCGGACCGCACGCCGAGCGCGTCACGCTCGAGGCGCTCGGGCGGCCACCACGCCCCGATGCCACCCTCTACGTCACGCTCGAACCGTGTTCCACCGTCGGCCGCACCGGTGCCTGCTGCGACCGGATCCGAGCCTCGGGCCTGCGCCGGGTGGTGGTCGGCGCGACCGATCCCCTGCCCAGCCACGCCGGGCGCGCCTTCAACGTCCTGCGCGACGCCGGCATCGAGGTGATCTCGGGCGTGTTGGAGCGGGAGTGCTCGGATCTCAATCTCATCTTCAATCACTGGGCAGCGCGCGGCACGCCCTTGCTGGCGGCGAAGGTCGCCACGACCCTGGACGGAAAGATCGCCACGCGGATGGCGGACTCCAAGTGGATCACCGGCGAGGAAGCGCGCGCGGATGTCCACCGCTGGCGACGCCTCTTCCCGGCCATCGCCGTCGGCGCGGGCACCGTCGCGACGGACAACCCGAAACTCACCGCACGCTCCGCCGACGAGGAGTGGTGCCCGTGGCGCTTCGTCTTCGACGGTCGTCTCCGGTTGTGGAATGAGCGCAATCTACCCGGGCTCTTCACCGATCAATACCGTCATCGCACGATTGTCGTGACCACGCAGCACGGTGGCCTGGGCTACGTGCGCAAGCTTCGCGATCTCGGCGTGCAGGTGTGGATCATCCCCTCGCCCACGCAGCGGGTGAACATCGGTGAGTTCCGACGCCGTTGTATCGATGAAAAAATCAGCGGCATCTTCATCGAGGGCGGATCCCAGCTGATCAGTGAGCTCATCCAGCTCCGCGAGCTCGATTACCTGATGGTCTACCGCTCGCCGATGCTCTTCGCGGACGACCGGGCCAAGAGCGCCTTCAGCGGCCTGCGCACCGAGCGCCTCGGAAACGCCGTCCGCCTGCGTGACGTCCGACATGAGACGTTCGGCGACGATTTCCTGACCCGGGGCCACATCGTGTATCCGGAAAAACTGTACGTTGATGAGACTGTATTTAGCCTCGGGTAACGCGCACAAGGTCGCCGAGTTCCAGGAACTGGTCCAGTCCTCCGGCCTGCCGATCGAGATCGTGTCCGCCCGCGCCGCGGGAGGCATGCCGGCAGTCAACGAGGACACTGGGACCTTCGTGGGGAACGCGACCAAGAAGGCCCTCGCTCTGCTATCCAACCTGCCGGCGCCGAGCTGGGTGCTTTCCGACGACAGCGGGCTCTGCGTGGACGCCCTCCACGGCGAGCCCGGCGTGGAGTCGGCCTACTACGCCGGCCCCCAGGGCGACCCCGCCGCGAATCTCCGCAAGCTGGTCGAACAACTGCGCGACGTTCCGAAGGAGCGCCGCGGGGCGGCCTTCCATTGCGTGCTCGTGCTGGTGGGCACATCCCATCCGATTCGCAGCTTCGCGGGGATTTGCCCGGGCTCCCTGCGCGAGACCCCTGCGGGCGGCGCCGGCTTCGGGTACGACCCGCTGTTCGTGCCCGAGGGCGAGACGCGCACGTTTGCCGAAATGCCCGAGGGTGAGAAGAACCGGCTCAGCCACCGCGCCCGCGCGTGGACTGAGCTCGCCGCCTATCTGCGCACGCTGGTGCCCGGAGACGACCAACGGCTCCGGCCATGATCGTCGCCCTCTCCTTCTTCACCCTCGGCGGCCTCTGGGCGCTGCTGTTCGTCCGGCGCGTCGTCCCCCGACTCAATCTTGCCGCCTCACTCGGAGTCGCCGGCGCGCTGCTGCTCGTCGTCTCCTGCTGGCTGCCCTTCGCACTCGCGCGCACCGTGGGCCTTGCGCAGTCCATCCCGGCGACCTTTCTCGCACTCGCGGCCCTGCTGGTCGTTGAGGCGCGGGCGCTCCGCCGTTCGCCGCAGCGCTGGCAGCGCGATCGTGCCGTGTGGCGCGGGGCGATGCGGCGCGCGAGGTCCCTGCCGTCGCTCGGACTGCTCGCGCTGTGGGGATTTCACATCTGGGGACATTGGCTGCACTGCCTGCACCCACGCGACGGGGCGCTGTGGAGCGCCGGAGCCGGCTGGGAGGACCAGTCGTTCCATGCCGCGCTCGCCACCTCCTTTGCGCATGGCGACAACCTCACCCGGCTGAGCTACCCGCATCTGCCTGACTGGCCGCTGGGTTACCCATTTCTTCCCGATTTCCAGGCGGGCTGGCTCCATGCCGCGGGCGTGTCGCTCTCCGATGCGTTCTGGATCGGCAACGTCGTTGCCTCAGCCGTGTTCCTCGTCTCCGTCGCGGCCCTGCTTCGATTGTGGCTGCGCTCCCGTGCCGCGAGCCTCCTCGCGTTGCTGATCTGGCATCTCGCCGGCGGATTCGGGATCGCCGCTCTCGCGGTGCTGGGCGCCGACGCACCATCATGGTCCGCTGCGTTGCTGGCCCGCGACTACGCGAACGACTGGGAGTTGGGGCTCCACTTTCACAATCTCACCACCGCCATCGTCTGGCCGATGCGCGTCGCGTTCATCGGGCTGGCGACCGCCGCCGGCATCGCGCTGCTTATCCGGCACCTTGTTGTCGGCACCCAAACGAGGCGCGCCGGCTTCGTCCTCGCCGGCGCCACCGCCGGCGGACTCCCTCTGGTCAGCGCCCACGCACTGGTCATCCTGGCCTGCGTGGTGACGCCGCTGTTCGTGTGCCACTCCCCCTGGCAACGGCGAGTCGGATGGACGCTCGCGACACTGGTGGGAGCGTTGCTGGCGTTGCCGCAGGTGTTCTGGACCCGCGTGCAACTGGCGCAGTCCGAGCCACCCTTCCTGCGCTGGTCTCCGGGCTGGATGACGGGCACCGGTGGCGAAAACCCCTGGACCGCGATGGCCCAACACTGGGCGTGGAACACGGGCATTTGGATGACGCTCGGGGCTGCCGCCTGGCTGTTTGCGGGCAGGCACTTTCGCCGGGAAACCTGGGGCTGGTGGCTGCTTCTCCCCCTCGGCTACCTCTGGGCGTTCCAGCCCTTCGTCTTTGATAACCTCAAGCTCTTCGCCGCGACGGCACTCGCGGCGGCCGCGGGTTGCGCGTGGTGGCTGCGTCGGGCGTGGCAGGCCGGCCTCGCCGGCGGCGCGGCCGCCGTGATTCTCGCGGCGCTCATGAGCGCGTCCGGCATCCAGTCGATCATCTCCGAGAGGCGCCGTCCGGCCGTGATCTCGAACGCCGACGAGCAGCGGTTCGCGCAACTGGTGCGCGAGCACACATCGCCAGACGCCCTGCTTCTCACCGGGCCGCAACTGAATCACCCGGCACTGATCCTCGCAGGTCGACGCGTGGTCGCCGCCAACCCATCCGGAATGACGCTCCATGGGGTACCGCAGATGAATGCCCGCACCGAAGCGGTCGCGGCGATCTACCGCGGAGCGCCCACCGCCCGCGAGAATCTTCTGGCCAGCGGCGCCCAGTGGATCGTGCTCGGGCCGATGGAGCGGGCGGCGTTTCCCGAACTCGATTCACGCTTCATCGCTGAGCTCTCCACCCTGGTGGCAGCCACGGCAGACTGGGAACTGCGCCGAGTCCACGCCCCAACTGCCTCACCTTCAGGCTGAAAACCGGCGACTGAAGGATTCCCGCTTTTCCTCTTGCTGCCGCCGCCACCGCCCCCTTTGCTCTCCTTTCCCATCGCAAGATGGGTGTCAGAGATGTGATCGGGGCGTAGCTTAGCCTGGTAGAGCGCTACGTTCGGGACGTAGAGGTCGTGAGTTCGAATCTCACCGCCCCGACCATCTTCACCCTTCCGAGGGAATCGGCTTGCGCAAGAATGCGCAGAGTGCCCCATTTTGGGCATGAAAACGGACGCCAACCGGACCCCGCGACGGACTCCAAAGCGGACGCCACGCGGATTCACCCTAATTCACCGCCCGGACAGACCCCTGCCCTACGGCGTGCGCTGGAGGTCGGCAACCGGCCGGCACTCGCGGCAATTTCCCACCGAAGGCGAGCGCACCGCGTTTATTTCCACCCTCGCCAGCCAAGGAAAGGAGGCCCGGCAGGAGATGCACGTGCTCCCGCCAGCGGAGGCGGCTCGCTGGGAGGAGTTTCGGCGCATCACCGGAAACGCCGACTTGCTCGAAGTCGGCAGATTCTGGGCCGAGAAACACCGCCCGCTCCCCCTCGAGGAAGCCGTGCGGCGCTACCTGGACGCGCAGACCGAGCGGAAGATTGCGAGGGATACCGCAACCCATCGCGCCCTCCACCTTGACCGTCTGGTCAGGTATCTCGGCGCGGATCGCCCCATCGGCACGATCGCCGCCGCCGACTTCCGCACGTGGCTGTCGACGCTCGTTCTCGAAAATCGCCCGGCAAGCCCGGCCTCGCGGCGGCACCACCGCGCCAACGCGCGCCGACTCTGGACGTGGCTCCGCGCGGAGGGTTTGGTGCAAGGCGATCCGTTCGCGGCGGTCGACATCGACGAAGAGGAGGACGGCGAGATTAACCTCCTGACCGTCGAGGAAGGCCGGCACCTGTTCGCCGTGAACCGAGACCACCCGAGCGTGGCGAAGCTCGCCCTTGAGGCTTTCGCCGGACTGCGTTTTTCGAGCGCCGCCCGGCTCGTCTTGGCTGATCTCAATCTCGCGGAACGCGGCATCACGCTGCCCGGCAAGAAACACAAGAGCGGCCGCCGGCACTACATCGACGGCTTGCCCGGCAACTGCTGGAGTTGGGTCGAGCGCGCGCCGGCATCCTGCTGGCAGACGGCGCCGCGGATGTACGCCGTACACAAGGCCGAGATGTTCAAGGCCGCCGGCTTCGTCGGCGAGCGCTTCCGAAACTGCCTCAGGCATAGCTTCGCAAGCTACCACTGCGGCGCCTTCAAGAATCCCGGACTCACCGCCACGCTGTTGACCCACCGCGCGCAGGATGTCCTTTGGAAGCACTACCGAGGACGCGCGACGGAGAAGGACGGGCTCGCGTGGTTTCAAATTCTGCCGAGCACGGAGGGCGCGGCATGGTTTGCCGTGAGGCCCGGAGGCGAGGTCGGCCTTGCGCGTGTCGTTCCGATCAAGGAGGAATCCGCATGAAGAAGCTAGGCAAGCTACGCGGCACGGTGATGACACCGCATGCGAAGTTGTTCGCCCGGTTTGTTCAACTGAGGCTTTCTCGCGCGGCCCGGAAATTCCATTCGCAGCGCGACTTCCTGTTTCCGCAGAATCACACGCCGGAGTTGTTCGCCCTCGCTCTCGACCCGCGACTCGCCTCCGAGCTTCAGGAAGCATTTTGCGAGGCGTTCCAAAATAGGCCCGATGAAACCCTCGAGCTCATGGTAACGACTCGAAAGGAGTTCAAAAAGCGCAGTAAAGCACGCCGTATCCAGTTTCTAATTACAGCACGCGAGGAGCTCCTACAGAAGAAGGACCAGTATATCGCCTCGGAGGTAAACTGTGCTTTTCCCAGGAAGGAAGAACATCAGGTTAACGAAAAGGACGTTGAAAACGCGCGCCGGAAGCTCGCGTCGCGGCCTCATGCAAAGCTGAAAGTTAAGGCTGTGCTTTCATAGGTGAATCCTAAGAAATCGCGGGAAAGTTAGGAGTAAGAGTCTCCCCAAACGTTCTTCTCTGTATCAATGCGTTGGGACGTGAAAACCACGTCTCAACCCAACACCGAGCTTCGGCTCCAATCGTCCGCATGGGCGATGCAGCGTTACGGCTACACCGTTCGGACGCCCGCGGCTTTCTACAACTTCGTTCGCAGGAACGGAATTCCGTTCATCCGGCTGGGCGGCCGGAAGATGCTTTTTGATCCGGTCGCCGTCGAGGCATTCGAGGCGCGCCGATCTGTCGGAGGAGGTCGCGCGTGAACCTCCCTCGCGATCGTTCGTCCGCGCAGCACGGAGCACCAAAGATGAGCGCCGCGCCACGTGACCCCTTGCTCGAGCGGCTCGACCGGATCGAGCGAATCCTCAGCGACCTTGCGCCGCTGGTCACCAGGAAGGAAACGCAGGAGGAGCACGCGCGCCGCATCGGCATCAGTCGCCGTGCCCTCGTCTACCGTCTCGCGAAGGCCCGCGCCCGTCTCGCCGTGAAAGAGGTGCAGACGTGACACACCCTACGTTCGACCGCGCGGCCGCGTATCGCCTGCACCGCGCCTCGTCGAGGCGTGGTCTGCGAAGGTGATCCGCGTTTGTGGCATGGAGCGCCTCAGAACCTTGAAACCGCAGAACAACTGACAATGACCGCCTTATCACGTCCCGGAGCCTCACCCAGAGGGCTCGTTGCCGCCCGCGTGCGGCACGTCGAGGCACCGGAAGCCGCCGCCCGTCAATCCATCGACCGCTCCGCCCTGGACCGCGCCAAGGAGACGGTGGGAATCGCGGACCTGTGGCACCACCTGGGATTGCCAGGGGAGCCGCGCCCCTCCTGCCGCTCGCCCTTTCGTCGGGACCGGCGCCCGTCCTTCTCAGTCTCCGCGTGCGGACGCCTGTGGAAAGACCACGCGACCGGAGACGCCGGAGACGCCGTTTCCTTCCTCAAACGCGCCGCCGGCTGCTCCACCGCCGAGGCCATCGCCCGACTGATCGACATTGCAGGCACCGCCCCGGCCCCGGCGCCTCGCCACGCCCCGGCCCCGCGGGAGCTCACCTTTCCGCCGCTCATGGTGCCGCGCATCATCGACCTTGCGGACCTGCAACACCTCAGAGGGTGGCCGCTCTTTGCCGGCCTCGAGATTGCGCACCGCCGGGGGATGTTCTGGACGTGCCGCAAGATCGACAACGGAACCGACCGCCTCGCCTGGCTGCTCACCGACTCCGCCCGGCACGCGGCCCAGGTGCGACGCATGGACGGCCAACGGTGGGAGAAGATCGACGCGAAGGCTTGGACCCTCGCCGGCTCGGATGGCAGTTGGCCGATCGGTTGCGCCGACATAGGGGACCGGCCGATCGTCGCCTTTTGCGAAGGCGGCCCGGACCTGCTCGCCGTCCTCACCTTGGCGTTTTTGCACGACCGGCACCACCGCGTTGCCGCCTGCTTCATGGCCGGCGCCTCCGCCTCAATCTCCGCCGACGCTCTGGCCTATTTCCGCGGGAAGCGTGTCCGAATCTTCGAGCACCGCGACGCCGCCGGGGAGCGGGCGGGAACACGGTGGGCGGCCCAACTACGGGAGGCCGGCGCCGCAGTCGATGGCCTCAGGCTCGCCCAGCCCTGCAAGGACTTGAGCGACGTTCTCGCCGCGACCGACGCCGAGCACTTGGAGCCGCCCCTAGACGTTTTCTCGGGAATGGAGTGCCACACATGAAAGGAGCCCAGATCATCAACTACGGACCCGCACCAGAGGTCCAACCCGAACCGCCGCGGTCCCTCACCGTCTGGAGGCCCGACGACCTGCTCGCCTGGTCGCCGCCTGCCGATTCCGTAATTCTTGGTGAAGCCGGCCGCGGATACCTAGTGCGCGAGGAAATCACCGTCCTGATTGGCCCGCCTGGAGTGGGCAAAAGTCGGCTTATCCTGCACGGCGCCGTTTGTGGCGCCACCGGGCGGCCCTGGCTTGGCCACCCAATGCACGGCGCCCCGACCCGCTGGCTCCTGATCGGCAACGAGAACAGCCGCGCCCGCCTCAAGTATGACCTTGAGCGGATGCTCCGCGCCCTCACCGAGCCCGAACAAGCCGCTGTGCGGGAAAACCTCCGTTTGCACGTCCTGGCGGAACCACGCGACGCCATGCTCGACCTTGGGGACCAGCAATGCCGCGAAGCCATCGGCGCCACCTTGCGCGAGCACAGGCCGGACGTTGTAGCCTTCGACCCTTGGGCAAACATGGTGGGCGGAGACGAGAACAAGAATCAGGACGTTCGTGATTCCGTTCGCCACCTGATGAAGCTCTTGCGCGAGGACGCACCCCGCGCCGCCGCCATCGTCGCCCATCACGCCAGGACCGGCGGCGGCACCGTCGCCCAGGCTGGCAACCGCTACGCCGGCGCATCACTTTCCCGCGGTGGGAAGGCGTTGCCGTCCGCGGCACGCTGCGAGATTGCCGTCTGGCCCGGCGACTCGGAGGACGGCGCCCGCCTGGTCGTCACCTGCGAGAAATCGAACAACGCCCCGATCTTCGCCCCGCGCGGACTGATGCTCGACCCCGAGACGATGCTTTACCACGCGGACCCGGACTTCGAACTGGCAGCATGGAAAGACGACATCGAAGGAAAGCGCCGCGGCCAGGCCGTGAGCGTTGGGGATGTCGTCAGGGTAGTCCGGGACGCCTGCAAGATGCAGGGACAGACGATCAAGCGCGGTCAGATCGTGGAGCGGCTGCGCGACGAAACCGGAGCCTCCCAACGTACGATTCAGTCACGCATCACTGAGGCAAAGAACGGCGGATACCTCCGCGCCCGTGAGCCGGCCGGGCATTACTCACTCGGAGCCAAGCCCCACAAACAATGACCCCGAATCCCTGCAATTTAGTGCAATTCTGCGCGCCTGCGCACCTTTGCTCACTCCTGCACTGTGCAACTGTGCAAACCCCCTTTAGGGGGTTGCACTGCACAGTTTGGGCAACGCAGGCAATTGCACGACACCGAAACAACAGCCTGCAACACCCGTGAACACCGCCCCCCTAGATGAAGCCGCCTTGGATCGGAATGTAGGCGATGTCCTGACGGGACGCACGGAACCTGGGCCATTGCGGATGAGAGTCCGGGAGGCAAAAATTCAGGCCGCGAACCGCCCGAAATGCGGCCTCTCGCGTGGGGGCGAAAAGGGCGGCCGTCACTCTTCCGACCCAAAATCGCCCCGCTCGCGCACCTCGGCGTAATGGTGTCCGGCCACCTTTAGCTTCAGTGCGCGGGCCAGCAGGGCGCGTGCGAGCGCCGCCAACCGGTCCGTATCGGTGCCGGGCGCGCTGGCGACATCCTCTGACAGCAACTCGAGGTTCACAAACTCCTCCAGCGACTTTGCGTTGAGGAAATACTCCAGCCTGTGCCCGTTCACGATGCTCTCGTTCAGCATGAACGTCAGGAACTCCAGCTTACGCTGAGGCGTGTCCAGCGCACCCCGCAGCCAGCCATTTACCTCCTCCGGTCCCGCCCAATCCCGCCAGCGATACAGGAAGAGCTGGAAATGCTGCCGTTGCCAGATTGCGCCAGAGGCTGCTATTTCCCTGATCCGGGCGAGGACGACCTGCTGCACGGCCGCCAAATCAGCCGGTTCCAAGAGCTGCGGGCGCTCCTCTTTCCTATTGCGGGGGGGCAGCAAAATCCCGATCACCACAACCGGCACGACAACACCCTTGGTCGTGGCGAGCGTCCGATCCAACACCAGCTGGCGCGCCGCACTGTTCGGCAATTTTTGCAGGAGCCAATAGCACATTCGGGCGGCCTCAATGGTCAGCTCCCGGCTTACCAGGTCCATCTTGGCCTTGGGCAGCTCGTCCCCCACGTCAAAAAGCGCACCGATGAAGCTCTCGGCCGCGCTGGCGGGTATGTCCTCGAAAGAAAGGCGGACCTTCTTGAGGACCTCCTCCACTTCGCCCGAGCGGCACAGTTCGAGCAGCCGAGCGGCGAACTTTTCGCGGTGCCCGACCAACTGCAAGAGCGCCTGGATGCTGGCGGCCGAGGTCGCCGTATCGCTCAGGCTGTGCTCGAAGTATTTCCCGAAAAGGGCGGGATGACAGATGCGCAGATCGCGCTCGGCCTTTGCCATGAACTCGCCGTCGTGCTCATCCGGGAAAAGCGCTCGCAGCACGGCGCGCAAACGGCTCTTCTGCGTCTCCCCCAGCCCGGGACGGTTCACGATGGCGTCAATCTCGACCGTGATGCGCTCCTTGCGCTCCTCTGCGCCAAAAAGCAGTCGCGCGAGGCTGCCCCGGAACGAATAGCCCAGAGCATCACGGATCGCTAGGTAGGTCTCGTGGTCGAACGTCCGAAGGACTTCGACGGCCAGAAGATCCACCGGGTTCACCTCCAGGACTCCTTGGTTTAGCTGGCCATTGAAATAGAAGTCGAACGTGCCCAGGAAGCGTTTCACGTCGCGCAAGGTCTGGAAATACGGCCACAGATCGTCCTCAAACAAGTCCGCGATCCGCCCTTTGTCCCAGCGCATCTTGATCCGGTCGGAGTCGAGAATCTGGTTCAGTCCATCACGGAAGATGGCCAGCATCAACTCGCGCGAAGCGTGCGGCACATCGAATTCAACCTGCACAATCTTCTTCAGGTATTCATCACCGCTGTCAGCCGTGACCTTCGCCAGCGCATCGGTCACGATGGTTTTCTGGAAAAGCAGGAGATAAACGAGATTCGGGAAATCGGCGTTCACCTTGACCAGTTGGAAGAGCAATCGGATCTCCTCCGAGTTCAACCGGTCGATATCGTCGATGATGACCACGACCGGACGCTTCCTGTCGCGCAGTTTCACGAGTTCGGTGGTGATCTCCGCGCGCAACTGCGCCAGTGTAAGACGGCCATGCCCGGCCCGGACCTTGAGGGCCTCGACGTAGCGCCCGGCGATACTTGGAAAGACAGCAAAGAAAGTTGAGACGAGCACGCCGAGGAGGCCGACTACCATGCCAGGTGTCCGGACCCAAGCGCTGGGAGCGGTGTTGGCGAGCAGCGCGAACGCTACGGAACCGCCGAAGAGCGGTGCCAGCGCCCTCGCAATCTGGTCGGAAATCTCCGCGCCCAGTTTGGTCCACGCCTCCAGTGACTCCCACCGCGACGCGAGCTGCTTGGTCTCCGCATCCTTGTCGGTCTTCTTGAACTTGGCATGGATCGCCCCGAAAAAACCCTCCAGCAGTTTTTCCTGGCCACTCCACGCCCACGGGTTGAATTCCACAACAATCGGGGTGCCTTGCTTGCCGAGACTCTCCTTCACGAAATTCTTGAGCGTCGTCTTGCCGCTTCCCCATGCGCCATTGAGGCTGATTACGAGACTGTCCTTACCGTGCCAGCCGAGGATGTCACCGGCCAGTCGGGCAGCGAACCCGGCACGTTCCAGCTTGTCTTCGCCGACCGATTCCAACGGCCGGTCCGCCGAAAAGCGGTGCAGCGAATCGCTGGGCTGAGAGGCGGTAGCCATCCCGTCTCCCTACCTTCAGACTATGACCGCTACAAGACCAACCCCTCGGGAGCCGGGAATGAATCCCCCACAAGAGCTTCTTCAGGGGCTTCACACTGAGACAGCGATTGTCATTGGTGCCAACTAGGCTTCCGGTGAGCCTAGGGACCGGGAGATGGTCTTCGGCTGTGTGCACCGGCTGGTTCTGACGCCCGCATTCCCTCCATGAAGATCAGCATCAATCAGCTCAGCATCGCAATCGAGCAGCTGGCCAAAAGCCTGTCGGGCGAAAAGCTTCACGACAGCGCCATCGTACTAAGCGGAGCGGGCGACGCTCTTCGGTAGAAGTAAGCGGACGACGACCAGCTGTGTCGAAGAGATATCCCTCGAAGCTGCCACACTCACCGATAATCGCCGCCCAAATGTCGGGTTGCGTATCTCAGTGGGCGGTCTGGATGATCTGCTGAGCGAGCTGATCGACCTTCGTCTCGGGATAGAAGATCACGTCATGTTCCTTGAACAGTTCACCCACTCGATTCTGTCGGTCATCGTTCGTTTCCCGGAAGGCCCCCACAATGACCAGTTGCTGGGCACCGCGGTCCGCGTCGGGATGCAGGAAGAGCAAGCGGCCCTCCGCCGCCGTTTTGCAGACCTCGTTGAGCCAATCGCAATCCCTCGACTGGGCAAACCCTTTCAGCTGAATCAGGTTCAGGCGCCCGTTCTGGTAGGCGTAGTCCGCATTGAATTCCTTGCCAAGGACCGGGACCTTGACGGGGACATCCCGGCGTAGCTTGGGGGCGATGTCGGGCATGTTGAAGCGCGAGTGCAGACGCGAGAGCGCCGGTGGCGTCGCCCTCGGGTCGCGCTGCCGGCGGCCGCCGACGAGCTCCTTAAAAAGCTGATTCAGCTCGGCCTCGGGGTTCTCGACCCGCACGGACCGAAGCCGGCTAAACACAATCTCGTTGGCGAAGAGCGAGAGGAAGTGCTCAAGCGCCGGCAATTCGGTGAGCCCCGGAGCTTCGACCTCCAGCCGCTTAGCCACCATACCCTTGGTAATCTTGATCTGCTCGAGGTCACCGGCCTCATCCGAAAAAAACCGGCGGATCCGATCATTGCCGGTGGCGAAGCGGGTTTTCAGGTAGCCCGCTCCGGGCACAAAGAGCAGCACACCAACATTCGCGGCCTCCAGTCGGGAGCGGTTTGGGCAATACTGGATCACACTGAAGTAACCTGTAGTCGCGCGGTGCATGGGGAAGGAAGGAATTAGGGAAGCGCGATTTGCGGGAAGACGCGAGACGTTAAACTCTCCGCGACGAAGTTGCGGCGCTCGATCAAGAGTTCGGTGATCGCGTGGCGCGTGGCCGTGTCGACAGCCCATCCGGTCGGCACGGCAGTGACCGCGTCGATGATGGCCGCTTTCGAAATGGCGGCCAGGCGAGTGCAGGCGTCTTGCAGGTCGCACTGTTCGATCGCGTCGACGAATTCGGGAAAGAGACCATAGACCGTCTCGTCCTTCACGAAGTCGATTTGGGATACCGCAGGGGTTAGTGGACGGCCGCAGGTAATCACATGGGTATGGTCCATCGCGACTAAGCGGAAGGTGCCCTCTCGCGTCGCCAGCCGCGAGAAGAACACATTGCCACGGTTTACTCGCGCAGGTTTGCGCGCCGGGCAGTGCCGGTCGCAGTTCCGGATCCACGAGTCGAGGACGACCAAGCCGGCGAGATCCGAGGGATTGGAGAGCTGATCGAGATGTTCAGAGCTGCCGCTCCAGTTAATGCCTTCCTCACGTCGGGTGATCCATACCGGGCCTGATTGAGCCCTGACGCCTGATGCCAGGACAATCTCGGGCACCCCGTCATAGGTGAGGATTGCATACTCAAAGATCTGCAGGCCCAGCAAGGCGGCAAGGCGGGTGCCGATGAACTCCGCGGCCAGAACGTGGGGGCCCTCGGTGTTGCCCATGAACTTGGCCACGCCCGGGCCAGCGTCGGTGGTGACCGACACGGCCTGGGTTCCGGTCGGATGCGTTGCATCCACCCGGCGGATCTTGGTCGGGTTCCAAACGGGATGACTCAGGGTCGGGGCTACCATGGGAGGTTGGGCAAGGCTTCGGAAGAACTACATCCTTGGCAAAGGGGGGCAAGCGCCGAGCAGCCGCGGTGCGCC